>NC_009488.1:709017-1418034 GCF_000063545.1 Orientia tsutsugamushi str. Boryong
TATGCTAGAGATTAAAAAGATAAATTTAGTTGTTTATATGCTTTTAATCTCTATCGGAATATTATCTAAATCTTGAATCTCAGATAACATCAGGTATACAGTATCATTTCATTTTTTGTCAGTACATGACTTTTTGTCATAATTATGAAAATTTTTTCATAATATTACACATTGATGCGAAATTATCGCATTGTTATTTACACCGAAAAAAGCAAAATCTCATTCAAAATGAGATATGCAATTTATCTCTGTATAAAAAGACTTTGATAATTTAGTATATTAACTGAAAAAGTTCTGGACTTATCTTCTTTGCTCTTAATTTAAACATCAGGTTCAAACACATCTTTAAAACGACCTACAATATCCAAAATATAAAAATCAAGGGCTGTATTAACTAAGTCAAGATCTTTTTTCTCTATAGAATTAAAGTCTTCTTTTATTTCAAGCTGCCCTTGAGCCAATAGTACTTGTTTGATAGTTACTTTTCTTTGTTTCGGATTAATGCAATGATAATTTCAAAATATAACAATGTTGTTAAAAGTTATTGATTGTTATTGATAACAGTATATAATTTTACTAGTGATTATTCATTTAACATATAATAACCGATATTACAGTGTTAACTATTTAGATTATTAATTTTAAGGGTGAAGTATTATGTATGAAGATATACCTGAAACGGATATAAATAAATTATATGATGAGTTTATCAATCATAGTTATGAAATAAATTTAGTACACCATTTTGAATCTGTTGATAGATCAAATAATCATGATAATATAAATGTACCAGGTAGTACGAGTGAAATAGCGTTATCTGGATATATAAATCTAATTAACTGTTATAAAGCTTTATTTAATAAAGATTGTATAGAACTTAAGAATATTACTTATCATCTTGAACAAATGTTAAAAAGTAAATTTTATATAGAGCTTTTAAGAGATAAATATGCATTTTTTACAAAATTATGTAACGGTGAATGCGTTTATGATGATTTTGGAATTCTTTTTGCAAATATGGAACAAAATGATGATACATATACTTATGCAAAAAAGATGGCTGACAGAGGGATGCAATGGATTCAAACTGTAGAAATAATAAAAAAATCACGTGATTTAGATCATAGAGGAGAAACTTATATAGACTTTAGTACTGTTAGTACTGTTAGTACTGTTAGTACTGTTAGTACTGTTAATGCTGTTGATAATGTTGACAATTTAAGTCATTTGAATATCGCAAAGTATTATCGTGATAATAATACAAACGTCAATTATGGAGTCTTATATAACCCAGACAACACAGTAATGTCTAATCATTATCGTATTGCTACATCAAAAAGCACAAATGACTATGATGAACTTAAGAAAATAGATGAACTTAAGAAAAGAGAATGTCTTACTAAGGATCAAGTAGTTTTTACAGGAATACACTATATGATTAGTGGTTCGGTAACTGATGATATAAGACAAAAAAAAATGTTTTATTTCACTGATTCTTCTGAACTAATGCTATTAGAGCCTACCCCAGTCAATAAAATACCAGTAATTAATCCTCGTTATAGTAATTGTTCAACACGAACTGTTAGAGAGGTATTGAGAGATAATCTTCCTGATCAAATATTTAGAGAGTTATATGATTTTATTACTTTAGTTCCATATTCCAGTAAATTAGAAATGTTAGAAAGTGTTATAGGTGGGCTGTCATCATCAAATATAAAACATTCTACTGAACTTCCTACTTTAGGATCACTTACTGCAGATGAAGTTAAGGAAAATTTTCTTAGCATATTTCAATTTAAGGTAAACAATATTTTAGGAATTAAGCCTACAGTTCCAATTCATGACTTACACTTAATTGAATTGACACGCTATCTATATGTTAATGCACCATTAGTATTATACAGTGAAGGACTAAAATTTTTAGCAGAATCTAAAGCTATATATTTGATCAATGCAGGTGTTATAAAAGCAAATTCTGATCAATCTCAAGCAATGATAGATACAATGTTATCAAATTTTCTTATACCAGAACAGTTTGTTGTAAAATATGGTGGCTACTATACTACTGGATATAATCTTATTACTAAAAAATGTTTGCTTATGGATGTATTTATAAACGAATCGCTGTTAGATACAACACCTATAGATGCAAATAACCAATCTAATACTAAAACAAATTGGGACTCTATAAATGCAGAAGATAAAAAATATATAGTGCAGAAACTATTTTCTAGTACACTGAAAGATTCTGACTTTTATTTAAATAAAAAAATACTTTTCGTTATTAAGGAAGTATTACTTCAATCTGCTGAACATACTCTTAAAGATGATTTCTTAGATAATTCTCCATTACCTTTAGATATTAAAGATGAAATTGTTAATTCCTGCCGCAGATCTTGTCTTCAAAATCATAAAATAGATTTACCTGTCAGAGCTCAAATAGCTGGAGATAATTACTCTTCGAAAAACGCATTGAAGAATTTAAAGTTGGGCATAGAAACTGAGATAATACCGAAAGGACATGTTGCAAAAATAAAGAGTGAGTTAGAGTCAGAACTTTGACAAAAATATTAAGAAATTGCTTTTAAAATTTTAATTGCACATTAGGTACAAAATTTAAGCTATATGGAATGGAGAATTTTTTTGTTTATTGTTATTCTTATCACTAATAATCATAGCATTACTTTTGCTGTTTGAAGTAGTGATTAAAGAGTAGCTAGAGATTCATTTATACCTTTAATAGCAGATTCTGAAGTTTTAATGAAATAACCTCTAGCTAAATATTATCTAAATCTTGAATCTCGGATAACATCAGGTATACAGTATCATTTCATTTTTTGTCAGTACATGACTTTTTGTCATAATTATGAAAGATTTTTTCATCTTTTTTAAAATAGATGCGAAATTATCACATTGTATCTTTAGCTTCAAAAACATCATTCAAAAAAGATTTATAAAAAAAGCTCTGCAGCAGTTATTATTACTGGCTTTAAGGCTTATTTTCTACTATAATTCATAGTAGAGATTTAATTAATCAAAAATTCTTGTGTCAATAGCAATTTCTAATGAACCAAAGCCTTTTTTCCACTGGGTTGGAGGCAAAAGGAGAATTGTTGCTAAACTAATAAAGCATCTTCCTTCAGGGCCATACTATAATTACTATGAACCATTCCTTGGAGGTGGGGCTTTATTTTTTCAAGTTAGGCATCTGTTTAAACAATGTTTTTTGTCTGATATTAATCTCAACTTAATTACTAGTTATCACGCTGTAAAAAAGAATCCAAATGAAGTCAACAGGTTACTAAATCTATATCACAAAAACCATTCTGAAAATCTCTACTATAAAATAAGAGACAATTATTATAGTAATGATCCTAACGATATTACTGCAAAATTTATATATCTTAATAAATATTCCTTTAGGGGAATTTATAGGCTAAACAGAGATGGTACATCTGCTCAAACATTTTCTGATAAGTGATATCTTAAGCTTCATATTTGCTCTAGAATAAACAAATGTAGTAAACTTTTAACCGATGTATCAATTTGCGCAATGGATTTTTCATTTATAGAGCCTCAACAAAATGACTTTGTTTATTTCGATCCTCCTTACCACCAATCAGGAGAAAGGTTCTACACTAGAGTCCCATTTGATGAAAAAGAGCAAATCAGACTACGAGATTTTGTATATGAACTAAACAATAAAGGTGTTAAAATTATGCTTTCAAATAATAACACTACCTTCATTAAAGACTTATACAAAGACTTCTTCATTACTCATATTGGAGTTACATACTCAATCAATCAAAAACGCAATCTCGTTAATGAGCTAATCATTACTAACTATAAAACTTGCTAGTTATTAAATGTGAACCCGCCATCCAACACGTATATGAATAGGAAGTGGTCTATAGTTAGCTATTGTGGAGCATTCAATATCTAAATATGCATCTCTTGATAAGTTTATTGTTGTGCCAACTCACAAATCTATACCAGTACCACTGCAACACGCGAGAACTGATACTAGGCCACCTGTAACAAAAATTGATGCTTTGTTACCTTCAATTATATTGTAATAATAATTTCCTTGAACAAAGTTATCTCTACAGTTGTGATGACACATAAATCCTAATCTTACATCCATTCTGTGACGATCTAATCTATAACCAATTCCAGCTTCTAATGTATCGTAGTTAGTAGCAATACCAGTTGAAAATTTTATATAGAATTGTGAAGTATCAATACTATCTTTGAAAGCATTGAAGTTTACATTATTATTTGCTGTACATATCGATGGTGAAAGCAATATAGCTATTATTATACAAGGTTGTAAAAGTGATTTCAAAATACTCATAGCAGTATCTATCTAATTTAATATTTTCTATAAACTTAATAGACTTCTTTCGAAACTAGAGAATGATGTAGAATAGTGTTATAAAAATCTGATTTGAAGTAACAATGAAATTAGATCAGATTAAAGAGTTAAAGGATGAAAAATTTCGTCGATTAACAGTAGTAAGGAAGGGAACATTCTCAAAGATGGTGGATATTTTGAGGAAAGCTGATGGTGTTAAGAAATCAAAAGGAGGGCGTAAAAATAAGCTCAATTTGGAGGAACAGTTATTGATGGCCTTAGAATACCTTAGAGAATACCGTACTTATTTTCATATAGGTCAGAACTATGGGATTAGTGAAAGTTCAGCATATAAAGCTGTAAAATGGGTAGAAGACACCTTAGTTAAACACCCAAACTTTGCTCTTCCAGGTCGTAAAGCTCTAATGAATAGCGATATGAATTATGAAGTAGTCTTGATTGGTGCTACTGAGAGTCCTATAGAAGGACCTAAAAAAAAATAAAAATTCTATTATTCAGGAAAGAAGAAAAAGCATACACTAAAAACTCAAATAGTGGTAGACAAGAAAACGCACCAAGTAATATGTACAGATTTTTCTAACGGTAAAAAACATGACTTTAGATTATTTAAGGAATCCAAAATTCTTATCCATCCTAAGATTAAAGCGATTACTGATACAGGATATCAAGGTATACAAAAAATTCGCAATAATTCTGCATTACCAAAGAAAAAAAGCAAGAAAAATCCTTTAACTAAAAATGATAAAAAGAATAATCGTAGGTTAGCAGGAGAAAGAGTTGTCAATGAAAATGTTATTGGTATGCTAAAAACGGTTCAAAATTATTGCTGACAAATATCGAAATAGACGTAAAAGATTCGGTCTTAGATTTAATTTGATCTCTGGCATTTATAATTTTGAACTACCTTAACCAGTTTCGAAAGAAGTCTATTCTCTCTTTGTATACCTTTTATTCTCTACATTTCATATTTCCACTTATCCTAATCTGGCGTTTACAACATCTCAAGGCAAAAAAAGAAAAGAGATTAAAATTTCATGATAAGATAAAAAGGTCAAAGACAAAGGAAAGGTTATTGTCTTTACGCATGATAGCAGTCTTGTTCATAGTGCACCTAGAACTGAACGGATATAGCTAAACTACTATAAAACAGTTATAATAATTTGGATGTATGATAAAAAAGATGGACACATATTAGAATATTTACCGTATTATTCTCTTAAATCCTATTGAGAAAAAATAGTTTTAAGCTAAATCAGGAAGAATAAAAGATCACTCTGACTTAAACACCATTTTCAAAAAGTATACAACATAACTGTTTTATACTGTTTTAGCTATATAATCGTATAGATATTGTGCTAAGCATTTTCAGTAAATCCCCCAGCTGCTTCCATACAAACATGATCCGTGATTATCTCCTCTGCTTTTTAAGCATGTTACTAATTTGTAAAATCCATCAGCATTATTATTAAACTTTTTTATTTGCACTTTATTATTAATTAACACAGCTGCATTAAATATCTCTTATACTATTCATAATCACTGCTTTTATGTTAAATTTAACTGAATATCTTGAAATCAACCTTGTAAATACAGAATTTTTAGCCTAAGAATACTGCCGGTTTTTTTTGTTATTCAAAAAAGCTAGTTACTTATCTTGAGTACAAGCTATTAGCCTAAGGAGCAGACCTATTACTAGCTTCCTTTTGTGTTATTGCTATAACTTTTATTTTATTATAACTTCACATATTTTCATCATATAAGGATACATTTAGTAATAAATAATACTATCTAACTTAATAATTCTAAATTAGCAATTAAAAATTTATGCTCTTCTTGTAATAAAGTGCTCTGTTTTGACGAAGTTACAGCATTAATTTCCTCAATTTTAGCTTTTATTTTGAGTCCATCTATGTGCGTACAATTCATTGCAAACATTGAAATTATATCTACTACTTGAGAATCAACTTTTACTATTCCACCGCTAATAGTAAAACGATCAATATTTCTATCATTATAATGAACCTCTACTATTCCAAATTTTAATACAACTAGCATAGGTAAATGTTGAGGTAAAACCGCTAACACTCCCTCCAAACCTGGAAGTACTAACATGTCAACAGTATTATTATTGTATATTATTTTTTCTAAAGCTAAAATTTTAACTATAAGCGTTGTACTATTTATAGGTTTCATAATGTTTTAGATTTTTCAATAGCTTCATCAATACTACCAACCATGTAAAAAGCCATTTCTGGCAAATCATCATATTTTCCCTCAATCAGCCCTTTGAATCCATAAATTGTATCTTCTAAACTAACAAATCTACCTTGTTTACCTGTAAACACTTCCGCAACATGAAAAGGCTGAGTTAAAAACCTCTGTATTTTTCTAGCTCTAGAAACAATTCTTTTCTCATCATCTGACAATTCATCTACACCTAATATAGCTATTACATCTTGTAATGACTTGTATGTTTGCAAAATTTCTTGTACCTGAGTAGCTACTGAATAGTGTTCTTGTCCTATTACATTAGCATCAAGAATTTGTGAACTACTATTTAACGGATCAACAGCTGGATAAATACCAAGCTCAGCAATTTTACGACTAAGAACTGTAGTAGCGTCAAGATGTGCAAAACAAGCTACTGGAGCTGGATCAGTTAAATCATCAGCTGGCACATAAATTGCTTGTATTGAAGTAATAGCTCCAAATTTTGTCGATGTAATCCGCTCCTGTAAACTTCCTATATCAGTAGCTAAGGTAGGCTGATAACCAACTGCAGACGGAATACGTCCTAATAATGTAGATATTTCTGCTCCTGCTTGAGTAAATCTAAAAATATTATCAATAAATAATAGAACTTCACCTTCGTTCATATCCCGAAATGACTCTGCTATTGTTAAGCCAGTTAATGCCACTCTAGCTCTTGCTCCAGGAGGTTCATTCATTTGCCCAAACACCAAAGTAACTTTAGAATTTTCTAACTTATTAAGATCAATTATATTAGATCCAACCATTTCTTTATATAAATCTCCACCTTCTCTAGTACGCTCTCCAACTCCAGTAAAAACTGTATAACCTTTATAAG
Source organism: Orientia tsutsugamushi str. Boryong (assembly GCF_000063545.1). Classification (NCBI taxonomy): domain Bacteria; kingdom Pseudomonadati; phylum Pseudomonadota; class Alphaproteobacteria; order Rickettsiales; family Rickettsiaceae; genus Orientia; species Orientia tsutsugamushi. Next base: position 716,481 of record NC_009488.1, read on the forward strand.
CCTTAGCTACATTGTTAATAATCTCCATTATTAATACAGTTTTACCAACTCCAGCACCACCAAAAAGGCCAATTTTTCCTCCACTGATGTATGGAGTAAGTAAATCTATTACTTTAATACCAGTAATTAGTATTTTTCTCGAAGTAGATTGATTGATAAACTTTGGAGCATCTTTATGTATTTGCGAAAAGTTGTCGCATTTAATTGGACCTAAATCATCTATTGGTTGTCCAACTACATTCAATATCCTTCCTAAAATTGATTTACCAACTGGTACTTTAATTTGTTCTCCAGTATCAATTACTTCAGCTCCTCTAAATAATCCATCAGTTGAGTTCATAGCTAGACATCGTACTATATCATCTCCTATGTGTTGTAAAACTTCCAGAACTATTTTTTCATTATTAATAGTGCACTCTAAAGCATTTAAAATATGCGGTAAGTCTTTACCTGCAAAACTAACATCAACAACAGCTGAAACTACTTGTACAACCTTACCAACTTTGGATTGCTGTTTATATTTGGCTTTTAACTTCATTGGTAAATCGAAATTCGTTTAAAGTATACGCTCAGTATAATATGCTTTATACTATGCTACAATAGAAAAAATAACAAATATAAACAATTGTAAATTAGATTTTCTGCAAAATACAAAACAAAATTTAGGATATGTATGCTTCTAATAAAGTTAAGGTAGAGAGAGAAGAGATTGTAATAACGGTAGCATCTGCAAAATGCCATATGCATTAACTCTATAAATCTGTTATAGCTTACTATCTTTGAAAAGTCTTTTTTATAATGTGTACTCAGACAATATTAATAAAAATCTTTAATTTTAGCTATATCATAACTAGCCCTAGCTAAAAAACTATAATTTTTTATTATAATCATAATTCATTGTAAACACTTAAAGTCTTGCTTTGCATTTGTTGTAAAGAAAATTGCAATAATGTAGATTGCCTTGCTTGCTTGCGCATAGTTTGCATTTTATTACTAGTTAAATTTAGTAGTACATACTTAATTTTCTCTGATAAATCCTGTACATCAGATGCGTTAATATGAAACCCTGTAACTTCATCAGCAATAGTTTCCATGGTACTACCAATATTGCTAGCAATTATGACTTTTTCCATAGCTTGAGCTTCAACTATAACACGACTAAAGGCTTCTGGCTCAATTGAAGGGCAAAGAACAATATCAGCTAAGGCATATAATTCTGGTAAATGAGCTGTAGATCCAAAAATTTGAATTTTGCTTTGCAGCTTATAATGCATAATCTTCTTTTTTATTTCATTAGTAAAATTACGATTAGATAATATATCTCCAGTCATGATACAATAAAAATCGCAATCCTTGATTGCATTTAAAGCTTCAATCACAATTTCATGCCCTTTTCTTTTAGTCATTTTTGCTGGTAACAATATTACACAAGTATCTTTGGGAATATTATACATTGCCTTGCACTGCTCTAACTTTTTTGGTGAAATGTTGTCAGGATTAAAGTACTCTAAATCAATGCCACGATGTATTACTCTGATTTTTTCCTCAGGCACATTGTAATGTTTTATAATATGATCTTTCACAAAGTTTGAAACTACAATAACTATATCGCCTTTAACCAGAATACTGTTATACATTTTCTTAATTAAAGTTGAAAAATTATAAAACCCATGAAAGGTAGTAATAAATTTAATTTTAGTCTTACGAGCTGCAAGATATGAGCTAAAAGCTGAAGCTCTTGACCTAACATGTATTATGTCTACTTTCTGTTGTTTTATGATGTCAGATAGTATTGTATGATTATACCAAATAACAAATGGATTTTTACTTGCAGTATTTACTAGATAATGTGTGCTGCCAGTATTATTTAACTGCTCAAGTAGTACTCCACCAGATGATGCTACTAAGGATTTATAGCCACTTTGTACCAAATAGTTAGCAATGTCAATAGTACTACGCTCAACACCAACATTTACGAGTGATGGTACGACTTGTAAAATTGTTTTTTTATGGTAAGTTATACTCATAATATTTTTCAATCTTTAATATTGATACTAAATAAATGCATAAAATTTATACCTTAGATGATGGTAGGTTTATTGCTTACAGGCAACATAAAAGTCAAAAAAACAGTTTAATTAATATTATTTTTCTCCATGGTATGATGTCCAACATGTCAGGTAAGAAGTCTAGTTATTTATATCAACTATGTCAAGAAGAAGATCTCAACTTCTTAGCTTTTGACAATTATGGCCATGGTAATTCTTCTGGTCGATTTATTGATCAAACCATTGAGAGTTGGTTTGATGCAACTCGAGCTATTATGTATCACACTAGCAATAATTTTAAGAATATTATTGTTGGCTCGAGTTTAGGAGGTTGGTTAGCAATGCTAGCTGCTATTAAAAACGAAATTGAAATTAGTGGAGTAGTTGCTTTAGCTCCTGCAATAGATTTTACAGAAACTTTAATTTGGAATAAGCTTACTGAAAAAAATAAAAACAGTATGATTCATACAGGATATATTGAATTGGGTGGAACAGGAAATACGTGTAACAATAAGTATCATATAAGTTATAATCTAATATGTAATGCTAGGAAATATTTATTATTAAATAAACCTACTATTAATATTCAGTGTCCTATTGCTATTATTCATGGTATGCAGGATCAAGAGGTGCCATATCAAGGCTCTATAGATCTAATTAATAAAGTTCAAACTCATTATTCTACTCTTAAGCTACTAAAATATGCCGACCATTTTCTTTCAGATTCTGTTAGCTTAAGTCATATATCTTATGCTATCAAGGAAATTATTAATGCCAGATTAGTGTAATGAAGAATGATTGGCGAGTAACCGTTCCTTAATTGAGTCTATATTTAATGTATTCAAAAAACATCTACATTTAGAGCATACTAGACATCGTTCTCTTATTAATTGTTTCATATATAATCGCTCCTCTTGCTAGTCATTCTATCTCCAAACTTAATTCCAATCTTATCTCATGTTCTTTTTCTTCTACTTCAGTATTATGCTCTAGCGTTTATAATAGTATAATAGAAGTATTAATAAACAATAGAAAAAAAGACATTTGCCAAAATGGTTTATCACGAGCTCATTGCCTTACTTAAGCACGATATGGGTTCTAAATAGAATAGTAATAGGTTCTACGCTGACTATACCTAGATTTTGACTTACTTCTTATATCAAGCTCTTAATTTAAATCAAAATAAGAAATCCATATAATATATTTCATTACGCTGCTGATGAAGAATAGTTCTGTATACATGGACATTTTCTAATACTCTCTGTACATAATTTCGTTTGTCAGATGGAATAATTTCTATCCAATCAATCACTTTATACTTATCATCTTTATATTTACGTGGATCACCATAAATTTCTATCCAACCCTTCATTCCTGTTCTACCTCTAACTCGAGATGGACCAGCATTATATGAAGCAGTAGCTAATACATATGAACCATCATTAATATCTAGCATTCTTTTCCAGTAGTGACTACCAAGGTTAATATTATAACTAGGATCAGTAATAAGCTTAGTAGCTACATATGGAATTTTTAGAAATTTAGTAGCAACATCTTTTGCTGTTGCTGGCATTATCTGCATTAATCCTTGATCATTAGATGCTCCAATAGCTGATTGATCAAACATTGATTCATGCATAATAACGCTGTACAATATGTCCTTATCTATGTGAGAATCTATCATGTTATATGGTGTTGGATAAGAATAGTGAGTAGGGAATAAAGCTTCACATTCAGCAAATTTAATTAATTTTGCAACATAAGAAACGTCTTTTATACCAGTTAATTCTTGTATATTAATTAGTCTGTGTATAATAGCGTACATTTCGATATTATTACAAGCGTGTCTGATAGCTTGTACTGCATATACTTTTGATAATTCTGGTAAATTATTACTTAGTAACATTTCAGCAGCTGTTACGCATTCAATATCGCTAAACTCAATATTGTCTATGTTAATTTGCAAATCAGAGAATAGTGGCAACACTTTATTCTCAGTTTCAAGAATAGCTAATTGTCCATAAAAGGTATATGGATACTGAGTAGCTTTTTTATAATAATCCTGAGCAATTTGACTGTTTCCTGCTACTTGATTAGCTCTACCTAGCCAATAATATGATTTTGATATATCTATAGGTTTTGTAACTTGTTGTGCCATGTTAGTAAAATAAGTAATAGCATCAGCTGAATTATGTAAAAACCTAAGAGCAATCCAGCCAGCTAGCCAATTATATTCGATAGAAGTATATACATCATCCACTATAGCATTCTTTATAATGTTATATGCAGCAGAGTAATTATGTGTAGCTAGCAATCCTTTTGCAGCCTCTGATCTTAATTGCCACCATAATTTTGAAGAAAATAAAAAATTATCTGTAATTTTTGACTCTAGAACTTGAGAAAAAAGTTGTTCTAGTTCAGAGCTATAATCATTATTTTTCAATTTATATGTTAAAATGCTATATAATACTTCATTTTTATAACGCTGAGTTGTTGGTAACTGTGCAAATAATTTCTCTGTATTATTATCATTACTAGCTGCTGCAACCATAAAATTCAAAACTTGTTGATTTAGTTTTTTTTTACCAGCCTTGCTTAACAAAGCTTTAGCATTAGGTATTTTATTTGTTAATATAAACTGTGTGATCTTAGCATAATAATCGTCTATTGTTAACAAATCACAAAAATTATCTAAAAAAGGTATTATATAGTCAGAATCGCAAAACCTCCAGGCAGTATGTATTATCTTATTTCTTATGTCCAAATCTGTTATAAGCTTATAAGCAGCTAAAGCATAATAATAATAGCCTTTAGCTGTTTGAGGAGGTGTTTTATTAAACCATCTAATTATTAAATTTTGATCAGTAAAATGATTAATAACTTTCTCTGCACGTTTAGCTATATGATTTTTTTGCGGATGATTTGGATTAGCTTGTAAAAAAGCTATAACATCTTCAAATGTTATGCTACTGTCAGAATACAGAAATTTTTGCGCTAAGGCTATCTTGTATAAAATTTCGTTGCCAGAATTTTCAGCCATCAATACAGCTTCATCCCACTGTTTATTTCTTAGATGCTGATATGTTATGTTTTCATAAGAATCTTGAGCGCATACTGAGTACAATAAATAAATATTGATAACAACAGTAAAAAAGATTAACTTAATGATTTTCATATTTAATATCCAACTCTAGAATATATAACAAAAGAATATCTATGTATACAGTATTTGTTTTTCCTGGTCAAGGAGTACAATTTGTTGGTATGGGAAAAGACTTATATGATAATTTTCCTGTAGCTAGAGATGTTTTTCATGAGGTAAACGATATTATTGCAGAAAAATTAACTGATATTATATTTAATGGTCCTATCAGTACTCTAACATTAACTAAGAATGCTCAACTAGCAATTATTGCAGTTTCAATGGCAATAATTAGAGTATTGGAGCAACAAGCTACTATGGAATGTTATCAAATGGCAGATTATGTAGCTGGCCATTCTTTGGGTGAATACAGCGCACTGTGCGCAGCTGGTGCTTTATCATTAGATGAAGTTACGAAGATACTTAAGGTTAGAGCTAATGCTATGCATGCTGTAGCATCTAGATGTGATGGTAGTATGGCGGCTTGTCTTGGTGTTACCATGGAAGAATTAAATCCAATTCTTGACTATTGTTCCACTATAGGAGTCTGCGAAATTGCTAATGACAATATATTGGGGCAAGTAGTTATTAGTGGTCATACTACTGCAATTAACTTAGCAATGAATATGTTGCGCGCTAAAGGCAAGAGAGCTATCAAATTAAACGTAAGTGGTCCTTTTCACTGTTCGCTAATGGCAGATGCTACAAGCATATTTAGGCAAGCTATTGATAAAGTAAATATTCAACCTACCAAAATGATTGTTGTAGCTAATTACAGCGCTAATATTGTTACTACGCCTATTGATATTAAAAATTGCCTAATAAGACAGATTGAAGGGAAAGTAAGGTGGCGAGAAACTTTAGATTTACTACAACAAAAAAATGTTAGTAGACTAATTGAAATAGGTCCTGGCAAAGTTTTAATTAATCTAGCAAAAAAAGGGCAGTATACTTTTAAATGTAGTAGCATCAATTCAATATTTGAAATTGATGCTTTCTTAAATAATATATAGCATTTTTTTAATTGAAAATTGAAGCATAAAAAATTATATTGCTATAACTTAAACTTATGCAAAAACAATAAAAAGCGTCTAGAATCTAAGCTTCAGTTTATTATTGAAACTATCAAATCACTTGTCCAAAAGTAATAAAGGAATGGAACTAAAAAGCTTTTTTGTTAAATTGAGTAAATACCTTATATAAAGCAACAATAGACTTCTTTCGGCCATAGAATAGTATAGAGTGTATGAATTAAGTAGTATGATAACAAAGAAATATTGCCATTTTCCCATACCATAATGTATTGACAAGTAAAGGTGATGTAGTTTAGTTATCCCAGTTTCTATCATACGTCACATCAAACGTAATGTATGGGTTTTACGTATTACGCTTTTCCTGATAACTTCATATCATTGCATATAGCTTATCTGAAGTTACTGCTTTCAAAGATCTATAACTATACCACTATAAAACAGTTATATTATATAATCATTTACAACGAAGTTTGAGTATAGAAAGAAGCGATAAAATTAATATAATCTGTTGGTTATAAAGTTATTTTCTTGCTACCTTATTCTCTAGATTTAAATCCGATAGAACAGTTTTGGGCTAATATAAAGCTGTGAATTAGGAATCAAATTACTCAATTTGGTAAATTTTATGAATCTATTATCGCTTTTTTCTATGCTCAAACCTCATTGTAAATGACTATATATGTCCCTGAAAAAAGTTTCAGTTTGACATGAAGTTTCTTTCATGTTTGGGCAAATTTTTTTTCTGGTAAGGTTATATTTTCTTCTTTTTCTTTTTTGTTATAGTGCTGAAAATTTTTTAGAAGTTTTATGCAATTGACATTATGTAACTTAACATTGTCTTTAATTATTATCCTATTTTCAACTTCAATAGTTAGCTTTCTCCATTCTGTTGGAATGATATTTCCAATAAAGTTATAAAATATTATGTGATTATTGTGTGAGTAGACCTAACCAATCGCTCAATTAGAACCATCTTCAGAGCCTGATTTGCAGAATTACCGCATTCTTATTCCCGAAAAATAAGATAAGCTTTATGCCTGATTTGTTGGAAAATTTACTCTTTTAACGCCAGATTATGATAAGAAAAAATATGAAAAGCATAATGAAAAAGGTCTACAAGAGATAATGTACAATTATAATTATGCAATATATTTATAGTCATTTACAAATGAAGTTTGAGCATAGAAAAAAGAGATAATAGAATTAGCAAATTGAGTAATTTGATGTTTAATCCACAGCTTCATATTAGCCGAAAACTTTTCTATCGGATTTAAATCTGGAGAATAAGGTGGAAGAAAAATAACTTTACAACCAACAGATTCTATTAACTCTTTAGTTTTTTTAGACTTATGAAAAGCAGCATTATCCATTACTACAAACTGAGCAGGCTCTAACTCATTAATTAATACCTGCTGCACCCAAGCTTCAAATAATCTTGTATTACATATGCACCATTAAATATCATAGGTGCGATTGATTTATTATTAACATAACCAGCTATAATATTTGTACGCTCGTAATATTTACCACTCTTTTTGCTGCTTACATGAGTTCCTTTTTTCTCCACCCTCTATTCTTGCATATAGACATTTCAATGCCACTTTCATCTATGTATACCAAGTTTTCCTTAGGTATAGCACACTTATTCACTTGTTGATATTTTTCTCTTATTTCTGGTTTTGCTTCCATGTAGGTAAACGTTTTTTTTATAACTATAGCCGAATTTTTTCATATAATAACTCGCTACCCTTATTGAAATTCCAAAATGTTTCCCTGCTTGTGCCAGAGTTAGATTTTGATTTAGCGAAATGTATTTTTCAAATTCTATCTTATATATTTTCCTTTTTTACCAAGACGATCTCTTTCTTTATAATGACCTTCTGATTTATATCTTTTATACCAATTTCTTACTGTGTTTGCTGCTATATCAAATTTTACTGAAGCAGCATTACAACTTTTTCCTTGATTAACACATTTTATTACTTTCTCCCAAAAGTCTTGGCTATATGATTTTGGCATTTTCTTTTCAGAATACTATGCTTAAACTTCATTAGACTTCTTTCGAAACTGGTTAACGTAGTTCAAAATTATAAATACCAGAGATCAAATTAAATCTAAGACCGAATCTTTCACGTCTATTTCGATATTTATCAGCAATAATTTTGAACTACGTTAACCAGTTTCGAAAGAGGTCTAATGCTTGTGCATAAGTATGTACTCTGTCAGCATTCTCTTTCCAGTTTATAGTATATATTTTGGCATACTCTTCAATATACTTATAACACAGCTCTTTGAATGTAATATCGTTAGCTTTTCTTTCTCTTTCTTTTATACGTTTCTCATTTTCTTCTATCTGTTGTTGACGTTTTACTGCTCTTGGATCTATTCCTTTCGCCATTAATGTCTTTAATTCTCTTGCTATTTTTCTAGCTTCTTTAATAGATAAATCTGGAAATACCCCTATCGTTATTTTTAAACTCTGGTTTTTAAATTTTTGTTCTAAAAACCCATGTTTTTCTTACTCTTACTCCACGGACTACCCATGAGATTTTCAGTTTAAGTCCTATTGTATCTGGATCGTGGATAATTAATAATTTTTCTCCCTCAGGGATATTAATTTTATTTAATAACCGCTTTCTAAACTTTGATGATAATGATATTGAAGGCATAATTACCCCACATAATATTAATGTTGATATTATTAATATATATTACGCTTTATTAAACATCTGATATAAATTATGCTTTTTTTGATATCAAATTTTTTATACTAAATTTGTTCATTATACGTATAACTTGAAAATCATTTATCAATCCTAGGTTGTATATATTTTTCGATCATTAGATTAACCCCTAGATTGAAAACTGGATCCAAATTCCCTAAATTTTTTTTCAACCTTTTGCTTTAATTTTTTTGTTATATTGACAAATATTGTAATTATATTTATAGTTAAAGTTGAAGATTGATTATAAATATTAATAAAAGTTAACATAAGTTAATAGTAGGTTCTATAAAGTGTAGAAGTTAATAAAAATTAACCTTTCTTCTCCCTTATACTTGATCTACCTTTGCACATTTTCCTATAGAACATCTTATTGATTTAAAGATGTTAGAAGAACAATATAAGGAACTCGATAGCAAGAAAGCGATAGGAATAGATGGTATAACCAAAGAGGATTATGGTAAGAAGTTGAAAGCAAATCTGCTCTCGCTTCTTACTAGAATTTGCAATGGGAAATATCAGGCTAAACCTGCACGAATAACGGAAATTCCAAAAGAAGATGGAGGGCAAAAGACCTTTGATAATATCATGTTTTGAAGATAAGATAATCGAGTCTACAGTAAGCAAGATATTAAACTCTGTGTTTGAGCCAATATTCTTAAAGTATTCCTATGGATTTCGACCTAAATTAAATGCACACGACGCTTTAAGGGAGTTAAATAGACTTACGTATAACTTCAATAAAGGGGCTATAGTAGAGATTGATATAACAAAGTGTTTCAATACAATCAAGCATTGTGAGTTGATGTAATTTCTAAGACTAGTTATGAAACTGATTGAAACACCAATCATAGAAAATGGTACTATAGTTACTAACAAAGAAGGTTGTCGTCAAGGATCAATAGTTTCACCAATTCTGGCAAATGTCTTTCTGCATTATGTTATAGATAGCTGGTTGCAAAAATCAGCAAAGAAAACTTAATGGGACAAACAGGAATGGTGAGGTACTGCGACGATATGGTATTTGTCTTTGAAAAGGAAACAGATGCGAAAAGGTTTTATGATGTTTTGCCTAAAAGGTTAAATAAGTATGGGCTAAATATCAATGAAGCTAAATCACAAATGATTAAATCTGGTAGAGACCATGCTGCAAATTTAGCCAAACAAGACAAGAAGATCGCAAGTTATAATTTTCTTGGATTTACTTGCTATTGGGGCAAATCAAGATTTGGCACAACATGGAGACTAAAATATACCTCAAGGAGAGATCGTTTTACTGAGAAACTGAAAGGACTGAGAAAATATTTGCGTAGTCAGTCAGCTAAATACGCAAGACAAAACGCAGGCATTATCACAAGTCATTAGAGTTATTAGGTGAATGGATCAACTATCATGGTATATCTGATAATAAAAGACGAGTAAGTTCATTTATCAACCAAAGTAAACGGGCAATATATAACTGGTTTAATAGAATGGGAGGAAAACGTAAGATGAATTGGAAAAGACTAACCGAGATACTTAAAAGAGTAAATTTTCCTAAAATTGGAAAGATTGTCTCAATGTTCTAGACAACAAATAAGGCATAATGCTTATCTTATTTTTGAGAGCCGGATGCGGTAATTCTGCAAGTCCGGTTCTGAGGAGAGGCCTAATTGAGCAATTGGTTAGGTCTACTCACAAAATAAGGAATACAAAAATAGATCAATTAGCTGCTGTAGTTCTTGAATATAAGGTGTTTGTGGATGCTAAGCTTTTGGTTTCATTGCCTCAAAAAAGTATGATATTAATGCACTGTCTGCTTTATCTGTTTTTGTACAATTAAGTCTATTCATTGCAAAACCTTTAATACGTGCAGGATTTACTACGCTGACTTTATAGCTATAGCCAAACTACTATAAAACAATTATAATAATAAAATGCAATGAAAAAGTAATTAATATGACATATTCGATATATTTTGGAAAAAAGTGCTAACATAAATGAAGGAGAAAAAATTAGTTTTGAAAAAGTATCAAAACGTTTTGAGATATGAAAGAATACAGTATTTGTATGAAGTAAAAGCATATTGCTGTAAAAAAACAGAAACATAGCTCCAAGAAAAATCTCTATTGAAAAACTAAAAGAAGATGTGAGTCAACATAGTTAGGCATATCAATATGAAAGAGCTGAACGACTAGGAGTAAGTAAGTCTAGTAACGTCAGTTTAGGACAAGAAAAAGTATGAAAGATATAATACAAAAGGTCTACAAGAGATATTATGTAATATCTTTAAATATAGTTTCAATTAATAACAGTTTATTTATTGCTCACATGTCTGTAAATGCAATTTTAGGATAAGAAACAATTAGAAATATGTAATATACAAGTGTTATAATAGTGAATGTTTATGAAAGAATATTTGTAGAAATATGAGCAATAAATAAACGGTTATTAATTAAAACGACAGATAATATATAATTATACATTATCTTTTGTATACATTTTACTCACTACCTTTCATATTTTCTCTTATCCTAAATTAGCATTAGTATACAAAAAGCATTAAAGAGATTAAATATTACATATAAAAAAAGCTTTAAAACGTCAATTTAGGATAAGGAGTTAGAAGAAGAAGAAGAAGAGATAAGATGGAGATTAAGTTTAGAGATAGAATAACTAGCAAGAGAAGCAATTATATGAACAAAGAAATTAAGAGGAGAGCAGTGTCTAGTATGCTCTAAAAGCATATGTTTTTTTAGTACATTAAAGACAGGTTCAATTAAGGAACGTTTATTTAATAAGCGCTTATCTTCTATGTGCAATAAATATGTTTTCATATCTTTACGAAGATTAGTAAATAAACGTAGAGCATTGGACAACAGTTGATGAAATAACTTTTTAGATATGTAAGCTTTATCACCAAACAATTTACCAGATAAGCCTTTAGAAATAACTGAAGCCATAGATAGGTCGCTTTTATTGCCTTTAGTAATTTTAACTGACATTATTTCGCCTTTATTATTGATTATAAGATGAAGCTTAAAGCCTAAGAACCAGCCATAACTACTCTTACCAATTTTAGAAAATCTGTTAAAAACTCTATTGCTGGAAGTACGTTTATTATGACAAATTGCTAACTTTGTAGAATCGATGTAATATATACCAGTCTCATCTCCTTTCAGATAATGCATTAATACGGCTAATAGTAGCAACATTCTAGGTAATAGTTGTATTATCCTACTATAGCTTGGCAAGCAAAAGTATTCTTTATACTTATAACGCAAGTAATATAGATAATAATTTTTAAAATCCTTGCATGGAGATAAATAAAAATATATCGTTATTGTTAATAACTCAGCTAAAGATAACTTTCCATCTCTGTTCCTTTGATTACTACTTGGTATTAATCTCTTTCTTTCCCACTCTTGATATATCTTGCAAAAATTATCTATTAAATAGTATACTGTTACAATACATTTTTTCATGTTGGGTTATTTCATTTTTATTTAAATTTTCTTTATAACTCAACATTCTCTCTTTGTATACCTTTTATTTACTACCTTTTATATTTCCTCTTATCCTATTCTAGCGTATTTAAATATATTGCATAATTTAATTGTACATTATCTCTTGTAGACCTTTTTCATTATGCTTTTCATACTTTTTCTTATCCTAAACTGACGTTACAAGACTACTGTAACAGGATAGTTTACTCACTTAGAGGCCAAATTAAGCTTCAAAATGTACATTCAAAAAAATTTAGCATACAAAAACTATTGAAGGATACAATTAGCTCGCTGAAAGAAATTGCTGAAGATAGAGAAATATCGATCAGTTACAATGTTCAGGATAACATCAATGATATTGTTATTGGAGATAGTTGTCTATTGCAAACTATACTTAGTCAATTAATAAGTGGAGCTATTAGAGTTAATAAATTCTGTCAGGTTGATGTTATAGTTAGGTTATTTACTTCGCCGTATCGAAAGGCGAATGAAAAAGACAGAATATTAAGATTCATAGTACGTGATAACGGAAAAGGTATTTCACAAGAAAAACTACAAGAAATAAATGCAAAATTTACTGATTTGCATCCAGCATTAGAGTATCCAGAAATATTAAACTCGAGTCTAGAATTTGCAAATTACATTGTTAACAAACTAAGTGGCAAATTAGAAATAAAGAGCGAGGCAAATAAGTTCACAGCTATTACTTGCGATATACCAGTACAACTTAATTAAAAGATATGGAAGCATTTTATGAGTCATACTATAAAATCTGGAGATTTTGGTATTCAGGCAAAAGTAAATGTAATATTAGAGCACTGAAGCCATTCACAGAAAATAAAGGAATAAATCTTAGCTGCAATTTTAAAAATGATATAAAAGATTTAATCATTGTAAATAGTATTCAAATACAGGCAGTACTAACACTATTAATTTGCAATGCTACTAATAGTAAATGCAGCGAAATTAGTGTTGAAGTTGATTTGCTACCTTCTACAAATCAAAAGACAAATTATAGAATATTACAATTAATTGTTCGTAATAATGGAATTGGAATTTCAGCTGAGAAAGTGAAAAAGATAAATAATGAGCTCAGAAACTTACATATCAAAAGCTATGCAGTACTAGGATCTGAATTACTACTCGTTAAACAGTTTATACATGAAATTACTGGAAAAATTAAACTAGAAAGTAAGCAAGGCAAGTATACAGCCTTCACGTATAGTATACCTATAGAAGTTCATTGAGAAACTGAAAATTAGAATTATTAATGGAGATGGAGGAAATAATGTTGGCATTTTTAAATTGTGAACATATCAATAAACTACTTGATAAGCTGGACTTGATTAATCATAGTTTTAATAAACACATTGATCTTGATAAAGTAAAAAAAGCTATATTTTATGCAAAAAAATATCATAGCAATCAAAAGCGAGATACAGGAGAACTATACTACACACATCCATTAGAAGTAGCCCACATGGTATCAGACCACACCTTTAAAACTGATATAATTATTACTGCAATATTACACGATGTAATTGAGGATACAAAACTAACCAAAGAAAAGATAGCAATGGAATTTAATAATAACATTGCCGAGCAAGTTCTAGCTCTTATAAGAAACATATGTGGTAAGAAAACCAGTTCCATGAAAATGATTAAAACATTAGTGAATCAAGATAAAGTAGAGCTATTACTAATCAAACTATTGGACAGATTGGATAATATTAAAACTATATTCATAAAGCCAGCCAAAAGAAGACAAGAAATCATACTAGAAACGCAGCAAGAATTTATACCTCTTGCTGAATACCTTAAATTACCAGAGATTGCTATAGAGCTAAATAAATACTGTGAGCTTTATGCTACCTAATAAACTAAAGTTTAATAGGGGGTTAATGTAGTGAATTGCAGAAATTAAAATTCAATAAGAGAATGTTCATGTAAGTTATTTTGTTGTATAATTTAAAAAGAATAGAAAATATGAAAAATATATGCATTTATCAAGATTTTTAGATCCAAAGAATGATGTAGCATTTAAAAAGATATTTGGATCAGAAAAAAACAAGGACATACTAATACATTTTCTGAACGATATATTATTGTTTGAAGGGAATAGAGAAATAACAGAAGTAGAGTTTTTAGGTACGATATTAGACGCTGATATAGCGTCCAAAAAAGAATCAATAGTAGATGTTTTGTGTAAAGATAAAAACGGAGCGCAATATATAATAGAAATGCAAGTAGATCCTACACAAGGATTTGAAAAAAGAGCGCAGTATTATGCAGCAAAAGCATATGGTAGGCAACCAAATAGAGGAAAGGAAGGAAAATACTCAGACCTAAAGGAAGTTATATTTATAGCTATAGCAGATTATAAATTGTTTCCAAACAAAGAAGACTATATATCAAGGCATGTAATATTGGATAAAAAGACATATGAGCATGATCTAAAGGACTTTTCATTTACCTTTATAGAATTACCAAAATTTAAAAAAAATAGAGTGGAAGAGTTAAGTGATATAACAGAGAAGTGGTGCTATTTTTTTAAACATGCAAAAGAAACAACATTAGATGGATATCATAAAATAATAGGTGAAGATTTAATAATCAAAAGAGCGTATGAGGCATTAGATCAGTTTAATTGGAGCGAAGACGAACTAATAACCTATGAACAAGAGTTAAAGCGTATATGGGATAATAAAGCAGTAGAAGATTATAAACTCGAACGCGCTAAAGCTGAAGGTAAAGCTGAAGGTAAAGCTGAAGGTAAAGCTGAAGGTAAAGCTGAAGGCAAAGCTGAAGCAAAAAAAGATTTTGCAATAAAATTATTGAAATCTGAATTATCAGTTGAGACAATTGCTGAATATACGGATTTATCAATACAAGAAGTATTAAATTTAAAAAATAGCGTAAAATAATAAGAAATATACAACATACAAAATTTTACCTTTAATGTGTTGTATGCTATTTCTATTAAATCATATAGATGCCTTATATCACACTACAAGTTCTATACTATACTGAACATTGAGAAGGGTATTCTTTAAGGCCTCAATATCTTTAACATGGCCGCACCATTCTTGACGAAAGCTATTCCATTTTAAGCCATGAAGGCGAATGTGGCGCTTAGTGTTTTCATCTAGTTCAGAGGAAAATTTTAAAATCACAGCAGCTTTATTTTGCTGTTCCTTATCAAAAATATTTTTACCGATTGTAGTCCAATGATTCTGAACATTTGGATGTAAAGATAGCTGGTTCAAAAAAAAGTAGCATTATTTTTTGAACTCTAAGATTTATGTGAGTAGACCTAACCAATTGCTCAATTAGGCCCCTCCTCAGAACCGGAGTTGCAGAATTACCGCATCCGGCTCTCAAAAATAAGATAAGCATTATGCCTTATTTGTTGTCTAGAACATTGAGACAATCTTTCCAATTTTAGGAAAATTTACTCTTTTAAGTATCTCGGTTAGTCTTTTCCAATTCATCTTACGTTTTCCTCCCATTCTATTAAACCAGTTATATATTGCCCGTTTACTTTGGTTGATAAATGAACTTACTCGTCTTTTATTATCAGATATACCATGATAGTTGATCCATTCACCTAATAACTTTAATGACTTGTGATAATGTTTGTGTTTTATCTTGCTTGTTTAGCTGACTACGCAAATATTTTCTCAGTCCTTTCAGTTTCTCAGTAAAACGATCTCTCCTTGAGGTATATTTTAGTCTCCATGTTATGCCAAATCTTGATTTTCTCCAATAGCAAGTAAATCCAAGAAAATTATAACTTGCGATCTTCCTGCATTGTTGGGCTAAATTTGCAGCATGGTCTCTACCAGATTTTATCATTTGTGATTTAGCTTCATTGATATTTAGCCCATACTTATTTAACCTTTTAGGCAAAACATCATAAAACCTTTTCGCATCTGCTTCCCTTTCAAAGACAAATACCATATCGTCGCAGTACCTCACCATTCCTGTTTGTCCCATTAAGTTTTCTTTGCTGATTTTTGCAAACCAGCTATCTATAACATAATGCAGAAAGACATTTGCCAGAATTGGTGAAACTATTGATCCTTGACGACAACCTTCTTTGTTAGTAACTATAGTACCATTTTCTATGATTGGTGTTTCAATCAGTTTCATAACTAGTCTTAGAAATTTCTTGTCAGATATTCTCTTTCTTAGAAATTCCATCAACTCACAATGCTTGATTGTATTGAAACACTTTGTTATATCAATCTCTACTATAGCCCCTTTATTGAAGTTATACGTAAGTCTATTTAACTCCCTTAAAGCGTCGTGTGCATTTAATTTAGGTCGAAATCCATATGAATACTTTAAGAATATTTGCTCAAACACAGAGTTTAATATCTTGCTTACTGTAGACTCGATTATCTTATCTTCAAAACATGATATTATCAAAGGTCTTTTGCCTCCATCTTCTTTTGGAATTTCCGTTATTCGTGCAGGTTTAGCCTGATATTTCCCATTGCAAATTCTAGTAAGAAGCGAGAGCAGATTTGCTTTCAACTTCTTACCATAATCCTCTTTGGTTATACCATCTATTCCTATCGCTTTCTTGCTATCGAGTTCCTTATATTGTTCTTCTAATATCTTTAAATCAATGATATGTCCAAGATTATTAAACTTTATGTCTTGATTTAGATTATTAAACTTTATGTCTTGATTTAGATTATTAAACTTTATGTCTTGATTTTTCGATGATAGCAACTTTATACGCTCAAGTTTCGTTAACCATGTATTTCTGTCTATGCTGTGTACAGCCATTGTTTCCCTCTTGCATTCTTACTTTTCTGCTAACCCTTTGCTCCACCCACATTACTAGGTTTCATCACTACTATGGCTAACTCAGCCATCCTTACACCATCTCCAAAGCCTTATGTTTCATCACTTGTACTTTGAATACTTACTTAATTACGTAAGAGTTATAAGGACTTCTCAAGTTGTGTCATTAATCTTTACAAACTCGCTGACGCCTGCGACCCCGGTGGTTGAAAATTTTTGGATTTTTACTAGTTTGACCTCCAATCTTCTTTTGCCTACTATGTGCTAGAACATATCGGCTTCCACTACATCTCACTTTCAGGGCTATCACGTTCACCATTTGGTTTCGGCTCGAATGTTTCACTGTCTACGCTTTACTACTGTCGTTACCTTCAGCAGCACAAGACTCGCTATATGGTGGATCTAGCTTCTCCTTCCATAACTGGACTTTCACCAGTAAGATTAATTCACCTTTTCTTGACGCACCAACTATATCTATCATATCTTCTTATATCGAACTCGTGTATAATATAGCATATTCATTATATAGAATTTGTGTTAATTCAGGAATTAAATATTCCTAACATTGTTTTTGTGTAAGGAATACTTAAACATAATTAGTTATTTTAACATTGCTGTAATGCTTAATCCATCTACTTTATGCTCTATTTTTTATATCAAACTTGCGTTATAATAAGCTTCTTCCAGATAACGAAAAGCCTTCATCTTTGCTGCTACCTAGTATTTCTCTGTCTTCATTATTTTCACAATGACTTTCTGCTAAATCGCTTGTATCAGTTATATCTAATGTTGTAAATTCATCAATCATGCACTTGGTTTCAACTTTTGCATGAATTTGTTCGCTTAATGAACATGATTGTGCAGTAGCAGCGCTTTCCTCTGGTGGTATGAACGATTTTTCTATTTTAAATTTATCTACTTCAGTGCAATTGACAGGGCATGTAGAGTTTTTAGTAATATACTTACTTTTGACTATATTTTTTTGAAGAGTAGAATGAGTAGCTAATTTGTTAAATATTATTAGAATTTTATTCTCTGGATTTATGTAAAGAGTAGTAGCAATAAGGCGCAAATCCCTGCTAATAAGTTTTAATTCTATTACCTTATTATCTTTAACGTGTAAAATTTTTATTCCACTGCATTTTTTTTGTCTATGTATTATACCTTTTTCTAATGCTGCCTGACATTGTTGCTTTGTAACAGTGTCAAGCTGCCGTGATATCTTTTCATCAATAATTGCAAATAATCCATCTGAGTTTATAAAAGATGAGCTATTGGCTATGGATGTAGTATTATTAGATGATATTATTCTTTGATCATCAATATGCCAATGTGTAGTATTTAAGTCTGCCTCTATCTCATTTTGAGATTCTGCTTGAAAAAGTCTTGGTAATGCTTCTAAGATACTATCTTCATCACTAGATTGGCACTCTACATTTTCTTGCAAAGAATACTTGTTAACTTCTTCTTCTTCTGAATTAACTTTCTGCTGAAACAAAGCTTGTAATGCTGCTAATATTGTATCTTCATTATCAGATTGATGCTTGATCTTTTTTTGCATAGCACTTTGATCAAGTTCTTTTGCTTTACTGTATAAAATTGAACATACTTTACTATTCTGTGACTTTTGCTCAAGTTCTTTAAGAAATTTGCTTGCTAACTTACGTTTAGCATGTTTAGCACTATTATCGCTATTACTGTATAGTACATATTTATGATATAATATATGCGGTTGTGATGTAGGATATTGTGTGCTGTATTTTTGTAAAAATTTTATTCCTTCATTATATAACTCTGCTTTAGCATAAATTAATAACGTGTTTTTGATTATTGAGAAAGCTATTGCTGGATCAGGAAATAAACTCAGCCCAGATTCTGCAATTTGAATAGCATGGGTGAGAGTTTGTAAATCTTGCGCATGAGTACATATAAAAACATAAGTATTAACAAAGTATGGATATTTCCAGCCTAGATTTTCTATTAATTTATTATGTTTCTTTATATTAGCTGACTTATTAAACTTAACACTTGATAATTCTTCTAATTCAGCTACTTCTTTTACAAGATCTGTAACTTTGACAGAAGTATATTGTTTAAATTTTAATTTCTGAGTTATTAAACACAAATCTTTGAAAGATTTAGGTAAATTACCATGCTGTATACACTCGTTTGCATCTTGTTCCTTATTACATGCTTGATAAATATTAATTTTATTAACCAATGCTCTAAAACATTTAGTAGCTAGTTTTGGTAATAAACTAGATCTGCAAGTTTCTATAGCTTTATCAAGATAGAATATAGCTTTACGTGAGGTATACAGTGATTCATAAAGAAATGCTAAACTAATACATGCTTCTGCTTTATCCTCTGGATTAACTACTGCTGCTGGATTAAATAGTAATTCTGCGTAATAATTTGCTTTATCCACATTTAGTTCCTTACAAGCCCTAGATATCATATAACAGTATAGACCATGAAGTTTATCTATTTGTATAAGGTCTTCATTTTGTGGAATAATAACAGTATTTAATAGATTCTCTAGTGCTGTTTGAGCCCTATCTGTAAGTTCAAAGCATGTAGCAGAAAAAGATATGAAGTTTAGAACATGTCTTTTGTGAGCTAATCCAAAACTGCTTGATGTCAATATTTTGGAAGTAGATTCTAATAATTTTAGAAAATATTTTTGAGATTTGCAGGATAATACTTTGATAAAAAGGATTGTACATGTTTGAAAATCATTTTGATTATGATCTTCTATTTGGAATGGATTCTCATAAAGTTGCCGAGAAAACAACTGCATTTGTAATGATTGAGCTTTGAATTTGCAATGAGTATTTAATAGTTTAGTTTGTCCTTTAAGTCTATAATGTATTCTAAGGGTTGTTGTATATATACATTGATGAGATTGAATGTCAATCTCATCCTTCCATATTGCAACATGAATTGGTCTAAAGTTGCAACTATTTGGTTTTGTATAGTCTACACTATTCATTTTTAATAATAGCTTTACACCTTCTAGGTTACCACCTAATATTGCATTACCAAGGATAGTATTGCCATTACCAGGACTTAATGCATTGAGATCAAGATTAAATTTAGGATTTAATAGGAGCTTAAGATTTCTGTTTGCTTTGAAGTAAGCGGCATAATGTACTGCTTCATGTGCATGATCTGTAATTAGCGATGGAAAAAGTCTGCTTAGCGCTCTTAGAGACCAATAATACTTATCTTGTATTGCAAAATGCTCAATTAAAGCTTTCCACTGATTTTGAGGTAGCATTAATGTATCATATTGCCGAACTTTCATTTCCTTTAATAGTATTTGGAATACCACAGAATCATTATTACTAATTGAATAAATTATACAGGCTGCTGTCTGCGCTTGATTTTTTAATAGATGATCAAGAGCTTGCTCAACAGCGTTCTTAAGTTTGATTTTCATGATACAATTTTATATAAAATAAATAATCTTGTTCAGTATTAGTGATTTCAAAAGCAATGGAGGTTAAGACAAAGCTAAAATTCAACATTGGTTTATCTTAAAGTTCTTTGCTTTTTTAATGCTGATTTCTTGTAATTATTAAAATTTATTGTATTATTCTTAAACATATTAGCGCTGTTATAACTTTCATGAAATGAACAAAGATTATACAGTAATTGTATATTATATTATATTTTTGGCCATTTGTCTATGGATTTCATCAAATAAAAGCTAAACACTATGTGCTAGAATGAGTTGAATATATAGTAAATTAGAGATAGCATGTTAAAAATCAAGAAAAATGATAAACATGTTTGTTTGCCACTATCAGATGATAAACGATCAGCAAATTGCCTAATATAATACAATTATGTTTTAATGCAGACATTTCAGGAATATAAAAAGCTTTACGTAGGTCTGAATTACCAATTTTAGAGATTCTACTGTAGCTAGACCACTATAAAACAGTTATGTTATATATTTTTTTGAAAAGCATCTCTAAGCCACAGTGATATTTCATTCTCCTTGATTTAGCTTGAAACAATTTTTTCAATAGGATTTAAATCATGAGAATAAGGAGGTAAATACTCTAATATATGTCTATCTTTTTATAGCAAGCCTATATAAAACAGTTATAATAGTTTGGCTATTACTATGACCTAAGTATATTTTTCAAAAAGTATATAATATATAACTGTTTTATAGTGATTTAGCTGTAATTTTTAAATGAGTATGTTTATGAAAACTTGCATTGCCTACTATAACTACAGAATTATTAGGTAATTTCTGAATTAAATCCTGTTCTATCAAACAGTTAAAAATAGCAGTATTAACATCGCAGTCAAAAATTGATACTGTTAGCAGACATTTGTCTACTAATGCTCCTATAACATTAGTTTTCTTTGATGGATGCCAATCATAAACTCTATAACACCTCATGCCTGCATATCCGTAAGTTATAGTTGTACTATGAACAAACCTCTCTCATCCGTAAAAACAATAACTTTTCATTTGTCTTTGTGCCTTTTTATCCTATTCTAACATTTTAATCTCTCTTCTTTTTTTGCCTTCTGATATTTTATAGCTTTTTTTAGTACATTAGACCTCTTTCGAAACTGGTTAAGGTAGTTCAAAATTATAAATGCCAGAGATCAAATTAAATCTAAGACCGAATCTTTTACGTCTATTTCGATATTTGTCAGCAATAATTTTGAACCGTTTTAGCATAGCAATAACGTTTTCATTGACAACTCTTTTTCCTGCTAACCTACGATTATTCTTTTTATCATTTTTAGTTAAAGGATTTTTCTTGCTTTTTTTCTTTGGTAATGCAGAATTATTGCGAATTTTTTGTATACCTTGATATCCTGTATCAGTAATCGCTTTAATCTTAGGATGGATAAGAATTTTGGATTCCTTAAATAATCTAAAGTCATGTTTTTTACCGTTAGAAAAATCTGTACATATTACTTGGTGCGTTTTCTTGTCTACCACTATTTGAGTTTTTAGTGTATGCTTTTTCTTCTTTCCCGAATAATAGAATTTTTATTTTTTTTTAGGTCCTTCTATAGGACTCTCAGTAGCACCAATCAAGACTACTTCATAATTCATATCGCTATTCATTAGAGCTTTACGACCTGGAAGAGCAAAGTTTGGGTGTTTAACTAAGGTGTCTTCTACCCATTTTACAGCTTTATATGCTGAACTTTCACTAATCCCATAGTTCTGACCTATATGAAAATAAGTACGGTATTCTCTAAGGTATTCTAAGGCCATCAATAACTGTTCCTCCAAATTGAGCTTATTTTTACGCCCTCCTTTTGATTTCTTAACACCATCAGCTTTCCTCAAAATATCCACCATCTTTGAGAATGTTCCCTTCCTTACTACTGTTAATCGACGAAATTTTTCATCCTTTAACTCTTTAATCTGATCTAATTTCATTGTTACTTCAAATCAGATTTTTATAACACCATTTTACATCATTGTATAGTTTCGAAAGAAGTCTTATGTAATAATTTAATCTCTTTAATGCTTTTTGTACACCAGACTTACTTACTCATAGTCCTTTAGCTCTTTCGTATTAATATGTGTCACTATATTGGCTCACATCTTCATTTTAGTTTATCAATAAAGGCTTTTATTGGAGCTCTGTTTCTGTTTTTTAACTACAATATGTTTTTACTAAATACAAATACTGTATTCTTTCCTATCACAAAATATTTTGATACTTTTTCAAAAGTAATTTTCTCTCTTCCCTTTATGTCCAGTACTTTTTTCCAAAATATATCGAATATGTCATACTAATTACTTTTTTATTTTAATACTTCAAAATTAGAATTTAAAAAATTATTAATGCTAAAAACTTCAAATATGTTTATAATAAACACCATTTAAAACATTTAAAGTCAGGTATATTAATGTCCAAACGTATATTATCTGGTATACAGGTTACAGGAAAGCAGCATCTTGGCAATTATTTAGGATCTATACAGAAATGGGTTCAAATGCAATCAAAATTTCAGTCCATATTTTTTCTTGCTAATCTACATTCAATTACTACTTCACAAGAATCATTGAAACTAAGTGAGTCGATATTTAGTTCAGCTTGCATGCTTCTAGCATGCGGAATAAATCCCAAACAATCAATAATTTTTCTTCAATCTGATGTTAAAGAACATTCAGAGCTTGCATGGATACTAAATTGCGTTACTCCACTTGGACAATTAAAACGAATGACTCAATTTAAAGATAAAACTATCAAATGCAGCTCAAATAATATCAACTTAGGATTGCTAGCATATCCTGTACTGATGGCTGCAGATGTTCTGTTATATCAAGCAGATTTAGTACCAGTTGGGGCTGATCAAAAGCAACATTTAGAACTAGTAAGAGATATAGTTAAAATAATCCATCATAAGTTTAATGATGATACCATTTTCAAGTTACCGGAACTATTTATAGATCATACAGCAGGAAAAATCATGAGTCTAAAAGATGGCAGAAAAAAAATGAGTAAGTCAGATATCTCTGATTTTAGTAGAATTAATCTAACTGATTCACAAGACGTTATTTTTAGAAAGTTGCAAAAAGCAAAAACTGATTGCTATACTCAAATCACATATGACCCTACAAGCAGACCAGAGATTTCTAATCTAATTAATATATTTGCTGCACTATCTAATAAAACCACTAATGATATAGTAAAAGAATATGAATATGCAGAATTAACTAAATTTAAAAAAGACTTAGCAATGTTAATTATTGATTGTCTTAACCCTATTTTGAAAGAATATAATAATTATATGAATAATTTAGATTATGTTAATCAAGTATTGATTACAGGGGCTAATCAGGCTAAAATAATAGCTGAAAAAACCATAACAAAAGTAAAACAAAAATTTGGACTACAAATTTTGTCAACATAAATATGATATCTAAATCTAAAACTAAATATGCTTTACATCGAGCTATTAAAGAGGCGATATTGAAAAAGTACAGCAAGAATAGCACACTTTGTAAATTCAAAATATAAAGATGGTATCACCGCTTTACATGTATCTTTGAAATATAAGAATCTACATATTGCTAAGATTTTGCTGAACAATGGAGCTAACGTAAACGCAAAAAATAATGATGGGCACACTGCTTTACCATCTTGTTGTTGTGTGAGTAGACCTAACCAATTGCTCAATTAGGCCCCTCCTCAGAACCGGACTTGCAGAATTACCGCATCCGGCTCTCAAAAATAAGATAAGCATTATGCCTTATTTGTTGTCTAGAACATTGAGACAATCTTTCCAATTTTAGGAAAATTTACTCTTTTAAGTATCTCGGTTAGTCTTTTCCAATTCATCTTACGTTTTCCTCCCATTCTATTAAACCAGTTATATATTGCCCGTTTACTTTGGTTGATAAATGAACTTACTCGTCTTTTATTATCAGATATACCATGATAGTTGATCCATTCACCTAATAACTCTAATGACTTGTGATAATGTTTGTGTTTTATCTTGCTTGTTTAGCTGACTACGCAAATATTTTCTCAGTCCTTTCAGTTTCTCAGTAAAACGATCTCTCCTTGAGGTATATTTTAGTCTCCATGTTATGCCAAATCTTGATTTTCTCCAATAGCAAGTAAATCCAAGAAAATTATAACTTGCGATCTTCCTGCATTGTTGGGCTAAATTTGCAGCATGGTCTCTACCAGATTTTATCATTTGTGATTTAGCTTCATTGATATTTAGCCCATACTTATTTAACCTTTTAGGCAAAACATCATAAAACCTTTTCGCATCTGCTTCCCTTTCAAAGACAAATACCATATCGTCGCAGTACCTCACCATTCCTGTTTGTCCCATTAAGTTTTCTTTGCTGATTTTTGCAAACCAGCTATCTATAACATAATGCAGAAAGACATTTGCCAGGATTGGTGAAACTATTGATCCTTGACGACAACCTTCTTTGTTAGTAACTATAGTACCATTTTCTATGATTGGTGTTTCAATCAGTTTCATAACTAGTCTTAGAAACTTCTTGTCAGATATTCTCTTTCTTAGAAATTCCATCAACTCGCAATGCTTAATTGTATTGAAACACTTTGTTATATCAATCTCTACTATAGCCCCTTTATTGAAGTTATACGTAAGTCTGTTTAACTCCCTTAAAGCATCGTGTGCATTTAATTTAGGTCGAAATCCATAGGAATACTTTAAGAATATTGGCTCAAACACAGAGTTTAATATCTTGCTTACTGTAGACTCGATTATCTTATCTTCAAAACATGATATTATCAAAGGTCTTTTGCCTCCATCTTCTTTTGGAATTTCTGTTATTCGTGCAGGTTTAGCCTGATATTTCCCATTGCAAATTCTAGTAAGAAGCGAGAGCAGATTTGCTTTCAACTTCTTACCATAATCCTCTTTGGTTATACCATCTATTCCTATCGCTTTCTTGCTATCGAGTTCCTTATATTGTTCTTCTAATATCTTTAAATCAATGATATGTCCAAGATTATTAAACTTTATGTCTTGATTTAGATTATTAAACTTTATGTCTTGATTTAGATTATTAAACTTTATGTCTTGATTTTTCGATGATAGCAACTTTATACGCTCAAGTTTCGTTAACCATGTATTTCTGTCTATGCTGTGTACAGCCATTGTTTCCTCTTGCATTCTTACTTTTCTGCTAACCCTTTGCTCCACCCACATTACTAGGTTTCATCACTACTATGGTTAACTCAGCCATCCTTACACCATCTCCAAAGCTTTATGTTTCACCACTTGTACTTTGAATACTTACTTAATTACGTAAGAGTTATAAGGACTTCTCAAGTTGTGTCATTAATCTTTACAAACTCGCTGACGCCTGCGACCCCGGTGGTTGAAAATTTTTGGATTTTTACTAGTTTGACCTCCAATCTTCTTTTGCCTACTATGTGCTAGAACATATCGGCTTCCACTACATCTCACTTTCAGGGCTATCACGTTCACCATTTGGTTTCGGCTCGAATGTTTCACTGTCTACGCTTTACTACTGTCGTTACCTTCAGCAGCACAAGACTCGCTATATGGTGGATCTAGCTTCTCCTTCCATAACTGGACTTTCACCAGTAAGATTAATTCACCTTTTCTCTTGACGCACAGACCGAATCTTTTACGTCTATTTCGATATTTATCAGCAATAATTTTGAACTACCTTAAGCAGTTTCGAAAGAGGTATAATTATGTTTTAATGTAGGTATATAGCTAAACCAGTATAAAACAGTTATGTTATATACTTTTTGAAAAGCGTGTCTAAGTTACAGTGATATTTCATTCTGCTTAATTTATCTTGAAACTATTTTTTCAATAGAATTTAAATCAGGAGAATAAGGAGGTAAATACTCTAATATATGTTTATCTTTTTCTATCATGATTTTTAAATGATGACTTTTATGAAAACTTTGTATTATTGATCACAACTACAGAATTATTAGGTAATTCCTGAATTAAATCATGTTCTATGCAACAGTTTAAAATAGCAGTATTAACATTGCATTCAAAATTGATACGGTTGCAGAGATTTATCTACTAATGCTCTTGTAGCTAAGTCACTATAAAACAGTTATATGATTTACTTTTCAAAAGTATATCTAGCTCATAGTGATAGCCAAACTATTATAACTGTTTTATAGTAGTTTAGTTATATAAAATTAGTTCTCTTTGACTGATGCAAATCATAAACGCAGTAACATCTTATACCTTTTGCTGCATATCCGTAAGTTCTAGCTGTACTGTGAACAAAACCACTTTCATCATAAAGACAATAATAGAAAAAATTAAGAGATACGATTTACAAACAATGTTATATTATAAATAAATACTACTTTCTATACTTTTTTAGCTATTGCTATATGTTAAATTATATAAGCATAAAATTAATAACTTTGAAAATAACATGACCTAACTTAATAATTAGTTTATGCAAATACTATACAATCATTTAGAGGCAATATTATGACAAAGTGGATTTATCGATTTTCAAGTATGTCTGCAAACTTACCTCATATTAATTCAGTAGGCCAATCCTGTAATATAATAGAGGATAATCTGCAAAATCTACTTGGTAACAAAGGTATAACACTTGCTCAGATGTTTAGTCAAAAGCTACCTGTACCGCATGGTTTTATTATATCAACTAAATTATATCGTTACTATCGGCAAAATAATGATTCTCTACCAAGTGATTTCATATCTGATTTAAAATCATCTATTCTAGATTTAGAACATCAAACTGGAAAAAATTTTGGTGATTATAATAATCCGCTATTGGTTGCAGTAAGGTCTAGTGCTGCAGTATCTATGCCTGGAATTATGAACACTATACTTAATCTAGGTATAAATGATATTATAGTTGAAGGATTAAGTACTGCAACAGGTAATAGAATTTTTGCATTAGATACTTATGTGCGCTTTATTCAAACTTATGGACAAGTAGTTATGGGAGTATCACCCGCAGAATTTGAACTTGCTTTAAATCAGTTTAAAACATTAAATAATATTACTAGTCAAGAGCAGCTAACTCCAGAACATTTGCATAATCTAATTACAATTTTTAAGCAAATTATTCATAAAGAAACTAAACAAGAATTTCCACAAGATGTTAATATTCAATTACACCAAGCTATTCAAGCAGTATTAAAATCATGGATGAACCACCATGCTATTACGTATAGAAAACTTAACAATATTTCAGAAAATATTGGAACTGCTATTATTGTACAAACTATGGTTTTTGGTAATATGGGTAGTGATTCAGCAACAGGAGTAGTGTTTACTAGAAATCCTTTAACAGGTGATAATAAACTATATGGCGAATTTTTAATTAATGCTCAAGGAGATAACGTTGTATCTGGAGCTAGTATACCTAATTCCATATTAAGTGATAATAAGGATCAAAAATGCACCTTAAAGTATGCTATGCCTAAGATGTATGAAGAGTTATTACAGCATTGCAAACAATTGGAACAGCATTACTGTAATATTCAAGATATTGAATTTACTATAGAAAAGCAGAAATTATATATATTACAGACAAGATCCGCAAAATGCACAGCATTAGCAACTATTAAGGCACTAGTAGATATGGTTGCCTCTGGGTTAATAACTAAAAAAGATGCGATAGCTAAAATCAATCCAATGTCACTCAATCAATTACTACACTCATATATTGATGAAAGTGAGAATTATAAAGTAATAACTCAAGGACTTCCGTCTACATCAGGAGCTGTAACTGGAGTAATTGCATTATCAGTAGCTGCTGCTGAAAAATTATCTAATCAACATCATAAAGTGATTTTTATATGTTCGAATATTAGTCCAGAAGACATTAAAGCTATGCATATATCTTCTGGCATTTTAACTACTGGTGGAAATACAACTTCTCATGCAGCAATTCTTAGCAGAGCATTAGGAAAGCCATATATTTGCGCTGCTAAAGATGTTATAATTGACCAACAGAATGGACTGATAAAGATAGGCGATATTAGTTTGTATCAAGGCAGTAAAATTACTATAGATGGTAACAGTGGTAAAGTATTTGTAGGAGAAGTAAGATTACTACAGCCAGAATTTTCTAAGGAATGCCAATTATTTATGGAGTGGGCTGATGAAATAAAAACAGTTGAGGTAAAGGCTAATGCAGATACTAGCGATGATGTAAAATTAGCACTGCGACTTGGGGCAACATCTATCGGTCTTTGCCGTACTGAGCATATGCTTCTTGAGGACAACAAAATTAGCCTAGTTCAGGAGACAATTATTGCTGATAATGATAAATGTAGATTGAATGCGCTTGAAAAATTGTTTTTGTTGCATAAAGCTGATTTTAAAGAGCTATTTGCTGCTACAATGCAAACCCCAATTAATATCAGGCTACTTGACGCACCATTACATGAATTTCTACCTACAACATTTACAACTGCACACAATAGAATCATAGATAATCTAAACATTTCTCAAGAAACGTTTAATGCAAGAATTAACACGTTAAAGGAAGTAAATCCTATGTTAGGTCATAGAGGTTGTAGAATCGGTATAAGTTTCCCTGAAATTTATGAAATGCAGGTTCAAGCAATATTTGAAGCTGCAGCTGAAATATTACTTGAGTTAAAAGTTATGCCTAAAATTGAAGTTACTATACCGTTAATTAGCCATAAAAAAGAGTTGCAATTGTTAAAGCAAATAATTTATAAAATAGTAGAAAAAGTAGAACAGCAAAAATTACTTAAATATAGATGTAAGTTTGATTATACAATAGGAACTATGATTGAATTGCCTAGAGCTGCTCTTCAGGCATATGAACTGGCTCAGGAAGTGGATTTTTTCTGTTTTGGTACTAACGATTTAACGCAAACTACATATGGTATTTCAAGAGATGATTCTACATCTTTTATTAATCAATATATTGAAAATGATATTTTTGCAGCTGATCCTTTTGCAACTTTAGATTGCGAAGCTGTAGGTGAATTAATTCAAATAGCCATTGAACGTGGCAGAACTGCTAAAAAACATCTGAAAATAGGAATTTGTGGTGAACATGCTGCTGATTTAAATTCAGTAGAATTTTTTCATAAAGTTAAAGTAGATTCAATATCATGTTCGCCATATAAAATTCCAATTGCTAGATTAGCAGCAGCACAAGCAGCATTAAAAAATAATTAACTACGAGTTAGATATAAGAAATAATGTAAAAAATCTAGAAGAATAAATTTTAATGCTTATAGCTTAATTCGAGAAGGTAGTTGCACATTGTAAAGATAAAAAGACAGAATCAAAAAAGTCCTTCTTAAAAAAGAAACAGAAATTTTGTTAGGTTTAAAAACATAAGCAAGGCAATGCAGAGAGGACATTAGTTTGAAAATTCATAACAAGACCTATAGCAAGTGTGATCAATATGAAAAAGATGTTCTGACTGACCATTATATAGTTTCTATAAAAATGCCAGTTTCCAGGTATACAGAAGGTAACCAACTTAATGCATCTCTGATAAGTGAAACATGGTAAGCATATTACTAGGCATATGATAGTAGGTAAGAGAGGCCTTAGAAAGTAAACGACACTGAGTCGAAAGACTAAAAGAATTAATAACTATAGTCATTTACAATAGACTTCTTTCGAAACTATACAATGATGTAAAATGGTGTTATAAAAATCTGATTTGAAGTAATAATGAAATTAGATCAGATTAAAGAGTTAAAGGATGAAAAATTTCGTCGATTAACAGTAGTAAGGAAGGGAACATTCTCAAAGATGGTGGATATTTTGAGGAAAGCTGATGGTGTTAAGAAATCAAAAGGAAGGCGTAAAAATAAGCTCAATTTGGAGGAACAGTTATTGATGGTCTTAGAATACCTTAGAGAATACTGTACTTATTTTCATATAGGTCAGAACTATGGGATTAGTGAAAGTTCAGCATATAAAGCTGTAAAATGGGTAGAAGACACCTTAGTTAAACACCCAAACTTTGCTCTTCCAGGTCGTAAAGCTCTAATGAATAGCGATATGAATTATGAAGTAGTCTTGATTGATGCTACTGAGAGTCCAATAGAAAGACCCAAAAAAAACAAAAATTCTATTATTCAGGAAAGAAGAAAAGGCATACACTAAAGACTCAAATAGTGGTAGACAAGAAAACACGCCAAGTAATATGTACAGATTTTTCTAACGGTAAAAAACATGACTTTAGATTATTTAAGGAATCCAAAATTCTTATCCACCCTAAGATTAAAGCGATTACTGATACAGGATATCAAGGTATACAAAAAATTCACAATAATTCTGCATTACCAAAGAAAAAAAGCAAAAAAAATCCTTTAACTAAAAATGATAAAAAGAATAATCGTAGGTTAGCAGGAGAAAGAGTTGTCAATGAAAACGTTATTGCTATGCTAAAACGGTTCAAAATTATTGCTGACAAATATCGAAATAGACGTAAAAGATTCGGTCTTAGATTTAATTTGATCTCTGGCATTTATAATTTTGAACTACCTTAACCAGTTTCGAAAGAGGTCTAATGAAGTTTGAGTATATAAAAAGCGATAATAGCATCATAAGATTTACCAACATGATATTTTATACGCAAACTTCATTGTAAATGACTATAGACTCTTCATTAAACCAGTTTCGAAAGAGGTCTAATATATTTTTTCATGTTGGGTTATTTCTTTTTTATTTAAATTTTCTTTTTAACTCAACATTATCTCCTTGTATACATTTTATTCACTACCTTGCATATCTTCCATTATCCTGATCTGGCGTTATTAGACTATAGTTAGAATAAGAATTGCAGTAATAGTATACAGAAAAGCGTAATAGAAGGAATAAAAAAAGATAAGAGGGAGTATAAAGATCTCAAAACTAAATAAAAAATAGTAATAAGCTTACATCTCTATATGACCTATTTTTTATATTGAACTCTGGTTAGTATAGTTACTGCTAGGTAAAATAGTGGAGTACTTAATATAGTAAATAATAATTTAAAAGTATAGCTGTTAAATATTAAATTAAATGCTATCTGAATAGGTAGAATTTTAAATATACATAAAAATCCTACAACAATACACGTATCAATAAACAAAGAAATTGCAGTACTGACATTATTTCTGACTAATAAATATTTTCCCTTAGTCAGTGATTTTAATCCTAGATATATGTTTATATCAACAATTTGCGATATATAACTAGCTAATAACGAACCAACAAAAGCTATATGATACATACTAAACATTTGATTAAAAAGATTATTATCAATTTTAGACCAGCTAGTTGCATTAAGTAAACTGAAAACTTTAATGATTACAGCAACTAATATATTCATTAATATTGCCATTCTAATGCAGTATTTTGCATGATTTTTTCCATAAAATTCAGCTATTATATCTGTAATTAGAAAATTTATAGGATACAATATAGCTCCTACAGAAAGTTCAAAAATATGCAACCCGAAAAACGGCAAATAAACAAATTTTTGATAAACCATATTGTTAGTTATAACTAATACAGAAAATAGAACACATAATGCTATGTATAATTTATTCTGATCAGTTAATATTAATATATTCTTTTGATGCATTACTCTATAAATACTGGATTAGGATGATGAAAAGTATGAAAATTATAGCATAAAAGGTATATAAAGGGAAAATGTTGAATTACAAAGAAAATTTAAATAAAAATAAAACAACCCAACATGAAAAAATGTATTATAACAGTATACTATTTAATAGATAATTTTTGCAAGATATATCAAGAGTGGGAAAGAAAGAGATTAATATCAAGTAGTAATCAAAAGAACAAAGATGGAAAATTATCCTTAGCTGAGTTATTAACAGCAGAAAAGGATATAATCATAAAAGTCTTCAAAGGTAATATTTCGTTATAACTTTTAATACATTACATAAAATACAACTTAATTCAGAACTATGTATTTAACATTTGCTGATCTAATATTTTTAGCAAATATGCCTGGTGTAATATCCATTCTTAATAACTGATTATTCTTTGTAAGCTTTCTGTATTACACTTTTCATACTTTCCATTATCCTAATCTGGCGTTACTATCCTTATTAATAAGCTGCTGTACTTTTTCAATATCACAATCTTTAATAGCGATATATAAAGCATATTTAGTCTTAGATTTAGATATCATATATTTAATCGCTTCATTCTTAATTATTTACTATATTAACTAGCATTAAGTCTACAATTGTTAATACTGCTATTTTTAACTGTTAGAATAGAATAGGATTTAATTCAGAAATTATCTAATAATTCTATGGTTGTGATAGACAATGCAAGTTTTCATAAAAGTCCTCATTTAAAACTATGATAGAAAAAGATAGACATAGACATATATTAAAGTATTTACCTCCATGATTTAAATCTTATTAAAAAAATTGTTTCAAGCTAAATCAAGAAGAATCAAATATCACTGTGATGTAGACGCCTTTTTCCAAAATGATATAACATAACTGTTTTATACTGTTTAGCTATATAACCTCATATTGCATATTAATAATATGTTATTGTAAATAAAAAATCATAATGTTATAATTAATAAGCTAATAAGCTATGGCAATAAGTTTTATTAAGAATAGAGGTAGTGGACCCGGGGGCAGTACTCGGCACCTCCACCAAGCTATGAAGTAGTTGTGTTTTACGGGGGTGACAAAGTTTCGACACACCTAATAAAATAATAAATTTTGCCCGATATGATTCCGTCGTTTTAAGCAGTATTTATAAAAATTGTTTAAATGGGTCAAAAAAAGAAATGCAAATGATAACATAAAGCATTCTACAGACGGTAATTTCCAATTGAGTGCATTAGCAGCTTAAGGAAATTGGCGTACTGAGCGGTAGTAGGGCTTACCGGGCAACAGAAAAGCCCTAATTAATCTACTTAAAACACAAAAATATACTATTTCTTGTAATGTTAGCTAATCCATTAAGCCAGTTTTTGATTAAACCTATTATACCTCTAAAAGCGCTAGGTTATAATATCAGCATTACTAACTCAGCAGTGGCTATGATATTTGTCAGCATAGCCGCTAGTTTGTTGTTGATTATAGCATTTGTTAATAGTAAACTTGTTCCTTCAAGGTGGCAAGCTTTTGGAGAAATATTATACGAGTCAAACATAAAACTAGTACATAGCATTATAGGTCCACAAGGGAAAGTTTTTTTTCCTTTGATACTTACTTTATTTCTTTTTATTAGTCTTGGTAACATTATTGGAATGGTTCCACATGCCTTTACATTTACTAGCCATATAATAGTTACATTCAGTTTAGCAATGATAGTATTTACTACTACTTTAGTTTATGGCATCTATAGACACAAGTTAGGATTTTTTTCGTTATTCTTACCCAAAAATATACCTCTTTGGTTAGCACCGATAATGGTCATAATTGAATTATGTGTTTTCATTTCTAAACCAATTAGTTTATCTCTACGACTAACTGCAAATATGGTAGCAGGACATATATTACTAAAAATTATTGCTTGGTCTATTGTTAGTTTAACTTGGTTTTTTAAGCCATTGCCTATAGCTTTAGTTATTGTACTCATTGGATTTGAATTATTTATTTCTATCCTACAAGCATATATTTTTACAATTTTATCTTGTGTATATTTAAGAGATGTAGTAAATTTACATTGAAAATATAGTATGTAATACTATATTTAAATAACAAAATTATACAGGAGATTAATGCATGGACCCTATATCTTTTAAGTACATAGCTATAGCTTTCATGGCGTTTGGCATGGCTGGAGCAGCATTAGGAGTTGCAAGCATATTTAATGCACTGATGAATTCTATAGCCCGTAACCCTTCAGCTATTGAAGATTTACAGAAGGCTGCTTTAATTGGAGCTGGACTAGCTGAAGCTATGGGGTTATTTTCGTTTATTTTGGCAATATTATTAATGTTTACTTAAAAAGTATATGCCTCAATTAGATTATATTTTTTTTCCTACACAGTTATTTTGGTTAGTTATTACTTTTACTTTTTTATTATTAATGATCAACTTTGTAATTGTACCTTTAGCTGAAAAGCTCTTTAGCAAAAGAAATGATCATATTTCTTCATACATCAAAAAAGCCGAGCAAACTAATATTCAAATACAAAAAATTAATGAAGAGGTTAGCCGTATTGCTCGCATGTCTGAACTTGAAGCTGAAGAAATTATAAACCAGGCAAAAAAATCTACTGAAGAAATTTATAATCAAAGATTGATGAAACATTCTCAAAAAATTGATCAAAAAGTTACAGATTGTATTGCCGAAATTGAAAAAATGACAATAAATTTTCAAAATAGTTATAAAGAGCAAGTAATTAAATATTCACAAGATCTCATAAAAAAACTTACGAATCATGAAGCTAATATTGATCAGTTGCATAAGTATTATAATAAATTAAATAACAATAAAACAATTAATTAAGAGAGTATAAAAGTGCTACTTTGTTTTATTCTATTTTATTATTATTTGCTATAGGCCTTTTAAGAACTTTTTAATAAATATTTTAGACTGTAAAATCAAAAATATAAGAAGCAAAATAGACCAGTCAATCTCTATCAGTAATAATGCTGAAGAAATGCTTATTGAAGCTAAAAAAAAGTTAATAGAAGCAAAACATAGAAAAATAACTACAGTTACCCAAGCGCAAAAGATAGCTAATAACATTACTGAATCAAGATTAAACGAGTTAGAGATAAGAATCAAAGAATATGAATTGCACGCTCATGAGAGAATTGAATACGAGAAATATAAAGCTAAAGAAAGAATATTTAGCCATTTTTTTGATTTTTCTAGTAATATTGCTTTAAAGTATATTAATAATACACTACAAAATCCTACAACAAATATGATAACAAGCATGATTGATAATAAGTATAAAAATCAAAATGCCAACCACTAAAAAATTAATATTCTTATCTAAATTAGATACTATAACTTATGCAAAATGAGTGATATTAATATAAAATTTATATGAGGAAAAAAGCTTTTAAAATGAAAGTCAAAACCTATAGTTTAAATTAACAACTATTACAGCTATAATAGTAAAATATAGCATAAATCTTATTTCTTTGAGTTAGTTAAATTGCTTTAACACCGAATGTATATGACATAAAT
This sequence comes from Orientia tsutsugamushi str. Boryong, assembly GCF_000063545.1. NCBI lineage: Bacteria > Pseudomonadati > Pseudomonadota > Alphaproteobacteria > Rickettsiales > Rickettsiaceae > Orientia > Orientia tsutsugamushi. Next base: position 752,388 of record NC_009488.1, read on the forward strand.
GAGTTATGTTCTACCTCTATGCCTATAATCTTAAAGTCTACGTATTTTGCAAGATATATCAAGAGTGTAAAAGAAAGAGATTAATACCAAGTAATGATCAAAGGAACAGAGATGGATAGTTATCCTTAGCTGAGTTATTAACAATAGTGATATATTTTTATTTATCTTCATGCAAGGATTTTAAAAATTATTATCTATATTACGCACGTAATAAGTATAAAGGATACTTTTGTTTACCAAGTTATAGTAGAATAATACAACAGAATGTTGCTACCACTCAAATGCATTGTCTAGGAGATGAGACAGGTATATTATATCGATTCTATAAAGTTAGCAATTTATCATAACAAATATATTTCCAGCAATAGAGTTTGTAATAAAATTTCTAAAATTTGCAAGAGTAGTTATTGCTTGTTCTTAGGCTTTAAGCTACATCTTGTAATTAATAATAGACTTCTTTCGAAACTAGACAATGATGTAGAATGGTGTTATAAATATGTGATTTGAAGTAATAATGAAATTAGATCAGATTAAAGAGTTAAAGGATGAAAAATTTCGTCGATTAACAGGAGTAAGGAAGGGAACATTTGCAAAGATGGTGGATATTTTGAGGAAAGCTGATGGTCTTAAGAAATCAAAAAGTAGGCGTAAAAATAAGCTCAATTTGGAGGAACAGTTGCTGATGGTCTTAGAATACCTTAGAGAATACTGTACTTATTTCCATATAGGTCAGAAACTATGGGATTAGTGAAAGTTCAGCATATAAAGCTGTTAAATGGGTAGAAGGCACCTTAGTTAAACACCCAAACTTTGCTCTTCCAAGTCGTAAAACTCTAATGAAGAGTGATATGAATTATAAAGTAGTCTTGATTGATGCTACTAAGAGTCCTATAGAAAGACATAAAAAAAACAAAAATTCTATTAGACCTCTTTCGAAACTGGTTAAGGTAGTTCAAAATTATAAATGCCAGAGATCAAATTAAATCTAAGACCGAATCTTTTACGTCTATTTCGATATTTGTCAGCAATAATTTTGAACCGTTTTAGCATAGCAATAACGTTTTCATTGACAACTCTTTTTCCTGCTAACCTACGATTATTCTCTTTATCATTTTTAGTTAAAGGATTTTTCTTGCTTTTTTTCTTTGGTAATGCAGAATTATTGTGAATTTTTTGTATACCTTGATATCCTATATCAGTAATCGCTTTAATCTTAGGATGGATAAGAATTTTGGATTCCTTAAATAATCTAAAGTCATGTTTTTTACCGTTAGAAAAATCTGTACATATTACTTGGTGTGTTTTCTTGTCTACCACTATTTGAGTCTTTAGTGTATGCCTTTTCTTCTTTCCTGAATAATAGAATTTTTGTTTTTTTTGGGTCTTTCTATTGGACTCTCAGTAGCATCAATCAAGACTACTTCATAATTCATATCGCTATTCATTAGAGCTTTACGACCTGGAAGAGCAAAGTTTGGGTGTTTAACTAAGGTGTCTTCTACCCATTTTACAGCTTTATATGCTGAACTTTCACTAATCCCATAGTTCTGACCTATATGAAAATAAGTACGGTATTCTCTAAGGTATTCTAAGGCCATCAATAACTGTTCCTCCAAATTGAGCTTATTTTTACGCCCTCCTTTTGATTTCTTAACACCATCAGCTTTCCTCAAAATATCCACCATCTTTGAGAATGTTCCCTTCCTTACTCCTGTTAATCGACGAAATTTTTCATCCTTTAACTCTTTAATCTGATCTAATTTCATTGTTACTTCAAATCAGATTTTTATAACACCATTTTACATCATTGTATAGTTTCGAAAGAAGTCTATTATTCATGAAAGAAGAAAAGGCATACACTAAAAACTCAAATAGTGGTAGACAAGAAAACCAACCAAGTAATATGTACAGATTTTTCTAACGGTAAAAAACATGACTTTAGATTATTTAAGGAATCCAAAATCCTTATCCATCCTAAGATTAAAGCTATTACTGATATAGGATATCAAGGTATACAAAAAATTCACAATAATTCTGAATTACCAAAGAAAAAAAGCAAGAAAAATCCTTTAACTAAAAATGATAAAAAGAATAATCTTAGGTTAGCACGAGAAAAAGTTGTGAATGAAACCGTTATCGGTATGCTAAAACAGTTCAAAATTATTGCTGACAAATATCGAAATAGACGTAAAAGATTCGGTCTTAGATTTAATTTGATCTCTGGCATTTATAATTTTGAACTACCTTAACTAGTTTCGAAAGATGTCTATTATAAAAAAGTTGAAGCAAAAGGTAGAAAATAAGTAGACTAAAAATTTAGGAAATTGAGTACTAATTTTTAATTCAGATGTTCAACTGATAATTGAACTTAAAGAGGCTTGAGCTGTATGATACCAAAGCATCATGTGCAGTTCTTATGGAACGTAGAAGTAGCAACATGTTCTTTGTTATGAAGCACAGTTAAAAACTCATAATGTCTTTTTTGCGTAAGCCCATGCTATTAAATCTAAGCTAATATCAAGTAGCGCTGTTACTCTTTTATTAAAATCTCTCTTTTGCCACTATGATTTGGAGGGCTAACAACTCCCTCTCGTTCCATTTTTTCAACTATTAATGCTGCTCTATTATACCCTATTCGTAAACATCTTTGAATATAACTCGTAGAAACTCTTTTATCTGTTTTAATGATCTGTACAGCCTGCTTATATAAACTTTCATCATCTGTTGATTCATCACCATTTGATGAAAAAGAAGTAATATTTATGTTATCATCTGATATCTCAGTAATATTATCAATATACTGTGGAGTTGCTTGAGCCCTTAAAAATTTAGCAACTTGCTCAACTTCACTATCATCTACAAAAGGAGCATGCACTCTTTTAATAGTGGTTCCATTACCCATATATAACATATCACCCATACCTAGTAACTGCTCAGCTCCCATTTCTCCTAAAATAGTTCTACTATCAATTTTTGATGTCACCTTAAAACTAATTCTACTTGGAAAATTTGCCTTTATTACTCCTGTAATAACATCCACAGAAGGCCGCTGAGTTGCCATAATAATATGAATTCCTGCAGCTCTTGCCATTTGCGCTAGCCTTTGTATTGATGATTCAATGTCTTTACCAGCTACTATCATTAAATCAGCCATTTCATCTACTATAATAACTATAAATGGCAACTTTTCTAATGGAATAGGTATTGACTCATATATAGGCTGCCCTGTTTCGTGATCAAAACCAGTATGTAAAGTCTTAGCCAAAGTTTGCTTTTTTGCAATCGCTTCCTCAATTCTGCTATTATAACCAGCAATGTTTCTAACTCCCAAAGTAGACATTAATCTATATCTGTTTTCCATTTCTTTAACTCCCCATTTTAAAGCAATAATTGCTTTGCTAGGATCAGTTACTACAGGTGTAAGTAAATGAGGGATGCCTTCATACACTGATAATTCAAGCATTTTAGGATCAATCATAATAAATTTACACTCATTAGGAGTAAGACGATAGAGCAATGAAATAATCATAGCATTAATTGCTACTGATTTTCCAGAACCAGTTGTTCCAGCTACTAGTAAATGAGGCATTTTAGCTAAATCGATTATTTCTGGCTCCCCGCTTAAATCTTTACCAAGGATAATTGGTAGAGATTTATCAGATTTCTGATATTCAGCTGACTCTATCAATTCTCTAATACTAAAAAACATTCTATGTAAATTAGGTAATTCAATTCCTAAAACATTTTTACCTGGAATAACTGATATTCTGGTAGATAAGGCACTTAAAGACCTAGCTATATCATCAGATAAACCAATAACACGTGAAGATTTAGTTCCAGCGGCTGGTTCAAATTCATATAATGTAACAACTGGTCCTTGATTAATGTTAAAAATATGCCCTTTAATTCCAAAATCATTCAATATTTTTAACAATTGTTTGGAATTATAAATCAACTTTTCTTCACTTTCTGGTGCTACATTACGGTTATCATATTGTCCTAGTAGATCAACTTCAGGTAAAACAATAGTTTGGTCAGTATTACTCTTATGATTTATAGCAACATCATTATTTTTATCCCAACTAAAATTACTATCAGAGAACGGAGAAACACTAGGCATCACAGCGTTATCATTACCATCTTCTTCGTCTTTTATTAGCAAATCATTATCATTATTGCATACAACCAACTGATGCTGCTGTAACTGCCCATCTGAATCATTATTACGAGTCAAATATTTTAAACTTATCAGTCCAACAAAAAAATTTTTTATATAAATAAAAGCATGTGCAGCAAGTGAGCGTATTAATGGTATAATATTTGATAACGGATAGTCTATAATAAACGATAGATTGACTATCAGAATTGCTATCATAATGCTGTTAATTCCTATAACAGTGCTATGGTTAAAGATTTTAACTAAATCATAGATACTGCTGCTGATAATTCCCTTATACTGAAAATCTAGGCTCTCAATATTACTTATAAAATAAGAACACTCCAATATTATTATTATGGCAGATAAAATCTTGAGTTTTAAATATCTTATTTCTTGCTGAAAATAATATTTCCTTCCTAATGCAAACAAAAATATTGGAAAAAAAAATGCTGTTGAGCCTAAAATAGCTATCAGCATTCTAGTAAAATTAGCTCCAGCATGCCCTAACAAGTTGTTTGGTGTAACATCAGTCGCGATATTAAATCCAGGATCATTACTATCATATGACAATAATACCAAGAAAATTAAGAAGGAAGTAATAAAGCAAAGCGCAGACTTGAATCTGCTATCCTCAAATATTATTTTCAAGATATTAAACATTACAATCTTCTCTTAAATCAATATCATTATAGGTAATATAAGAAACTTTAGATGTAATAACAGCTAGAAAGCTAATAAACTCGATGCTACTTAACTATCTTTTTTCTTATTGTAACTTTGTTTTTTTATCATTATAAAATATTTCTTTATAGAAGGTAAGTTATAATCTCCATGATATGTTTCTCCTTGCTCTGCAATTTTTTGTAGATAAAAATTCATTTGGTCTACCTTAGATTTATCAATATCACTGTTAGTATTACTAATTAAATTTAAAGTATGATTATTATAATCCTCATCTTCTTTATCATCTAAGTCAAGGCTAGATAATATCTCATGATACGCACGTTGCAACAGCAACTTTAATGAGTAAATTTGTTTAAGTAAATACTTTATATCATGAGGCTTTGCAACCAATATTGCAATTATAACAACAACAATAATCTCGCCAAAAGATAATCCCATTTTATGCCAAAATTAATATATTAAAATTTAACTTATACAAATTTTTTATGTTTATATTTAGGATTTTTAGTGTCATGACCACAAATTTTAGTCATATAACTATGATAGTCTTGATAATTACCTTCAAACCAGGTTGCATTACTGGATTGGTCAAATGCAATAATATGAGTTGCAATTCTATCTAAAAACCACCTATCATGTGTTACTACTATAACACAGCCAGCAAAGTCTAAAATAGCTTCTTCCAGCGCCCTTAAAGTTTCAACATCTAAATCATTAGATGGTTCGTCAAGAAGAATAACATTAGCCCCCCATCTCAGTAATTTAGCCAGATGTACTCTATTACGTTCTCCACCAGATAACTGACCTACTTTTTTTTGTTGATCGCTACCTCGAAAGTTAAATGCAGCACAATATGCTCTACTTTTAACAATTGTATTACCAAGCTGCATCTCATCCAACCCACCTGAAATCTCCTCCCATACTGTTTTGCTATCATCTAGGTGATCTCTAGATTGGTCAACATAACCTAATTTAACTGTTGAACCTATTTTAATAGTACCACTATCAGCTGTATCCTTACCAACGATCATATTTAATAAAGTTGATTTACCAGCTCCGTTTGGTCCTATTATACCAACAATTGCTCCTGGAGGGATTTTAAAGCTAAAATCTTGTAGCAAGACTCGAGAGTTAAAACTTTTAGATATATTATTTCCTTCAATAACTAAATCTCCAAGGCGTGGTCCATTTGGAATAATAATTTGCGCAGGGCCAACTTTTTTTTCATTTTGTTGATTAACTAGATCATTATATGCTGTAATTCTAGCTTTACTTTTAGATTGTCTAGCTTTAGGAGATTGATTTATCCACTCTAATTCTTTTTTAAGATACTTTCTTATATTGCTTTCTTCTTTTTCCTCAATAGCAAGTTTTTTTTCTTTAAGATCAAGCCATTGAGAATAATTGGATTGCCATGGCACACAAACTCCTCGATCTATTTCTAATATCCACTGTGCTACATTATCAAGAAAGTACCGATCATGAGTAATAGATACAACTGTACCTTTATACGCTTTTAAATAGTTTTCAAGCCATGAAACTGATTCAGCATCAAGATGGTTAGTTGGCTCATCGAGTAATAATATATCAGGCTTTTCCAACAACAACTTACATAATGCTACCCTACGCTTCTCTCCACCAGAAATTTGATCGATTTTAGCATCTTTACTAGGACATCTTAATGCTTCCATAGCAATATCAATTTCACGATCCAAATTCCATGCATCAATAGCATCAATCTTTTCTTGTAATTCAGCTTGTTTTGCTAGCAAATCTGACATTTCATCATCTGTCATTTCTTCAGCAAATTTAGAGCTAATACTAGTAAATTGATTCAATAGATCTGTTTTTTCTTTTAAACCATCTGAAATATTTTCTCCAACATTTTTATTTAAATCTAACGGTGGTTCTTGAGCTAAATAGCCAATTTTAACTCCATTAGCTGCCCAAGCTTCACCATCAAATTCCTTATCAAGTCCTGCCATAATTTTTAACAGTGTAGACTTTCCAGCACCATTTGGACCTATTATACCAATCTTTGCACCAGGAATAAATGACAGCCAGGTTTCTTTTAAGATTGGCTTTCCATTAATTACCTTACTTAATCCTTTCATTACATAAACATACTGATAGGACATTATTACCTTTTATTTATTTAAATTCTTATAATTATGTTATCGCTATATTATAACTAAAAATAATCATATTGCTATAAATGGCAATATGATTATTTTTAGTTAAATTTCATGTTTCTCTAGGAAGATTGGTTTAAACCTTCTCAAAGAGAAAAACCTTGTGCCCCTGAACCTTCTCCTTTAGAGTTTTTGTCTTTATCAGACTGTGATGACTGCCTAGAATGACCAACTTTTGCAGCAAATGATTGTTGCGATAGTTGCATAGATAGCGCAGTACTATACTTATCAACAGCTTGTTCTACTAAGTTTTGCAACTCATTAATAGCAACTTGACTGTACCTTTTTACTTCTTTAGTAATTTCATTCTTTACTTCTTCACCAAGAGTATTAAGCCTCTGCATATCTACAGTTTCGATAGCCTTTTGCGCAGTTTCGCTTAATTTATTCTTTAATTCAGATAAGAAATTTGGGCTTGGTGTACTGGTTTCAGATATATACTCAGCTAGCTTACATGGATCTAATAACTGACTATAATTCTCACATGACGCTGTGCTAGCTTCTTCCATACTGCTATGTTGTTCTAATTTGCCAGATACTAGATCATATAGAGCCTTTATGCACTTAAAGCAAGCAGAAACTACAGCTGAAACTATAGCAGCAACCAATACAGCCTTAGCAGATCCTGCTGGAGCAGCTAATACTTCTGGATGTTTTCTGCAAAATTCCTTGCATTTCCCTAAACATTGCACAGCAATTCCACCAACTGCAGTAGCAGTATCTACTAAGCATCTTACTTGAGTAGATTCTTCTGTATTCCAAATACCATCTATATTATCATACCCATCTTTCATTGACTGGCATAGCTCTTGTAATAGTTCTCTACTATCCTCAAGTAAACTATTTTTCATTAAACTTTCTACAGTTTGAATACCTTGCCCTAAAACTTGGCTTATGTTTTGCAAAAAAAGATTTTTCATATTATTTATCTTATTAACTTTAATAAACTTATAGAGACATAATATGTTATATTTTATTAAAGACAAATGAATTCAATGATATTTTAGTTATAAACCGTAATAATTTTTACGTTATATGTATATTTAAAACACACTTAATAAGTAAGTCTGCATGATTTAACCCATATCTTATATAGCTTCTGCAAAAAATCATATGCGACAAAAAGCATACAATATAATTGACTTACTAAAAATTTACAAACTTTGATTGTATCAAAATCATTAAATGCACTCTATGAATCGTATATAATCCTGCTGTCAAAATTACAGAATTGAATGATACCACGCATATCAAGTATCAAACCTTGGGCAGATTGGAGTAATATAGCTAAGCTACTATAAAACAGTTATGTTATATACTTTTCGAAAATAGTCTCTAAGTTACATTGATATTTCATTCTGCTTGATTTATCTTGAAACAATTTTTTCTCAATAGAATTTAAATCAGGAGAATAAGAAGGTAAATACTCTAAATATTGTCCATCTTTTTCTATCCTAGTTTTTAAATGAGAACGTTTATGAAAACTTGCATTGTTGATCATAACTACAGAATCATTAGGTAATTTTTGAATTAAATCATGTTCTATCCAACAGTTAAAACGTCAATTTATGATAAGGAGTCAGGAGAAGAAGAGATAAGATGGGAATTAAGTTTAGAGATAGAATAACTAGCAAGAGAAGCAATTATATGAACAAAAAAATTAAGAGGAAAACGGTGTTTAGTATGCTCTAAATGCATATGTTTTTTTAGTACATTAAAGACAGACTCAATTAAAGAACGTTTATTTAATAACCGATTATCTTGTATGTCCAATAAATATGTTTTCATATCTTTGCGAAGATTAGTAAATAAACGTAGAGCACTGGAGAAGAGTTGATGAAATAATGCTTTAGATATGTAAGCTTTATCACCAAACAATTTAACAGAAACCACTTTAGAAATAATTGAAGCTACAGATAGATCGCTTTTATTGCCTTTAAGTAAATTTAACTGACATTATTTCACCTTTATTATTAATTGCAAGATGTAGCTTAAAGCGTAAGAAGCAGACATAACTACTTTTACCAATTTTAGAGATTCTGTTAAAAACTCTATTGCTTGAGGTACGTTTATTATGACAAATTGCTAACTTTGTAGAATCGATGTAATAGACCTCTTTCGAAACTGGTTAACGTAGTTCAAAATTATTGCTGATAAATATCGAAATAGACGTGAAAGATTCGGTCTTAGATTTAATTTGATCTCTGGTATTTATAATTTTGAACTACGTTAACCAGTTTCGAAAGAAGTCTAATATATACCAGCCTCTTCTCCTTTCAGATAATGCATTAATACGGCTAATGGTAGCAATATTCTAGGCCACAGTTGTATTATCCTACTATAGCTTGCTAAACAAAAGTATCCTTTATACTTATGACTCAAGTAATATAGATAATAACTTTTAAAATCCTTGCATGGAGATAAATAAAAATATATCGCTATTGTTAATAACTCAGCTAAGGACAACTTCACACCTCTGTTCCTTTGATTACTACTTGGTATTAATCTCTTTCTCTCCTACTCTTGATATATCTTGCAAAAATTGTCTATTAAATAGTATACTGTTATAATACATTTTTTCATGTTGGGTTATTCCTTGTTTATTTAAATTTTTTTTATAACTCAACATTCTCTCTTTGTATACCTCTTATTCTCTACATTTCATATTTCCACTTATCCTAATCTGGCGTTATAGATCTTTGAAAGCAATAACATCCGATATGCTATAGGCAATGATATGAAGTTATCAGAAAAGTGTAATACTGGAAATCCATATGTTACGTTTGATGGTGCTGGTGATGGAAACATGGCTAACTAAACTACTGCGCCTTCACTCGACTATATAGTCATTTACAATGAAGTTTGAGCATAGAAAAAGCGACAATAGCATCATAAGATTTACCAACATGATATTTTATACGCAAACTTCATTGTAAATGACTATACTTATGGAACGGAGATATAGCAACATTTCTTTGTTACCCGACAAATTGAAGAATTTTATCACTATTGAATACATACATTAAAAGCTTATTATCTTTTTGCTGTGTTGTAGTAGCAAACTATTTTGCAATACTTACTTTTTCTACTCTCTGACATATTTCTTATGTTGAATTTATGTTGTTTGGTAAGGTATATGCTCAAGTGATAAGAAGTTATTATGAAAGATGTAATACTGTAAATTTACACATATGAAAAATAGTAATATTTGTTTTCTATTACTAAACTGAATAGTGCTTTAATGAGTTGATTGAAGTTGCTTTTTGACTTAAAAAAGCATAGTATCTTAATATAGATTATGTTATATATTTATAGGAATAAGTAAAAATCAACAATTTTTAGCAGTAAAATATTTAACCAATTTCATGAACTTAAGATAGAAGTATGTTTCAAACTTTAACTCAAAAACTTAGTAATATTTTCGATAAGATTAAAGGTAGTACTGCTCTATCTGAACAACAAGTTTTAACAATAGCACGGGAAGTAAGAATTGCATTATTAGAGGCAGATGTTTCATTAGTAGTTATTAAAGATTTTATTAATAATGTTGTAGAAAAAGCTAAAGGGCAGGAAGTTATTCGTTCTGTAACACCAGGCCAGATGGTTATTAAAATTATTAGCGATGAGATGATAAAGGTCCTTAGCAGCTCAGAAACAGAACAAGCACTGCGCATTGAGTTTGAGCCACCTGTAAACATTATGATGATTGGTCTACAAGGTAGCGGAAAAACAACTACAACGGCTAAATTAGCAATGAAGCTTGCTAAAAAAAATAAAAAAGTTATGGTTGTATCACTAGATATTTATAGACCAGCTGCTAGAGAACAGCTCGAAACATTAGTGCGAAATCACGAAACTATACTATCATTACCTATAGTTTCAAATGAGAATGTGTTTCAGATTATAGCACGAAGTACTAAGGAAGCTAAGTTGCTTGGTTGTGATGTAGTAATTTATGATACTGCAGGTCGTCTACATATTGATGAGACAATGTTGCAAGAGCTAAGTAATATAAAAGAAATAATTACCCCTAAAGAAATACTTTTAGTAGTTGATTCACTTATTGGTCAAGAATCAGTCAATGTAGCTAATCAATTTAATCAAACATTGAATATTTCTGGCGTAGTATTAACTAAAATTGACGGTGATTCAAGAGGAGGAGCAGCATTAAGTATTAAATATGTTACTGGCAAGCCAATAAAATTTCTTGGCATAGGAGAAAAAACTAATGATTTAGAGGAATTTCATCCAGAAAGAATTGCTTCACGGATATTAGGTAAAGGTGATATTGTTTCTCTAGTAGAGAAAGCAGCTGAAGTAATTAGTAAAGAGGATGCAGCTAAATCAGTTGAGAAATTAAAAAAAGGCAGTTTTAATCTTGAGGATTACTATCAACAGCTGCAAAACATTAATAAGATGGGAGGAATTAGCTCAATACTTAATCTTATGCCTGGAATAAATAAACTATTGCCGAAAATTGATCAAAATCCATTTGATCAAAACAGTGTAAAGTTACAACAGGCAATAATTTTATCAATGACAAGGCATGAAAAATTAAATCCAGATATAATTAATGGAAAACGAAAAAAACGTATTGCAGCTGGCTCAGGAACATCAGTTCAAGAAGTCAATAAGCTATTGAAACAATTTCAAAATATTACTTCTTTGCTTAAAAGTGGAATGAAAGGTAATAATATACTAAGAGATAAATTTAATAATTTGAAAAATTTTTTCTAAGTTATTTGAACAAAGGTTTTAATTTAGCAACTAAAGAGCTGCAAAATTTAAGTATATGATTGACTATGAAAATAATAGTTCTAATACAGAAGATTATATCATTATATTAACTACTATTGCTTCTAATCATAAAACTGAACAAATCGCTAGCAAGCTGGTGAAACTCAATCTTGCCGCATGTATACAAATCGATAAGGTACGTAGTATATATTTTTGGAAAAATGATATTTGCAAGTCTAGTGAATATAGATTAATGATTAAAACCATAAGCACTAATTATCAAGATATTGAAAATGTAATTCGTCAACTTAGTGATTATGATAATCCACAAATTATTCAGTTAAAGCTATCTGCTGGTAGCAATGAGTATTTAAATTGGATTTCTAAAAGCTGTAAGAAGCAAAGCCAATAGACTACTTCAAAGATCTTAAGTTAAAAATATGACAGCTGCTCTTTTTAATGGTAAAGTTATTGCTCCTTTTTTATTTGATGGGTAATTATAATAAAAGCATTTTTGAGTCTTATGTAGAGCTTGCATAGCTCTATCTCTCATAGTAGTTAAGTGGACCGTTTATTAGCAATATCATATAATAGATTAATTCAGACAGGTTATTATACATTGTAAAATGGAAAATATGGCATCAAAAAGGTCGTTAAATAAGTGAGATCTTTACATATGTTATTTTTAACTTTAAACCAATAATGCTCAATTAGATTTACATCTGGAGAATAAGGAGGTAAATACTACTCTAAATATATATGTTCATCTGTATTCTTTCCTATCACAAAACGTGTTAATACTAATTCAAAACTGATTTTCTCTCTTTCATTTATGTGTCCAGCATCTTTTTTCTGAAATCTATAGAATATGTCATACTAATTACTTTTTCATTACATCTTAACATGTTATTATAATTGTTTTATAGTAGTTTAGCTATATTTTGCTATGTTAATTATATTAAGCTCTAGTTGTAATAGCGTCATGAGTTGTGATATTTTTTCATTATAGAACAATAAGTTTTTGAAAGAGATATAAATTTGTTAGTCTTTATTTTACATAAAATAAGTAAAATACTATAGTAGAAATACTTTTAGTAATTTGCATTAAATAGTGATATACTAAATGTATATAGTAATATTAAAAAATACAAAAAAGTAATTATTATGACCACAGATAACAAACACATTCATGGTAACCATCCAGACAAAAAACCAGGGCCTGGATTTATTGAGAAACTAAAATTGATACTACAGCAACTCAAGGCTTTGTACATGACATTTAAATCATTACTAGAAGATAATACACACGAAAACACACAAAATTTGGAAGAATTAGTCAAACTACTTGCTCAACTTCAAAGTAATTTAGAAGATCATATTGATAAATGCAGTAATACTGTATCAAAACCACAAGAGCAAAGTAACAAACAAAACAATAATCAGCAAATACAAAATAGTAATATTGATAACTGCTCAGTAACTTCGCAAGATGCTACAGTATCATCAAAACAAACTCAGAATATAATACCACCACCATCACCACCACCTCCACCACCTCCACCACCTCCTTTTCAAGCTCAGAAAGAAAGGTCTGAAACATCATCAAAAAAAAAACAACAAAAAGAAGAAGATGATTCAATCAAGCCAGTAAAACCATCTCCTCAGGAGCTACTAGATAGTATGAAAAGGTTGAAGCATGTAGATAAAGACGACAATTCAGATCGTGGTAAGAAACCTTTTGATAATTCTTTAATGGATGAACTGAAAAAACAGTTAAAAAGCCGTAGGAGTGGAATAGCAGGTGATATAGATAAAGAAAAAAATAAAAAAAATCCTAAATTAGAAGGTATGGCAAGTAGCTTATCACAAGCTATACCTTATGTACCTAACAGCAAGGATGGTGATAAAGAAAAACCGATCGTTCCTCCTAAACCAAGTTTCGCAGCTCAATTAACAAATAAATCGAACCAAAAGAACAATAGTAGAGACAGGTAACCCACTTAGCTAAAGGATATATTCTTACATTACATTTTACACATATAAAAGCTAATTTTGAGCTTTTATATGTAATTGCTCTTCTTAATAAAGCGTCATACAATAGAATAGCTTTTATGCAAATAATTATAATATGATATGTTGTATTTTACTTTTAAAAATTAAGTTATTGAATAATAATACAATTTAGAATATATTGACTTACCATGTTTATTAGTTTTCCAAAACCTGCTATAGCACTTATAATATCATCTCCATCTGGGGCTGGGAAATCAAGCTTAGCTCATGCGGTTATTCAAAATAATATCAATATTAAATTCTCTGTTTCAATGACAACTAGAGAAAAACGTAATAATGAAATAAATGGCAAAGACTATATCTTTGTGACAAAAGAACAATTCGAACAGGAAATTAACAACAATACACTTCTTGAATTTTCTAAAGTATTCAACAACTACTATGGCATTCCAAAAGCTGGGGTGTTAGAAGATCTTAGTCAAGGTCAGAGCATTATTTTTGATATCGATTGGCAAGGCGCTAAAACAATACGAAAGGCTCTGAAATGTTATGTCGTTAGTGTATGCATACTTCCTCCATCAATGCAAGAGCTAGAAAATAGATTAAAAAAACGTAATAAAGATTCTCCAGAAACTATTCGCTACCGTTTAGAACAAGCAAAAGAAGATATTAAGCATTATAGCGAATATGATTATGTAATAGTAAATGACCGCTTTGATCAAGCATTACTTGCTTTGCAATCAATACTGATAGCTGAACAGCATAAGTTAAAAAGACTGAGTTTTAAAAATGATACACTGTTAAATTATGAACAATTGTTACAAAGAGATGCATGCTTTAATTATAGACAATGAAATATTGATCTTTTATTTTATTTTACATAAAATGAGGAAAATTGTATAAAAAATGTTTTAGAACTCAAATTAAATTGAGGTACACTAAAATTATATTACAATATTACATAACAAAACATTTAAAGTAATTATTATGGCTCGAGACAATAAACCAATTAGCAACAAATCTTCAGGCTTAATATCAAAATCACAAAAGCAAAATATTAAAGATCTTGGCAAGAAAATAGATTTAATGATACAACAAGTTGGTACTCTTGATAGTAAAGTGCGATCAAGTTCAGCAGAAGGCAATACACTAAATGTTAAAGTAATTAGAGAATTAAATAATGTAATGAAGAGTGTGCCAGATACGCTACAACAATTCTCACAAAAAATACTTCAACAATCTAAACTAGCACGTCAACAACCTCAAAAAGGTAAATATAATGATGCCTTTCGTAAGAAAAGAGCTAAGGCTAAAAAAAAAAAGAACACCTTGAAAAGCAAAAGCAAGAATTCATGGGGTTAGTATCTAAATTAGGCGAGGAAATGAAGCTAGTAGGCAAAACAGGTGGACAGATGTCTGAGATAAAAGATACTTTAGATAAGCTTCATGCAATAGTTAGTAAGTCAGCACAGCATCAACTGCAAAATACTCTTGGTGAGCTGCTTCAGGCAATGATTAATGAACATAAACAGAACCAGCTACAAGATGCTCTAGACGATCTGGAAAATATAATCAATGATCATAAACAGAATCAAAAAGAACAGAAAGCTACTATTCCACCTGAAAAACATACACATGATGTAACATCTGTTAAAAACCAAGCTCAACAAAATACTGGTATTAGTCAACCAGATGCACCTAAATCTGCTATCAAATCAGCGGCAGATATATTACAATCTCCTCAGCATTCTTCTCCAGCAACACCAACTGCTACAGTACAACAACAAGAACAAAAAAAAACACCTCCTCCTGTTCCGCCTAAACCTAGTAAAGATACAATCGAAGCTATAAAAGCTAAAATAGCTCAAGCTCAACAAAATGCTGGTATTAATAAACCAGATGCACCTAAATCTGCTATCAAATCAGCAGCAGATATATCACAATCTCCTCAGTATTCTTCTCCAGCAACACCAACTGCTACAGTGCAACAACATGAGCCACAAAAAACGCCTCCTCCTGTTCCACCTAAACCTAGTAAAAATATAATCGAAGAATTAAAAGCTAAGATATCACAAACTCAACAACAGGTTAATCAGCAATCATATATTAATCCAAGTAGTAGTCCCCAACCTCTTAGTTCAACTATAGAGCATGCTAAAGACAGAGTATTAACATTAGATCCACAATATAGACACGCTCAAGCTGCTCAAAATATGAGTGGACCAGAGGCTGAAACAAATCAGATGCCAGTAGATCAAATTCTACAAGCATTTAAAGATTTAAAAGCACTTATAAATAGCGTGATTGCTGAAGATGATAAGTTTAAAGTATGGCAACAGCAAAATCCAAGCAAAAGCCTAGATGATTTTAAACGTGATACAACACAAATAGATAGCTTATCTCAAGAGACTAAAGAGTTACTATCTGGCATTGGATCTGCAGGATATGCTAACATTATGGGCTCAACAGCAAATATTGAACAAGCTCAGCAAATGTCATTTGCTGCATCTTTTAGTACATTAGATTGGGCTACTCATGCTAATTCTGTTGGCAATACTACTCAAAAAACTATTACCAATGATGCTGGTGAAAAAGTTACAGACCTTATAAGCCATAGCCATAAAACTCAGCTCAGTGCTAGTGTTAATGGTGTTACAAAAATTGTTACTAAACACCGTACCATAGATATTCCAAGGGCAGTTGAAGAAAACAAAGGACCTTTAGATCTTGCCTTAGTAGCACAAGATACAACTGGAAAAAATATGCCTGAGTCAAAAGCAGTATATCTAACTGCTCATTATAACCAAGAAGGAAAATTAGTAGAAATGACTCATCCGGAACCTCTGAGATTCTTTAGTGATGAACCTGGCTCTCCAGCTTATACAGTTATAAATAATGAAGTTTATACTTTGCCAATTACTAGAGAAAAATATGACCAGCTAACCAAAGAAATATCACAAAATATACAGGAACAAGATAAAGATAAAGAGAGAGAACAGGAAGCTGTGGATAAGTTTACAGTAGGTTCTCGTCAAACTGATATTCATAAAGAAAAAAGTATTCAACAGGCTGATGAAGTAAGTAACGATGCTCCTAAATCCTTAAAGTCTATGAATGAGTTTACAAGAGACTCTCGTCAAACTGATGATATCTATAACGAGAAAAGTACTCGAAATCCTGAAGAAATAAGTAGCAATGCTCCTAAATCTTTAAAATCTATTGCTCATGATGAAAACAAAAATAAAATTCAAAGCACTGATCATAAATCGAAAAACAGCAATGAATATGTTAAACAGATGATTAAATTGCTTAATCAAAACTATAACAAAATTGATTCTAACGAACAAAATCGTACTGAACAGGTTAAACTTAAGCCTGTAGTCAAATCAATACCAGAATCTCCAAAAAACTCTACTCAGATTGATCCTAATGAGGAAGGTAGTATTGGATACGTAAAACGTGTAGTTGAATCAATGGAACAAACATCACCAAATCCTAGTGAAATAGCACAAAGATTACAGGTAAATCTAGCTAATAGTTCTCAGCGTAGTTCTAGTATGTCTATTAATACTCCTACTAATACTCCTCGCAATAATAACCAAAGCAAATCTCAGACAAAAGGTATAGTGTAGATAAATTAAGAAACAATTAAGAAATAAGCTCTTGAAAATTAGGTTGTATAAAGAAAAATTTTAATACAACCTATATTTAGTCTGATAACAAAGAAATGTTGCCATACCCCATCCACTAAGGTATAGCACTAACGTAGGAAATAGGTACATAATATGCTAATATGAAAAGAGTATAAATAATAATAGATAAATAATGGCAAGAAGTTACAGTTATGATTTAAGAATGAAGCTATTCAAAGCCCTAGATGAGGGACTATCAATTGTTAAAGCATGTAAAATATTTTGACGTAATAGGATATATAGATGGAAACATCTTAAATGCGAAACAGTGGGGATATTAAAGCAAAACCTTATGTGCCAGCAAAAGGTTATAATGCAAAAATAGATCTCAAAGAATTTGAGTGGTTAATTATTCAACCATCATGATAAAACAGCTAAAGAATTAAGTATTATACTAGGTAATAGATTACAAAAAACTAGAATAAATTATTATAGAAAACTACTAGTGTACATTTCAATGTTTAAGACTACTGTGTTATTATAAGCCTTTCAGAGTGTTAAATTTCGAGTATAGCTACTAAATTGCTATATTTACGCGGTATAAAAACGTGGTTTTTGATAGCGAAAATCGCCTGAACCACCTGCT
The DNA here is from genome assembly GCF_000063545.1 of Orientia tsutsugamushi str. Boryong. Taxonomy (NCBI): domain Bacteria; kingdom Pseudomonadati; phylum Pseudomonadota; class Alphaproteobacteria; order Rickettsiales; family Rickettsiaceae; genus Orientia; species Orientia tsutsugamushi. The sequence continues at coordinate 770,451 of NC_009488.1, forward strand.
ATATCTGACATTTTTGGAGGTTAGAAATGGCGCAAAATTTGCGTAATTTGGCAAGCAATAATTGCAAAATTGCTAATAATAACAGCAGCAATAATGCAACTGTCTTTTATCGTTTTATTGGAAATTTTGTTCCAGCAGAATGGAAAGATCTGATTGGAGATAATGCTAAAGCTTTAAGCAAGACATCTAAACAGCTTTTATCATTGATAGTATATAGACTACAGATCTATTACAATAATGATATAGATGAATTACAGGAAAGTTATTACTTTTTTGAAAAGGAGTTAAACCTTCGTTACCGCAGAGTTAGGCAATGCTTGGTTGAATTAAGAAATGCAGGTTTTATTAAAGTTGAAAATAGAACAATAATTAAAGGCAATCTCAAGGTACGTAATGTTCTTTGTGTAAAACTTATAAAAAATTTTCAGCGTTTCACTGAAAAAGAAAAAAAAGAAGAAAAAATTGTCCTTCTACAACAAAAAAATTTTCACATCAATTTGCAAGAATTTGCAGGTGAACCTGCAAAAAATTGCAGCTACATATATAGATATAATAATAAAAAAAATAATAATAGATCTAGATCTACTGAAGTTAAGTTAATAGAGAATGATCAAAATAAAAAAGAAGATCAACAGCAACAACAGAATTTGAATTTCTATGAGCTTAGTGATTTTAGTAATAAAAAGCCATCAAACAAGGATTATGAGCAAAATAGTGAGTTAGCAACTCCAGCTATTACTAAGGATTCAGAGGTTGAAAAGAATAAATGCTGTTCCAAAAGAAAAAGACTAGCAGATTATTATCCACTAACGCCAGAAGATGCAGTTATACTGCAACGTATGTCTAGTAGAAGCTTCAACATATACTTTATAAATCAATTACTGTTGAAGTTATCAAATAAATATCCAAACCGTCATTTTAAAAATAAGACAGCAGTGCTAAACTATATGGCAAAAGCCTTAGCAAATGAATTACTAACTACTGAGCAGGCTAATAGCGGAAATTTTAGATTTAATGATGTAGGAAGATTTAAAGAACAGTATCTAGCAAATATTGAATCTGATACAGATCGTAGTATGAAGGCTCAGTTGAAGCGTAAAATAGCTGGAGTCTTTGAAGCAAATATGGCTTATCAAATTTTAACATCTTGTGATTTTGGGGCAGCAGTTAAAAACAAATATTACATCAAGTTGATTAAGAATATTTTACTATCAGATCATATTAAATTCAAGATACTACAAGAGGTACGAGCTGTGCATAGCAATGATATTGAGCAGTTGCAAGTTATACCATTTGATGAATCAAAACAAGTTACCAATAGCACAACGGAGTATCAAAAAACAACAGTTTTACAGCAACAAATAAGCGATGAAGATTACCTTTCAGAACTTAGTAAAGAGCTAGGTTCTAACTCTATATTGTTCAAAGTACGAAAATACATACTTCAACATTACGAATATGAGCAAGTTATTGATAAAATATGGTTTAGTAAATTAGAAATTGTAAATGAAGATAATGTCAATAAAAAGATATTCATTAAGGCTCTAACAAGCTTTGCGAATAGCTATATCAAATTTTAAGCTCATTCTAGAGCGTGCTTTTGAAGCTCAAGGGTTTTCGTTTGCATTAGTTCAGTGTAAGTAAACTTAAGGGTAATATGGAAGTTGCTGAATCTCATGAAATAATTGTTGCTAAACACCGTAATTGGCTAGTTGGTACAGTAAACTTACACTATGGTAATAGGTATTCTAAATTTGGCAATATTGTTAAAAACTCTCAGCAAGGTTAATAAATGCTAGATTATGCATAAGATGAAAAAATGCTGGTCCAAAAAAAAATTACAGCAAAATTTTACTCATTAACACCAAAGATATGCAACTCAAGATTGGTTTTTTTGGCATCGTGATAACTGAATCCAAAAATTTATAATTTAATTTGCTTCTTTTCCAGTTTTTATCTGGGATTGGAGTATACAAAAAGTTTAAATTATGGTATAATTTATTAATAACCATTTAGAGGTGGAAAATGATAGATTTTTATAGTGAGAGCTTAATAAATAAGCTGTTCAGAACCAACATAAGATTTAACACCAAAATTGATCTTGATAGAGTTGAAAAAGCAATACTTTACGCTAAAACATTGCCTACTAATAAAGCTACAAAGACATATCAAATATAAAGAAGAAAAAATGTTAATTTTTGTTAACTTCTACACTTTATAGAACCTACTATTAACTTATGTTAACTTTTATTAATATTTATAATTAATCTTCAACTTTAACTATAAATGTATTTGCAATATTTGTCAATATAACAAAAAAATTAATGCGAAAGGTAGAAAATAGGTAGAAAAAAAAATCAGGAAATTGGGGGTCAGTTTTCAATCTAAAGGTTAAGATGATGGTTGAAAAATGTATACCAACCTAGAGTTGACAAAGCGGTTTTGAAGTCAGGTATGTTATAAATAAATTAGTATAAAATTTTATTCAAATAAAGAGAATAATATAGATACCTTGTTTAGGTAATTGTAATATGAATTAATATACAATTAATCTATGGTATAATTATGGAATCAAGATCATTAACATTAAAGTTAACAGATAAGTTAATAAGAAAAATAAAAATTCCGACTGAAAGAACATCAACCATCAAGGATAAAATTGAACCAGGACTTAACCTAAGAATATCACCGTCAGGAAGAAAAACATGGTCTTTTGAAAAAAAATTTAGAAAAGAAGTGATAAAAATAAGGATAGGGGAATTTCCATATTTATCTATTAGACTTCTTTCGAAACTATACAATGATGTAAAATGGTGTTATAAAAATCTGATTTGAAGTAATAATGAAATTAGATCAGATTAAAGAGTTAAAGGATGAAAAATTTCGTCGATTAACAGTAGTAAGGAAGGGAACATTCTCAAAGATGGTGGATATTTTGAGGAAAGCTGATGGTGTTAAGAAATCAAAAGGAGGGCGTAAAAATAAGCTCAATTTGGAGGAACAGTTATTGATGGCCTTAGAATACCTTAGAGAATACCGTACTTATTTTCATATAGGTCAGAACTATGGGATTAGTGAAAGTTCAGCATATAAAGCTGTAAAATGGGTAGAAGACACCTTAGTTAAACACCCAAACTTTGCTCTTCCAGGTCGTAAAGCTCTAATGAATAGCGATATGAATTATGAAGTAGTCTTGATTGATGCTACTGAGAGTCCAATAGAAAGACTCAAAAAAACAAAAATTCTATTATTCAGGAAAGAAGAAAAGGCATACACTAAAGACTCAAATAGTGGTAGACAAGAAAACACACCAAGTAATATGTACAGATTTTTCTAACGGTAAAAAACATGACTTTAGATTATTTAAGGAATCCAAAATTCTTATCCATCCTAAGATTAAAGCGATTACTGATATAGGATATCAAGGTATACAAAAAATTCACAATAATTCTGCATTACCAAAGAAAAAAAGCAAGAAAAATCCTTTAACTAAAAATGATAAAAAGAATAATCGTAGGTTAGCAGGAAAAAGAGTTGTCAATGAAAACGTTATTGCTATGCTAAAACGGTTCAAAATTATTGCTGACAAATATCGAAATAGACGTAAAAGATTCGGTCTTAGATTTAATTTGATCTCTGGCATTTATAATTTTGAACTACCTTAACCAGTTTCGAAAGAGGTCTAGTATTTAAATCTAGTACGTTTTTAACTTCATTTGGTAAAAAGTCATTTATAAAATCCAGAGCTGCTTTTGGTTCATTCATTAAATCTTTAAATAGCCCATCGTGTTTTAAATTTTCAGACATAATCTTGGTTGTATATTAGTTTGTATGGATTTATTCTTTTCATTAAGTTTTCTTATTTCAGGGCTGATAATATTTCTAACAGCATATAATCCTTGAGTTTTTAATACATTATTGAAGTCATTTTTGACTGTACAGACTACTGCTTCCTTATCCTCTAGAACTTTTTCAGCTTTTTCAGTATTTACGTCATTTTTAACTGCTAGAATGATCTTTTCTTTTGGGCCAGGATTATAGTTTTGCAAATTTTCTGCTTCAATTGCACATAAGATTTTGCCTTCGACTCCAGCTTGTTGAATGGTTAACGCTGTTTCAATATCCTTTGTAATGATTGTTACAGGTGAATATTTTGAATTTTGTTGAGCAATTTCAACAAATGATCCACTAATTGTACCAACAGAATTTTCAGCTGCATCCGCTTTATTACATGTTTTTGAATTCAAGGCTAATATCTTAGCTCCAGTAATTTCATCTTTGTCATTTTTAACAAAAATAGTGAGTGCAGGCCAGGATTTTTGAGTCTTTTCATCAAAAACCATATTTGCTCTTAAATTAGGATTGTCAAAGATTTTTGAACTATAAATTTCTGTATGATTTTCTAAAAATTTGTTGACTGTTGTTACTTCCGCATTAGCTTTTTCCTTTTTGTTATAGTCGTATAGGGGTAAAGATTTTGCATATAATTCTTTAACCTCACTTTGATTCGTTATTAATTCACTTTGTATTTCATTAAATTTAGTAAGTTTAGCAATTTCAGGTATTATGATCTGTCTAATAGCTTCAGCCCCATGAATTTGTAATAGGTCGTGAAATCACCTTCTTGTGTTGGCATCACTTTTAACACCTTTGCTCCACTATTTTCGAGTGTTTTTTTCGCTTTATCAACAGTATTCATTGTTATAGAATTTTGTCCATCATTATCTGCCGCTATGATTATTTTTTCTCCTTCAAATGGTTGATAGTTCTTGAAATTATGTATACCAACAGCAGCGATAATTTTTCCATTAATTCCTGCTTGTTTTAGACTTAAAGCTGTTTCAACGCCTTCTGTTATGATTGTTATAGGCGAATCATGTGGTGCCAATGTACTAATTCTAACAAACGATTCGCTAAATTTTGCCAAAAGCTCGCCTAGGGACTGAAATATCTGCCTTATCGCACGTTTGCGAATTCAAATATACAACTTGTACACCAGTAATTTCACCTTTCGCATTTCTAGCAAATGCTGAAAATGCTGGATAATTTTCATTCGTTTCTCTATCAAGAATTACGCTTGCTCTCAAGTCAGAATTCATTGTAAAACAATCAATTCTTCTATGTTGTTCAAGATATCTTTTTACGATTTGAACTTCAGTATTATTAGTAAAATATAATGGAGAAGACTGATTATAAAAGTATTGAACTTTTCGAATTTTAGCTAGCTCATTTTGAGCAGCGTTTTGAGTGGTTTCTTTACGTTGGTAATTCTGCTTATAACTTGTTATTCCTACCATGCTTGTTAGATATTCCTTGGCTTTAACAAAATCACCGCCACGTTCTTTTCTGGCTAAGTCAAATAAATCTCCACCTTCGCCAGAACTAAAGTCATACCATTTTCCAGCATGCTTGCCACTAGTATTGACGACAATTTTCCCTGTATCTCCCCAACGTATTTCTCCACGTCTAGAGAAATGTTTATTAGGCTCTCCAAGCAAATCACAGGCTATGGTTTCTGCATGAGAAGCTATTTTATTTCTCAATTCTTCCATTAAATTATGATTGTTTGAATTATTGATTTTATCAGTCATACAGAACCTCACCTTCGCTAAATTTATTTGTATTTTTACCGTTTAAATGGTATAATATTTTTGCTGAGTGATTGTTGAGATAGTATTTCTGTTAACGAATCTTTCTAAGTTTCATAACTTTCACATTCTACTTAGTAAATTCATATCTTTATTATCCTTGAGCTGCTCTATGCAGCTCATTTTACCTTCGAATACTAACTCTTGGATTTTGTTGTTCAGGCTTTGTGTTGAGTTTTTCTGTAGTTGAAATATCGTTTGCGGTCTTTGTAGCCTTTAATTCATTATTTGGACTTATTTCTGATTTTCTTATATCATTAACTATATTAGGTTGTTCGATCTTAATGTCAGCTAATTGCTCTGGTTTTTTATCGTACTGATAATATTTAGCGTTTTTATGAAATCTGTCTCCTACATCAGTTACTATAGACTTAAACCAACCACAAATTTTACTTAAAATAGTTGGATTTTCTTTATTTAAATCTTCATTAGTTTTTAAGTTTATGCTAGCTGATTTATCATTTGGTCTGCTAAGCTGATTTATTAAGCTGTTAATGCTTCTAGTTGCTTCCTTATTGCAATATAGCTGTAATTTCTCTATATGCCTTGTCATAGCTACGTATGAGCTGCTTATATTACTTACTCCATTATGTAAAACGTATACATCTTTTATAGAAGCTCCCTGGGCCTTATAAACAGTACTTGCATAACCATGTTTAAATTGTATTTTGCTTGGGTCAAAACTCACATCTTGTCCTGCATCTGTCTTAGCTACAAATTCATTTTTATTAACCGAAGTTAAAGTTGCAAATTCACTATTTTGTATTTGTAAATCCTTATCGCTTTTTTGAAATACAATTCGATCTCCAGCCATGTAGGACTCTTTCCTTCCAGCTATTGAACGCCTATATTCTGTGCCTTGTAGCGTGCCATTAGCTTTTAACAAAGATCTAATACTTGAATTAAGAATGTCTACCTCTTTATTACGTACTGTAATTACCAATTTTTCATGTAGCTTAAACTTGCTTAGACTCCAGTTGTATCTTAACTTACTCATTGAGTCCTGCAACGTATTATCAAACTTAATACATTTATTTTGTCTCAGTAATGTTATACCGCTTAAAATATTACTCTCAGCAAACTTTGTTGCTGCTTCTCTACTCCAGTTTTCACTTTGTCTTCGAATATTCACTAAAACATGTGAACTGAAAATATTACTCAGCATCTCAAACATTCCGCCTCTTTCTATTGAAGCTAACTGCTTTTCATCTCCAGCAAGTATCAGTTGACAATTATTGTTTCTAACTACTCTAAACAGCTCTGCATATTCTCTAGTAGCAACCATTCCAGCTTCATCTACTACTATTAACCTATTTTGCATAAAAATTTTTTTTTTCGATTATACAAAAATCCTTTTACTGTATAGACTTCCTTATAACCTTTGCTCCTCAGCTCTGATACCGCTTTATGAGTAGGAGCAAGTCCAATAACATTTTGTCCACGATTTGTTGCAATTTTATATGCTTTTGCTAAAACAGTGGATTTACCTGTTCCAGCTCTTCCTCTTAGTACTCTAACTCCACTAGTGCTAAGCAAAATATGCCTTAGAGCTTGTTTCTGTTCTTCACTAACATTTGCTAGACCTTCTATATCACTTTTAAGATTGTAAATATCGTTGTAATAAACTTGATTATTGATTTTATTAGCTATTCTTATTATTCTTACTTCCTCGTCTCTAACATCAGTTGTAGTAAAATATTTGCTACTTTCACCATCATCATGATATAACTCTAGTATTCTATTTGAACTGAACACTTGCTGAACTAACATTCCCCTTTCTGTTAGGTCTGGTATATCTTTTACTGCTTTTTCAATATCCTGCTTAGTAAAAATAGATTTGTAATGTGTTATAGCATCCGTTATCACATCAACATCCTTAATAATTTTTAAGTTAGCCTCTTTACGTAACTCATTTTCATTTGCAACTTCATTAATTAAACCCCTAATTCTAGTAGGGCCAATATGCTCTTGCGGTACTGCACTTATCTTATCAACTCTATTTGTTAAGCCTAATTTAGCAAAATATGCATTAATTATTTCCTTCACTTTTTCATGAATCATCTCGGAATCTCGAATAACAACCTTTTTGCCATTACTTAATGTTATGCATTTTGGGTTTAAATTTACTGCTTTATCACCTAAACCAGTTCCATCTTCTCTAAATCTTCTTGTAGTAACCAATATGTGCGCATGCCAGTTTTTATCTCCTCTATGAGGCTTATGAATGTCTATCTGTACTCCAAGACCATTTTGCACCCATTCCCCCATTGCATCAACTATTTGATGAGTTATTTCTATTCTATGCTCTAAATTCAATTCCTTATCGTCTGGCAGTGCTATTACGATATCCTTCAATAGCTGACTGTTTCTTCGTTTTTCTGTTTGTTCAACCTCATTCATTAATTGTTTGGACATTCTTGAATTTTTGATTTACATAAGCTGGTATCAGCACTGTATGATATACGTTATCTTTTTTACAAGAGAAGTTATAACTTACATTTGTCTTCTCGTTTTTAACAATAGTTCTTGCATTATACGCTGCCTTACGACAACTATCTCCTCCTTTGATTCTACTTAAAAATTCAATCCTTGCAAACTGTATTGCCATTTCAACTCCAATCCTCACCTGAGTTTCAGGTTAGCATGAGTTTTTTGATTTTGCCAGTACAAACTGCTTTTTTTAACACTCAATCGGCTAATTGGCACCCATTTTTTAGCAGTAAACTTTCAAGTTTACATATTGCGTATAAGCTTATTCTTTAATGAAGCTTCTAACCTGAATTCACGTTTTTTTGACTATAATTATTTGATGTTGGTTTGGCAGGTGCGGTTTTTTTCTTTACTGGAATTTTATTTTGATATATTCTTGCCTGATTTTTTTATCTTTCTGAATTACTAACATGGCAAATCTTATGCAGCAAAAAATTACTCTCCAACAAAAAAAGCTAAGCTAATCATGGATGAGGTTAACCTCAAAATCAAAGAACGTAAAATGCGTACTCGACGTCTTATCGAAATGGGTGGACTAGTCGCTAAGGCTAAGCTTGATCACTTACAGACAAACACTTTATTTGGTGCAATTGTTTCACTAAAAGAAACTTTAACACAACATCCAAATGTTCAGAATCATTGGACTACAATCGGTAAAAATATTTTTGATAAGGAACAGCAAAATAAAGCTGCTGTGATTTTAAAATTTTCCTCTGAACCAGATGAAAACACTAAGCGCTACATTCGCCTTCATGGCTTAAAATGGAATAGCTTTCGTCAAGAATGGTGCAGCAATGTTAAGGACATTGAGGCCTTAAAGAATGGCCTTCTTAATGTTCAGTATAAACTTGAGCTTGTGTATTAGTTTTTTAATACTTATACAACAAACACAGCTTGATAATTCAGCTAATGTAATTTATAAACCAGGAGTGTAATGCAATTTTAAATATATATGGTGGTTATGCGAATCAGTGATACTAGTGATTCTATTCAAATCTTACCTAACAGCAATAATTTAGCTGAGCTAACAAAATTAGTTTACAATTGTATATTTAACCATGGAGGTTATAATATTTTGTTCTTGCTTGGATGGAATAACAGCACATATCGATGCATTCAAGATAAAATTGTGCAGCTTCGTAATACTGAAACAGAAACAATTAGGGTTATACGTAGTACTCAAGATGATCTTCCTATATCCTTAGAATACTTTTGTGAAGACCAAAGCAAACAAAATGTATTATATACACAAGTAAGTTTTACTTTTAATACACTAAGATTAATAGTAGAGAAGTATTATTATGTATCTCTACGGTTCAAACCTTACAAATCTAGCCTAGCTATTGTATACAATAGTCACAGTGAAAATTTACAGAAACAATTAGATGATTTTTTTACTCAACAATGCATGAATCACAATGAAAGTAGCAAATGCATCCATCACAGTGAAAGTAGCATTAGTGTTTTAGATATTGATCAATTTAGAGATTTTGTAGGTGATATATTATTAATTGATGATCCAGAACGATAGTATATGTATTTCAAGCAGCAATGCTCCATTTTGCAAATATATAATGCTATGTATGCTAGTTAGAAAAAGTTTGCATTCTAACTAGCATAAAGCTCACAGTATTTATTTAGCTCTATTGCAATCTCTGGTAGTTTAAGGTATTGAGCAAGAGGTATAAATTCTTGCTGAGTTTCAAATATTATTTCTTGCCTTTTTTGAGGAGGTTTGATGAATATAGTTGTAATATTATGGAATCTATCAAAAAGTTTGATCAGTAATAGTTCTGTTTTATTTTGGCTGCGTAATATTTGTATCATTTCCATAGCACTGATTTTCTTATTATCCCTAACTCTGGTAAGGTCTGAAACCTGTTCTGCAATATTACTACCAAATTCGTAACTTATTCTTTCTTTAGTTAGTTTTGTGTCTTCAAGTGTATCATGTAGTATTGCAGTAATAATTGTATCTGTTTCAAAGCTGTGGTCTGATACCATGTGAGCTACTTTCAATGGATGTGTATAGTATAGTTCTCCAGTATCTCTCTTTTGCTGGCCATGATATTTTTTAGCGTAAAGTATTGCTCTTTCAACTTTATCAAGATCAATTTTGGTGTTAAATCTTACGTTGGTTCTGAGCAGCTTATTTATTAAGCTCTCACTATAAAAATCTATCATTTTCCATCTCTAAATGGTTATTAATAAATTATACCATAATTCAAACTTTTTGTATACTCCAATCCCAGATAAAAACTGGAAAAGAAGCAAATTAAATTATAAAATTTTTGATTCAGTTATCACGATGCTAAAACTAACCTTAAGTTGTATATCTCTGGTGTTAATGAGTAAAATTTTGCTGTAATTTTTTTTTTTGGACCAGCATTTTTTCATTTATGCATAATCTAGTGTTTATTAACCTTGCTGAGAGTTTTTAACAATATTGCCAAATTTAGAATACTGATTAGTATAGTGTAACTTCACTGTACCAACTGGCCCATTACGGTGTTTAGCAACAATTATTTCAGCAGTATTATGACATCTATCTTGTTTAGCAATCCATTCCGTATATTCTGGCGTTCCAGGAGCTGGCTCTGATCTAGATAAGTAATATTCCTCTCTATATATGAGCATTACAATATCTGCATCCTGTTCAATGGAGCCTGATTCTCTTAGATCTGATAGCAACGGCTTTTTATCAGGCCTTTGTTCAACAGCTCTAGATAATTGTGATAATGCAATTATTGGAATATTAAGTTCTTTTGCAAGTGCTTTTAGGCTTTGAGTAATTTCAGAAATTTCATTTACTCTATTATATTGACTTCTATTTGAATCAATCTTAATTAACTGCAAATAATCAATAAATAATATTGCTAAATTATGAGTGCGTTTAAGTCTACGAGCTCGTGATCTAATTGCTGATATTGAGATTGCAGGAGCATCATCTATAAAAAAATTCCACTTTTGTATTTCATTTTGTACAGTCTTTAACTTATCAACATCTTGTTCACCTATTTTACCGTTAAATAATGCAGAGCTATTAATTTCAGATTCTATAGAAAGAATTCGAGTAGAGATTTGCTGAGATGACATTTCTAAAGAAAAGAAGCCAACTGATGGTACATTATCTTTAGTATTTTTTTTGAGTAAGAAAATATTTACAAGCATTTATTGCTAAGTTAACTCCTAAAGCAGTTTTACCCATTGAGGGCCTGCCAGCTAATATTATTAGGTCAGAATTTTTAAATCCTCCAAGCTTTGAATCAAGGTCAGGTAGTCCACTACTAATACCGTTAATAGAGTTTTTATTTTTAATAGCAGATGAAATTGATGTCCATGATTCTTCAATTGAAGTTTATAATTTTATAAATCCTTGACTTAAAGTTCCTCTTGAAGCTAGATCATATAATTGAGATTCAGCAGTTTCGATCTTACTGATAGCTGTATCTGCTAAAGTAGAAGAATATGCATTCGTTGCTATTTTTTCTGCAATTTCAATTAAATAACGCCGCAGTGCGAGATCATATACTATTTTGCCGTATTCATTAACATTAACTATACTTAATGCTAAAGTTGTAAGTTTAGCTAGATAATCTACTCCACCTATTTCCTCAAATGCGAGTTCATTGCCTAGCATATTTTTGAGCGAAATTACAGTAGCACTAATTCCTTTACTAATAATGAGATTAATTGACTTATATATTTTACCATGTAATGGTTCATAAAAATGTTCCGGCAGTAAAAATTCGTTAATGTTATATAGCGCACGATTGTTAATCAGAATTGCCCCAAGTATCATTTGCTCTGCTTAAATATTATTTGGAGCAATCTTTGCAAGATCTTTTTCCATATCACTCTTTAAATTTTATTAAAATTATTCGAACTTAACTAACTCAAAAGAAAACCCTTGAGCTTTAAAAGCGTGCGCAAGATTTTCCATATGGTTGATTGTGATGTAACTATCAGCAAATCCTGTTTTAGCTTTAATGAATATTTTTTTATTAACATTATCTTCATTTACAACTTTTAATGGACTAAACCATGATTTATCGATAGCTTGACCATAACTTTTAATCAAAGATTCTCGTACTTTGTACCAAGTTGAGTTGGAGTCCAATTGTTTACTCAGATTCAAGAGATACTCTTCTTCATTGATTTGTTTCTGTGAAACAGTTTTGAGTTGCTCAAATGGTGTAACTTGTAATTCTTGTCGTATCCATATACATCTTGTACAGCTTGTAATATCTTTGATCTATCACATTCTGTTAGTGTAATATTTTTAAGCAACTTAACAAAAAACTTAGTTCGAACTGCTGGCCCAAAACTACAAGAAGTCAAAATTTGATAAGCCATAGCTGCTTCAAAAGAACCAGCAATTTTATGCTTCAACTGGCTTTCCTTACTAAGATTTGTCCTTGTTTCAATTTGCGCAAGATATTTTTCCTTATTAAATTTTTCTACGTTATCAAATCCACAGTTGTCACTATTTGCCTGATCAGTAGTTCGTAATTCATTTGCTAACGCTTTTGCCATATAGTTTAGAACTGATGCCTTACCGCCAAAATGATAATTCGAATATTGATCTGCTAGCTTTAATAGTAATTTGTTGATAAAGTATATGTTAAAACCTCTATCAGACTTATGTTGCAGTGTAACTACATCTTCTGGTGTTAGTTGGGTAAAAGTCTTCTAGCCTGTACCTTTTGAACCATTCTTTTTTACCATTCGAAGACTTGAGAATCTTTGTTATTAGTGATTCAATGTCTTTATTGCGATTTTTAGTTGAAGTCCGTATATCATTTTCAAAATCATCAACATTTTGAAAATTTTATTCTTCATTTTCATTTTTGTTATTCTCTACTAACTCACCTTCAGTAGATCTAGATATTTTAGACTTTTTTTATATATCTATATATGTCCCTGAAAAAAGTTTCAGGTTGACCTGAAATTTCTTTCATGTTGGGACGAAATTTTTTTTCTGGTAAGGCTATATTTTCTTCTTTTCCTTTTTCACTATAGTGCTGAAAATTTTTCAGAATTTTTATGCAAGGAACATTACGTAACTTAACATTGTCTTTAATTATTGTCCTATTTTCAACTTCAATAAAACCTGCATCTCTTAATTCTACTAAGCATTGCCTAACTCTTCTTTGACCAACATTCAGCTTATCTTCATAAAGTTGATAACTTTCCTGTAATTCATCTATATCTTTGTTGTAATAGATATGTAGTCTAAATACTATGAATGATAAAAGCTGTTTAGATGTTTTACTTAATGCTTTTCCATTATCTCCACTTAGCTTTCTCCATTCTGGTGGAATGATATTTCCAATAAAGTTATAAAATATTGTGTCATTATTGTTACTATTATTTTTAATAATATTACAACTATTACTACAGGGCGCATTTTTCATCTCCAAAAATACAGCTATAGTAGGTGTTTTAGAAAATAATTTTTTTATAAAATTACAGTCAAATTTTTGTTCAAAAGGTTGAAAATAGGTTGAAAAAAATTTTTATGCCAAACATATATAAATCTTCATACTTATACTATCTGCCTTAGAAGACCAATTTTTCCTATAGCACATCTTTAAATCAATGATATGTCCAAGATTATTAAACTTTATGTCTTGATTTAGATTATTAAACTTTATGTCTTGATTTTTCGATGATAGCAACTTTATACGCTCAAGTTTCGTTAACCATGTATTTCTGTCTATGCTGTGTACAGCCATTGTTTCCCTCTTACGTTCTTACTTTTCTGCTAACCCTTCGGGCTCCACCCACATTAGACCTCTTTCGAAACTGGTTAAGGTAGTTCAAAATTATAAATGCCAGAGATCAAATTAAATCTAAGACCAAATCTTTTACGTCTATTTCGATATTTGTCAGCAATAATTTTGAACCGTTTTAGCATAGCAATAACGTTTTCATTGACAACTCTTTTTCCTGCTAACCTACGATTATTCTTTTTATCATTTTTAGTTAAAGGATTTTTCTTGCTTTTTTTCTTTGGTAATGCAGAATTATTGTGAATTTTTTGTATACCTTGATATCCTGTATCAGTAATCGCTTTAATCTTAGGATGGATAAGAATTTTGGATTCCTTAAATAATCTAAAGTCATGTTTTTTACCGTTAGAAAAATCTGTACATATTACTTGGTGTGTTTTCTTGTCTACCACTATTTGAGTCTTTAGTGTATGCCTTTTCTTCTTTCCTGAATAATAGAATTTTTGTTTTTTTTGGGTCTTTCTATTGGACTCTCAGTAGCATCAATCAAGACTACTTCATAATTCATATCGCTATTCATTAGAGCTTTACGACCTGGAAGAGCAAAGTTTGGGTGTTTAACTAAGGTGTCTTCTACCCATTTTACAGCTTTATATGCTGAACTTTCACTAATCCCATAGTTCTGACCTATATGAAAATAAGTACGGTATTCTCTAAGGTATTCTAAGGCCATCAATAACTGTTCCTCCAAATTGAGCTTATTTTTACGCCCTCCTTTTGATTTCTTAACACCATCAGCTTTCCTCAAAATATCCACCATCTTTGAGAATGTTCCCTTCCTTACTCCTGTTAATCGACGAAATTTTTCATCCTTTAACTCTTTAATCTGATCTAATTTCATTATTACTTCAAATCAGATTTTTATAACACCATTTTACATCATTGTATAGTTTCGAAAGAAGTCTATTACTGGATTTCATCACTACTATGGCTAACTCAGCCATCCTTACACCATCTCCAAAGCATCACTTGTACTTTGAATACTTACTTAATTACGTAAGAGTTATAAGGACTTCTCAAGTTGTGTCATTAATCTTTACAAACTCGCTGACGCCTGTGACCCCGGTGGTTGAAAATTTTTGGATTTTTACTAGTTTGACCTCCAATCTTCTTTTGCCTACTATGTAGTCTAACATATCGGCTTCCACTATATAAGCCTTTCGGGGATATCACGTTCACCATTTGGTTTCGGCTCGAATGTTTCACTGTCTACGCTTTACTACTGTCGTTACCTTCAGCAGCACAAGACTCGCTATATGGTGGATCTAGCTTCTCCTTCCATAACTCGACTTTCACCAGTAAGATTAAATTTACCTTATCTTGACTTACTTACCAATCTTGCCGCTCAATAGCAGTAACTTAGGTATAAATGCAACCTTGCTACATCTCTATAGTCTCTGTTTGAGAAACCTCATGTCCGCATATTCTTTCATTTAAATAATCATATACATATAACCTCACACCGCACTCTTTTCAACAAATTTTTAGCCATGATGCTATTAGTTCTTAAACACTAGTTATTACCTACTTGAAAATGCCTACCTAATTATGTCTACTTATGTATACTGAATGCTAGTATTAACTGGTCTAAGCTTGTTATCAACAGCTATTCTATTATCAAACACAAAGCAATTACCTTGCCATAAATTTTGCAGATTACCAGTATCCATAAGATACTTTAATATTCCTCCTTTTAGATGATAAACCTGATCAAAGCCTATATTTTTCAAATATGCAGTAGATTTAACGCATCTTATGCCACCAGTACAATACATAGCAATTTTTTTTCCTTTTAGTTTATCTTTATTTTTATGAATCCAATCAGGAAATTGCTTAAAGGTATCAGTATTAGGAATAACAGCATTTTTAAAAGCTCCAATGTTAGTTTCATAATTATTGCGTGTATCTATCACTATACAATCTGGACGTAAAATAAAACTGTCCCACTCATCAGCTTGTATGTATTCTCCCATTAGAGCCTGCACATTAATACTTCCAACTCCTAAAGCTATGATTTCATTTTTAAATTTAACTTTCAATTTATCGAATGGATTATAACTGCAGTAGTTTATTTTAACATTTAGATCAATGGCGTAACCAAATATATCTTTAATTTGGTTGAGAACAATGTTAATATTATCATTGGTTCCAGCAATAGAACCATTAATTCCTTCTTTTGCAATGATAATAGTACCTTTTATATATTTTTTCTTACAAAGCAGTAGAAGCCTTGGTAATAAGGTATCCAAATCTTCTATGTTAGTAAAATAATAAAAACTTGCTATGGAAAATGGTAGTTTGATCACTTAATAATACATTATTTACTGATATAAAAAGTACTTTTTATTATAAAAGCTATCATTTTGCTATTATAAATAAAATAATTGAAACTTCATAACTTAAAGAAATTATGTTAAACTAACTCACTTCTTCAATATTGCTTAAATACCATTGTGGGCCTGGTGTAGTAATATTCTTGCTAAAGGTCCACTCTTCTTTAAGTTTATTGCCATTGATTTCTATTCTTATCTTAATGAAAATATTATTGCCTAGAGAATTAAGATTGGAAAGCTTAAAATTAATACTATTAACATGAATATTAGCATACTTGCTTGACATTTGATGAAATTGATCAACAAATCTTTTATCAAGTAATGAAAAAATTGTTTTATAATCAACATTTTGTACTGCTTCAATAATCATTTTTATTACATTGATAGCAGTATTATAAAACCTATTAATATTAAAGCTAGGCACTTTACTTTTTAATTTTATTAATTCAGTGATTATGTAATCTGCGGCTTCATCAACCACTAAATTATTTTGTTTGAAATAATTTAAGTCTTGATTACATGATAAGCGAATTGATGAAGATTCAACAACATTAGTATTAGTTACATCCTTTAAATTATAAGGCTCTCCAAAATACGATTTAAAACTTTTATGTTTTTGCCTTTCAGCTTCATCAACACTACCAAGTACAGCAATTAACTTTCTGATTAATAGCAACATTATGCCTAATAAAATTATTGATTCAATTAAGTGAGTAAACATTTTATTTCTTATTATTTTTTGGAATCAAAATCAAAGATAAATAGAATATTATCATGACTTACGAAAAAGTAAAGAGAGGTTATGTATAATGATTGGTTAACTATGAGAATAGAATTTATATAGCTAAGACAAACAGTCAACATATGTTCATAGATATGCTTACTATGAGAGAAAGAGCTATGCAAGCTTTATATAAACTAGCATTTAGAACAAGTTGCAGAAACACAGCAGATAAATATTCGTATAGTTTTAGAACTGCAAGATCAGCTGCAGATGCAATAAAAAAAGTGTTATAGTCATTTACAATGAAGTTTGAGCATAGAAAAAAGAGATAATAGAATTAGCAAATTGAGTAATTTGATGTTTAATCCACAGCTTCATATTAGCCGAAAACTTTTCTATCGGATTTAAATCTGGAGAATAAGGTGGAAGAAAAATAACTTTACAACCAACAGATTCTATTAACTCTTTAGTTTTTTTAGACTTATGAAAAGCAGCATTATCGATTACTACAAACTGAGCAGGCTTTAACTCATTAATTAATACCTGCTGCACCCAAGCTTCAAATAATCTTGTATTACATGCACCATTGTGCGATTGATTTATTATTAACATAACCAGCTATAATATTTGTACGCTCGTAATATTTACCACTCTTTTTGCTGCTTACATGAGTTCCTTTTTTGCTCCACCCTCTATTCTTGCATATAGACATTTCAATGCCACTTTCATCTATGTATACCAAGTTTTCCTTAGGTATAGCACACTTATTCACTTGTTGATATTTTTCTCTTATTTCTGGTTTTGCTTCCATGTAGGTAAACGTTTTTTTTATAACTATAGCCGAATTTTTTCATATAATAACTCGCTACCCTTATTGAAATTCCAAAATGTTTCCCTGCTTGTGCCAGAGTTAGATTTTGATTTAGCGAAATGTATTTTTCAAATTCTATCTTATATATTTTCCCTTTTTTACCAAGACGATCTCTTTCTTTATAATGACCTTCTGATTTATATCTTTTATACCAATTTCTTACTGTGTTTGCTGCTATATCAAATTTTACTGAGGCAGCATTACAACTTTTTCCTTCATTAACACATTTTATTACTTTCTCTCGAAAGTCTTGGCTATATGATTTTGGCATTCTCTTTTCAGAATACTATGCTTAAACTTCATTGTAAATGACTATATATATAGCTAAACTACTATAAAAAATTATAATAATAAGATGTTAAGATGTAATGAAAAAGTAATTAGTATGACATATACTATTGCTTTTGGAAAAAAGTGCTGGACATAAAGGAAAGAGAGAGAAAATTAGTTTTGAATCAGCATTAAAACGTTTAGAAATAGGAAGGAGTACGGTATTTGCATGGAGTAAAAAATATTGCAATTAAAAAATAGAAACAAAGATCCAATAAAAATCTCCATTGATAAACTAAAAGAAGATGTGAGTTAATATAGTAACGCATATCAATATGAAAGAGCTGAACAACTAGAGGTAAGTAAGTCTCATATACAAAAAATATTCAAGAAATTAAATATTACATATAAAAAAGCTTTAAAATATCCTAAGTCCAAAAAAGAAGATAGATTAAAACTTCAGGATAAGATAAAAAGTACAAAAACGAAGGAAAAGTTATTGTTTTTACGATGCGAGAGGTTTGGTTCATAGCTTCCTAGAACTCATAGATATACAAGCAAAATGTATGAGGAGATGTTACGACGTTTATATCTAAACTACTATAAAACAGCCATATTATATATTTTTCAAAAAGCGCGGTTATGTCATAGTAATATTTTATTATTCTTGATTTTGCTTGAAACAATTTTTTCAATAGACCTCTTTCGAAACTGGTTAAGGTAGTTCAAAATTATTGCTGATAAATATCGAAATGGACGTAAAAGATTCGGTCTTAGTTTTAATTTGATCTCTGGCATTTATAATTTTAAACTACCTTAACCAGTTTCGAAAGAGGTCTAATATAACACAACTGTTTTATAGTAGTTTAGCTATATGATTGGCATCAGTCAAAGAGAACTAATGTTATAGGAAGATTAGTAGATAAATCTCTGCTTAAACAGTTTCAATTTTTGACTGCAATGTTAATACTTCTATTTTTAACTGTTGGATAGAACAGTATTTAATTCAGAAATTACATAATAACTCTGTAGTTGTGATAAACAATGTAAGTTTTCATAAACATCATCATTTAAAGTAGACGTATGTTTTAGATAATAGATAATACAACTTAAACTACAATCGCTTAAAACTATTGTAGTTGCTATTGTAAAACCCAAGCGGAATAATAGAAGGTGCTGAAGTTATTGCTATTGCTTTGAAAAGTTCTCCCATAGCTCGAACAGATGTAAGCCTATTATATTGTAGATCTAATTTTGAAGCTAAATTCTCATCTGAGTTTATTTGTTTTAACATATTTAATCTTGTTTTTATACCTAATTTATGTAAGAGAACATTTTGTGATATGCTTCCAAAACTTACTATACCTTCAGCAACGGCAATATTTTTCAAGCTCCAAAAGTCAACATGTGCTGACAAGTCAGCACATCCTAAATTTTCTAATAATGGATGATATTGGTGATGTTTTACAGCCTGCAAACTACTATTATATTGATAATTTTTTCGCTGTTCAGGAGAAATATCATAACCATAATCAATTATTAAGCCCCCTCCTCCATTTTTTTTCAATAAGTTGCTTACTGCTTGTATAGTTTGATGTTGTGCTGGTGAGATTTCTAGCACTCCACCATTTGGAGCATTATTGTGCAACTTTAAAAACTTATTTTCATTAATATCAGCGTCTATTGTATCAAAATATAATTTATTATTGTTATCAATTTTCACTACTCGTTCTAGCCAATTTATTTGTCCAGACTGTTGATTGATTTTTTTTATGTATTGCTTGATTGGTAAAGCATCAAAAAATTCATTTGCTAAAATAATAGTTGGATAACTACTAACAATATGGTTAACTGATTTAACCCATTTTATCGGCACATTAAAACTTAATAAAGTGTCTCGCTGAATCTTTTTAAGAGTGCAATTAATTTCTACAAGAATAAGGCTGATAGCAGTGCTAAACTTTTTTATATGTCTTGTAGCATTTAAGATGTCATGCAACAACGTGCCATTACCTGGTCCTAGTTCTATAAGATCAATTTTCTGTGGACAGTTAAGCTTATGCCATAGATCTATACACCATATTCCTATCATTTCTCCAAACATTTGTGAAATTTCTGGAGCAGTAATAAAATCTCCAGCTTTACCTAACGGTTGCTGAATACGATAATAAGAATTATACCTTGATTCCATAACAATAGACATTAGATTTTCAACTGTTATGTTATTTTCTGAGCGTATAATTTGCCTAATATGTTGTTCTATTTCCATAAGCAAATAATGTTATTTAATTTTTATTCTTTCATATTGATATGCGTAACTATATTGTGATACATTTTCTTTTAGTTTATCAATAGAGATTTTTGTTAAGTCATACTCATTCCAGAAAGAAAGATTCTAGAGCAATGTAGATTCTATAGCTAGTAAACTATATGAAATGCATTGAAAATGAGAGGATAACGTAGTGGCGTGTATTAGCAATGAAGCATGGTAATGCCTGTGGAGAAAAGGCGCAATACTGATAACATTATTTCAACAACAATGGAGATAATGACGAATGATAAAAACATCTATAGAATTACAAGACCTGAAAAAGAAAATATATATCAAAACTAAAGCTGAAAAGTAATGGTGATTTCGTGGATTATATGTACATGTATGTAAGATAGAAACACTTAGATAAGCCTTACAAGATTGCTAAGAACAATAAGTGAGTGCCAGTAATAGATTACGTTATCTTTGAAATGATAGAGTTAGCTGGGGTTGGAACAATTTCTAGAAAATATATAAACAGCATTGCAAGCCAAAAGCTATTATCCACAAAGAAAAAGAGTTAAGGTAATCCCTAAAGCTGGGAATAAAATGAAAAATCTATCTATACCAGCTACCAAAGATAGAGTGGTAGCAAGAGTACTAAAACTAATTTTAGAACTAATATTTGAAGCTAACTTTCAACCTGGATCATATGGATATCGCCCTAAATGAATTGCAGCTAAGGCTATAGAAACAGTTACAATATCAGCAATCAAGTAGAAGATAAGAGTAATAGATGTAGACCTATCGCTCTTACTTTGAAACAATTACACACCATGATCTATTCAACAAGATAGAGTAGAACATGTAAGTGATAAAGATGTTATGAAGCTATTAAAACTGATAGTAAAAGCAGGTGAAAAAAGAGAAATATCTCAGGGTGGACCACTATCACCTCTTTTAGGCAATATTTATCTTAATGAAGTAGATCAAATGCTAGAAAGAGCAAAGATCGTGAGTAAACTAAGAGATGGCTATAGAAAATAGCGGTGGTTAGAAAAAGCAATCAATATAAGCCTAAGACAAGAACTGTTGAAAATAAATGTTAAACTAAACGAAGAAAAAAGACAAAAGTAGTTGATTTAAAGAATGGTGAAACATTTTGATTTTAGGCTAGTAAAAACTAACCAATGTAAAACTAAAATTCAGAAAACACCTAGAATGATAGCACAAACTTCTATGCTAAAAAAGACTAAAAAAAATATTCCGCAAGGTTTGTATCGCAACCAGTTGATAGAGTAATATAGTCATTTACAATGATGTTTGAGCATAGAAAGAAGCAATAATAGATTCATAAAATTTACCAAATTGAGTAATTTGATTTCTAATTCACATCTTCATATTAGCCCAAAACTTTTCTATTAGATTTAAATCTGGAGAATAAGGTAGCAAAAAAATAACTTTATAACCAACGATTCTATTAATTTTTATCGCTTCTTTCTATGCTCAAACCTCATTGTAAATGACTATATTTCTTCTAATTGATGAATATTCTGCAATTCACTAACAAAGCAGCTTTCATACTTTCTACTTTCAGCTAAAGCAACTTGTAAAGACTAAACTTTTTGTAGAGGGGGCAGTTCATCGAGTATAAACCACATAGTTTTATTTTTACTATTAGTGTTTCTGCATATCAAAGCCTTAATAGCTATGCTTATCCAGACTGAAATCAGTAGGTGTAAAGTAGCTCTTTGACTTGGGTTAGCAATAACTAATTCTATCGACAAGTAATTAAGTAGCGTAATAATTAGCATTATTGCTAATGGATTCATCGCTGTATTATTTCTAAAATGAAATTTAGTAAAAGAAGAGAAGTATGATACAACACAAAATTGTTGAAAATGCTTCAACTATAATCCATAATAGTTATTATCTTATTTGCGATAATACTCGTTACTGCAAGTCTAAGAAAGTAAAAAATACCTAAAAACATAATAAATTCAGAACTAGCATTTTAACCTACATATAAGTGTTACCATAAGCTTGATGTTTAGCTATAAAATTTATGCATTTATAAAGCAACTACAGCTGTATTAATATTACTTGCCAATATGATAATAATATCTTGATGGTAATTGCACAAATGTAACACAAATATGTGTATAATATTTAGCTAATTGGAATGCTAATTTTTAATCAAGCAACTTGAATTTATAGTTGATAAGCTTAGAGCAACCTTCAGTTGGTAATGTTGCTTAAAAATATTTTTTATTTTTACAAAAGTATTTGCTATTAAATAAAAATCATACTACACACTATAAGTTTAAGCTAATTTTAAAAATTAATAAGTTATTACTTAATTACTTCAATTTAAAATTAATGAATGGTGATAAATATGCCAGTAATATTATTTAACTTTTTAAATATGAAAGGTATGTAATATATACCTTTCAATATTTAAGACTACTGTGTTGTTATAAGCCTTTCAGAGTGTTAAATTTCGAGTATAGCTACAAAATTGCTATATTTACGCGGCATAAAAACGTGGTTTTGGATAGCGAAAATCGCCTGAACCCCCTGCCATATCTGACATTTTTGGAGGTTAGAAATGGCGCAAGATTTGCGTAATTTTGCAAGCAATAATTGTAAAATTGCTAATAATAACAGTAGCAATAATGCAACTGTCTTTTATCGTTTTATTGGAAATTTTGTTCCAGCAGAATGGAAAGATCTGATTGGAGATAATGCTAAAGCTTTAAGCAAAACATCTAAACAGCTTTTATCATTGATAGTATATAGACTACATATCTATTACAACAAAGATATAGATGAATTACAGGAAAGTTATTACTTTTTTGAAAAGGAGTTAAACCTTCGTTACCGCAGAGTTAGGCAATGCTTAGTTGAATTAAGAAATGCAGGTTTTATTAAAGTTGAAAATAGAACAATAATTAAAGGCAATCTCAAGGTACGTAATATTCTTTGTGTAAAACTTCTAAAAAATTTTCAGCGTTTCACTGAAAAAGAAAAAAAAGAAGAAAAAGTTGTCCTTCTACAACAAAAAAATTTTCACATCAATTTGCAAGAATTTGCAGGTGAACCTGCAAAAAATTGCAGCTACATATATAGATATAATAAAATAATAATAGATCTAGATCTACTGAAGTTAAGTTAGTAGAGAATGATCAAAATAAAAATGAAGATCAGCAGCAAAATTTGAAGTTTAAATATACTGAATCTGATGATTTTATAGAAATTGAGTTAGTAGGAAATGAAAAAGAAGATCAACAGCAACAACAGAATTTGAATTTCTATGAGCTTAGTGATGTTAGTAATGACAAGCCATCAAACAATGATTATGAGCAAAACAGTAAGTTAGCAACTCCAGCTATTATCGATAATTCAGAGGTTGAAAAGAATGAATGCTGCCCCAAAAGAAAAAGACTAGCAGATTATTATCCACTAACACCAGAAGATGCAGTTATACTACAACGTATGTCTAGTAGAAGCTTCAACATATACTTCATAAATCAATTACTGTTGAAGTTATCAAATAAATATTCATTCCGTTATTTTGAAAATAAGATAGCAGTGCTAAACTATATGGCAAAAGCGTTAGCAAATGAATTGCTAACTACTGATCAGGCTAATAGTGGAAATTTTAGATTTAATGACGTAGGAAGATTTAAAGAACAGTATCTAGCAAACATTGAATCTGGTACAGATCGTAGTATGAAGGCTCAGTTGAAGCGTAAAATAGCTGGAGTTTTTGAAGCAGATACTGCTTATCAAGTTTTAACATCTTGTGATTTTGGAGCAGCAGTTAAAAACAAATATTACATCAAGTTGATTAAGAATATTTCACTGTCAGATCATATTAAATTCAAGATACTACAAGAGGTACGAGCTGTGCATGGCAACGATATTGAGCAGTTGCAAGTTATACCATTTGATGAATCAAAACAAGTTACCAATAGCACAACTGAGTATCAAAAAACAACAGTTTTACAGCAACAAATAAGCGATGAAGATTACCTTTCAGAACTTAGTAAAGAGCTAGGTTCTAACTCTATATTGTTCAAAGTACGAAAATACATACTTCAACATTACGAATATGAGCAAGTTATTGATAAACTATGGTTTAGTAAATTAGAAGTTGTAAATGAAGATAATGTTAATAAAAAGATATTCATTAAGGCTCTAACAAGCTTTGCAAATAGCTATATCAAATCAAATTATAAGCACATTCTAGAGCATGCTTTTGAAGCTCATGGGTTTTCGTTTGAATTAGTTGAGTTTGTAGATAGTAGGCTTAATGATTAATAGCAGTGAAATACAAAGTTCTACTCAGAATAAAATTATATGGTGCTTCATTTATTTTTTTGTTATATTGTAAGTTATATGATAATCCTTTAACAGATTGCGAAGGTTCAAAAAGGTGAAAATTCATGAATAATTATTTATCGTTCTATACTTTGCTGCTAAGTAAAGCTGTACTGAAGGTTATATTACAATAGTGATAGTATAATTTCAGGAGTAAAATGATGGCTGAATCTAAGGCTAAATATAGATATTCTTTACATCGCGCTATTAATGATACAATAAGTTAATATATTTAAATTTTAATTATAGTTAACCAGAATTTGATATCTAAACATAGCAAAACCTAGGAAGAATAAGTGTTATAGTTCTTTTAATACTTATGTATAGATTAAACATTTATCGTCGTAGATTCTTTGTTTAAAATACTTGCTACATGTTTCTACTAAGAAAGAATCTCTGCTAGATAGATAATAATAGTTTCACTTGGTTTTTTATGTACCTTTTTTGTAATGTTACACTATAGTTGCAATACTTTCTATTCATACAGTTTGTCATACTTTTTATCTCAAATTCTGGTTATTATAGCTAACTTGAATTTATTAAGTTAGCTGTTTGTTCACTTTTCCTATTGCTTTATCGTATTTTGCAATTTTCTTAATTGACTTTAATAATTTTTACAATTATACATTTAGTATAAAATTTTAAACAGAGATTAAGGATTATTAAATATATGATATCAGATGAAATACGAAGAGAGGCTTTTGGGTATGTGCAAGCAGGTAATAAGGCCGCTCTTCTAAAATTAACAGCATTGCATCCTAAATTAGTTTATACCAGATCTCAAGCAAACAATGATACACTACTCATAAGAGCGTTTAAGTATCTAAGAGAGGACATCATCGAAGCTCTATTGACTCTTGAAGCTGATATTAATGCTAAAGATAGGCATGGTATACCTGCCATAATGTGGATTTATGATACTGAACGTACTGATTTAACTACTGAAGAGTATGATAATACTGCATTACGTATATCAAAAAAATATCTTTCTCTTAATGAAGATGCTAAACTTTATTCAGATGAATACACTAATTTTCTGCTAAACTGCGCCAAAGATAAGTTTCCAGTACATTGTAATAATGAGGGATATGATCATACTACTATACTAACAAAAATTATACAGAGAAATTTAGTACAGTCTGCAGAATGGTTTATTAAAAGCTTTCAACTTAATCAAAATGAGATAGCAGAAAGCCTTATAGCAGGTACTATCAGAATGTCTAGCGGTAACTTAACTAGTACTGAAGTAAGAAAAGTAGAACTTTTTTTAGAAAAACATTTGAGTCTAATAGATGAAAACTCAAAGTGCGCTAATAATTTAGCAGAAATGCTCTTTCAAGAAAGATTCTATAAGGAATATGATAAATTTGATCATATTAATAGTGAATTAAAAATGTTGCAAAGTGGTCAATCTATTGGAGAGGCTGGATATATGATTTACCATGATATTCATGTATTGGTTGCCAAGATATTAATAAAATTTGGAATTGATTTACAAAAATATGAATCATATGTTGAAAGTTTGACATCTGTGCATGATAGTCTTATTACATTATCACGTAATAAAATCAAAACAGAAGATTATAAATCATACTTAAAAAACCTACCTAATAACGTTAAGGAGTTATTAAAGTCAGAGCTTCCTGATCATTATACAAAACCTTTTTCTAATTATCCTACAATAGATCTAGCAGATGTAGTTATTACTCGCAGAATATATCGCAAAATACAAGGTGCAGTCATATTGGAATCTACTAAGAAAAAAATATTACAGCTTACTAAAGTTAGCAGTATTCTTTCTGAGATAAAGCATAATAAAGATTACGAAGATTTTCATATTTCACATGAAGATTTACCTATTACAATAGATGTAGTATTAAATAGAATCGATTATCTAAGAAAAAAAGATAATGCTCAAGAATCTGATAAACAAGAAATTGAAGCTATATCAAACTTTATTAGCAATAAAATTATCTTATCTGTTGCAACTGATGAAGAAGCTATAGATGTATGCAATAACTTCATAGAATATTTTATGAATAAATGTAACAGCAAGACACGTTTTGAAGAGTTCTTGAATGAAAATATGCTAGAAGATAAAGCTAATAAGGCTCTTAAATCTATGCTATATCAAACAACAGAAGATAGTTTTAAAACAAATATTTCTAGCTTAGCAACTAAAATTATAGAACTAACAAATGGAATAGTACTTCCATTTGACATTGATTTTTTAAATTTAAATGATACTAATTCAAAAATAGTAGATATTGATTATGATAAACAAATCTTAATAAAAAATAACCTAAAAGTATTCAGTTTTCCGAATACATATCGCCTTCCTAATGTTGATAAATTAGAAGAATTATCATCAGAGTATAATAGTCCTGATATGTGTCAGTATTATAAAAATCATCTAGAAGCATTTAATCCAATATCAATGTTGTTAGAGATCGCTCATGATGAAGATAAATTATCTGAGCAAAAGCAAGCTTTTAGTAATGACTATGCAAATATAAAATCAAAAGCTGAAGAGCAGAGTTCAGATCCATTAAAATTAACGCAAGTAATGTCAAAATTAACACATATAACTCTAGTTATTGATGAGTCTCTTAATTTATGTATGAAATTAAGCAAATATTTAAATATTAGTCCACTTAAGCTATTACTTAAAGAGTATCAAGATAAGTATGCTTTATTATCTGAAGAGTATAACAATGTATTGATGGAGCATAATGATGAACAGGGCGTTATTGGTGATATAGAAATTGAATCGAGTAGTATAGATTTGTAAAAAAGCTTGCAAAATAACTTGGTTTAGTTTTATAAGAGGTATATTAAATTTATTAAATACAAAGGTTGATATAAGAAAGGTATTAAAATATAGGAAAGGTAAGGATGATAGGATTTTTTGCTTATGGATAGTGTTAAACATTATTTTTTCTTGATAATGCGCTTTCTATTAAGTATAAAATCTTTACTAAATGCATCATAACAGTTCTACTTGTTTCTTTTTATGAATCTAGTAGTTTTTAATACGCCTTCTTTATTCTTTTTTTTCTATTTTTTATATCGAGCTCTGGTTAATTATAGTTAGTAATGATTAGCTCATTAACGAGATTTCGCTGTTCATTGATTGAGTATGTAACTCCAATATGAGTGATGAATAACTCTTTGTATAAGTCTCTAATAAAGGCAGTATTATTATTTGAGATCATAATCTTAACACCTTTATTGTTTAGTTCATAAACAAAATCTCGTAGTCTGATTTGCTCTTTGTCATCAAATGGGACTCTAGTGTAGAACCGTTCTCCTGATTGGTGATAAGGTGGATCAAGATAAACGAAGTCACCTTTTTTAGGTTCTATAAACGAAAAATCCATAGCGCAAATTGATACACCAGCCAGAAGGTTACTACATTTATTTATTCTAGAGCAAATATGAAGCTTAAGATATCGCTTATCAGAAAATGTTTGAGCGGATGTGCCGTCTCTGTTTAGCCTATAAATTCCCCTAAAGGAATATTTATTAAGATATATAAATTTTGCCGTGATATCATTAGGATCATTACTATAATAATTGTCTCTTATTTTATAGTAGTAATTTTCAGAATGATTTTTGTGATATAGATTTAGTAATCTATTGACCTCATTTGGATTCTTTTTTACAGCGTGATAACTAGTAATTAAGTCGAGATTAATATCAGACAAAAAACATTGTTTAAACAGATGCCTAACTTGAAAAAATAAAGCCCCACATCCAAGGAATGGTTCATAGTAATTATAGTATGGCCCTGAAGGAAGATGCTCTATTAATTTATTAACAATTCTCCTTTTACCTCCAACCCAGTGAAGAAAAGGCTTTAGTTCATTAGAAATTGCTATTGACACAAGAATTTTTGATTAATTAAATCTCTACTATGAATTATAGCAGAAAATAAGCCTTAAAGCCAGTAATAATAACTGCTGCAGAGCTTTTTTTATAAATCTTTTTTGAATGATGTTTTTGAAGCTAGAGATACAATGTGATAATTTTGCATCTACTTTAAAAAAGATGAAAAAAAATTTCATAAATATGACAAAAAGTCATGTACTGATAAAAATTGAAATGATACTGTATACCTGATATTATCTGAGATTCAAGATTTAGATAATATTTAGCTAGAGGTTATTTCATTAAAACTTCAAAATCTGCTATTAAAGGTATAAATGAATCTCTAGCTACTCTTTAATCACTACTTCAAACAGCAAAAGTAATGCTATGGTTATTAATGGCCTAATTATTTTAGGCTATCTCAATTTATAACTCAAGATTAATAATAAATATATAATTGTTAAATATTATGCTGGTTTTAAAAGGTAAAGTATGCATATACAAGTCTTAAACAATGCGATAATTTCGCATCAATGTGTAATATTATGAAAAAAAATTTCATAAATATGACAAAAAGTCATGTACTGATAAAAATCGAAATGATACTGTATACCTGATATTATCTGAGATTTAAGATTTAGATAATATTCTGATAGAGATTAAAACTTAAACCGCAAAATTTTCTTTTTAATCTCTAGGAAGCAATTTAACAACTTAAATAGCAGGAGAATTCTATGCCTATTGAAGACGAAGGTCAAAATAAAATCAATAAATTAACCGAAAAATTATCTACAGAGGGAATTAATAGCACAACAATAAAACAGATAGATTCTGAAATGCAAAAACTATACTGCCAGCTAGAGGAATCTGAGGAAGTAAGCATAAATTGCATAGAGTGGATACAATATTTTAGGCTAATAGTAAATAACTACGACAGAAAAAAAGTAAATATAATAGCTTCTCTAAGTAGAGTGATTTTTTTTATTTAGACAATACATAGCATCAACAAATGTAAGGATTGAAACATTTAACATAGAATTGCTAATAAATAATACCGTTATCAGAATGAGGAAACATTTTGAAAATGAGAATATAAATCTAAATGTTCAAAATGATATAAAGACAGTTCTGATTGGAGATAGTTTTCGAATAAAAGCAGTAATAAGCCAGTTAATTGGTAGTGCTATTATAAATAGTAGTAAGCATAGCAAGATTACTATTAACATCAATCAGTATTCAGAAATATTACAATTTACAGTACAAAATATAGTACTAAGCCCTTCTAAAGAAAAATTAGAAAGAATAAATTCCGAACTAGAGAATTTGAATTTGGTAACATATCAAGAACTAGGAGAAGGATTAGCATTTATTAAACATCTTATACATCAGCTAAAAGGAAGGCTAAGAGCAAAAGAGGAAAATAATTACATAACTTTTGCATTTGAAGTTCCAATAACTAGTTTTAACTCTTCTTTTGGCGAATGTTATGAAAAAAAAATAA
Organism: Orientia tsutsugamushi str. Boryong; assembly: GCF_000063545.1. Classification (NCBI taxonomy): domain Bacteria; kingdom Pseudomonadati; phylum Pseudomonadota; class Alphaproteobacteria; order Rickettsiales; family Rickettsiaceae; genus Orientia; species Orientia tsutsugamushi. The sequence continues at coordinate 800,587 of NC_009488.1, forward strand.
GTAACCAATGGATAGTACAAATCCCTTCAATGCTAATTACGTTGGTAAATGGAGAAAGGGAGAATATCGATGAATATATAGAGATAATAACAAAGTTAAGAAAAGCTAAGTATCAGGTCGAGGTAGCTGAATCATTGAAAGAATATTGTGTGAATCTGATACAGAATATCAAATATAGATTTAATATTGCAACTAGTGAAATTGTAAGGCTAGCAAGCGAGATCATGTTAAGTGATTCAAAAAATAAAGATAAGCTGAAAACAATATTAAATCGAGCAGTAAATCTCCAAGAGTACTGTAATGATGTAGTTTACACGCTTAGAAGCGAAATTGAGAATGAAAATTTATGTTTAAAAAAATTTAGCATACAAAAGTTAGTAAAGGATGCTGTCAGGAGACTAGAAGACATTGCAAAAGAGAAAGATATAAAAATCAATTACAATTTTCAGTACAAAATGAAGGATATTGTGATTGGAAATAGTGATCACTTACAAGCTATATTAAGTCAATTAATAGGAGGAGTCATTAGATTTAATCACAGCTACAAGGTTATAATTACAGTTCATTTGTTTACTGTAAAAAATTATATAAAAAGCGATAACATACTACAATTTAGAATACACGATAAAGGAAGCGGTATTTCAAAAGAAAAATTAGGGAATATAAAAGCTAAATTAGCTGATTTTGACTTGGTAAGAGACTGTCCGCTAATGCTTGAATCAGGATTATGGTTTGTAAATTACCTTATTAATCAACTTAATGGAGAAATGGAAATAGAGAGTGAAAAAGACAAGTTTACAACCATTACTTGCAATATTCCAGTACAACTTTTTTAATCAAAAATAACACATTTTAATGACTTAAAAATTCACAATTTATTTGCTTCTTTTGCAGTTTTTATCTGAGATTGGAGTATATAAAAAGTTTAAATTATGGTATAATTTATTAAAGATTATTTAGAGATGGGAAATGATAGACTTTTATAGCGAGAGCTTACTAAATAAGCTGTTTAGAATCAACGTAAGACTTAACGCTGAAATTGATCTTGATAAAGTTGAAAAAGCTATATTTTATACTAAAAAATATCATGACAAACAACTTCGAGATACAGGAGAGCCATATTATATGCATCAATTAGAAGTAGCTTATATGGTATCAGACTACAGCTTTGAAACTGATACAATTATTACAGCAATACTACATGATACACTCGAAGACACAACACTAACCAAAGAAATAATAAGTCAAGAATTTGGTAATAATATTGCAGAACAGGTTTTAGACCTCACCAGGATTAAGGATAATAAAAAAATCAGTTCTAGAGAAATGATTCAAACATTTTATAGGCAAAATAAAATAGAACTATTATTAATTAAGCTTTTCGATCGATTCCATAATATTCAAACCATACATATAAAACCTTATGAAAAAAGACAAAAAATACTCATTGAAACTCAGCAAGAATTTATACCTCTTGCTGAATACCTTAAATTACCAGAAATTGGAGAACTACTATGTGAATATTGCAAATTTAACTAGTTAAAACCTAGCCTTGCATTTATTCATGAAATAACGCATTTAGGAATATAAGTTTCTGAATTCATTCCAATATATAATTTCTCTTCTGAATCTATATCGTTTGATTCATTATATGAAAGTTTTATAAAATCATCAGCATTTAAAACCGATGTGTTATCACAAGTAATGCTTTTGTCATAGCTCACTTTCTCTAATTCTAAGTACGCATTTTTCTTTAAATTATTGAATACAATAGATATATCATTTTGATATCGGATAATTTTCATCCTATTGTTAAATTCAGTGTATGCATATAACATATTCCATATCTTTTTCTTGCAATCAAAATAATCAAATATCACATAATATATACCTTGAGGAGACTGGTACACAATATGTGTAACTTTAGAATAATTCTTACTCTGTTTATAAGCATTAAGATATTCATCTACACTCCAGCCAATTAAGAAAGTATCATTCATGTTTCTTCCAGCAGATAAACGATCTATAGCTACTTTTACTACTTCTAATGAATTGCTAAAATTAGCTTTATACATAACCACCCTTAAGAAAATTAGATTGTATACTGATCTATAAAATATATTAGCTATGTTATCAAGTACTAATGATCTATTCTAGCTAAAGAATTAAAAATTGAACCTACCAATAATAACTTTTCTAAATCATTCTTGATATCTAGTTTTTAATATTATATGAAGAAATTAAGTCTCCAACTATGATGTTCTATATCTGAGTAAAACTCTATACCTCTACTGTAAGCAAACTCTCTTGCTAATTCTGGCGCAAATATATATATGCCTACTTTATACTTAACTCTTTCTTCCATTCTTTGGCCTGGCCTTCCTTGGTATAAGCCATATTCCCCTGTTCTAAAAGAATGATCATAAAGATCAAGAGAGTTTGCGATTCTGATTAAAGGCTTAGTTTCATAAAACTTATTTGGTAATTTTTTAGTTTTTCTCATTATTGTATATACTTATTGATAACTTCTTATCATTAAATATTTTTAAAATCTAAGACACAAGCTCAAGTTTATACTAAACATTGAGAAGGGTATTCTTTAAGGTCTCAATATCTTTAACATGGCCGCACCATTATTCTTGACGAAAACTGTTCCATTTTAAGCCATGAAGGCGAATGTGGTGCTTAGTGTTTTCGTCTGGTTCAGAGGAAAATTTTAAAATCACAGCAGCTTTATTTTGCTGTTCTTTATCAAAAATATCTTTACCGATTGTAGTCCAATGATTCTGAACATTTGGATGTTGTGTTAAAGTTTCTTTTAGTGAAACCAATCGCACCAAATAAAGTGTTTGCTGATAAGTGATCAAGCTTAGCCTTAGCGACTAGTCCACCCATTTCGATAAGACGTCGAGTACGCATTTTACGTTCTTTGATTTTGAGGTTAACCTCATCCATGATTAGCTTAGCTTTTTTTGTTGGAGAGTAATTTTTTGCTGCATAAGATTTGCCATGTTAGTAATTCAGAAAGATAAAAAAATCAGGCAAGAATATATCAAAATAAAATTCCAGTAAAGAAAAAAACCGCACCTGCCAAACCAACATCAAATAATTATAGTCAAAAAAACGTGAATTCAGGTTAGAAGCTTCATTAAAGAATAAGCTTATACGCAATATGTAAACTTGAAAGTTTACTGCTAAAAAATGAGCACTCATTAGCCGATTGAGTGTTAAAAAAAAGAAGTTTGTGCTAGCAAAATCAAAAAAACCATGCTAACTTAAAACTCAGGTGAGAATTGGTGTTGAGATGGCTATACAGTTTGCAATGATTGAATTTTTAAGTAGAAGTAAAGGAGGAGATAGTTGTTGTAAGGCAGCGTATAATGCAAGAACTATTGTTAAAAATGAGCAGACAAATATAAGGTATAACTTCTCTTATAAGAAAGATAACGTATATCATACAGTACTGATACCAGATTATGTAAATCAAAAATTCAAGAATGTCCAAAGATTAATGAATGAGGTGGAACAAACAGAAAAACGAAGAAACAGTAAGTTGTTGAAGGATATCGTAATAGCACTGCCAGACGATAAGGAATTGAATTTAGAAGATAGAATAAAGATTACACATGAAATAGTTGATGCAATGGAATGGGTGCAAAATGGTCTTGGAGTACAGATAGACATTCATAAGCTTCATAGAGGAGATAAAAACTGGCATGCGCATATATTGGTTACTACAAGAAGATTAAAGAGAATGGCGAAGAATTAGGTGGTAAAGCTGTTGACTTGGAGCCTAAATTCAGAACATCAAAAGGTAAGGCATTTATTATTCTAGAAGCTGAGATGATTCATGAAAAAGTGAAGGAAATAATTAATGCATATTTTGCTAAATTAGGCTTAACAAATAGAGTTGATAAGATAAGTGCAGTACCGCAAGAGCATATTGGCCCTACTAGAATTAGGGGTTTAATTAATGAAGTTGCAAATGAAAATGAGTTACGTAAAGAGGCTAATTTAAAAATTATTAAGGATGTTGATGTAATAACGGATGCTATAACACATTACAAATCTATTTTTACTAAGCAGGATATTGAAAAAGCAGTAAAAGATATACCAGACCTAACAGAAAGGGGAATGTTAGTTCAGCAAGTGTTCAGTTCAAATAGAATACTAGAGTTATATCATGATGATGGTGAAAGTAGCAAATATTTTACTACAACTGATGTTAGAGACGAGGAAGTAAGAATAATAAGAATAGCTAATAAAATCAATAATCAAGTTTATTACAACGATATTTACAATCTTAAAAGTGATATAGAAGGTCTAGCAAATGTTAGTGAAGAACAGAAACAAGCTCTAAGGCATATTTTGCTTAGCACTAGTGGAGTTAGAGTACTAAGAGGAAGAGCTGGAACAGGTAAATCCACTGTTTTAGCAAAAGCATATAAAATTGCAACAAATCGTGGACAAAATGTTATTGGACTTGCTCCTACTCATAAAGCGGTATCAGAGCTGAGGAGCAAAGGTTATAAGGAAGTCTATACAGTAAAAGGATTTTTGTATAATCGAAAAAAAAAATTTTTATGCAAAATAGGTTAATAGTAGTAGATGAAGCTGGAATGGTTGCTACTAGAGAATATGCAGAGCTGTTTAGAGTAGTTAGAAACAATAATTGTCAACTGATACTTGCTGGAGATGAAAAGCAGTTAGCTTCAATAGAAAGAGGCGGAATGTTTGAGATGCTGAGTAATATTTTCAGTTCACATGTTTTAGTGAATATTCGAAGACAAAGTGAAAACTGGAGTAGAGAAGCAGCAACAAAGTTTGCTGAGAGTAATATTTTAAGCGGTATAACATTACTGAGACAAAATAAATGTATTAAGTTTGATAATACGTTGCAGGACTCAATGAGTAAGTTAAGATACAACTGGAGTCTAAGCAAGTTTAAGCTACATGAAAAATTGGTAATTACAGTACGTAATAAAGAGGTAGACATTCTTAATTCAAGTATTAGATCTTTGTTAAAAGCTAATGGCACGCTACAAGGCACAGAATATAGGCGTTCAATAGCTGGAAGGAAAGAGTCCTACATGGCTGGAGATCGAATTGTATTTCAAAAAAGCGATAAGGATTTACAAATACAAAATAGTGAATTTGCAACTTTAACTTCGGTTAATAAAAATGAATTTGTAGCTAAGACAGATGCAGGACAAGATGTGAGTTTTGACCCAAGCAAAATACAATTTAAACATGGTTATGCAAGTACTGTTTATAAGGCCCAGGGAGCTTCTATAAAAGATGTATACGTTTTACATAATGGAGTAAGTAATATAAGCAGCTCATACGTAGCTATGACAAGGCATATAGAGAAATTACAGCTATATTGCAATAAGGAAGCAACTAGAAGCATTAACAGCTTAATAAATCAGCTTAGCAGACCAAATGATAAATCAGCTAGCATAAACTTAAAAACTAATGAAGATTTAAATAAAGAAAATCCAACTATTTTAAGTAAAATTTGTGGTTGGTTTAAGTCTATAGTAACTGATGTAGGAGACAGATTTCATAAAAACGCTAAATATTATCAGTACGATAAAAAACCAGAGCAATTAGCTGACATTAAGATCGAACAACCTAATATAGTTAATGATATAAGAAAATCAGAAATAAGTCCAAATAATGAATTAAAGGCTACAAAGACCGCAAACGATATTTCAACTACAGAAAAAATCAACACAAAGCCTGAACAACAAAATCCAAGAATTAGTATTCGAAGGTAAAATGAGCTGCATAGAGCAGCTCAAGGGTAATAAAAATACGACTTTGCTAAGCAGAATGCGAAAGTCCTGAAACTTAGAGAGATTCGTTAACAGAAATACTATCTCAACAATCACTCAGCAAAAATATTATACCATTTAAACGGTAAAAATACAAATAAATTTAGCGAAGGTGAGGTTCTGTATGACTGATAAAATCAATAATTCAAACAATCATAATTTAATGGAAGAATTGAGAAATAAAATAGCTTCTCATGCAGAAACCATAGCCTGTGATTTGCTTGGAGAGCCTAATAAACATTTCTCTAGACGTGGAGAAATACGTTGGGGAGATACAGGGAAAATTGTCGTCAATACTAGTGGCAAGCATGCTGGAAAATGGTATGACTTTAGTTCTGGCGAAGGTGGAGATTTATTTGACTTAGCCAGAAAAGAACGTGGCGGTGATTTTGTTAAAGCCAAGGAATATCTAACAAGCATGGTAGGAATAACAAGTTATAAGCAGAATTACCAACGTAAAGAAACCACTCAAAACGCTGCTCAAAATGAGCTAGCTAAAATTCGAAAAGTTCAATACTTTTATAATCAGTCTTCTCCATTATATTTTACTAATAATACTGAAGTTCAAATCGTAAAAAGATATCTTGAACAACATAGAAGAATTGATTGTTTTACAATGAATTCTGACTTGAGAGCAAGCGTAATTCTTGATAGAGAAACGAATGAAAATTATCCAGCATTTTCAGCATTTGCTAGAAATGCGAAAGGTGAAATTACTGGTGTACAAGTTGTATATTTGAATTCGCAAACGTGCGATAAGGCAGATATTTCAGTCCCTAGGCGAGCTTTTGGCAAAATTTAGCGAATCGTTTGTTAGAATTAGTACATTGGCACCACATGATTCGCCTATAACAATCATAACAGAAGGCGTTGAAACAGCTTTAAGTCTAAAACAAGCAGGAATTAATGGAAAAATTATCGCTGCTGTTGGTATACATAATTTCAAGAACTATCAACCATTTGAAGGAGAAAAAATAATCATAGCGGCAGATAATGATGGACAAAATTCTATAACAATGAATACTGTTGATAAAGCGAAAAAAACACTCGAAAATAGTGGAGCAAAGGTGTTAAAAGTGATGCCAACACAAGAAGGTGATTTCACGACCTATTACAAATTCATGGGGCTGAAGCTATTAGACAGATCATAATACCTGAAATTGCTAAACTTACTAAATTTAATGAAATACAAAGTGAATTAATAACGAATCAAAGTGAGGTTAAAGAATTATATGCAAAATCTTTACCCCTATACGACTATAACAAAAAGGAAAAAGCTAATGCGGAAGTAACAACAGTCAACAAATTTTTAGAAAATCATACAGAAATTTATAGTTCAAAAATCTTTGACAATCCTAATTTAAGAGCAAATATGGTTTTTGATGAAAAGACTCAAAAATCCTGGCCTGCACTCACTATTTTTGTTAAAAATGACAAAGATGAAATTACTGGAGCTAAGATATTAGCCTTGAATTCAAAAACATGTAATAAAGCGGATGCAGCTGAAAATTCTGTTGGTACAATTAGTGGATCATTTGTTGAAATTGCTCAACAAAATTCAGACTACTCTTCTATAACAATTCTTACAGAGAATATTGAAACTGCTCTAAGCATTAAACATGCTGGAGTCGAAGGAAAAATCTTATGTGCCATTGAAGCCCAAAATTTGCAAAACTATAATCCTGCCTCAAAAGAAAAGATCATTCTAGCAGTTAAAAATGACGTAAATACTGAAAAAGCAGAAAAAGTTTTAGATGATAAGGGAGCAACAGTCTGCACAGTCAAAAATGACTTCAATAATCTATTAAAAACTCAAGGGTTATATGCTGTTAGAAATATTATCAGCCCTGAAATAAGAAAACTTACTGAAAAGAATGAATCCATACAAACTAATATACAACCAAGATTATGTCTGAAAATTTAAAACACGATGGGCTATTTAAAGATTTAATGAATGAACCAAAAGCAGCTCTGGATTTTATAAATGACTTTTTACCAAATGAAGTTAAAAACGTACTAGATTTAAATACTATAAAAGTTGAGCAAGAATCGTTTGTTGAAGCCAATCTACGCCGTAGTATGTGTGACGTACTATTTTCAGTTAAAACAAAAAATAATAATAATGCATTTATATATGTACTTATTGAGGCAGAATTAAGATCTGATTATTGGATTGCGTTCAAATTATGGCAATACACATTATCAATATTAAAAAGGCATAAAAAAGGACTTAAAAAGCGTAAAAAAGAACGTGGAAAATTACCAATTGTTGTACCAATTGTAGTATATCATGGAGCTGACCGATTTAATGCTACGAGAAGCTTATGGGAACTGTTTGATGATCCTAAATTAGCTAAAGGAGTTGATGAGCTCTGAATACTTATTAATCGATTGGCAAGCAATGCCAGATAGTGAAATAAAAAGAAAAGCAACTGCTGCACTAGTTCATTTTATGAAGTATATTCATAATCAACAGGATATAATAGAGCTATGGGCAAAATTTTTTAATACACTACACGAAATAGCACAAAAAGATAAAGAAAATGGCTTTCTTTACATAAAAGCGTTATTGCATTATACTATAAGTAAGGTTAGTAAAAATGAGCAACCTAGGTTAAAACAATTACTGGACGAAAATTTATCAATTGAGGATAGAAAAAGGATTATGGAAACAATTGCTGCAAAATATATTGATGAAGGCATAGCTAAAGGCAGAGCTGAAGCTGCACAAGGGCTTGCAAGGAACTTATTAAAAGCTGGCTTTTCAGTTGAATTTATTGCTGAAAATACTGGGTTATCAAACGAAGAAGTGGTTAATTTAAAAGTTAGCATGGATAATTCTTGAATTAATAATTCACTAACTTAAGTTTTTTGAGCAATGTATATCCCCAAACATATGCTATATTTAAGTTTTGTAGCTTCATAGTTAGTTTTGTGATGGGAAAGTTACCAACAAGCTTTACATAACATGTAAGGTCTGGTAGATTCATAATTTCAGATGGCATAACTAAAAGCTTTTTACGCTCAACATTATTCATATTTACTCCATCTCGCATAGTATTTGATCCATATGACAAGTTTTCTTGAGTTTCAATTATCTCTTGCTCACCTAGTGTTAATGCTGATTTATAAGCTGTAACCTGATCGCTAACTCGAAAAATAAATTTACTATTAAACAAATCAAGCATAGAAGCACATTCAGCAGAACCATATATTGCTTCTAATTGATGAATGTTCTGCAACCCAGCAACAAAGCAGCCTCCATACTTTCTACTTTCAGCTAAAGCAACTGGTAAAGATGAAACTTTTTGTAGAGCTGGCAGTTCATCAAGTATAAACCATATGTTTTTGTTATCATGATTAGGATTTCTACACATCAAAGCTTTGATAGCTATACTTATCCATGCTGAAATAAGTGGCTGTAAAGTAGCTCTTTGACTTGGAGTAGCTGTGATAAATAGCCATCCAGTTTCAGCAGAATTACTAAACCATTCCTTGATGCTAAAATTACCTCCAGGCTTTAAATATTGTAGCGAAGTAATATTCTTTCCAAGAGTAGATTGAATTCCCGCAGAAGTTTCAGGCGCGCTTTCGCTTATAATGCCTGATACAGCGGTGTTTCTAAAAGCTTTTACAAATTGTCTATTATCAGAGTAAATGATTGTATGAATTAGTTTTATGATATCTTTGTCATCCTGATATAGCTTCAACGCTTCAGACAAGACTAATTCAGCATTTTTAGCAAAAAAGTCATCAATTTTAGATACAAAGTAACTCGTTTGCGATGAAAGAGAAGCAAACATTGCAATACTTATGGGAATATTATCAACCTTTACTGGCGCACTCATTGATACTTCATCCTTCAGCCAAACAGTAGATTTGGGGGCAAATAACAGCGTAAAAATAAATATCGATGGAAAAAACCATTCCCATAGCAAAGATGCCGATATTTCCTCTAAAAATAGCCCTAGTAGCAGCCCATATGCCACCAATAGTCAAGGCTAAGTGACCCACTGGAGTGAAGTATTCGCTATTTGAAGCAAAGACCTCTGCCTATGCCATTAAACACATGCCATAACAGATCTCCACCACCAAATGTGTATATTACGTAATCCATTAACTTTTCTCCTTCGCTATTAAATGCTGCTCTATTAATCTAGCCCTTTTATCTATTCGACTTGCATCGGTTTGTAGGCTAGTCCATTTTTCATTTGCAAAAAGTTGTACTCGATTCAATTCCTTCAAATATCTTTCTAAATGTTCATTCGAAACTTGCTTAGCACCTAGTGAAGTAACGGCTCTACGTATTTCGGTGATTACTTCCTTCAAATGCTGAACTAATGTATAGCTAGCTATTAATTCTGATGAGATCTCTAAAATTGTGACTCCAGAAATAGCTTCTAATGTGATATAATCATAAATTGGAAATATATCTCCAATCGAAGATAAAAAGGCTATTTCAGAGTTGCTATATTCAGAATTCTTATCAAACTTATTTTTTAGATCAGTCAATTTTTGCTTAGCTTTACCTGCATAAGACTGCTCTGGTGATATTGTGATATTTCGTTGTAGGCTTGGATGCAGGCAACTAACACTATCACAGCTGTAAATTGAAGCTGATTCTCCACCTTTTAAATGACTAATCCAACTTTTTTCATCCTGAGCTAAGGAGTCAAAAAAGTACACATTATTGTTTGTAACCACGATAGTGCCAGTCATAGACATGATTGAATCACGCATATTTGATGGTATTCCAACCTTTGCTGCTGCTTTAGTGAAGATGTTATAATCATCCAGCATAACTCTGAATCCTTATTTTGTGCTTGTCGCAGAGCTTGTTTTTGGGCTAAATCATTACGACATTTTTTACCAGCAGCAAAATAATCAAACCCGCTTTGTGACTGTATATCACGGCAAACAGCTTCTCTCATAGCCCAGTTCTTTGGTAAAGCTGTAGCAAATAATGCTTTTGTTAATTCACAATCTCCTTTGGCAAATTGATTCATCTCCATTGCTAGATTACGTAAGTCCTTGAGAGCGTTCTCAATCTGTGGAGCAAATGTTTTTAATCCTAATGAAAAAGCATAGACTTTAGCTTGAGAACCAATGTTTTTCATCAATTGAACTAATTCTTCTCCAGAAATAACAGAGAAGCTACCAAGATAGGCATCAATACTGCTACAGCTCATGTTTAAAGATGGTGGAGTTATAGCAAATGGCTGAAATGATGTTTGGCTTGTTCTGGCAGATAATCCGCCAGCCGCATAATATCCAGCCGCTTGATCCTGATATGATCCAGCTCTAGTAACATTAACACTCATTCCTTGAAATACGTTTTCGATATTCCAAGCTAGTGATACTGGAGCTTGTAGCAATAATAGCATTGTAATGGCATAAACTCTGATTTTGGTGCTCATGTAGTCTCCAACTTATGATAATATCTATCGATTGCTAGAATATTGTCGATAATTTTATCTTCAGAGATTATGCCTCTAGCTACTGCATATATTTTTTTACCATCGCTAGCTACTGAATATAATACAGGTACAATATGCTTAGGATTTAGTTTATTAAGCAACTCATTATTCTTACTGACAGCTAGCAACTGAAATGCATATTTATTAGCAAAGCACTGAACAATAGGCATAAAGGCCTTACAGAGCAAGCAATCTTGTTTAACTTGCAAAATCAATCCCCAGTTTTTAGCAATGTTTTTGAGTTTGAAATCATTTTTTTGCTCTGATTTTTCTTGATATAGCTTTCTATGTAAGCTATTAGCAGGCTCATTAGCATTAATCAGTTGGTAATCAAGTAGAGTAGCTAGTTGCCACATAGTAGCAAACTTATGAGCCTTCTCCATGATTTGCTTCTGCAATCTTTGAGCTGTAATCACATTTTCGAGCGTTGGATTATCAAGCGCTATACGCGCTGAGCTCGATTAAATTGCTCCTTTAATTCCTCGATTCTCTGGTCATGAGCCACACTCATCAACTTAGAATTAGCAGCAGAGTCATCAAGCTCATGACCATGTTTATCATTGTACCATAAAAATCTTGTTGGTGAAGCATCAACAGTGGATAAATGACTAATTAATATCATAAACATTAATAATCTGCTCATTTAGACTAACTTTGTTGCATACGATGAACTTTATCTTTGATTCCTGCAATAATGTCTTTGTTCATGCTGTTTTGAGCCTTAGTGAGTATATCTCCAAATAGTTCATCCATATTGATTTTAGTGAAATCAACTTTTTGTAACTCTTCAACAGTAAGGCCTCTACACTTTGGACATTCAGGTGTACCGAAGTCTATTTTTAGCTGCTTTCTTGCTTCTTCCTGAAAAATTCTTGCAAGTTTTGACTGAAAGCAGCAATAAGTAGACTTTCTAGCTAGGCAAATACCCAATATCGGAATTCTTGAAGAACAATAGGTTCCAATGTAATAGCAGTAACCTTTTTTTCTATATAGAGCTAATTCTTGTTCCTTAGATTTGCATTGCGATAAGCCTATATCACGCCCCCAGCCAGTCATTGAAGAGCAGCAATTCAAAAAACTAAATACATCTTTTTTGCATTTTCGATGTTTACCTGAAAATACAGAAACGGGATTTGTTTTAATGTCCTTGCTCATCTGATTTAGCATCGCTAGATGAGCTACCTTAGCTATATCTCTGTTTGGTATAATAGTCGGAGTGTTGCAATTACCTCCTAAACAAAAAATTGAGTTATTACGCAATGATGAGTGTAGCATTGTTTGCTCATCAGTTGAACAGCTATAGTCATGCTGCCATAGTAAACAAATATTTGCTACTGATTTTTGGCAAGTGCTGTTTTTAATTCACAATTTTGAATTTTAAGGTGTTTGCAACCATCTTTTGGATCGCTAGTACAAGAAAAAACAATCTTTTGTTTCCAATATGAACGATTGACTCTAAACTTGTCAAAAAATACTCTATCACCACTCTCATAGTTGAGTCTATTCACCTCATAGCATTCATTACTTTCTATTAATTGTTCAAGTTCAGGCTTTACAACTTGCCAATATTCTGCTACTTCCCTTAGTTCTTGAGTCTTATCTCTGTAGTCATAGCGAAGTATACATATTTTACCTCTTTTTGATATAATATAAACTTTGTTCCAATATGCTCTATAGATACGCCAAGCCTATCAGCAACAGCACTCCTCATTCGTCTTGCAGCCATTTGGCTATCACCTGCTAACTTGTATATTTTTTCATTATTTTTATCTACGTCATGGAAATCTGCACGACCATTAAGCCAATTACTATGATTCTCTACTATTTCTTCTGTTGCAAATTCCATTTGCCGGTTTTGCCAAGAAAGCCATACATTCTCTAATCTGCACTCAACATTTAATTCTCGAATAAGTTCAATGTTAAAATTACTACCTTCATTACAACTTTGAATAATTTCAGTATTAGTTTTACTTGTCTGAGTTACGAAGTTACTGCTATCAAGGGCACTTAAAGGATCAGATTCAATTCTCATTGAATTAGCTATCATATAATTTTGATCGTTGATATTATGTTGAGTTAAGGCATTGTTTTTACTGTTTTCAGCTTGAAATAACATTGCCCCACTTTCTGTACCAAGCTGATTACGGCCATGGTAGGTTAAATCCTCATCATTGTTAGGATAATTGACATTACTACCTTGATGAAATAATTCTTGTGTATTTGAAGAATTTCCAAGATTTACATTATAGTTGCTAGCTTCATTATAACTGCTTTGCATTGAAGCTAAACAACAGCTAATATTGAGCACTATCAAAAAGTTAATATAGATAATAATCTCATTGAGTATTCTCATTCATAATTTCTAATGCTATTGCTAAAGGAATATGGCCAGTTAATTTCTTGGTTAATCCTCTTTTTTCATCATCTATTACTATCACAGGAACAACATCAATTTTATATTGTTCAAACAAGCTAGGATCTATATCGAAGCTAATACCAAGCTCCATAGTTTTATTCTTTGTTTGTGTAAATGAGTTATTAATTAACCCACGCATAATCAATTGAGCTCCAGCCTTTTGAGATTCAGCAAAATAGCTTTTTAAAGCCTCATCACTCATTGAAAATGAGACAAAAATAAAAGTTTTTTGCTGGCCCAAAAAAAAGCATTAGCATTATTAACAAATAATAAAACCATCAACATCATTACTCGTATAACCATATTCCTCTCTAACCCTTATCAAAGCAAACAGTAATCTCTTTTTCGCCAAATCAAGTAACCAAAATCTTCACCATTAACTGGAAATTCTCTTCCAGCCTGCCATGTAGCTTCTGTTTGGCCTATGCTCTTGCAGGATCTGGTTTCTGGAATCGGATAAGTCATTTGTAGTCGATACTGACTTTTCTTCATAATAGGCATGGGATACTTGCCACATAAGCCTTTATAACCATAATATCCCCATAACATCAGTTGCCTATGCATTCTAGCCATAAACTTACTTACCATTAATACAGATGTTCCAACTCCACCATTATGCGCCGCAGCTGTTCCAGTAAAAGGGTAAAGCATTCCTTGACATTCAGCACACCAAAAAGCATAATCACTTGCTAATAAACCAGCGCTGCAACTCATGCAATCAGCTATACATGCTTGATAAGCAGCTACATTTTGAAACAACAGCGTTTCTGGATTTAAAATCGCAGATTTAGCGTCATCACTCCATAATGGATCAAACTCTGTTAAATATGCTATATCGACTGCAGCCATTTCCAGACAAATAAAATCAAGCAAAATTTCCAGCCAATAAATCACAGGATAGACATACCAATGAATGTGATAAAAAGCACTTCCTTCAGCCTCATCTTTCATGCCTTTTTGAGTAGCACTTCCAAATGACAAACCTCCAAGACTTACCATACACATTGGCGACTTTGTAACATCTACAAGGCGTACTGGCTCCCAAAATCCTACCGGAATATACCAGGTACAGGTATTGGAATCCCTGGCTTAGGACAAAGACATATAAGTCTACCAGAAGCATTAGTATCAGGCATTGAAGTGTTTGTAAAGTACAGAGATATAGTAATTTAACCTATATTATCACATAAATCATTTTTAAGTTGCAATATCACTCATTTTTGGTTTTTTAGGTGAAGTGTTAACAACAGCTACACCTTGAACTGCTTTAGATCGCTTACAGTATAGAACACAACGCCTTTTTGATTTAATTTTTGATGTTTCAACTTTCTCAACATTATCAGGGTCAAAAACTCCTTGAGCAGCCATTTTCTTTATTTCATATAAAGACTTACATTTTTGCCCTTTAGGAATTTTACAATCAAAATTACTTTCGAAAAAGAAGCTTGTTAGGCTCATACAGCCCAATAGCAATAATAAAAACTTCATTATAAATGCTCCTCTAACTTTTGTGATTGGTCGAATTTATTATGCAAATTAACTTTTTCATTGTTAGTTGATTGTGAATAAGTTAAATTATGTGGCTTCTTCTTGTGCTCACGTAAGTCAAAACCTTTTTTAAATACAACATCGATGACTCTACCTGACGCAATAAGAACGACTGGGCTCATAGAATCAGCTTGTTTTATAGCAAAATCAGCTAGCTTATCAAAAGCATTACTAGCTCCAGAGTAAGCTCCAGACTGAAGCGCATCTCCAATCTGAAACTCTTGTTGTTGATGACCTCCAGCTACTAGGTTTAAAGTTGGTAGCATATCAGGTTTAATAGCCTTAGCTTGTAGAAACTTAGCAATATTGCTAAATACTCCATTTAATGCAGCCATGCTTGCTATGTTAGACGATTTATCTACCACGATTCCTTTAATTCCAGAACGTCCATCTTCACCTATCAACCAGCCTTCCGCCTTGTTTTCAATAATATCTCCATAATGAAATTTTACTTTGAAGCAGTTTTAATATGCTTGATGCTGAGCTTAACAAGCTTTAAAGTAAAAACTAGCATTTTAAGCTAATTTTATTTTTCCTTTTGAATTATCCTTTTCAGCTTCTTCTGTAGCAGCATTAATAAGCGTTACATGGCTTGGAGTTTTTGGAGTAAAAGTTAACATTAAATCTTGAATTGTTTTGTGTTCTCCTATTACTGTTAAATAAAGCTTCTTTTCTTCTTCTCGTGGAGCAATAAACAAACATCCAGACTCATGAACTACAACTTCGGCTGCATTTTGAGGATACATAAAAATATCATTGATTTTTTCATCTTTAAGATTAATTCTTGTTGGCCCACTATCAGAAATCTCAAGCTTCAGCAAATTATCAACTTCTAACTCATATTCTACCGCATATACATCACTAAACTTGACTAAAGCAATAAACCCTATCATAAACCTCAAAATTCTAATACTCATTTTTTTATTCCATTCTCTTTAACGCCAGTTAACAACAAAAGGTAATTAGGACTTCGCTTGTAAGTCAAAAGGTAAGTCTTATCGACAGCTATATGTTTACTATCGCTAAACCAATAACGAAGCGTTCCACTAATTAATACTCCATCCTTTATCACTTCAACCTTCTTCGGAAAAAAGACTGAAGACACATTTGAGCCTTTAACAAATTGCAAGTGATCATGAAAAAATTTATTTAAAGATTCAGTATTACTAGATGCAACTTTCATGTCTGCTATTTGTCTTTCTACCTCATTTGGAGAAGTAGTAAATAAGAGTTTCGTTACATAAATTGCCCATTCCTTTAAATAGGTTTCATGGTAATTTTTTGATGAAACCATCATTTTACGATCAGGCTCCATTGCTGGAATTAATAACCACTTTTCTTCTTTGGTAATTGCAGCCATTATCGCAATTATATTAGCTGCAGCTAGCAATATAGTTACTGAAAGTAAGCATTTATTATATTTAACCAGCTCTTGTATAGCATTTTACTTAAAGAGATGATTCATTACTTGCCAACTTTTTTGCCCAAAAGCCTTGGATATCCTAATGGAGCTGGCAATAAACCTTTAGCTACTAAAAAACTTTTTAGCAAAAAATTCTCAGATACCTTCTTAATTTTCTTAAAGCAATAACATAGAGCAATTCCTCCAACCATAAAGGCTAGGCCTAATTTAGCATGCCTGCTGTTTAGTAGTACAATTCCTGGAGCTACTCCAGCTAGCACTACTCCCCATTCGTCAATGCTCAAACCCATATACTTCAACGGCCTCGATAATGCCCAACATAATTTTTGATTTTGTATAATCACCTTCAGCCTCAATTGTAGCATGAGATTTCTCATTCTGCTACTATAATGTTTAAATTAGCTAAATATCTTCAAACACAGATTTTACCTGCAATAATTAGTGTTCATATATGCATGTGCGACATGAAATCGCACTATTCTTACCACAACGTTTATATCAGTCAGATAGTATTATAAATATTATAACTTCTAGCACATTCACTAATTATTTGTATAGCCTTAGACATATACTCTCGTACTAACTCCATACAAGCTATAGTATAAGGTATTGTTGAGTTTGGATTAATATGATTCAATGCTATACTAATTGTCCTCTGACTTTCGCCTGCATCCCCCATACAACTTGCAAACGTCCTTCTTAGATCGTGTATTCTGAAATTTTTTATGCTTGCCTTTTCACAAATTATCTTCCATGCGGTATTTGGATGCGATAAGTGTCCGCTTTCGCTAGTAGAACTTGGTAGTACCCATTTACTTGTAGATATTAATTTCCTTGCTTGCAATATTTCCATTGCCTCATCTGTTAATGGTATATTTTGCGCCTTTCCGTTCTTAGTTTTTGGTATATGCCATATTTTTCTTTCAAAATCTATATTGTCCCATTCCATCTCTAACACATTACTTTTTCTAGCTCCAGTATATAACGCTAGTAATGCAAAATCTCTTATCAATGGACTTGCTTCTCCGCATAATACTTGTAAAAATCTACCCATTTCATCGTAACTTAGACGTCTCTCTCTTGCTTGCAGTTTATGCTGCTCTATCCCTAGAGTAGGATTGTTTTCTATTAATCCCCATTTTATTGCCTTATTAAATATAGTGCGTAAGGTTGCTAGCAATGCATTTGCTGTGGCATATTTTCCCTCTTTGCTGATATCATTGAATATTGGTTCAATATCACTCATTCGAATCTTGCTTATCTTTTTTTCATATAATGCTTGTGCATAAGTATGTACTCTGTCAGCATTCTCTTTCCAGTTTATAGTATATATTTTGGCATACTCTTCAATATACTTATAACACAGCTCTTTGAATGTAATATCGTTAGCTTTTCTTTCTCTTTCTTTTATACGATTCTCATTTTCTTCTATCTGTTGTTGATGTTTTACTGCTCTTGGATCTATTCCGTTCGCCATTAATGTCTTTAATTCTCTTGCTATTTTTCTAGCTTCTTTAATAGATAAATATGGAAATTCCACTATCCTTATTTTTAAACTCTGGTTTTTATATTTTTGTTCTAAAATCCATGTTTTTCTTACTATTCCTCCACAGACTGTACATGAGATTTTCAGTTTAAGTCCTATTATATCTGGATCGTGGATAATTAATAATTTTTCTCCCTTAGGAATTTTAATTTTACGTAGTGCTCGATTTATAAACTTTGATGATATTGAAGTCATAATCACCCCACATAATATTAATATTTATTATTAAAGTATTACGTTTAATTAAACAGATGATCTATATTATACTTTTTATTTGATAGCAAATTTTTATACTAATTTGTTCATAATACATATAACTTGAAAATCACTTATCAATCCTAGATTGTATATATTTTTCGATCATTAGATTAACCTCTAGATTGAAAACTGGCCCCCAATTTCCTAAATTTTCTGTCAACCTTTTGTCAACCTTTTGCTTTAATTTTTTTGTTATATTGACAAATATTGGAAATATATTTATAGTTAAAGTTGAAGCTTGATTAAAAATATTAATAAAAGTTAACACAAGTTAATAGTAGGTTCTATAAAGTATAGAAGTTAATAAAAATTAACTTTTCTTCTCCCTTATATTTGATCTACCTTTGCATTTTTACCTATAGCACATCTTATTGATTATAAGATGAAGCTTAAAGACTAAGAACCAGCCATAACTACTTTTACCAATTTTAGAAATTTTGTTAAAAACTCTATTGCTGGAGGTACGTTTATTATGACAAATTGCTAACTTTGTAGAATCGATGCAATATATACTTTTCAAAAAGCCTATCTGAACTCTAATAGTTAACATAAAAGAGGGATATAATCTAAGGGAGATAAGAATAAGGAAGGGGAATAATTGTTTGCTTAAGATAGTGGTTGATAACATTACGGAGCTGATTATAGGTATAAGGTTTTTCAATGAAGGCTACTACTCCCATGGAATAAAGCAGGTTTTTAGTTTCATAGGTTTGACTATAACCTGAAATAATAATAATAGGAATGCCATACATTTTTGTTACCGTATAAATTTCCTGCACAACTTGCTCTCCACTTTTTTCAGGCATTACCATATCAAGTAATACCAAAGAGTACTGTAATGGATTTTCCTTAATCAACTTAACAGCTTCAAAAGCATTATTAACTGGTTCTGGAGTATATTGTTCAGCATATATATCTAAAGATATCGCATCTAAAATATTTTGATCATCATCAACTATTAAAATGCTTTTATTAACTCTAATATGATTTTCAAGCTCCTTGAGAGAATTAATAGAGTTGCATTCATAACCAAATCCTTTTAATAATTTTGCTATTCTGTCTTTATATATTTTACCAAAAACCTCGCTTTTACTATAAACAGCTTTATTGAAGCCGCCTTCTGGCTGTCGTAATGGTAATCTAAAAGTAAATTTGCTTCCTCTATTATTAGGTCGATTTTCTGCCCAAATTTCACCATGATGTGCTAATATAATTTCTTTAGCAAGTGTTAGCCCTAACCCACGGCCACAAGCCTTAGATTTAGTTCTGCTACTTTCCTCAAATGGTACAAAGATTGCTTCTAGCTCATTTTCTGGTATTCCAACGCCTTCATCTTCAATTGATACTTCTACTCCAGATCTATATGGCTTTACTGTAATTAGAATCAAACCAGACTGAGAATATTGAATCGCATTTGAAATAAGATTCAGCATCACAGTTTTAATTCTGGTATGATCAAATTCAAACATTGTCTCAGCTTGAGGAACATAGTTTAAACTAATTATATGTTTTTCAGCTACATTTACTTTGTTGCACTCAGCAATTATTTCTTTTAGCATTAATTGAAAGTTATTGAGCTCTATGTCAAATATCATCTGCCCTTGTGCAAATTTTGATAAATCAAACAAATTATTGCTGTACGCTACTAATCTCTCGATACCAGAATTTGCTAATGTTACCATAGTTAATACTCTTTCTTTTTCTTTGAGAATCATCTGGGTATCTTTATAGTATTTTGGTAAAAATTTGCTTAGTAAATTAATAGTAGTGCGAACGACTGATAATGGTGACTTTATTTCATGACTTAAATTATTAAGTATATGTTTTTCAGTATTAAGAAGTATTTCCATTTTTTGGCTTTTAGTATTTAAACGCAGATTAAGAACATCAACATCATTTTTTAGCTCTAGCATAGATCTAGTGTTATCTACAAATTGATTTTGTCTTAATCTAATGAACAATAGTATAGCAGTCAATAATGCTAATGCCCATATGACATACATTCCTAAATTATTATCAACTTCATTATAATCAGCTAAGTAACCTCGCCAACTGGCTAATATGTTAAATACTCTAGCTCCAACTGGCACACCTAACAATATCATAAACAAAGCTGTATGCCATTGTAATAATATTCCTGCTACAACTAAGTTAGATATAAAACACATTAGTAATATTGGAGATGAACCACCAATCATAGTTAATAAAGTATTACTAAATACTAAAGTATAAAATATCGTAATATGCCAAATCAGACCTAAATATTTAGTTCGAAAATCTGCATTCCATTTATTATTATATAGCAAAGCCGTAGTCATCACTAACCCTAAAAGTATAACTGACACTTTTGTAACTAACCAAGCTGAGGCAATATTATGTTCTACCTGTCCACATAATGACATAACCATTAATGATGCTGCTGTAATAACGGAGTACTCAATATAATAATGCCTACCACGGAATGTTTCATTATTGCAGTAAGCGCAAATATTATCCCAGCTAAAACTATGAGATAAAGACTTAAAGAAGCTTGAAATAGAATTAATCTGTTGCTTGCGTTTTTCTTTAAGAACATTTAGTGGCCTACGATCACTAGGTCCAACCCATCCTCCTGGCTCCCCAAGACAGTAGTGCATTATCATCATTACCGAGAAGTTTACTATAGCTGTAGGAATTACATCGCCTATTGGTAATACTGCATCAAAATACCTATTCCAAATAAATACAGTTGCAATACCAGCAATCATACCTGATAATATTACTCTAGTAGTAGTTCTAAATCCTAAAATTGTAAACATTAATGGTATTCCTACTATTGCAGTCGAAAAACTTGCTCCAAATAATAATATATCTAATAAGTTTTTTTGCGATAGTGCAATATATAATCCTATTCCTCCGATAAATATGGCAAATATCCTAACTGCTTTAAACTCTAATTTTGCATCATTTTGAAATAATCCTAAAGGCTTGCACAAATCGTTAACAAATATCACAGAAGCAGAATTAATCCATGAATCGGCAGTTGACATAATCATGGCAGATATTCCAATTACTACCAGTCCTTTAAATCCAGGATATGCATAGCTATCTATTATATATGGTACTAAATTGTTAGCTTCTATATTCTGGTGCGCTGATAGCAGTGTTAATCCTATGAATCCAACAAAAATGCAAAACGACAAATGCACAAGAAGCATGACTTTAAAAGCAGTAGCTGCTTGCACTGTACTGCGAGCAATTAAAACTCTATGAAACATAGCTGGATTTATTTCAGGCAATACAAAATAAACAAACATTCCATAATATTTTAGTGTATTGATATTATGGTAGTCTAGTAATATTTTAGGATCAAATATAGGGTTTGTAGTTAAAGTATTTACTATAGATTCCCAACTACCAAACATACCCCAGATAAGTATTGCTAAAGTTGGAATAAATGCTCCAAAAGCTAGAGATTGAAAAACATCAGTAAATACTACAGCCCTAATTCCTCCAAAGGCTGAATATATAATAACTATCATACTGCTAATCAGAGTTGCATATACACTATCTACTCCTAAAAAATGATAGAATATTGTAGAAAAAACTTTAATTTGCATAGCAATTCTTGTAGATGCTCTAATTATAGAACAAATAGCTGTAATGGTTCTAATATGCGTACCATATAAATCTCCCATTACATCTGCAACAGATAACTTACCTAAGAATTCCTGCATCCTTGGAATTAAAATATAAGCCGTTATAAGTAAGTTCAATACTTGCCCTATAACAGGAAGGAAGGCAAGTATTCCAAGTGTGTATATCTGAGATAATTTAAAGCTAAAAGTACTACCACCAATCCATGTAGCTATGAGAGTTGCAGTAAGTGCTGCTGTACTAAAATTTCTTCCACTAATAGCATAATCTCTAACAGACTTTACTTCTTTTCCATACCATAACCCTATAGCTAGATTAGCTATCAAGAATAATCCTACTAAAATTATGTCTATATTTAATGCTGGCATTTAAAACTTACTCCTTATCCTATTATTGTAACTGCAACTACATAACTAACATTATGAGATATAATCAACTTGACGATGGTGCTTTATGATTTTCTTATCTTATATAAATCTTTTTTTAATATATTATATCACTTAATTAATTAATTAGTGATATAATATATTTGCATTGTCAATATCGTACTTTTAGTAGAAAAGTTTCTATAACTAAGTATAAACAAGTGGTATAGATAGCTTTACTGATGCACAACATAACGAAGCAGCTCATTCAAAGACTGCAGAAAGCGTAAAAATATTTCATTTAACTTAATTAGCAAGTATAGCTTTATTCTGAAAGGCAGTTACACATTGGAAAATGAAAAATACATCATCAAAAAAGTCGTTAAATAAGTTTATATAGACTGCCAAAAAATCTGGTAGGCCCAACAGGACTTGAACCTGTGACAACCTCGTTATGAGCGAGGGGCTCTAACCAACTGAGCTATGGGCCTATATAGTAAACTTGATATGATATAAAGCTTAGTTGAAAAATTTTAGCAAGCTTAGTAATACTTGCTACATGTTTGCAAGTAAATATATACTTAATAATATATACAGTCAAGTCTTAACAACACCTTCATTTGTAACTTGTGATTTGATTTTTACTCTCCTTGCGCTAAGCTAAATCCTACTGTATCATTAAATAGATATAGATTTTCCACTTTAATTAGTTCAAATTTGATGCTGTTATCATAATTATCATCTTTAGATTTAGAATTTGTTGAATTATTAATTGTAGCTACTAAATCATTAAGTAGGCTTAGAATATCGTTCATTGTAAGGTTTTTTGCTGTAACAGTCTTATCTTTACCGCTACTTTGTACCATAAAACGACAACACCAATGATCACTGAACATTTCTCTAACAGTACTATGAGGCCATAATTTTAGCCCTTTTGCTGAAATAGTAACTAGGTGCATACCATGCAAGCTACTGAAGCTAGCTATTCTTTTTGTTAATTGCTTAGTAATGAGATGGTAATCAATTATATTATGACTATCAAAAAATACGTCTACTCCAACTAATTTTTTTTGTTGTCTAGTTTCAGTGATAGTTTGAATTTGAGGATTATTGATAATATTGCTTTCGATATCAAGATTGTGATATTCTGCTATCTTTAATTTTTTAGGCTTATGTTCTAAATTGTTAATTATAGCCTGAGCAAATTCTTTAGTTCCAACTTTTGTACTAGAAATGCTTGGATTATAAATATCTGCAGTGTGAATACCATCTTCAATAGTTTTTTTTAAGGCATTTTCTATTTTAGCTGCATGCTCAGTTAACCCAAGATGGACTAACATCATTATAGCTGCATTAAGTAATCCAGAAGGGTTAGCAATATTTTGACCAGCTATATCAGGTGCTGATCCATGTACAGCTTCAAACATAGCATAGTCTTTACCAATATTTGCTGAACCAGCTAGTCCTATTGAACCAGAAATTTTAGCTGCAATATCAGATAAGATATCGCCATATAAATTTGATGTTACTATTACATCGAATTTTTGAGGAGAGCTAATCAAACGTGCGCTACCAATATCAATAAGATAATGGTCTACTTGAATATTGCTATATTGACTTGCTATTTCATTAAATGTTTTATGAAATATTCCATCTGTAAATTTCATGATATTATCTTTACTAAAACAGCTGATTGTTTTTCTATTATTTTTTAGTGCGTACTCAAAAGCAAACCGAATAATTTTTTCACTACCACTACGACTAATTAACTTAACGGATTCATATGTATCTGCTGTATGATGATATTCAATACCTGCATATAAATCTTCTTCATTTTCACGAATTATTACTACATCTATTTCTGGAGCTGAAGTATTAACAAATGGAAAATAAGAACAGCTAGGTCTAACGTTTGCATATAATCCTAAAGTTTTTCTTAGAGTGACATTCAAGCTTTTATATCCTCCACCTTGAGGAGTAGTAACAGGCCCTTTAAGTAATGCTTTTGTACGAAATATTTGAGACCATGTATCTTCAGTAATACCATAAGTATAGTATTTGTTGTATAATTTTTCGCCTATTTCTATTGTTTCAAGCCTTAAAGGTACAGCTGCTTCTTTTAAAACATAAACTACTGCTTCCATAATTTCTGGGCCAATACCATCACCATATGCAATTGTTACTGGAATAACATTTTTCATGCTTGCTATTAAGGTTGTGTTATATTTTTATCTTTAGTTTAGTATATGTAGTATATGCGCTAAATATATAAAGAAAAGCTATTTTTTTATACTAATTTATGAATTTATATAGTTTAAATATACACTTATTCAGTGTGGAATAATAAGTCAGTGAAAGTAGTAATATCAAGTTTATGATTATTAGAGTAGGTAGTAGAGCAAGCAGATTGGCATTGATACAGGCACAAGCAGTAGTTCAAAAAATTAATGATTTACTTGGGTTAAATGCTATAATAATTCCTATTAAAACTACTGGTGATTTAATTCAAAATAAAAACCTTTATGATATAGGAGGTAAAGGGCTATTTTTAAAAGAAATAGAGTATGCCTTATTGAATAATACTATTGATATTGCTGTTCATTCCTTAAAAGATGTGCCAGCTTATTTACCTGATGGATTACAGCTTGCAGCTGTACTAGAAAGAGGTGATGTTGGCGATATGCTTGTATCTAAAATAGCAAATAAAATTACTGACTTGCCTTTAGGTGCAATAGTTGGAACTTCTTCTGTACGAAGACGAATACAGCTATTAATGCTTCGTCCTGATCTTAATATTGTGTTATTTAGAGGTAATGTTGATACCAGATGGAATAAAATTATCAATAATGAGGTAGATGCAACAGTTTTAGCTGCTGCTGGACTACAGAGATTGAATTATGATACTAGCCGTTTTTGTAATATTATTCCTCAAAGTGAGATGTTGCCAGCAATTGGGCAAGGAGCAATTGCAATTGAAGCTAGAAAAGACGATAAACTAATAATGCCATTATGTGCTAAAATTAATCATCAGTTAACTTGGCAATTAATACAAGTCGAAAGAGGTTATTTAAAAACTTTAAATGCAGATTGTAACGTTCCAATAGGTGGGATTGCAAGCTATATTGGTAATAATAGTTTTGAGGCTAAATTTATGCTTGGAGATTATAATATGAGATATTTTTTTTATTCTGAGGTGCGTGGAAAGTTACAACATGGTTACGATATTGGAGTTGAAGCAGCAAAAAATTTTCAAAAAAGATTATTTATCTGAATTTTATTTGATCTATTTAGCAACTATATGTCTATGTTATGCTATCCAACATCTAATAATTAGGGAAAGCTTTAGCTAAAATACGTATATGATGAAACGATATAATATAACTGAGATATACAAACTGATAAACTATGATTGTATCATGATTATTGCAGTTTTTATCATGAGTTATTTTTTACCTCAAAAGTAATTATTTTGGTAGTTTTAATATTTATTAATTTGTAGGTAAAAGTCCTGATAAACTACAACATAATCTATAGTATTATTTTATTTTTATAAGAAGCTTTAGAAAATTTTATGAGTAACAAAGATCTGATAGTTGCATATTTTGCTAGTATCGTCCAAGTATGTAATTATGCATTATTTGGGCATGCAATTACTTTTTTAGCTGCTGAATATATGCCACCTGATGTTTCAACTAATCCTACTACCAGTATCTTTATTTTGCTAGGAGCCACTTCTATTGCTAAACCAATAGGAGCGGTAATATATGGGATTATAGGTGATTATTATAGCCGAAGATTAGCAATTAGAACAGCTTCATTACTATCAACACTAGCTGTAATCTCTATTGGGTTTATACCTGCATACCAAAGAATAGGGATGTTATCGAGCATTTTATTTATTCTATGCCGTAGTATTTTTATTATGGGGTTAATAGGTGAGACTGATGGAGTGCGAATATATGTATTTGAAGCAGTAGATAAGTACAAAAACTTAGCGAACGGAATAATAGCTGGTTGTTGGCAAATAGGAGCACAATTAGCTGTATTGCTTTTATTAGTAGCAAATATTAATAATTTTCAATATAGTTGGCGCTTCTGTTTTATTACTGGAGGAGTATTAGGATTGTTGGTGTTTTTTCAGAGTAAACATTTAAAGATTAATAATATCAAAACTTCAAAAACTACAACAGCAAGCAAATTATTTCAGTCCTGTAAACTTATACCAGGATATTGGAGGTTACTAATACCCTGTATAATTATACAGGGATGTATTGGTGCTATTTATAGTTTTCAACTATATTTTTTCCCTGTATATGTTATTAAAATGCTAAACATTGTTGACTTCAATAATATGAATTTTACTATTGTATTAGCATTATTATTATATTCTATAATGGCTGTATGGTCAGGATATTTAGCAGATAAATATTACTTGCATTATCAAACCATCTTTTCTGCTTTAATGTTAAGTATAGTTTTCAGTACAGTTAATATGGCTATGATGATAAATTATCAAGAATTCTTACCAGTATTATATATTATACCAATTCTATTAATACCTTTTTATTCTGTTCCGCTACAGGTAAAAGTATGTAAATTATTTTCTGATAATATTAGACTAAGATTGTTTAGCTTATCACATTCTATTGGATCAGTATTAATATCAGCACAAATATGTGCTATATCAGCATTAGCATATAATAAGGCTAATTTTTTGCCAATGCTGATTTTAATCTTATTATTTCTTATCTTAGGGCTTACAGTATTAGTAATAAAACCTAGAATACAGTAAATTATGTCTTGTTAATACTGTTTTGACACATTATTGTTTTTAATGTTAACTTATATAGCTAAACTACTATAAAACAATTTTAATAATAAGATGTTAAGATGTAATGAAAAAGTAATTAGTATGACATATTCTATAGACTTTAGGAAAAAATGTGCTGGACATAAATGAAAGAGAGAAAATCAGTTTTAAATCAGTATCAAAACGTTTTGTGATAGGAAAGAATACAGTATTTGTATTGCATTAAAACATATTGCGTTAAAAAACAGAAACAGAGCTTTAACAAAAATTTTTATTGATAAACTAAAAGAAGACATGAGACAAGATAGTAACGCATATCAATATGAAAGAGCTGAACGACTATGAGTAAGTAAGTTAGGTATACAAAAAGCTTAAAGAGATTAAATATTACATATAAGAAAAACTTTAAAACATCTAAAGTCAAAAAAGAAGAGAGATTAAAATTTCAGAATAAAATAAAACGATACAAAGACAAAGAAAAAATTATTTTCTTGATGGATGAGAGAGGTTTTGTTCATAGTACAATTAGAACTCACAGATATGTAGCAAAAGGCATGAGATGTTACTTAGGTTATGATTCATCAGTCAAAGAGAACTAATGTTAAGCAGCACTAGTAGATAAATTTCTGCTAACAGTATCAATTTTTGATTGCAATGTTAATCTGCTATTTTAAACTAGACCTCTTTCGAAACTGGTTAAGGTAGTTCAAAATTATTGCTGATAAATATCGAAATAGACGTAAAAGATTCGGTCTGTGCGTCAAGAAAAGGTGAATTAATCTCACTGGTGAAAGTCCAGTTATGGAAGGAGAAGCTAGATCCACCGTATAGCGAGTCTTGTGCTGCTGAAGGTAACGACAGTAGTAAAGCGTAGACAGTAGACTTCTTTCGAAACTATACAATGATGTAAAATGGTGTTATAAAAATCTGATTTGAAGTAATAATGAAATTAGATCAGATTAAAGAGTTAAAGGATGAAAAATTTCGTCGATTAACAGTAGTAAGGAAGGGAACATTCTCAAAGATGGTGGATATTTTGAGGAAAGCTGATGGTGTTAAGAAATCAAAAGGAGGGCGTAAAAATAAGCTCAATTTGGAGGAACAGTTATTGATGGCCTTAGAATACCTTAGAGAATACCGTACTTATTTTCATATAGGTCAGAACTATGGGATTAGTGAAAGTTCAGCATATAAAGCTGTAAAATGGGTAGAAGACACCTTAGTTAAACACCCAAACTTTGCTCTTCCAGGTCGTAAAGCTCTAATGAATAGCGATATGAATTATGAAGTAGTCTTGATTGATGCTACTGAGAGTCCAATAGAAAGACCCAAAAAAAACAAAAATTCTATTATTCAGGAAAGAAGAAAAGGCATACACTAAAGACTCAAATAGTGGTAGACAAGAAAACACACCAAGTAATATGTACAGATTTTTCTAACGGTAAAAAACATAACTTTAGATTATTTAAGGAATCCAAAATTCTTATCCATCCTAAGATTAAAGCGATTACTGATACAGGATATCAAGGTATACAAAAAATTCACAATAATTCTGCATTACCAAAGAAGAAAAGCAAGAAAAATCCTTTAACTAAAAATGATAAAAAGAATAATCGTAGGTTAGCAGGAGAAAGAGTTGTCAATGAAAACTTTATTGGTATGCTAAAACGGTTCAAAATTATTGCTGACAAATATCGAAATAGACGTAAAAGATTCGGTCTTAGATTTATTTTAATCTCTGGCATTTATAATTTTGCACTACCTTAACCAGTTTCGAAAGAGGTCTAATCTAAATCAAGACATAAAGTTTAATAATCTTGGACATATCATTGATTTAAAGATATTAGAAGAACAATATAAGGAACTCGATAGCAAGAAAGCGATAGGAATAGATGGTATAACCAAAGAGGATTATGGTAAGAAGTTGAAAGCAAATCTGCTCTCGCTTCTTACTAGAATTTGCAATGGGAAATATCAGGCTAAACCTGCACGAATACACGAATAACGGAAATTCCAAAAGAAGATGGAGGCAAAAGACCTTTGATAATATCATGTTTTGAAGATAAGATAATCGAGTCTACAGTAAGCAAGATATTAAACTCTGTGTTTGAGCAAATATTCTTAAAGTATTCATATGGATTTCGACCTAAATTAAATGCACACGACGCTTTAAGGGAGTTAAATAGACTTACGTATAACTTCAATAAAGGGGCTATAGTAGAGATTGATATAACAAAGTGTTTCAATACAATCAAGCATTGTGAGTTGATGGAATTTCTAAGAAAGAGAATATCTGACAAGAAATTTCTAAGACTAGTTATGAAACTGATTGAAACACCAATCATAGAAAATGGTACTATAGTTACTAACAAAGAAGGTTGTCGTCAAGGATCAATAGTTTTACCAATCCTGGCAAATGTCTTTCTGCATTATGTTATAGATAGCTGGTTTGCAAAAATCAGCAAAGAAAACTTAATGGGACAAACAGGAATGGTGAGGTACTGCGACGATATGGTATTTGTCTTTGAAAAGGAAACAGATGCGAAAAGGTTTTATGATGTTTTGCCTAAAAGGTTAAATAAGTATGGGCTAAATATCAATGAAGCTAAATCACAAATGATAAAATCTGGTAGAGACCATGCTGCAAATTTAGCCCAACAATGCAGGAAGATCGCAAGTTATAATTTTCTTGGATTTACTTGCTATTGTGGTAAATCAAGATTTGGCACAACATGGAGACTAAAATATACCTCAAGAAGAGATCGTTTTACTGAGAAACTGAAAGGACTGAGAAAATATTTGCGTGGTCAGCTAAATACGCAAGACAAAACGCAGGCATTATCACAAGTCATTAGAGTTATTAGGTGAATGGATCAACTATCATGGTATATCTGATAATAAAAGACGAGTAAGTTCATTTATCAACCAAAGTAAACGGGCAATATATAACTGGTTTAATAGAATGGGAGGAAAACGTAAGGTAAATTGTAAAAGACTAACCGAGATACTTAAAAGAGTAAATTTTCCTAAAATTGGAAAGATTGTCTCAATGTTCTAGACAACAAATAAGGCATAATGCTTATCTTATTTTTGAGAGCCGGATGCGGTAATTCTGCAAGTCCGGTTCTGAGGAGGGGCCTAATTGAGCAATTGGTTAGGTCTACTCACATAGATTTAATTTGACCTCTGGCATTTATAATTTTGAACTACATTAACCAGTTTCGACAGAGGTCTATTATATAGACCTTGCTTAGGCCGATTCTTCAATATCTCAAGTTTTTGGTTAAAATTATTAATTTTGGCTGTAGTTTTTAAATATCTATTTTCTATTATGCTATTTAATCTATACTTTCAGAATATTAGTCCAAAACTTTTCTAGCAGTTAAATCTTGAGAGGAAGGTATCAAAAAAATAACTTTATAACCAACAGATTTTATTAATTTTATTGCTTCTTTTTATGCTCAAACCTCGTTGTAAATGACTATATATATGTAAATACTATACCAAAAATTCAAGAATTTATTAATAAATGCAGTAACATTGGCACATTAAATGTTAATATTGATAAAATGAGTAAAATTGCCGTGCTAATAAATCTTATAGAATTGACTGTTATTCTTAGTAATTTTGTCTTAATGGATTATATGGTACTGGGGCATTATTTGGATGTCCAACACGGGATGAGAAGGATTATGCTGAAGAATTTTTGCACAACACATAAATTCTTCTAATTATAATTAGACATTATCTCTTGTAGACTTTTCATCTTTTTTCTTATCCTAAACTGACATTAAAAGTGATTTTTAATTTTTTACTAAAGTTCTTATTTTGAACAAGTGCTCAATTACAGATTGATTTAAAAAGAATGGCATGATATATATTACTCGATTAATGTATATTATATTCTTTATCAAAAGACGTATTTAGTATTACAAAGTCAAACTATATAAGGAGCTTAGAACATGCATCGTGGGAGCAGTACGCAATTTAATATCCAGGCAATGGGTAGCATCCAATTATGTAAGATGCTTAAAGATAGAGATGTATTATCCAAACCTATTATAACAGAGATTTACAATAGAGCTTTGTTTTTACTGCAAACTGAAGATGCAAGATACAATAGATTGCAGTTTGATGCTAGAGGCTTAGCAACAATTCTATATCAATTTGCAAAATTAAACTATGTTATAGGTTGGGAGTTTATTGAGGCTTGGACAAATAAAGCTATAAATCTTAATGGATGAGTTTAACCCTCAGGAGTTAGCTAATTCCATATGGGCATTAGGACGGTTAGAAATTCATCCATCAGATCAATTTATTAATGCTTGGATACATCACGCTACTAAAACTATTGATAACTTTAATACTCAAAATTTAGCTAATTCCATATGGGCGTTTGGACGGTTAGGAATTCATCCATCAGATCAATTCATTAATGCTTGGATACATCACGCTACTAAAACTATTGATAACTTTAATACTCAAGGGTTAGCTAATTCCATATGGGCATTTGGACGGTTAGGAATTCATCCATCAGACCAATTCATTAAGGCTTGGATACATCATGCTACTAAAACTATTGATAACTTTAATACTCAAGGGTTAGCTAATTCCATATGGGCATTAGGACGGTTAGAAATTCATCCATCAGACCAATTTATTAAGGCTTGGATACATCATGCTACTAAAACTATTGATAACTTTAATACTCAAAATTTAGCTAATTCAGTATTGGCATTTGGACGGTTAGAAATTCATCCATCAGATCAATTCATTAAGGCTTGGATACATCATGCTACTAAAACTATTGATAACTTTAATACTCAAAATTTAGCTAATTCAGTATTGGCATTTGGACGGTTAGAAATTCATCCATCAGATCAATTCATTAAGGCTTGGATACATCATGCTACTAAAACTATTGATAACTTTAATACTCAAGGGTTAGCTAATTCCATATGGGCATTAGGACAGTTAGAAATTCATCCATCAGATCAATTCATTAAGGCTTGGATACATCATGCTACTAAAACTATTGATAACTTTAGTCTTCAAGAGTTAGCTAATTCTATTTATGGAATATTCACATTAAATGTTTTATGTAACTCTAAAATTAAAGTACCACAGCAATTTATTTCTGCTGTTAATCAAAATATTGAACTGTTTGATGAAAATAATGAGTGTATTAGTCAAATTTTAAAAGCGCATTATTATTTTGGTAAACAAGGTGTAGGAATATTAACTTCACAAAATCGTCAACTTCTTGAAAAAAAGTTTAAAACCAAATTAACACCTTGTCATACTTCAAATTTACAACTAAATGTTCTGAAGGTAGTCAAAAAAGT
The DNA here is from genome assembly GCF_000063545.1 of Orientia tsutsugamushi str. Boryong. NCBI lineage: Bacteria > Pseudomonadati > Pseudomonadota > Alphaproteobacteria > Rickettsiales > Rickettsiaceae > Orientia > Orientia tsutsugamushi. Next base: position 833,248 of record NC_009488.1, read on the forward strand.
ATTAGCACAACACACTGTTAAAAGCGAGCATTATATTAAGCAGATTACTTCTAGTGTTGATATCTTTATTAAAGAGAAAAATATAGTAATTCAAGTAGATGGCCCATCCCATTTTGATGACAATAATGCTCCCAATTTTTCAACTAGGCTTAATACTGAATTATTGAAAAGTTATGGATACATAGTACATAGAATTCCATATTGGGTTTGGAATAAGTTAAAAACAAATATTGCCAAAGAAGAATATATATGTGAATTGATATGCACTGATGAATTTGTTTCTCAATCAGAGATGTTAGAGGAGGTGTTCTATGATGCACAAGAGAATATATCAGAGCAATCAACAAGCGAAATTTTACCTCATTCTGAATCACAAATATCAGATGATGATGTATTTTATGATGCGTACGAATATATTCCACAAGATCCATTAACACATGAATCTTTATCTCATTATGACATGCAAGCATTTGGTAACATAGATTTTCCTGATTTTGAGACACGTAGTTTGTAATCCTTTTTACAAAAACTTAGCAAGCTTTTGATGCGAATGTATGCTAGAAAAATATGAGTTCTATATATAGGGGAAGGCATAACTATAGTTACATCACAATATTATCAAATTTAGAATACTGATTATCATAGTGTAACTTCACTGTACAAACTGACCCATTACAGTGTTTAGCAACAATTATTTCAGCAGTATTATAATATTTATCTTGAATTTAGTCTGTCTTTAATGTACTAAAAAAACATATCCTTTAGAGCATACTAGACATTGTTCTATTATTAATTTCTTTGTTCATATAATTGCTTCTCTTGTAACTTATTCTATCTCAAAACTTAATTCCTATCTTAATCTCCCCCTTTTTTCTCTTTACTCCAACTTATCCTAATCTAGCCTTATTAATTGTTTTGACACATTATTTTATATCAAACTCTGATGCTTTTGCATATTTTCTGTCTTTTACGTAAATTCTAGCCTCATTATTTTCAACTTTAACTTGCTAGAGTTTATAGGATCATATACAATTAAAAGTTGAAGATATTTTATTCAGGAAGGTTCTAATGTTTAAAAACATATTTTCAGAAGACATCTTAATAAATCAACTGCTTACAGCTCTAACAACTTCTGACCAATCTAAATTCACAGAAGACAATATTTTTTTGTTAGGCAAAAATCTTGCAAAAGTTTTAAATAATATTGCTGAAAATCCTAGTATATCTAATGTAGAGGAATACCAAAAATGTTTTTCAGACTTGAATAACCAAGACTTATGCAAAGTATTAAAAATACTACAAAATATGATTATAGCAGATGAAAATAAGGAATTAATAGAAATTATAAGTTCACCACTTTTATATAGATTAACTAAAAAATATAAAGCAGAGCGTGCAGAAGAATTAAATAATAATCATAGTCAAATTTCTGGTAAACATTTTAAAAATAGCAATATTGCGGAACTACTACGTGATAGAAACATTGCTAAACAGGACGAATTCCCTAAAACAGAGGCTAAAGCAATTGGAATATCTGAAGGATACATAGCTACTGAGAAGTCAAGCGGTCATACATTTCTTTTAAAGAAATTTTATAAAAAAGATATTAGTATTGGAAAAAATTTAGCTAAGATGCCAAGTGAAGAATTGGATAAACTTCAACTAGCTTGGAGCGACAGAAGAGACGCTGTACAAGAATTACTAGCGTCTTCTATATATCAGTTATTATTGTATGGACAAGCTCCAAAAGAAGAATTAGTAATACCTGATAGATCTAATGCAGATTCGCTGTATATTAGGTCTAAGTTTCTTGATAATGCAGTACAGCTTTCAAGATTTTCTGGTATGAAAAGATCAACTGGACTTAAAGCTGAAGCTAAAAATTTACAAAAATTAGAAGGATTTGAAAAAGTAATTGCTGCTTGTCATATACTAGGAGAATTAGATTATCATTCCGGTAATTTAATAGTACAAAATGGTAAAACTATAGCTAAAGTAGACCATGGTAGATCTTTAATGCAATTCTATGCAGATTTTGAAAGTATGGTTAGCACAACTGATAACATATTTAATGATCCTTTTTTAAATTATAACTCAGCAATTCAAAAAGGTAATTTATCATTTGATATTAACAAATATAATGACGCATTAAAGCAGATGCTTGCTCAAATAGATGAAAGTCAAATAGATGCTATAATAGAACAAAAAGTTTCTGAGTTAGCAAAATTAGGATTTGATCCAAAAGGCTTTATTGGAAAGGTTAAGTTTAAAGGAGAAACTTTCATTAGCACCCCTATTAATGACTATCATGCACTGATAAAGTTCTATCAAGTCAATTTAAAAGAAAATATTAAAAATATGAAAGAAATAGTAAAAGCAACTGATGTAATAAGCAGATTTAGCAACGTATCATCTAAATTTAAGAAAGGGGGATGGTTAAATGCTTTTGCTATTACTAGTATAAAAGAGCCAGTTTTATATGCATACAATCATAACATAAAAATTGATGGAAAAGATGCTTTAACATGGGCTATTGATAATAATTATCAAATGAATAGCTTAAACCATAGCTATATAGAAGTAGAAAAGTGTAATTATGAGCCACAATGGCAAAAGGATAGTAATGGAAAGTGGCAAAAAAAAGAACATTTGGTGCAAACAATAACAAATGATATTGTTAAGTGGCATGCTGCAGATTATATTCTAGAAATAGAGAAGAGTAGAAATGATCTCAAAAAACAATTGCAACCCTTATTAGAGCAATCACAAAATATATTAACAAAAAAATCAGTATCAAAAGAAATAAAAAAATTTGATGATTCTGAGTTAGCTAGAAAGAGAATGTTATTAAATCCTAGGATAAATTACCGTACAAGGATTCAAAAAGCTCGTTCAGCATTTAAGTCTAAAAATTCTCAAGGTTTTGAAATTTCTTGATTAGATATTCTGCAAAACTTGTAAAGCTTGTAATAAGAAATGCTAGAATAGGATAAGGGGAAATACGAAAGGTAGTAAATAAAAGGTATGCAAAGAGAAAATATTGAGTTATAAATAAAATTTAAATAAAAATAAAATAACCCAACATGAAAAAGTGTATTACAACAGTATACTATTTAATAGACAATTTTGGCACGATATATCATAAAGAAATTAATACCAAGTAACAATCAAAGAAACAGAGATGGAAAAAATGCTTTAACATTGGGCTATTTTTAATAACTCAGCTAATGATAACTTTCAATATTGCAAATGACTATATACTATTCATAATCACCAATTTATGTAAAAAATTAACTGAATATACTTGAAACTAATCTTGTAAATACATGCTTTGCACCTAAGAATATCGCCATGTTTAAGTTATTCAAAAAAGTTAGTTACTTATCTAAAATTTAGGCTATTAGCCTCAGAATCAAAACTGTATACTAGCTTTCTTTTATGCTATTGCTATAACTTTTATTTTATTACAATTTCACATATTTCCAACATACAAGGCTATATCATCAAGAATTTTTGAATGAAATAGTTCCCTTGCTACACTCTTCAATTTTAGGAATTTGTTGTATAAATTTATCCTGCATTAGTTTTGAGTGTGTATTTGGATCAGTGTTACCACCAGATAGTATAACTAAAGCCTTTTTGGGTGAATTTTGCCTTAAAAGCCAATTACACACTGCAGCCATGTTGATTGCGCTTGATGGTTCACAAGTAATTTTTAGTAAAGTAACAAGCCAAGTAGTCCAATAATAAATTGATTTTTCCGGAACAAGTACCATATCATCTAGTTTTTTGATATATTGAAAAGTTCTTTCTGATAGGTTTAATGCACTAAGACCATCAGCAACTGTATTTGGTGATTTAGGCAAGGTAAAAATATTACCATAACACAACGAAGTAAATGCATCGTTAGCATTTACTGGTTCAGATCCTATAATTTGAACTGAAGTATCAGTTCTAATTTTAGTTAGGTATGTGCCTGATAATAACCCTCCTCCACCACAAGAAGCAAATACTGCATCAGGAGAAAAGTTTAATTGTTGCAGAGCCTCATAATATACAGTTCCAGCTCCGGCAATAATACTATTGCTATCTGATGGGTGTAGATAATAAAATTCATTGTCTTGCTCTAACTTTGCTTTTTGCTCTGCTTCAATTCTTGAATTTGCCAAAATTACCTTTGCTCCATAATGTTTTGCCATATGTAATTTTGTTTTAGAAATGCAGTTAGAATATATTTTAACAGTATTTAATTTTAGTAATTTAGCTACCAATGCTACTGCTACTCCATGATTTCCAGTAGTATAAGTAGAAATTTTTGTTGGTAGTAATTTCTTTTCTTGCAATTCAAGTAAATGATTAAGTACTCCTCTTATCTTAAATGAACCAGATTTCTGTAATGATTCTGCTTTAAAGTATATTTCATGTCCTAAAACGTGGTTTAGGTAATCAGAATACAGAATAGGTGTTTGATAGATATATGGTTTAATTCGATTATAAGCTTTAATAATACTTAACATACAAAAATACTATCTACTATGCAAAATATTCATATGTAAAATAATTGAATTTAATTATCTGTGTGATTATATAGATTATCATGATATACTAGTAAATAAAAATTTAATTATATTTAGTGGCACAAGTTTTAAATGATATTAGTAATCGTGTTTTACCATTATTTCCAATAAGAAACACAGTATTATTTCCTGGGCTAGTATTGCCTATATTAATTGGCAGAGATGATTCGGTTAAAAATTTGCTAAGATTAGGCAATGATTCTGAGAATCAGCATACTATCTTGCTTACTACTCAAAAAAATGCTGATGATATCAAACCTTCAATAAATTCTTTATATAAAATTGGAGTATTGGCAAAAATAACTGAGCTAGTTCAATTGCCTAATGACAATTATAAAATCTTGATAAAAGTATTAGATCGAGTCAGACTGACAATAAGACGCTCGCAGGACCTTTTAGTAGCTGAATATGTAATTGTTCCAGATGATGAAATTAATAATGCTGAGGAAATAAAAGATAAGTTAGCAAATGCAATTGTTCTTTTTAATAAATATATTAGGTTAAGTAAAAAAATCAACCCAGACTTATTAGTTCATGTTTTATCGTACACTAATCAAAGCTATGTAGTTAACGCTTTAGCTGCAAATTTAATTTGCAGTGTTTCTAACAAGCAATCTTTGTTAGAAATAACTGATGTTAAACAAAGAATAGAAAAGCTAACTGATCATGTTGCTAAAGAAATCATTATAATGGAAACAGATGAGTTGATTACTTCAAAGGCTCAGAAAAATCTAGAAAAAATGCAGCGTGATTGCTTTCTTAATGAAAAGATGAAAATAATTAAAAACGTTTTAGGAGTAGATGATGAAAAATCTGATATTGCTGAACTGCAAAAAAAAATCGACACTCTCCATCTTTCAAAAGAAGCAAAAGCTAAAGCTGAAAGCGAGTTAAAAAAATTAAAGATGATGAATCCAATTTCTGCTGAAGCTGCATTAACGCGTAATTATTTAGATATTCTTCTAGGATTACCATGGAAAAAAGAAAAAGAAAGTAAGATTAACATTAATATTGACAATGCCTTACAAGACTTGAATGCAGATCATCATGGGCTAGAAAAAGTTAAGGAAAGAATAACTGAATATTTAGCAGTACTGCAAAGGACTAAAAAATCTATAGGGACAATCTTATGTTTTATTGGTCCACCTGGAGTAGGAAAAACATCTTTAGTAAAATCTATTGCAGAAGCTACAAAATGTAAATATGCGAAATTTGCTCTAGGTGGAGTGAGAGATGAAGCAGAAATTCGTGGGCACAGAAAAACTTATATTGGAGCAATGCCAGGTAAAATTATTTCTTTAATAAAAAGGGAAAATAGTAATAATCTTGTCATATTACTAGATGAAATTGATAAGATTTCTAGAGATTCTAGAGGTGATCCAGCATTTGCTTTATTAGAAGCATTAGATCCAGAGCAAAATAGCCGATTTCAAGATAATTACCTAGAAGTAGAGTATGATCTTTCAAAAGTACTTTTTATTGCTACTGCTAACAGTTTTAATTTTCCTCTTCCTTTGCGTGATCGTATGGAAATCATTCAAATTCCTGGGTATGTTGAAGATGAAAAATTAGAAATAGCTAAACATCACCTCATTCCTAAACAGATCAAAAATAACGGCTTAAAAAATACTGAAATCAGTTTTTCAGATGAAGCAATATTAGAGTTAATAAGATATTATACACGAGAAGCTGGAGTTAGAGGTCTAGAAAGAAATATCGGAGGAATATGCCGTAAGGTGCTTAAGAAAATTTTAAGTTCTAAAGATATAAAATCAGAAAATGTTAGCAAAGAAAATATTAAAGATTATCTTGGATCTAGAAAATATAAGTATGGGCTTGCTGAAGATGATAATCAAGTAGGTATTACTATTGGATTAGCTTATACTGAAACAGGTGGAGATTTGATTTGGGTTGAAGCAGTAATGATACCTGGCAAAGGAAAAATTAAAGCTACAGGTAAGTTAGGTGATGTTATGAAGGAGTCAAGCCAAACTGCATTTAGCTATTTTTGCTCCAGAGCACAAAAATATAATGTAAAGTATGAGCAATATCATAAGTATGATATTCATCTTCATTTTCCTGAAGGAGCTACACCTAAAGATGGACCTTCTGCAGGTATAGCTATTTTTACTACGATAGTTTCCTTAATGACAGGAATACCTGTCAAGCTTTCAGTAGCAATGACTGGTGAAATTACTTTAAGAGGACGGATATTACCTATTGGAGGACTTAAAGAAAAGTTAATGGCAGCAAAACGAGGAGGAATTAAAACAGTAATTATTCCAGAAGGAAATACTAGTGATTTAGAAGATATACCTAATAGTATTAAAGATGATTTAGATATTATCCCATTATCAGAAGCAGATCAAGTACTAGATATTGCTTTGGCTACTACAGTAACCAGTTTTCATGCATAAAAAGCTTGTTAGTATTTGTTAATTTCTCTATAAAATAGAAAGCAAATCAGAATATAGCTTTAAAGCCTTTGATATACTACTTAAGTAGCTCTTTGAGTAATGGAATGGTGATGTTGCGTTTATGTTCTAATGAATACTTATCAATTAATTTTACTGTTTCATGAATTATACTAAATTCCCTAGTTAGCCTGGAGGATAAGTAGTTAATAATTTCATTTGATACTTTCAGCGAACGTTCAGAGAACGCTTTCATTAAAACAATTTTCATCATTTCATCATCTGGTCGATGAAGCTTTATAGTTAAAACAGCGCTTAGTCTAGAAGTAAGATCTGGTAATATAAAATTAGTAGGATGCATACTGCATGTTAGCATTAAAAATTTATTATTTTCGTGTAATATATTAAAAATATGTAATAACTTTTTATCTGACCAATGGGTTTTATCTATATCTTCTATAATAAAGCTTGGTTTCGTTTGATAAAATTGATCAATATTATCTGAGCTAGACATAAAAACTGCATTAGCATATCTTTGCCAAATGTTTGCTAAGTAAGTTTTACCAGAAGAAGCTGGGCCACAAACAAGTAAGGATCTAGAATATGGAGTTATTCCCCACATAGAAGGCCAGTTTTTAATTAACTGATATGCATCAAAGTTTGAACTTGCAACAATATAATCTTCTTCTAAGAATTTGGAGTTATTTGGAAAATTTATAGTATGTTGCATATTAAAATATTAAAACTTTAAAGATAATAAATATATTATTTACTGCAAAGCTAGCTTAAGTATTAGATAAAAATACAAAAAAGAAAACTATTAAGCTATACTAGTAAAAAGATAAATGAATTTTTTAACTTAAGTATATGCAATGCAAAGCACAAATACGCTTTTTGCTCCAGCATTTTTAAGAAGCTTAGCACATAAGTTAACAGTTGTTCCAGTTGTAACAACATCGTCTAGCAATATTATTTTTTTATTTTTTATAATTTCTGAGTTATTAATTTTAAAGCTTCCACTGATGTTTTTTATGCGCTCTTTTTTCGTTAACTTAGTTTGTGATTTAGTCCATTTATACTTGATCAATATGTTGGATTTTATAGGTAGCTTAGCAATATCCGATAAATATTTACCTAAGACTTGTGCTTGGTTGTATCCTCGTAACAAAAGTTTAAATCGATGTATAGGTACTGGTATTATATAATCTGCAGATAAAATATTATATTGATAACGTACATATAATAATTGCGCTAACATCATTGCAATTAAAGGTTTGTCATAATATTTGAAAGCATGAATTAAAAATTTACTATCTTCATTAAAAATTAATAATGCTCTTGCTAATTCGTAATTAGGTACAGCGTGGCAACATTTCAGGCAAATTACATCAGCTCCATAATCATAAGGCAAAGCTCTGCCGCATTTTTGACAAAATGGCAAAGTAATAAAGTTGATTTTATTCCAACAAGTTGAACATAATCCAGCTGGTAATGCGCTTTGAATAAGCTGTTGGCATGTCAAACATTGTCTTGGAAAAAAATAATTTAATAATATTATTAACGGATAGATGATTATTTGTAACCAAGAACTAATTAAAGAAAACATCATTGACTTGTGCTTTGTATAACTCACTCATACTTTGATAATGTAATGTATATCCATTAATTGTCTGATTTCTAAACCAAGTTAATTGTCTTTTGGCATATTGTCTAATTTTTTGCTGAGCTATTGTTATAGCTTCTTCAATTGTTAGTTCTTGATTAAGATATGAGATTATCTCATTAATGCCTAGCGCCTTTTTGGCTGAAATGCTAATGTGATCATAATATGGCTTTATTTTAGTTATTTCATCTACTAATTCTCCATTAGTTGCTAGCTTAGCAAATCTTTGATTACAGTTTTGATATAAAAGCTGCCTATCTGGTAACAATATTATTTTTTTTACATTGTAACATTCAAGAGGAGAAACTAGTTTAGAGTTATGGTAACTAAAAATTGATTTATTAGTTTGCAGTGCAACTTCATATGCCCTAATCATTCTCTGGGCATCACTTGAATGAATGTAATTCTTAGAAATAGGGTCTAAATCTATTAATTTTTGATAAAATTCTTGTTTAGTTAGTTTTTTATAGAGATCTTGAACTTGCATACGAATCTCGCAAGTTATTTCAGGAATATGATGAATACCATAAACTAGTGCCTTAATATACATTCCACTACCTCCAACAACAATTGGTAATTTTAATGCATGTATAACACTTCTAATAATTTTACAAGCTTCTTGTACATACTGCGCTACCGAATACCTCCTATCTGTTAAGTGTTTTGTTATAGATTGCTGTAAGTTTATATTATTATAATTAGCATTTACTTTAGATTGAGAAATATTATCGAAGGAATTAAGTTCATTAATATCAGAATGAAAAATTGATACATAATTATATAAATAGTGATCAACTTGCTTTTTTTCTGAAATGCTTGGAGAAGCTGTAATTATTGGAATTTCTTTATATATTTGCATTGAGTCAGCATTAATAATAACACCATTGAATTTCTGAGCTAATAACATTGCTAGTTCAGATTTACCACTAGCTGTAGGTCCAGCAATTATAAATACATCATTCATTGTTAATTATAGTTTCAATAATAAGTGCACATTATAATATAATGTATACTAAATCAATAACTTCTATAGCATGAATCCTAACTTAAATATTGAACAAGATAATGCCTCTGAAATAGTTGCTGGTGTAGATGAAGCTGGCAGAGGTCCATTAGCTGGACCAGTAGTAGCTGCTGCTGTAGTTGTCAACCAATCAATTATGATCGATGATATTAAAGATTCAAAAGTTTTATCTAAATCCAAAAGAGAAAGTTGCTATGATAAGATTACTAATAGCTACTACTATAGTATTGGTATAGCATCAGTTCAAGAGATTGATAAATATAATATTTTAGAAGCAACAAAGCTTGCATGTATAAGAGCTGTTAAGAATTTAGCAATCATACCCACAAAAGTGCTAGTAGATGGCAATATGAATTTTACTGACAATAGATTTATTAGTATAGTTCGTGGTGATCAGATTTGCTACTCTATATCATCTGCTTCAATAGTAGCAAAGGTAACAAGAGATCGCATAATGCAGATTTTACACAAAGAGTATCCAGTTTATGGTTGGAATCAGAATTGTGGGTATGGAACTAAACTGCATATTGATGCAATTAAAACTTATGGTCAAACTATACATCATAGAGTTAGCTTTAAATTTAAAGGCAATATCAACCATAGTGCGATATTAGGGAATATGGTATAATATAGCTAAACCACTATAAAACAGTTATGTTATATTGAAAAAATGGTTTCAAGCTAAATCAAGAAGAATAAAATATCACTGTGAGTAAACACGCTTTTCGAAAAATATATAACATAACTATTTTATACTAGTTTAGCTATATTAAAAAAGTTAAAACATTACAGATTTCTTTTAACACCATTAGGATAAGAAGCAGCTGGAAAAAGTGTTATAATGATGAATAATGTTCCATGTGGTAAGTATGGTATTCTAAAAAATATTTGCAGCAATGTAGAAATAAATGTTTATTAATTGGAATCATATATTTAATATATTAAAAGTTATAACTGTATATTATCTTTTTTAGATTTTTCTTACTATATCTTTTCATCTTTGTTATTATATTAAATCTTGCGTTATAAGCATGGTTAGTAAATAGATATAGCTCTTATGTTATGAAAAAAGATGATTTCTTAATTACCAACAAATTTTCTCCTATTTGCAATTACTTTAAATAGTGTATATTATTACCAAGATTTAGTATTTCAAATCAAAAAATTTAATAACACAAAGAAGGATTTATATGTCAGAAAATGTTGTCTCTAGTAACCAACTCAAACAAATTATTGAAAAAATTGAAAGATTAGAAGTAGAAAAAGCTAATATAACCGAAGACATTCAAGCAGTATATGCTGAAGCAAAAAGTTATGGATTAGACACTCATACACTGAAGCAAGTAATTAAAATCAAAAAAATGGATAAAAGTAAATTTAAAGAACAAGAAGAATTACTTGAGACTTACTTAAGTGCTTTAGGAATAATTAAGAGTTGTTAAATGCATTAAATTATGTAATTAATAAATTGTCAGTACAGATATTTTGTATAAACATTACCTAATAATAAAGCTGCAAAGACATATCAAATATAAAGAAGAATAAAAGTTAATTTTTATTAATTTCTACACTTTATAGAACCTACTATTAACTTGTGTTAACTTTTATTAATATTTTTAATAAAGCTTCAACCTTAACTATAAACATATTTGCAATATTTGTCAATATAACAAAAAAATTAAAGCAAAAGGTTGACAGAAAATTTAGGAAATTGGGGGCCAGTTTTCAATCTAGAGGTTAATCTAATGATCGAAAAATATATACAATCTAGGATTGATAAGTGATTTTCAAGTTATATGTATTATGAACAAATTAGTATAAAAAATTTGATATCAAAAAAAAGCATAATTTAGATCAGATGTTTAATAAAATGTAATATATATTAATAATATCAACATTAATATTATGTGGGATGATTATGACTTCAATATCATCAAAGTTTATAAATCGAGCACTACGTAAAATTAAAATTCCTAAGGGAGAAACATTAGTAATTATCCACCATCCAGATATAATAGGACTTAAACTGAAAATCTCATGTACAGTCTGTGGAGGAAGAGTAAGAAAAACATGGGTTTTAGAACAAAAATATAAAAACCAGAGTTTAAAAATAAGGATAGGGGAATTTCCATATTTATCTATTAAAGAAGCTATAAAAAAAGCAATAGAATTAAAGACATTAATGGCGAACGGAATAGATCCAAGAGAAGTAAGACGTCAACAACAGATAGAAGAAAATGAGAATCGTATAAAAGAAAGACAAGAGATTACATTCAAAGAGCTGTGTTATAAGTATATTAGACCTCTTTCGAAACTGGTTAATGTAGTTCAAAATTATAAATGCCAGAGATCAAATTAAATCTATGTGAGTAGACCTAACCAATCGCTCAATTAGGCCCCTCCTCAGAACCGGACTTGCAGAATTACCGCATCCGGCTCTCAAAAATAAGATAAGCATTATGCCTTATTTGTTGTCTAGAACATTGAGACAATCTTTCCAATTTTAGGAAAATTTACTCTTTTAAGTATCTCGGTTAGTCTTTTCCAATTCATCTTACGTTTTCCTCCCATTCTATTGAACCAGTTATATATTGCACGTGTACTTTGGTTGATAAATGAACTTACTCGTCTTTTGTTATCCGATATACCATGATAGTTGATCCATTCACCTAATAACTCTAATGACTTGTGATAATGTTTGTGTTTTATCTTGCTTGTTTAGCTGACTACGCAAATATTTTCTCAGTCCTTTCAGTTTCTCAGTAAAACGATCTCTCCTTGAGGTATATTTTAGTCTCCATGTTATGCCAAATCTTGATTTTCTCCAATAGCAAGTAAATCCAAGAAAATTATAACTTGCGATCTTCCTGCATTGTTGGGCTAAATTTGCAGCATGGTCTCTACCAGATTTTATCATTTGTGATTTAGCTTCATTGATATTTAGCCCATACTTATTTAACCTTTTAGGCAAAACATCATAAAACCTTTTCGCATCTGCTTCCCTTTCAAAGACAAATACCATATCGTCGCAGTACCTCACCATTCCTGTTTGTCCCATTAAGTTTTCTTTGCTGATTTTTGCAAACCAGCTATCTATAACATAATGCAGAAAGACATTTGCCAGGATTGGTGAAACTATTGATCCTTGACGACAACCTTCTTTGTTAGTAACTATAGTACCATTTTCTATGATTGGTGTTTCAATCAGTTTCATAACTAGTCTTAGAAATTTCTTGTCAGATATTCTCTTTCTTAGAAATTCCATCAACTCACAATGCTTGATTGTATTGAAACACTTTGTTATATCAATCTCTACTATAGCCCCTTTATTGAAGTTATACGTAAGTTTATTTAACTCCCTTAAAGCGTCGTGTGCATTTAATTTAGGTCGAAATCCATATGAATACTTTAAGAATATTTGCTCAAACACAGAGTTTAGTATCTTGCTTACTGTAGACTCGATTATCTTATCTTCAAAACATGATATTATCAAAGGTCTTTTTTTGACTCCATCTTCTTTTGGAATTTCCGTTATTCGTGTAGGTTTAGCTTGATATTGCCCTTTGCGAATTCTAGTAAGAAGCGAAAGCAGATTTGCTTTCAACTTCTTACCATAATCCTCTTTAGTTATACCATCTATTCCAATAGCTTTATTGCTATCGAGTTCCTTATATTGTTCTTCTAACATCTTTAAATCAATAATAAAGGCGAAATAGTGTCAGTTAAAATTACTAAAAGCAATAAAAGCGACCTATCTATAGCTTCAGTTATTTCTAAAGTCTTATCTGGTAAATTGTTTGGTGATAAAGCTTACATATCTAAAGAGTTATTTCATCAACTGCTGACAAATGGTCTACGTTTATTTACTAATCTTCGTAAAGATATGAAAACATATTTATTGGTCATACAAGATAAGCAGTTATTAAATAAACGTTCTTTAATTGAGTCTGTCTTTAATGTACTAAAAAAACATATGCTTTTAGAGCATACTAGACACCGTTCTCCTATTAATTTCTTTGTTCATATAATTGCTTCTCTTGCTAGTTATTCTATCTCCAAACTTAATCCTTATCTTATCTCCTCTTCTTTCTCTTCTATCTCCTTATCCTAAATTGGCGTTATATATAATCATTAAAAAAAGCCATAATACTTACTCCTCCTATAGTCTAAGCATTTCTTATCAAACTTTGTGCTTTCAATATATAACATCAGATATTTAAGTAGCAAAAAATATAAAAGCTAGAAATTAGCTTTTATATTTAAAGATCCAACATGAGCAATATATTTTTCAGCAAAATAAGCACTATATGATGCTCCAAATCGAATTGGACCACGATATATAGTTACTGTTCCACCTAACTGACCAAATAGTGTATGCATTTTTGCTGGTTTAATATCCACAGTACTAGAGTTTGATGAAGCAACATATTCTAGTTTTATATTACTACTGTTAGTTGGCAAATTGCTATGAATAAAAGCATATACTTCAGGTATTATTGATATATTTTTATTATCAATAACATATTTTACTGTCCCCCCTGCTCTAGCTTCTAGTATATGATGCTCTGCATCACTTACATTAACATCATTAAATAATTTATAGCTAGAGTTGTTAAACTTATTATACCTAATTCCAACTATTGGTGATACAGTTAACTTCGGATTATATGCTATTGAATTTAAATCTCCTCCTAACATAAAATCTACATAGTAACCTTTACCACTAATTTCACTTGAAGGTTTGTTAGCTATATATTCAGTTTTACCATCATATGTAATAAACCCAATTATGCCTTGCGTAAATACATTGTCTTGAGGATAATATCTACCATTTAAAGATAATGAGAATGTTTTACAGTCTGTTTTGTTGAATATGTGCTTAATGTTTTCATCATACTGAATATTAAGATTTGAATATAAGCCTGTAGCACCAACAATAGTGTTCTCATTTACATATTTATTTACTGTAATAAATACTCCATTAATTCCTGCATCATATTTCTTTAGTTCTTCATTCTCTTCTTGGCTACTTTTGGAAGTAAAAATATTCCCCTGAATATTCCAACCATTATTACTACTACAAATGTTTGATCCAGAACTTATAATATTAGTCTGGTTACCTTGTCCACTCACAATATTACCCATACTGGATGTTACTCCACTTACTGCAGTGTTAATATTCATATTCATAGCACCAGTAACTGCAGAGTCATGATTTTTCACAGCTTCTTCTAATGTTTTATCTTCTCTTATCACATGTTCTATAACACTTGCATCTGGCTTAGTATTATCCAAATCATCTAGCTTACTATTAATAGCTTTAACTTTTTGATCAGCCTTAATTATTTCTTGATTCAACTCAGCAATTTGACAATTCAGCTCAGCTATTTCTACACGAAGTTCTTGCACTAGTTGATTTACAAACATATCAATTTTTTGTAATGTATTATTACTTAATGGCTTTATCTTGCGTCTAGCCTTAATAAGTGGCGTATCTTGCAACGCGTGTATAAGTGTATTAACCAACTGTATTTTGTCATTAATATCCTTGGCAGCATAAGGTTGTATATTCATTAGAATTATCGCGTCTCGCATAGCTAAACACGCATATTCTAGACTAGCTAATGCATCCTGTAGATCATATTTTACAACCCGGACAACGCCTACAAATTTATCGAATTGATATCCCCTTAAACCCTTTAATACCTCTTCTGAACCTACTTGATTTATGTCATGATAAAAACCTTCTACTAACTGCTTACAATCATTTACTTTGTCATATTGTTGACGTAACTCTGCTGCCCTCTGCTGCACTTCATTATTATCATTAGTATTAACCCGTTGTACTCGCAAATTTTTTATAAAATCAAATGCCTTGGCATTAACTAGCAAATTTCTTAGTACCTGATTTAGCTGAGTAACACTTTGACGCATGCCATGAAGATCTTGTATTCCTTGCTGAAGATTCGTTTGATTGGCAATAAATTCACTAACTTGACGTTCTAAATTACCTATATTCCGAGTTAGATGAATCTTATCTTGATCTAAGGTTTTAAACTTGCTTTGTTTAGTTTCTAAATCAAGTAGTAGATTCATACCTAATATCCTTTGAGTTGTACTAGCAAAAAATAAAGTAGAAACAATTAGCGATATTTTAACAATAGTTCCTTGTTTGTTGGTTTTTAACATATTTAACAATCATTATTAATTATATACTAAAATAAGATAAATGATAATATAAGTTAATCTATAATTCAATGATATTTCTTTAAATTACATAGAAAATATGTATATATGTGTATATATAGTAACTTTAAAGTAGCTAATGCAGCAAATTTTATATAATTTTAACTTCTGTAAAAATGTATAATGCAAAGACATAGCTAAACTAGTATAAAACAGTTATGTTATATACTTTTCAAGTAGAGTACCCATGTCACAGTAATATTTCATTTTGCTTGATTTAGCTTGAAAGCATTTTTTTAATTGAATTTAAATCAGGAGAATAATGCTGTAAATATTCTAATATATGTCTCTTTTTCTATAATAGTTTTTAAATGAGTACTTTTATGAAAACTTGCATTGTACATCACAACTAGAGAATTATTAGGTAATTTCGGTATTAAATCCTGTTCTATCAAACAGTTAAAAATAGCAGTATTAACATTCCAGTTAAAATTGATATAGTCAGCAGAGATTTATCTACTAATGCTCCTATAACATTATTGTGATACATCTTCTTTTTTTAGTTTTTTAATAGAGATTTTTGTTGGCGCTTGTGTTTCTCTTTTGTAACGGTAATATGTTTTTACTCCATACAAATACTGTATTTTTCCTATTCCAAAACGTCTTGCTACTGTTTCGAAACTGATTTTCTGCATTGCCTTTATCCTCAGCACTGTTTTCCGAAAATCTATAGTACATGTCATACTAATTTCTTTTTTATTATATATTATTACTATAAACGCCAGATTAGGATAAGAGAAAGTATGAAAAGCATAATGAAAAAAGTTTACAAGAGATAATGTACAATTAAATTATGCAACATATTTAAACATAATTTCAATTAATAACGGTTTATTTATTGATCATATTTCTACAAGTATTAGTTCATAATACTATACTTAATAACCTGAACATTGACAATTGTAACACTTGTATATTATCTCTTTCTAACTGTTTCTTATTCTAAATTTGCATTTGCAGATATGTGAGCAATAAATGTCTATTAATTAAAACTATATTTAATATCTCGCATAATCATAATTGTACATTATCTCTTGTAGACCTTTTTCATTATGCTTTTCATACTTTCCCTTATCCTAATCTGGCGTTAATACGGCTAATGGTAGCAATATTCTAGGCCACAGTTGTATTATCCTACTATAGCTTGGTAAACAAAAGTATCCTTTATACTTATAACGCAAGTAATATAGATAATAATTTTTAAAATCCTTGCATGGAGATAAATAAAAATATATCGTTATTGTTAATAACTCAGCTAAGGACAACTTTCCATCTCTGTTCCTTTGATTACTACTTGGTATTAATCTCTTTCTTTCCCACTCTTGATATATCTTGCAAAAATTATCTATTAAATAGTATACTGTTATAATACATTTTTCATGTTGGGTTATTCCTTGTTTATTTAAATTTTCTTTTTAACTTAACATCCTCTCTTTGTATACCTTTTATTCACTACCTTTTATACTCTTACTTATCCTAAATTGGCGTTATTAATGCATTATCTGAAAGGAGAAGAGACTGGTATATATTACATCGATTCTACAAAGTTAGCAATTTGTCATAACAAACGCATTTCCAGTAATAGAGTTTTCAACAGAATTTCTAAAATTGGTAAGAGTAGTTATAGCTGGTTCTTAGGCTTTAAGCTTCATCTTGTAATTAATAATAAAGGTGAAATAAAATGTTAGTTAAATTTACTAAATGTAATAAAAGCACCCTATCTGTATCTTCAGTTTTTTCTAAATGCTTATCTGGTAAATTGTTTGGTGATAAAGCTTACATATCTAAAGAGTTATTTCATCAACTGCTGACCAATGGTCTACGTTTATTTACTAATCTTCGTAAAGATATGAAAACATATTTATTGGACATACAAGATAAGCGGTTATTAAATAAACGTTCTTTAATTGAGTCTGTCTTTAATAGACCTCTTTCGAAACTGGTTAAGGTAGTTCAAAATTATAAATGCAAGAGATCAAATTAAATCTAAGACCGAATCTTTTACGTCTATTTCGATATTTGTCAGCAATAATTTTGAACCGTTTTAGCATAGCAATAACGTTTTCATTGACAACTCTTTTTCCTGCTAACCTACGATTATTCTTTTTATCATTTTTAGTTAAAGGATTTTTCTTGCTTTTTTTCTTTGGTAATGCAGAATTATTGTGAATTTTTTGTATACCTTGATATCCTATATCAGTAATCGCTTTAATCTTAGGATGGATAAGAATTTTGGATTCCTTAAATAATCTAAAGTCATGTTTTTTACCGTTAGAAAAATCTGTACATATTACTTGGTGTGTTTTCTTGTCTACCACTATTTGAGTCTTTAGTGTATGCCTTTTCTTCTTTCCTGAATAATAGAATTTTTGTTTTTTTGGGTCTTTCTATTGGACTCTCAGTAGCATCAATCAAGACTACTTCATAATTCATATCGCTATTCATTAGAGCTTTACGACCTGGAAGAGCAAAGTTTGGGTGTTTAACTAAGGTGTCTTCTACCCATTTTACAGCTTTATATGCTGAACTTTCACTAATCCCATAGTTCTGACCTATATGAAAATAAGTACGGTATTCTCTAAGGTATTCTAAGGCCATCAATAACTGTTCCTCCAAATTGAGCTTATTTTTACGCCCTCCTTTTGATTTCTTAACACCATCAGCTTTCCTCAAAATATCCACCATCTTTGAGAATGTTCCCTTCCTTACTACTGTTAATCGACGAAATTTTTCATCCTTTAACTCTTTAATCTGATCTAATTTCATTATTACTTCAAATCAGATTTTTATAACACCATTTTACATCATTGTATAGTTTCGAAAGAAGTCTAATGTACTAAAAAAACATATGCATTTAGAGCATACTAGACATCGCTCTCCCATTAATTTCTTTGTTCATATCATTGCTTCTCTTGCTAGTTATTCTATCTCCAAACTTAATCCCTATCTTATTTCCTCTTCTTCCTATTCTAACTCCTTATCCTAAATTGGCGTTTTCTATATTTTAATACCTTTCTTATATCAACCTTTGTATTTAATAAATTTAATATACCTCTTATAAAACTAAACCAAGTTATTTTGCAAGCTTTTTTACAAATCTATACTACTCGATTCAATTTCTATATCACCAATAACGCCCTGTTCATCATTATGCTCCATCAATACATTGTTATACTCTTCAGATAATAAAGCATACTTATCTTGATACTCTTTAAGTAATAGCTTAAGTGGACTAATATTTAAATATTTGCTTAATTTCATACATAAATTAAGAGACTCATCAATAACTAGAGTTATATGTGTTAATTTTGACATTACTTGCGTTAATTTTAATGGATCTGAACTCTGCTCTTCAGCTTTTGATTTTATATTTGCATAGTCATTACTAAAAGCTTGCTTTTGCTCAGATAATTTATCTTCATCATGAGCGATCTCTAACAACATTGATATTGGATTAAATGCTTCTAGATGATTTTTATAATACTGACACATATCAGGACTATTATACTCTGATGATAATTCTTCTAATTTATCAACATTAGGAAGGCGATATGTATTCGGAAAACTGAATACTTTTAGGTTATTTTTTATTAAGATTTGTTTATCATAATCAATATCTACTATTTTTGAATTAGTATCATTTAAATTTAAAAAATCAATGTCAAATGGAAGTACTATTCCATTTGTTAGTTCTATAATTTTAGTTGCTAAGCTAGAAATATTTGTTTTAAAACTATCTTCTGTTGTTTGATATAGCATAGATTTAAGAGCCTTATTAGCTTTATCTTCTAGCATATTTTCATTCAAGAACTCTTCAAAACGTGTCTTGCTGTTACATTTATTCATAAAATATTCTATGAAGTTATTGCATACATCTATAGCTTCTTCATCAGTTGCAACAGATAAGATAATTTTATTGCTAATAAAGTTTGATATAGCTTCAATTTCTTGTTTATCAGATTCTTGAGCATTATCTTTTTTTCTTAGATAATCGATTCTATTTAATACTACATCTATTGTAATAGGTAAATCTTCATGTGAAATATGAAAATCTTCGTAATCTTTATTATGCTTTATCTCAGAAAGAATACTGCTAACTTTAGTAAGCTGTAATATTTTTTTCTTAGTAGATTCCAATATGACTGCATCTCGTGTGTTACAATATACTTCGGAATTAATAAATACAGTATATGGATCTATATTTTCTTCTCCTTCTGGATTATAAGGAGGAGGCGAAGCGCTTCTTGAATTCTCCTCATTATCTTCAGCAGGAAGTTCTGGTTTCAATAATAACTCCTTAACATTATTAGGTAGGCCTTCAAAGTATGATTGATAATCATATGTATCGATTTGCTCGCATAATAGCGGAATAAGGCTATCATGTACCGATGTTAAACTTTGAACGTCTGGTTTATAGTCTTGTAAATCAATTCCAAATTTTATTAATATCTTTGCAACTAATAAATGAATATCATGGTAAACCATATATCCATAATGTCCAATAGATTGACCACTTTGCAACTCTTCAAAATTATTCATAACCATATCAATTCCATCATATAAATTATAGAATTTTCTTTGAAAGAGCATTTCTGCTAAATTATTAGCGCACTTTGAGTTTTCATCTATTAGACTCAAATGTTTTTCTAAAAAAAGTTCTACTTTTCTTACTTCAGTACTAGTTAAGTTACCGCTAGACATTCTGATGGTACCTGCTATAAGGCTTTCTGCTATCTCATTTTGATTAAGTTGAAAGTTTTTAATAAACCATTCTGCAGACTGTACTAAATTTCTCTGTATAATTTTTGTTAGTATAGTAGTATGATCATATCCTTCATCATTATAATGTACTGGAAACTTATCTTTAGTGCTGTTAAGTAGCAAATTAGTGTAGTCATCTGAATAAAGTTTAGCCTTTTCATCAAGAGAAAGATATTTTTTTGATATACGTAATGCAGTATTATCGTACTCCTCAGTAGTTAAATCAGTACGTTTAGTATCATAAATCCACATTGTGGCAGGCATACCATGCTCATCTTTAGCACTGATATCAGCTTCAAGAATCAATAGAGCTTCGATGATGTCCTCTCTTAGATACTTAAACGCTCTTATGAGTAGTGTATCATTGTTTGCTTGAGATCTGGTATAAACTAATTTAGGATGCAAGGCTGTTAATTCTAGAAGAGCGGCCTTATTACCTGCTTGCACATACCCAAAAGCCTCTCTTCGTATTTCATCTGATATCATATATTTAATAATCCTTAATCTCTGTTTAAAATTTTATACTAAATGTATAATTGTAAAAAATATTAAAGTCAATTAAGAAAATTGCAAAATACGAAGCAATAGGAAAAGTGAACAAACAGCTAACTTAATAAATTCAAGTTAGCTATAATAACCAGAATTTGAGATAAAAAGTATGACAAACTGTATGAATAGAAAGTATCGCAACTATAGTGTAACATTACAAAAAAGGTACATAAAAAACCAAGTGAAACTATTATTATCTATCTAGCAGAGATTCTTTCTTAGTAGAAACATGTAGCAAGTATTTTAAACAAAGAATCTACGACGATAAATGTTTAATCTATACATAAGTATTAAAAGAACTATAACACTTATTCTTCCTAGGTTTTGCTATGTTTAGATATCAAATTCTGGTTAACTATAATTAAAATTTAAATATATTAACTTATTGTATCATTAATAGCGCGATGTAAAGAATATCTATATTTAGTCTTAGATTCAGACATCATTTTACTCCTGAAATTATACTATCACTATTGTAATATAATCTCCAGTACAGCTTTGCTTAGCAGCAAAGTATAGAACGATAAATAATTATTCATGAATTTTCAACCTTTTTGAACCTTCGCAATCTGTTAAATGATTATCATATAGCTTACAATATAACAAAAAAATAAATAAAGCACCATAATTTTTCTGAGTAGAATTTTGTATATCACTGCTATTAATCATTAATCTAACTTGCTATAAACTCAACTAATTTCAACAAAAACCCTTGAGCTGCAAAAGCATGCTCTAGAATGTGCTTATAATTTGATTTGATATAGCTATCTGCAAAGCTTGTTAAAGCCTTAATGAATATCTTTTTATTAACATTATCTTCATTTACAACTTCTAATTTACTAAACCATGTTTTATCAATAACTTTCTTATATTCGTAATGTTGAAGTATGTATTTTCGTACTTTGAACAATATAGAGTTAGAACCTAGCTCTTTACTAAGTTCTGAAAGGTAATCTTCATCACTTATTTGTTGCTGTAAAACTGTGGTTTTTTGATACTCCGTTGTGCTATTGGTAACTTGTTTTGATTCATCAAATGGTATAACTTGTAACTGCTCAATATCGTTGCCATGCACAGCTCATACCTCTTGTAGTATCTTGAATTTAATATGATCTGACAGTGAAATATTCTTAATCAACTTGATGTAATATTTGTTTTTAACTGCTGCTCCAAAATCACAAGATGTTAAAATTTGATAAGCAGTATCTGCTTCAAAAACTCCAGCTATTTTACGCTTCAACTGAGCCTTCATACTACGGTCTGTACCAGCTTCAATGTTTGCTATATACTGTTCTTTAAATCTTCCTACGTCATTAAATCGAAAATTTCCACTATTAGCCTGATCAGTAGTTAGTAATTCATTTGCTAACGCTTTTGCCATATAGTTTAGCACTGCTGTCTTATTTTCAAAATGACGTAGTAAATATTTATTTGATAACTTCAACAGTAATTGATTTATAAAGTATATGTTGAAGCTTCTACTAGACATACGTTGCAGTATAACTGCATCTTCTGGTGTTAGTGGATAAATAATCTGCTAGTCTTTTTCTTTTGAGCAAGCATTCATTCTTTTCAACCTCTAAATCCTTAGTAATAGCTGGAGTTGCTAACTCACTATTTTGCTCATAATCCTTGTTTGCTTGCTTTTCATTACTAAAATCACTAAGCTCATAGAAATTCAAATTCTGTTGTTGCTGTTGATCTTCTTTTTCATTTCCTACTAACTCAATTTCTATAAAATCATCAGATTCAGTATATTTAAACTTCAAATTTTGCTGTTGATCTTCATTTTTATTTTGATCATTCTCTACTAACTTATCTTCAGTAGATCTAGATCTATTATTATTTTTTTATTATTATTATATCTATATATGTAGCTGCAATTTTTTGCAGGTTCACCTGCAAATTCTTGCAAATTGATGTGAAAATTTTTTTGTTGTAGAAGGACAATTTTTTCTTCTTTTTTTCTTTTTCAGTGGAACGCTGAAAATTTTTTAGAAGTTTTATACAAAGAATATTACGTACCTTGAGATTGCCTTTAATTATTGTTCTATTTTCAACTTTAATAAAACCTGCATTTCTTAATTCAACCAAGCATTGCCTAACTCTGCGGTAACGAAGGTTTAACTCCTTTTCAAAAAAGTAATAACTTTCCTGTAATTCATCTATATCATTATTGTAATAGATCTGTAGTTTATATACTATCAATGATAGAAGCTGTTTAGATGTCTTGCTTAAAGCTTTAGCATTATCTCCAATCAGATCTTTCCATTCTGCTGGAACAAAATTTCCAATAAAACGATAAAAAACAGTTGCATTATTGCTACTGTTATTATTAGCAATTTTGCAATTATTGCTTGCCAAATTACGCAAATCTCGCACCATTTCAACCTCCAAAAATGTCAGGTATAGCAGGTGATTTAGGCAATTTTTGCTATCAAAAACCACATTTTTTTTAGCACAAATGTAGCAATTTTGTTGCTACACTCGAAATTTAACGCTCTGAAAGGCTTATAATAACTTAAGTAGTTTTAAACTATACATCTATATCGTCTATAAAGTTGCAACCAAAAAGCATGGCAATGCTTTTATTTATATATTAATTGAAGCTCAATCAACCGTTGATTATTGGACAGCTCTGCGGTTATGGAGATACACATTGTTATTGTGCGAAAGGCATAAGAAAGAAAAAACTAAATTACCATTAGTGTATAATTTAGTGATCTATAACGGCAAAGAAGTCTACAACGCACCTAGAAATTTGTGGGATTTATTTACCGATTCAATGATAGCTAAGCAATTAATGACCTCTGACTATCAATTAGTCGATTTGCAAAGTATGTCGAATGATGAAATTATTAGGAAAAAGCATATCGGAATGCTCGAATATATGCTAAAACACATTCATCAACGAGATATGTTAAAGCTTTGGCAAGAGTTTCTAATAAACTTCAAACATGTTTTAATACTTGATAAAGAAAAAGGTTATGTTTACCTAAGATCATTTTTATGGTATACTGATACTAAATTACTAGAGAATCAGCAACCAGAATTAGAGCAGATTCTGGCTAAGTATTTATCTGAAGAAGAAAAAGGTAATATTATGAGAACTATTGCTGCAAAATATATTGATGAAGGCATAGCTAAAGGCAGAGCTGAAGCCGCACAAGGGCTTGCAAGGAACTTATTAAAAGCTGGCTTTTCAGTTGAATTTATTGCTGAAAATACTGGGTTATCAAACGAAGAAGTGGTTAATTTAAAAGTTAGCATGGATAATTCTTGAATTAATAATTCACTAACTTAAGTTTTTTGAGCAATGTATATCCCCAAACATATGCTATATTTAAGTTTTGTAGCTTCATAGTTAGTTTTGTGATGGGAAAGTTACCAACAAGCTTTACATAACATGTAAGGTCTGGTAGATTCATAATTTCAGATGGCATAACTAAAAGCTTTTTACGCTCAACATTATTCATATTTACTCCATCTCGCATAGTATTAGATCCATAGGACAAGTTTTCTTGAGTTTCAATAATTTCTTCCTCACCTAGTGTTAATGCTGATTTATAAGCTGTAACCTGATCGCTAACTCGAAAAATAAATTTACTATTAAACAAATCCAGCATAGAAGCACACCCTGCAGAGCCATATATTTCTTCTAATTGATGAATGTTCTGCAACCCAGCAACAAAGCAGCCTCCATACTTTCTACTTTCAGCTAAAGCAACTGGTAAAGATGAAACTTTTTGTAGAGCTGGCAGTTCATCAAGTATAAACCATATGTTTTTGTTATCATGATTAGGATTTCTACACATCAAAGCTTTGATAGCTATACTTATCCATGCTGAAATAAGTGGCTGTAAAGTAGCTCTTTGACTTGGAGTAGCTGTGATAAATAGCCATCCAGTTTCAGCAGAATTACTAAACCATTCCTTGATGCTAAAATTACCTCCAGGCTTTAAATATTGTAGCGAAGTAATATTCTTTCCAAGAGTAGATTGAATTCCCGCAGAAGTTTCAGGCGCGCTTTCGCTTATAATGCCTGATACAGCGGTGTTTCTAAAAGCTTTTACAAATTGTCTATTATCAGAGTAAATGATTGTATGAATTAGTTTTATGATATCTTTGTCATCCTGATATAGCTTCAACGCTTCAGACAAGACTAATTCAGCATTTTTAGCAAAAAAGTCATCAATTTTAGATACAAAGTAACTCGTTTGCGATGAAAGAGAAGCAAACATTGCAATACTTATGGGAATATTATCAACCTTTACTGGCGCACTCATTGATACTTCATCCTTCAGCCAAACAGTAGATTTGGGGGCAAATAACAGCGTAAAAATAAATATCGATGGAAAAAACCATTCCCATAGCAAAGATGCCGATATTTCCTCTAAAAATAGCCCTAGTAGCAGCCCATATGCCACCAATAGTCAAGGCTAAGTGACCCACTGGAGTGAAGTATTCGCTATTTGAAGCAAAGACCTCTGCCTATGCCATTAAACACATGCCATAACAGATCTCCACCACCAAATGTGTATATTACGTAATCCATTAACTTTTCTCCTTCGCTATTAAATGCTGCTCTATTAATCTAGCCCTTTTATCTATTCGACTTGCATCGGTTTGTAGGCTAGTCCATTTTTCATTTGCAAAAAGTTGTACTCGATTCAATTCCTTCAAATATCTTTCTAAATGTTCATTCGAAACTTGCTTAGCACCTAGTGAAGTAACGGCTCTACGTATTTCGGTGATTACTTCCTTCAAATGCTGAACTAATGTATAGCTAGCTATTAATTCTGATGAGATCTCTAAAATTGTGACTCCAGAAATAGCTTCTAATGTGATATAATCATAAATTGGAAATATATCTCCAATCGAAGATAAAAAGGCTATTTCAGAGTTGCTATATTCAGAATTCTTATCAAACTTATTTTTTAGATCAGTCAATTTTTGCTTAGCTTTACCTGCATAAGACTGCTCTGGTGATATTGTGATATTTCGTTGTAGGCTTGGATGCAGGCAACTAACACTATCACAGCTGTAAATTGAAGCTGATTCTCCACCTTTTAAATGACTAATCCAACTTTTTTCATCCTGAGCTAAGGAGTCAAAAAAGTACACATTATTGTTTGTAACCACGATAGTGCCAGTCATAGACATGATTGAATCACGCATATTTGATGGTATTCCAACCTTTGCTGCTGCTTTAGTGAAGATGTTATAATCATCCAGCATAACTCTGAATCCTTATTTTGTGCTTGTCGCAGAGCTTGTTTTTGATCTAAATAATTACGACATTTTTTACCAGCAGCAAAATAATCAAACCCGCTTTGTGACTGTATATCACGGCAAACAGCTTCTCTCATAGCCCAGTTCTTTGGTAAAGCTGTAGCAAATAATGCTTTTGTTAATTCACAATCTCCTTTGGCAAATTGATTCATCTCCATTGCTAGATTACGTAAGTCCTTGAG
The DNA here is from genome assembly GCF_000063545.1 of Orientia tsutsugamushi str. Boryong. Classification (NCBI taxonomy): domain Bacteria; kingdom Pseudomonadati; phylum Pseudomonadota; class Alphaproteobacteria; order Rickettsiales; family Rickettsiaceae; genus Orientia; species Orientia tsutsugamushi. Next base: position 859,956 of record NC_009488.1, read on the forward strand.
AGCGTTCTCAATCTGTGGAGCAAATGTTTTTAATCCTAATGAAAAAGCATAGACTTTAGCTTGAGAACCAATGTTTTTCATCAATTGAACTAATTCTTCTCCAGAAATAACAGAGAAGCTACCAAGATAGGCATCAATACTGCTACAGCTCATGTTTAAAGATGGTGGAGTTATAGCAAATGGCTGAAATGATGTTTGGCTTGTTCTGGCAGATAATCCGCCAGCCGCATAATATCCAGCCGCTTGATCTTGATATGATCCAGATCTTGTGACATTAATACTCATTCCTTGAAATACGTTTTCGATATTCCAAGCTAGTGATACTGGAGCTTGTAGCAATAATAGCATTGTAATGGCATAAACTCTGATTTTGGTGCTCATGTAGTCTCCAACTTATGATAATATCTATCGATTGCTAGAATATTGTCGATAATTTTATCTTCAGAGATTATGCCTCTAGCTACTGCATATATTTTTTTACCATCGCTAGCTACTGAATATAATACAGGTACAATATGCTTAGGATTTAGTTTATTAAGCAACTCATTATTCTTACTGACAGCTAGCAACTGAAATGCATATTTATTAGCAAAGCACTGAACAATAGGCATAAAGGCCTTACAGAGCAAGCAATCTTGTTTAACTTGCAAAATCAATCCCCAGTTTTTAGCAATGTTTTTGAGTTTGAAATCATTTTTTTGCTCTGATTTTTCTTGATATAGCTTTCTATGTAAGCTATTAGCAGGCTCATTAGCATTAATCAGTTGGTAATCAAGTAGAGTAGCTAGTTGCCACATAGTAGCAAACTTATGAGCCTTCTCCATGATTTGCTTCTGCAATCTTTGAGCTGTAATCACATTTTCGAGCGTTGGATTATCCAGCGCTATACGCTAAGCTCGATTAAATCGCTCCTTTAATTCCTCGATTCTCTGGTCATGAGGCCTACTCATCAACTTAGAATTAGCAGCAGAGTCATCAAGCTCATGACCATGTTTATCATTGTACCATAAAAATCTTGTTGGTGAAGCATCAACAGTGGATAAATGACTAATTAATATCATAAACATTAATAATCTGCTCATTTAGACTAAGTTTGTTGCATACGATGAACTTTATCTTTGATTCCTGCAATAATGTCTTTGTTCATGCTGTTTTGAGCCTTAGTGAGTATATCTCCAAATAGTTCATCCATATTGATTTTAGTGAAATCAACTTTTTGTAACTCTTCAACAGTAAGGCCTCTACACTTTGGACATTCAGGTGTACCAAAGTTCATTTTTAGCTGTTTTCTTGCTTCTTCCTGAAAAATTCTTGCAAGTTTCGACTGAAAGCAGCAATAAGTAGACTTTCTAGCTAAGCAAATACCTAATATCGGAATTCTTGAAGAACAGTAGGTTCCAATATAGTAGCAGTAACCTTTTTTCCTATATAAAGCTAATTCTTGTTCCTTAGACTTACATTGCGATAAGCCTATATCACGCCCCCAGCCAGTCATTGAAGAGCAGCAATTCAAAAAACTAAATACATCTTTTTTGCATTTTCGATGTTTACCTGAAAATACAGAAACGGGATTTGTTTTAATGTCCTTGCTCATCTGATTTAGCATCGCTAGATGAGCTACTTTAGCTATATCTCTATTTGGTATAATAGTTGGAGTGTTGCAATTACCTCCTAAACAAAAGATTGAGTTATTATGCAACGATGAGTGTAGCATTGTTTGCTTCTCAGTTGAACAGCTATAATCGTGCTGCCATAGTAAACAAATATTTGCTACTGATTTTTGGCAAGTGCTGTTTTTTAATTCACAATTCTGAATTTTAAGGTGTTTGCAGCCATCTTTTGGATCGCTAGTACAAGAAAAAAGAATCTTTTGTTTCCAATATGGACGATTGACTTTAAACTTGTCAAAAAATACTCTATCACCACCATCATAGTTGATTCTATTGACCTCATAGCATTCATTACTCTCAGTTAATTGCTCAAGTTCAGGGTTTAAAACTTGCCAATATTCTGCTACTTTCCTTAGTTCTTGAGTCTTATCTCTGTAGTCATAGTGAAGTATACATATTTTTTCATTTACTTCTAATAAAAAATTTCTACCAATATGGTGTATAGATACACCAAGCCTATTAGCAATAGCCCATTTCATTTGTTTTACAATTGCTTCGGGATCATCTACTAGGCAGTATATTTGTGCACCTAATTCATCATCATAGACATCGCTACGACTCTTAAGCCAATTACTATGATTCTCCTTTATTTCTTCTGTTGCAAATTCCATTTGCCGGTTTTGCCAAGAAAGCCATACATTCTCTAATCTGCACTCAACATTTAATTCTCGAATAAGTTCAATGTTAAAATTACTACCTTCATTACAACTTTGAATAATTTCAGTATTAGTTTTACTTGTTTGAGTTACGAAGTTACTGCTATCAAGGGCACTTAAAGGATCAGATTCAATTCTCATTGAATTAGCTATCATATAATTTTGATCGTTGATATTATGTTGAGTTAAGGCATTGTTTTTACTGTTTTCAGCTTGAAATAACATTGCCCCACTTTCTGTACCAAGCTGATTACGGCCATGGTAGGTTAAATCCTCATCATTGTTAGGATAATTGACATTACTACCTTGATGAAATAATTCTTGTGTATTTGAAGAATTTCCAAGATTTACATTATAGTTGCTAGCTTCATTATAACTGCTTTGCATTGAAGCTAAACAACAGCTAATATTGAGCACTATCAAAAAGTTAATATAGATAATAATCTCATTGAGTATTCTCATTCATAATTTCTAATGCTATTGCTAAAGGAATATGGCCAGTTAATTTCTTGGTTAATCCTCTTTTTTCATCATCTATTACTATCACAGGAACAACATCAATTTTATATTGTTCAAACAAGCTAGGATCTATATCGAAGCTAATACCAAGCTCCATAGTTTTATTCTTTGTTTGTGTAAATGAGTTATTAATTAACCCACGCATAATCAATTGAGCTCCAGCCTTTTGAGATTCAGCAAAATAGCTTTTTAAAGCCTCATCACTCATTGAAAATGAGACAAAAATAAAAGTTTTTTGCTGGCCCAAAAAAAAGCATTAGCATTATTAACAAATAATAAAACCATCAACATCATTACTCGTATAACCATATTCCTCTCTAACCCTTATCAAAGCAAACAGTAATCTCTTTTTCGCCAAATCAAGTAACCAAAATCTTCACCATTAACTGGAAATTCTCTTCCAGCCTGCCATGTAGCTTCTGTTTGGCCTATGCTCTTGCAGGATCTGGTTTCTGGAATCGGATAAGTCATTTGTAGTCGATACTGACTTTTCTTCATAATAGGCATGGGATACTTGCCACATAAGCCTTTATAACCATAATATCCCCATAACATCAGTTGCCTATGCATTCTAGCCATAAACTTACTTACCATTAATACAGATGTTCCAACTCCACCATTATGCGCCGCAGCTGTTCCAGTAAAAGGGTAAAGCATTCCTTGACATTCAGCACACCAAAAAGCATAATCACTTGCTAATAAACCAGCGCTGCAACTCATGCAATCAGCTATACATGCTTGATAAGCAGCTACATTTTGAAACAACAGCGTTTCTGGATTTAAAATCGCAGATTTAGCGTCATCACTCCATAATGGATCAAACTCTGTTAAATATGCTATATCGACTGCAGCCATTTCCAGACAAATAAAATCAAGCAAAATTTCCAGCCAATAAATCACAGGATAGACATACCAATGAATGTGATAAAAAGCACTTCCTTCAGCCTCATCTTTCATGCCTTTTTGAGTAGCACTTCCAAATGACAAACCTCCAAGACTTACCATACACATTGGCGACTTTGTAACATCTACAAGGCGTACTGGCTCCCAAAATCCTACCGGAATATACCAGGTACAGGTATTGGAATCCCTGGCTTAGGACAAAGACATATAAGTCTACCAGAAGCATTAGTATCAGGCATTGAAGTGTTTGTAAAGTACAGAGATATAGTAATTTAACCTATATTATCACATAAATCATTTTTAAGTTGCAATATCACTCATTTTTGGTTTTTTAGGTGAAGTGTTAACAACAGCTACACCTTGAACTGCTTTAGATCGCTTACAGTATAGAACACAACGCCTTTTTGATTTAATTTTTGATGTTTCAACTTTCTCAACATTATCAGGGTCAAAAACTCCTTGAGCAGCCATTTTCTTTATTTCATATAAAGACTTACATTTTTGCCCTTTAGGAATTTTACAATCAAAATTACTTTCGAAAAAGAAGCTTGTTAGGCTCATACAGCCCAATAGCAATAATAAAAACTTCATTATAAATGCTCCTCTAACTTTTGTGATTGGTCGAATTTATTATGCAAATTAACTTTTTCATTGTTAGTTGATTGTGAATAAGTTAAATTATGTGGCTTCTTCTTGTGCTCACGTAAGTCAAAACCTTTTTTAAATACAACATCGATGACTCTACCTGACGCAATAAGAACGACTGGGCTCATAGAATCAGCTTGTTTTATAGCAAAATCAGCTAGCTTATCAAAAGCATTACTAGCTCCAGAGTAAGCTCCAGACTGAAGCGCATCTCCAATCTGAAACTCTTGTTGTTGATGACCTCCAGCTACTAGGTTTAAAGTTGGTAGCATATCAGGTTTAATAGCCTTAGCTTGTAGAAACTTAGCAATATTGCTAAATACTCCATTTAATGCAGCCATGCTTGCTATGTTAGACGATTTATCTACCACGATTCCTTTAATTCCAGAACGTCCATCTTCACCTATCAACCAGCCTTCCGCCTTGTTTTCAATAATATCTCCATAATGAAATTTTACTTTGAAGCAGTTTTAATATGCTTGATGCTGAGCTTAACAAGCTTTAAAGTAAAAACTAGCATTTTAAGCTAATTTTATTTTTCCTTTTGAATTATCCTTTTCAGCTTCTTCTGTAGCAGCATTAATAAGCGTTACATGGCTTGGAGTTTTTGGAGTAAAAGTTAACATTAAATCTTGAATTGTTTTGTGTTCTCCTATTACTGTTAAATAAAGCTTCTTTTCTTCTTCTCGTGGAGCAATAAACAAACATCCAGACTCATGAACTACAACTTCGGCTGCATTTTGAGGATACATAAAAATATCATTGATTTTTTCATCTTTAAGATTAATTCTTGTTGGCCCACTATCAGAAATCTCAAGCTTCAGCAAATTATCAACTTCTAACTCATATTCTACCGCATATACATCACTAAACTTGACTAAAGCAATAAACCCTATCATAAACCTCAAAATTCTAATACTCATTTTTTTATTCCATTCTCTTTAACGCCAGTTAACAACAAAAGGTAATTAGGACTTCGCTTGTAAGTCAAAAGGTAAGTCTTATCGACAGCTATATGTTTACTATCGCTAAACCAATAACGAAGCGTTCCACTAATTAATACTCCATCCTTTATCACTTCAACCTTCTTCGGAAAAAAGACTGAAGACACATTTGAGCCTTTAACAAATTGCAAGTGATCATGAAAAAATTTATTTAAAGATTCAGTATTACTAGATGCAACTTTCATGTCTGCTATTTGTCTTTCTACCTCATTTGGAGAAGTAGTAAATAAGAGTTTCGTTACATAAATTGCCCATTCCTTTAAATAGGTTTCATGGTAATTTTTTGATGAAACCATCATTTTACGATCAGGCTCCATTGCTGGAATTAATAACCACTTTTCTTCTTTGGTAATTGCAGCCATTATCGCAATTATATTAGCTGCAGCTAGCAATATAGTTACTGAAAGTAAGCATTTATTATATTTAACCAGCTCTTGTATAGCATTTTGCTTAAAGAGATGATTCATTACTTGCCAACTTTTTTGCCCAAAAGCCTTGGATATCCTAATGGAGCTGGCAATAAACCTTTAGCTACTAAAAAACTTTTTAGCAAAAAATTCTCAGATACCTTCTTAATTTTCTTAAAGCAATAACATAGAGCAATTCCTCCAACCATAAAGGCTAGGCCTAATTTAGCATGCCTGCTGTTTAGTAGTACAATTCCTGGAGCTACTCCAGCTAGCACTACTCCCCATTCGTCAATGCTCAAACCCATATACTTCAACGGCCTCGATAATGCCCAACATAATTTTTGATTTTGTATAATTACCTTCAGCCTCAATTGTAGCATGAGATTTCTCATTCTGCTACTGCGATTTTCAAAAATTTACAAAATCTAATGTAGAGTAACTACTTAGCTAAGTTGTTGTCAATTTTTCTTCTCCGCAACTTAATTATGGCACTATTCCAGATAGTATCTCGTTCAAACAAACATTGGTACCGAATATACTCAGCATATTTTCGACAACTTTATTTGTAGCAATTGTTGCCTTATCTAAACTATGTATAGTATAAATTTTAGTTATATTAGTATTACTATGTCCTAATATTTGAGATATTGTATCTAGTGTTTCACCATTATTTTTCATCCAAGTTGCAAACGTTCTTCTAAGATCATGTATTGTTACATTCTGTATTCCGGCTTTTTTTCGAATCTTAGCCCATGCTCGATGCATTGTTGAACTTGATATGTGTTTACTATTGTCTGCTGAACTTGGCAATACCCATTCACTTTTTGAGCATAGTTTTCTGGTTTGCAATACTTCTATTAATTTATCAGCTAACCCTATATATAGAGTTTTACCATTTTTACTCTTAGTTTTTGGTATACACCATATTTTTTCGCTAAGGCTTATCTCGTCCCATCTCATTCCTGATACATTACTTTTACGTGCTGCAGTGAATAAACTTATAAATGTAAAAATTTTTCCTGATCGTTCTGCTCGCTTTTGCGATTCTGTTAATTGACTATTTCCCTTTTCTTTTAGCACGGCCATAAGTCTTCTCATTTCTTCATTTGTTACATATCTAGATCTTGATTCTTTTGCTTGTGCCTTTTTATTCCACATACAGGATTCTTTTCTAATAATCCCCACTCTATAGCCTTATTAAATATAGGGCTTAACAGTTTTAGAATACTGTTTGCTGTTACATAGTGTTTCTTTGCTGTTTTTTCGTCAAAAAGCTTCTGAATATCTTCTTTGGTAATCTCAGATATCTTTGTATTGTATAAAGATTCTAGATATCTCTTTACTCTTTGAGCCATTATTTTCCAACTTTTATGATAAAGACTACTATATTCAGTATATTTTACATGCACCTGTCCGAATGTTAGTTCATTCTTTAATTTTAAGCCTCTTCTCTCTTTTTTCTCTTCTTTCTTTATTTATCTTCCGTCTTTCATCCATTGGATTTATTCCTTTAGCAATATCACTTTTTAACTGCTGTATCTTTTTTCTAGCTTCTGCTACCGTTAGATCTGGAAAATCTCCTATTTTTATTTTTTATAATACATGCCATTAATGTTTATTCATAAATATAGTCTTCTAAATCCAGTATATGATATTATAAACAGTAAGTTCCTTTGTGTTATATCTCTAAACTTGATTATTTTTTCTTCTTTGGTTGGTACTTTTATTTTATTTAATGCTGCTTGTGTAAATTTAAATACTTTTACTGGCATATTTATCACCCTTCATTAATTTAAAATTGAAGTAATTAAATAATAACTTATTAATTTTTAAAATTAGCTTAAACTTATAGTCTGTAGTATGGTTTTTATTGAATAGCAAATACTTTTGTAAAAATAAAAAATATTTTTAAGCGACGTTATCAATTGAAGGTTACTCTAAGCTTATCAACTATAAATTCAAGTTGCTGGATTAAAAATTAGCACTTCAACTAGCCAAATATTAGACATAAATTTACGTTATATTTCCGCAATTAACATCAAGATATTATTGTCATATTGACAAATAATATTAATACAGCTACAGTTAAATTCATGTATCAACTCAAACGAGAATAAACTACATAGCAGATTTTATAAAGCTTATAAAGCTCATAATAGCTCTTAATCTAACTTATTTCTTCTAGTTAGTTAAATCATCTTAAACTATACATCTATAGACGATATCGCTATATTTTTTTTAACGATTCTTCTATATAACTTTCTTGCTCTACTTTTATTTTTGATAAATCTATTAAACTCTTGAAATCACTTGGTAAATAATACTCTAGAAATTCTTGTGCAGCCACTGGATCGCTCATGATTGTCTTTGCCAATGAATCATGCTTTAATTTTTTTGTCATATTTTTTTACTCTATAGTTTTTTTAATAAAAAATGCTGTGTCATACTCTGCCTAGTGTTTCGGACATAATCCTGGTTGTATATTAGTTTGTATTGATTCAATTTTTTCATTAAGTTTTCTTATTTCAGGGCTGATAATATTTCTAACAGCATATAATCCTTGAGTTTTTTATACATTATTGAAGTCATTTTTGACTGTACAGACTACTGCTTCCTTATCCTCTAGAACTTTTTCAGCTTTTTCAGTATTTACGTCATTTTTAACTGCTAGAATGATCTTTTCTTTTGGGCCAGGATTATAGTTTTGCAAATTTTCTGCTTCAATTGCACATAAGATTTTGCCTTCGACTCCAGCTTGTTGAATGGTTAACGCTGTTTCAATATCCTTTGTAATGATTGTTACAGGTGAATATTTTGAATTTTGTTGAGCAATTTCAGCAAATGATCCAACTAATTGTACCAACAGATTTTTCAGCTACATCAGCTTTATTACATGTTTTTGAATTCAGAGCTAATATCTTAGCTCCAGTAATTTCATCTTTGTCATTTTTAACAAAAATAGTGAGTGTAGGCCAGGATTTTTGAGTCTTTTCATCAAAAACCATATTTGCTCTTAAATTAGGATTATCAAAGATTTTTGAACTATAAATTTCTGTATGGTTTTCTAGATATTTATTCACAACTATCGTTTCCACCTTAGCTTCCTCTTCTTGTTTACAGTAGTATAGAGATGAAGATTTATTATACAATTCTTTAACATTCGTAATATCATTTTGTTTTGCTATACTATTATTTTCTGTTTGAGTAAGTTTGGTTGTTTCAACTGCCTTAGTCAGTTTAGTAATTTCAGGTTCTATAATGTCTCTAATTGACTGGTCTCCACAAGTTTGCAGAAGATTATTAAAATCACCATTTTCTGGTGGTTTGACTATACAAGTTATCGCTCCCTTCATTTCTAACGTTTTTGCAGCTTTAATTACAGTATTATTAGTTATAGAATTTTTGCTATCATTATCTGCTGCAATGATGATTTTTTCACCAGGAAATGGTGAATAATTTGTCAAATTCGAAATTCCTGCACTAGCAATGATATTACCTTTAATGCCTGATTGCTGCAAGCTCAATGCTGTTTCGGCGCCTTCTGCTATAATTGTTATATTAGGGTCATTCGCATTTCGTTTTGCTATTGTTATGAACGATCCACTGATTTTACCGAAAGATCTTCTGTTAATTGAAATATTCGCCTTATCTCCTGCCAAATTTAGATATACAGCCTGTACTCCGGTAATTTCTCCTTTTGAATTTCTTGCAAATGCTGTAAATGCTGGATAATTTTCTCTCGTTTGAGTATCAAACAGTATACTTGCTTTTAAGTCTGAACTTGCAGTGCTTTTGTCAAAAGTAATATCACGATTTTCAAGATACTTGTTTACTACTTCTGCATGTGGATTCTTATCTATATCATAACCATGTATTCTGCTTGATAGTTCATACAAGTTTTGAACTTTTGCGATTTTAACACTTTCAGGTTGTTGAGTATATTGTTGAGAATCGTCAGTCCTAAGCTGTCTATGATACCGTTGGCTAATATTAGACATTCCAACTATAGTTTTCAAATATTCCTTTGCCTCAAAAAAGCTGTATCCTTTTTCTCTTTGAACCAGGGATAATAAATCACTACCTTTCTACTAGCTATTTGATCCTTTAATTCTCGTAGTTCTTCTTGGCTGTTTGAATAATAATCGTTTTGCCTATATCTTCGCATCGCTTTTTACAGTTTGGATTACAATTTTATTGCTAAATGCACAAGGTGAAACTTAGCTGTTGAAATCTTTATACTGTATTTTAGAAAATTTTCCTTGTTTAGAGTATCACATAGAAGCAAAAACATACATAGAACCCGACCGTGCGAAACAAATTTGATGGTTATTTCTTTGTTTCGCAGAGGGTATATTATTAAGATAAGTGTTCTGTTACATTAACTCCAAGTAAATTATTATCTAGATCATTAGAAGGAATATGAGAGTCATTGTTACCATTATCCTCATAGCTAACATCAGAAACTGATAACACTTTAATCTCATTTTCTTGAAGTGGAATGTCTACCTTAACGCAATTTAGATCTGAAAGCTCATAATTTTTACTTGATTTATCTTCTAATGGTTTAGTTCTTTTCTTGTATAAGTATGCTAATCCACACACGGCACCCAACGTGCATATTGTAAATCCAACAGCTAGCCATGTTCCTAACTGTGAATAATAATAACCTTCGCTTTCTTGAGATTGGCTATTATTACCAATCATTTCATCACTTGTAGTACTACTTATAATACTATTGATAGTGCTACTTATAATACTACTTATAGTACTACCTATGTCTGTGACAGTGCTAGTCATGTCTGTGACAGTGCTAGTCATGTCTGTGACAGTGCTAGTCATGTCTGTGACAGCGCTAGTCATGTCTGTGACAGTGCTAGTCATGTCTGTGACAGTGCTAGTCATGTCTGTGACAGCGCTAGTCATGTCTGTGACAACACTAGTCATGTCTGCTACAGTACTACTTATAATATCTGAATTTTCCATAAATAACTCCGTTACATTTATTGTTTCCATCTTAAAGTTAATATATTGATTTATTGCAACTGTCAATACATATTATAACTCATAATATGAAAAATAAATTCAGTGAACTTAAATTGCATTACAATACCAAAAAGTTAATATGGTAGTAAATTTTTAATCTTCAGTACTACCGTCTACCGTCTAATTCCAATTTTTGGAGCTATATTAGCTTTTACAATTTGTTCAGGGTCTGTTTTTACGTTCTGATTATTAACTAATTTCATGATTTCAGGTATCACAAGCTCCTTAACAGCTGTGGCTCCTTTATTTTTTAGCATTTCGTTAAAATCTTCACCTTCTGAAGGAACTACGATGCTAGTGATTGCTCCTTTACTTTTCAGTACTTTTGCAGCATCGTTTATAGTGCTTACATATTCTTTATTCTGTTTATCATTATTTGCAGCTATAAGAATCTTTTCTCCTTGAAATGGTTGATAGTACTTCAAATTATTAACATTTGAGCTATATACCATTCTGCTATCAATGCCAGCTTCCTGAAAACTTGATATCGTTTTTCCTTCTGCAGACAAAATGGTTACATCATAATTGTACTGTCTTTGTTCTTTGATTTGCATAAACAATGGAGTAGAAATATCTTTGGTGGTACATTGCTTTATGCAATTCTCTTGCTGGACTCTTTCTACTTTAGCTTCTTGCTCTGGTTTAGCAGTAAAGTGATAATATTCTTCATTCACATGAGATCTATCATTGATATCATTGATTATAGACTTAAACCAGTTTTCGATTTTACTAAAAACAGTTGTCTTTGTCCGTGCTTTCTCCAAATCATGAGCAGTTTTCAGAGTTATGCTAGCTGATTTATCATTTGGTCTGCTAAGCTGATTTATTAAGCTGTTAATGCTTCTAGTTGCTTCCTTATTGCAATATAGCTGTAATTTCTCTATATGCCTTGTCATAGCTACGTATGAGCTGCTTATATTACTTACTCCATTATGTAAAACGTATACATCTTTTATAGAAGCTCCCTGGGCCTTATAAACAGTACTTGCATAACCATGTTTAAATTGTATTTTGCTTGGGTCAAAACTCACATCTTGTCCTGCATCTGTCTTAGCTACAAATTCATTTTTATTAACCGAAGTTAAAGTTGCAAATTCACTATTTTGTATTTGTAAATCCTTATCGCTTTTTTGAAATACAATTCGATCTCCAGCCATGTAGGACTCTTTCCTTCCAGCTATTGAACGCCTATATTCTGTGCCTTGTAGCGTGCCATTAGCTTTTAACAAAGATCTAATACTTGAATTAAGAATGTCTACCTCTTTATTACGTACTGTAATTACCAATTTTTCATGTAGCTTAAACTTGCTTAGACTCCAGTTGTATCTTAACTTACTCATTGAGTCCTGCAACGTATTATCAAACTTAATACATTTATTTTGTCTCAGTAATGTTATACCGCTTAAAATATTACTCTCAGCAAACTTTGTTGCTGCTTCTCTGCTCCAGTTTTCACTTTGTCTTCGAATATTCACTAAAACATGTGAACTGAAAATATTACTCAGCATCTCAAACATTCCGCCTCTTTCTATTGAAGCTAACTGCTTTTCATCTCCAGCAAGTATCAGTTGACAATTATTGTTTCTAACTACTCTAAACAGCTCTGCATATTCTCTAGTAGCAACCATTCCAGCTTCATCTACTACTATTAACCTATTTTGCATAAAAATTTTTTTTTTCGATTATACAAAAATCCTTTTACTGTATAGACTTCCTTATAACCTTTGCTCCTCAGCTCTGATACCGCTTTATGAGTAGGAGCAAGTCCAATAACATTTTGTCCACGATTTGTTGCAATTTTATATGCTTTTGCTAAAACAGTGGATTTACCTGTTCCAGCTCTTCCTCTTAGTACTCTAACTCCACTAGTGCTAAGCAAAATATGCCTTAGAGCTTGTTTCTGTTCTTCACTAACATTTGCTAGACCTTCTATATCACTTTTAAGATTGTAAATATCGTTGTAATAAACTTGATTATTGATTTTATTAGCTATTCTTATTATTCTTACTTCCTCGTCTCTAACATCAGTTGTAGTAAAATATTTGCTACTTTCACCATCATCATGATATAACTCTAGTATTCTATTTGAACTGAACACTTGCTGAACTAACATTCCCCTTTCTGTTAGGTCTGGTATATCTTTTACTGCTTTTTCAATATCCTGCTTAGTAAAAATAGATTTGTAATGTGTTATAGCATCCGTTATTACATCAACATCCTTAATAATTTTTAAATTAGCCTCTTTACGTAACTCATTTTCATTTGCAACTTCATTAATTAAACCCCTAATTCTAGTAGGGCCAATATGCTCTTGCGGTACTGCACTTATCTTATCAACTCTATTTGATAAGCCTAATTTAGCAAAATATGCATTAATTATTTCTTTTACTTTTTCATGAATCATCTCGGGATCTTTAATAACAACCTTTTTGCCATTACTTAATGTTATGCATTTTGGGTTTAAATTTACTGCTTTATCACCTAAACCAGTTCCATCTTCTCTAAATCTTCTTGTAGTAACCAATATGTGCGCATGCCAGTTTTTATCTCCTCTATGAGGCTTATGAATGTCTATCTGTACTCCAAGACCATTTTGCACCCATTCCCCCATTGCATCAACTATTTGATGAGTTATTTCTATTCTATGCTCTAAATTCAATTCCTTATCGTCTGGCAGTGCTATTACGATATCCTTCAATAGCTGACTGTTTCTTCGTTTTTCTGTTTGTTCAACCTCATTCATTAATTGTTTGGACATTCTTGAATTTTTGATTTACATAAGCTGGTATCAGCACTGTATGATATACGTTATCTTTTTTACAAGAGAAGTTATAACTTACATTTGTCTTCTCGTTTTTAACAATAGTTCTTGCATTATACGCTGCCTTACGACAACTATCTCCTCCTTTGATTCTACTTAAAAATTCAATCCTTGCAAACTGTATTGCCATTTCAACTCCAATCCTCACCTGAGTTTCAGGTTAGCATGAGTTTTTTGATTTTGCCAGTACAAACTGCTTTTTTTAACACTCAATCGGCTAATTGGCACCCATTTTTTAGCAGTAAACTTTCAAGTTTACATATTGCGTATAAGCTTATTCTTTAATGAAGCTTCTAACCTGAATTCACGTTTTTTTGACTATAATTATTTGATGTTGGTTTGGCAGGTGCGGTTTTTTTCTTTACTGGAATTTTATTTTGATATATTCTTGCCTGATTTTTTTATCTTTCTGAATTACTAACATGGCAAATCTTATGCAGCAAAAAATTACTCTCCAACAAAAAAAGCTAAGCTAATCATGGATGAGGTTAACCTCAAAATCAAAGAACGTAAAATGCGTACTCGACGTCTTATCGAAATGGGTGGACTAGTCGCTAAGGCTAAGCTTGATCACTTACAGACAAACACTTTATTTGGTGCAATTGTTTCACTAAAAGAAACTTTAACACAACATCCAAATGTTCAGAATCATTGGACTACAATCGGTAAAAATATTTTTGATAAGGAACAGCAAAATAAAGCTGCTGTGATTTTAAAATTTTCCTCTGAACCAGACGAAAACACTAAGCACCACATTCGCCTTCATGGCTTAAAATGGAATAGCTTTCGTCAAGAATGGTGCAGCAATGTTAAGGACATTGAGGCCTTAAAGAATGGCCTTCTCAATATTCAGTATAAACTTGAGCTTGTATCTTAAATAAGAAGAAAGTACCTCCTATTAATAATAAATTAATAATAAAGATTATGATAAGAGGTATTCAGAATAATGTTTATACAACAGCTTCAGCCATTATTACATATTGACCTGATATTGGCCGTGCAGTGTCATCATATTCTGCTTCTTTATATTTAAATTGTAGGTCTTCATACAACTGTTGTTGTTCATTATTATCTAGGAAATATGTTGGCATTTTTTCTGCACTTAAATTTTTAACACTAGTATTAGCATTTGTACCTACATCTACACTGTTTTCAGCAGAAGAACTGGTTTTATTTTTTGGGTAGCACAAACAATATATTCCATATAATATAAATCCAGAAGCTGTTAGTACTGCAGCTGTTGGCACTATCCATGGAACTATTCCCCATGCTACTGTTTCTGGAGCAGAAGTGACAAAATTTTCCTCTTCAGGACTAGTTGTGACATTAAGAAAATTTACATTAGAACTAACTGTTATATCATCAAATGTTGCTTTGCTATATGTAGTATTATCATAATTATTCCCCCAAATGCTAGAGCAAAATTCTTTCAGCTTGATTAAGTTGCAGTTGATTATTTTGCAAGAGTTAATACAGTAGCTAGCTACAGTGTTCTGGATACTATTATCATAATTTGGAACATTATGTTCATTATGTTCATATAGTAACTCATGTTTTTCACACGATATAGCATTATTCGATGTTAATATTTCCTGACCTGTACACTCACGAAGACGGTCAGGATTATATGTTATTTCAAACATACGAATTGAATCCATAGTGTTGCCGAGATACCTATATGGATCTATGTTAGCATTATTACATATAAGCATACTTTTTGTGCTAGCAAACAAGTTGTTAGCTGGAGGTATTGTCCTAATTGTAGTCACATTACAGTCAACGTCTGCAGAATTCAACATAATTTTGTTAACGCATTTGACTGCATCACTCATAGATCGATTTGTAAATGATACTGCTTTAGCCGCTGCTATTGAAAAAAGATTCATTATAATTACCTTGCTTAATCTCTATATTTTGTATTATAACATGCATTTACTAATAGTTGTCAATATAATTATGCAATGTAATAGCTAAAATACTATAGGAGAGTTATGTTATAAACTGTTCGCGTATCTAAGTCACAGTGATATTTCACTCTTGTCGATTTAGCTTGACGCCATTTTTTTAATAGAATTTAAATTAGGAGAATAATGAGGTAAATACTAAATATATGTTCATCTTTTTCTATCATATTTTTAAATTTGAGAGATGCCAATCATAAATGCCATAACATCTTATGCCTTTTGCTGCATATCCATGAGTTCTAGGTGTACTATGAACAAAACTTCTCTCATCAGTTGAACTTGCAAAAAAAATTAAAAAAAGCAATCTCCGCATCATAACTGATTAATTTTTAGAATCAAGGTACAGAGAATCAGATGTTCAAAATAAAAAAATGCTACTTTTTTTTGAACCAAATATTTTATTTAAAAATAAAATATTGTTGTTTTTTTGAATTAGAATTTATTCCAGATAAGTATGAAGTAAACAGTATCCACTTAACTTGTCAGCAATCTTTGGTAGTTTAAGGTATTGATCAAGAGGTATAAATTCTTGCTAAGTTTGAATGAGTATTTTTTGTCTTTTTTCATAAGGTTTTATTGATACAGTCTGAATATTATGGAATCGGTCGCATAATTTGATTAATAACAAATCTTTTTTGTTTTGCTGACGCAATATTTTAATCATTTCTCTAGAACTAATTTTTTTATTATCCCTAATTCTGGTAAGGTCAAAAACCTGTTCTGCAATATTATTACCGAATTCTTGACCTATTTTTTCTTTAGTTAATGTTGTGTCTTCGATGGTATTATGTAGTATTGCTGTAATAATCGTATCTGTTTCAAAGCTGTAATCTGCTATCATATAAGCTACTTCCAATGGATGCATATAATATGGCTCTCCTGTATCTCGAAGTTGTTTGTCATGATATTTTTTAGCATATTTTATTGCCTTTGTAACTTCATAAAGATTAATATATCCTTGTGTATGTTGATTTATTAGTATCAGTTTATTTAATAGAATTTGACTAAAATCTGAAACTGTCGTTTTGCAGTAACATGTTGAATATGTTAGACTTCTTTCGAAACTGGTTAAGGTAGTTCAAAATTATTGCTGACAAATATCGAAATAGACCTAAAAGATTCGGTCTTAGATTTAATTTGATCTCTTGCATTTATAATTTTGAACTACCTTAACCAGTTTCGAAAGAAGTCTGTTATCATTTTGCTTCCATCTTTTATTGGATCATATTGTTAGCTTGTTAAATAGGCCAGATAATGAATTAGTTATACCAGTATTTACGAGCTTTAATGGAACATTGAATATAAAGCATGAACCTTTTGTTTCCTCGCTTTCCAGCATAATTTCACCATTCATCTCCTGTATAAATTGCCTTACAAGTTTCATTCTAAAACCAAGTGTAGAAGCTTCCTCTGAATACGTATCTTTAAATTCTTTATTTATCTGATCTACTTTGCTTTTTGAAAATCCTGGTCCTGTATCAATTACAATAACCTTCAACATTCTGTATTTGTCATCCATTGGTATTGGATATAACGTCATCTGGACTCCAACTTTGCTTCCTTTGCTATTAAATCTGATAGCATTAGTCATTAGTATTGTGAGTACTGCCTGTAGTCTATAATTGTCACCAATTACTTCTTTTATTGTAGTTAAATAATCGCAACTAAGTTTTATTCCTTTACATTCTGCAACTGAATTTAGAGCAGATTTAGTAATCTTCATTTCTATTTCTGAATCGAATTCTTTTTCTAATATCATAAATCACCCTTATTTTAGAAAATTAAAGATAGTGAGCATATATCGGTACACGGCATATAACCTCTGTATACTC
The DNA here is from genome assembly GCF_000063545.1 of Orientia tsutsugamushi str. Boryong. NCBI lineage: Bacteria > Pseudomonadati > Pseudomonadota > Alphaproteobacteria > Rickettsiales > Rickettsiaceae > Orientia > Orientia tsutsugamushi. The sequence goes on from NC_009488.1 coordinate 877,423, forward strand.
ATTTTTTACGTATGTAATTTCTCCCTTGATTGCTTGAAGTAGTAGCTTAACAAATGTTAGCCCTAAACCTAAGATATTATCTTTATTTGGAGTTTTAAAAGCAGTATTTATTTTTTGTAATTCTTTTATATCTTTTCCATTATTTCGAATTGTAAGTTCTAGTGTTTTGTCTCGTATTTCTGGATTTAGTAATCTAACTCTAATGAGTATTACTTTAACTTTTTCTCCAAATCGATTTACATTATCAAGCAGCTGAGTTAGTATTTGCTGTATTTCATCTCCATATCCAATCATACGAATTTTTTCATAGTCATAATCCGTATAAACAATGCAATCTGATTCGTTATCCCTTATATCAGAAATTGATTTTTCTAGCAGACTTCTTAAATAAATTTCTTCGTGTGCTGTCGATATGAATAATTCTTTGTATTCCCTTACAAGCCTGTATATTGTACTCTTTATTCTCTTGTAATCAATTGACTCTCTTTGAATTATTTTAAATAAACCTATTACACTTAACCTTAGTCTTAAAATTTGCTTCGAAAGCTTTAAAAAGTCGCCTTTCACTAAATATTGAAGCAACAATTGTATATTTTTTATATATTTTCGTTTTGCATAGTTGCCTCATAATTCAGGTATATAATTGAATTGGCACTTCACACGAAGAAGATATGTAGTTACTTCCTTGATCTATTCTGAGATTTCCTTTCATTTTATGTGTTAGCTGTTTTATAAACACTAACCCTTGTCCTAGCTCTTGATGTTTTATTAAATCCGAATTGCTTAATTCAGAATTCATCTTTTGCAATTTTTCTTTCTGAATGCTGAGCCCTATGTTTTGTACTAAAAATTGTAATATTTTATCTTTTGAATCTGTTTTTCCATCTTGAGAAGGTAACAAATGAACACAAATATTAATCGTCATACCTTTAGTACCATGTATAATGGCACTTCCAACTAACTGGCTTAGTACAGCTCTTATTCGAAAACTATCTCCAATAATACTGTCTTTTATATTAGCCTGAAAATTGCTTTTTAGATCTATTCTATCATCTTCAGCAATTGCTTTTAGTCCAGCAACAGCATTCCTTACAAACTTTTGTAGGCTAAAATTTTCTAGTTCTACATTCTTTGATTCTATGTCTTTTCTAAATACACAAATTTTATCATTTAGATGATCCATTAGTTCATCTAGTTCATCAAGTAAGCCTAATGTATCTGTTATTTTTGCTTCTACATCTTGCTTATATCCTATTAGTTCTAGTATATTCCACTTTGTTTTATTACAGTTATTTTCTATATGCCTAATATATTGAATCAACTCTATATTGTTATTTTCAATATTATTCTCCTACGGTTAAGTTTATTAACTTTGTTTTTTTAGAAATTTAAAATAGCAAGCTTAGCTAACAATTAGCTAAGCTGATTGGCATATGACATATGGCTTCCATATCTTAATGTTGATTTTTTTATTTTCTGTTATTTCGGACTGAAGTATTCTAACATCTTCTGACTCACTTTTGAGCTGTTTGAATACATCTATTATGTTTAAGTTTAGTGTTTTAAGTTGATGTGTAAGTTTTAAAAGCTCTTTATCACCAGCTGCTAGATGTCTTAGTAACAGTTTTGACTGTATATTTTTATTAAATATACTTTTATTTTTCTGTTGACCTTCGTTTCCAATAGACATAGAATTCCCCTGCTATTTTTTTAAAAAAAATGCTTTCTGAAGATTAAAGTTAAAAGTTCAACTCTTTATTTCATTTAATCTTCAGCTTAGTATCATTAAAGTTTTGAAACCTAGATAATATAAGGTATAGAGTAGCATTATAATTTTTATCAGTCTATTAAAATCTTTTAATTTTCAGGCTAAATTTTTGCATAATAATTTAATGTTGATGTAAAATTATTACATTCCCTACTTATTGTTATAATAAATCTTATTCAAAAATGATGCATAAAAAGCCTTGTAAGCGTTATTTTTACTAGCGTTACGAGCTATTTTCTGGTATAATCTCAATAGAGATTCAACTAACCAAAATTAATTAAACTTCCTGTGTCAGTAGCTGTTGCTAATAAGTCTAAGCCTTTTCTTCATTGGATTGGTAGTAAACGAAGAATTGTTAATAAATTAATAGAACATCTTCCTCAAGGTCCATACTATAATTACTACGAACCATTCCTTGGTGGAGGTGCTTTATTTTTTCAAGTTAGGCATCTTTTTAAACAATGTTTTTTGTCTGACATCAATCTTGACTAGCTATAATGCTGTTAAAAATAATCCTAATGAGGTCAATAGATTACTGAGTTTATATCACAAACATCATTCAAAGGATTATTATTATAAAGTTAAAAACAAATATAGTAATGATCCGAATGAAATTACCGCAAAATTTATATATCTTAATAAATACTCTTTTAGGGGAATTTATAGAGTCTACAAAAATGGACAATCTGCTCAAACATTTTCTGGTGAATGCTACATTAAACTCCACATTGCATCTAGAATAAACCAATGCAGCAGCCTTCTACATGGTGTATCAATTTATGCTACAGATTTTTCGTTTATAGAACCTAAAAAAGGTGACTTCGTTTATTTTGATCCTCCTTACCATAAATCTGGAGAAAGGTTCTACACTAGACTTCCATTTGATGAAAGAGATCAAATTAGATTGCGAGATTTTGTCAAAAAATCAACCAGCAAAGGTGTTAAGGTTATGATTTCTAACAATAACACTTCTTTTATTAGAGACTTATACAAAGATTTTAATATCAATACCGTTACAGTCGTATACTCAATCAATGAACAACGCAATCCTGTTAATGAGCTAATCATTACTAACTATAAAACTTGCTAGTTATTAAATGTGAACCCGCAATCCAAATCGTATATGAATAGGAAGTGGTCTATAGTTAGCCGTTGTGCTGCATTCAATATCTAAATATGTATCTCTTGATAAGTTTATTGTTGTACCAACTCCTAAGTCTATTCCAATATCACTATAAGACTTGAGAACTGATACTAGGCCACCTATAACAAAAATTGATGCTTTGTTACCTTCAATTATATTGTAATAATAATTTCCTTGAATAAAGTTATCTCTACAGTTGTGATAACACATAAATCCTAATCTTACATCCATTCTGTGCCGATCTAATCTATAACCAATTCCAGCTTCTAATGTATCGTAGTTAGTAGCAATACCAGTTGAAAATTTTATATAGAATTGTGAAGTATCAATACTATCTTTGAAAGCATTGAAGTTTACATTATTATTTGCTGTACATATCGATGGTGAAGATAATACAACGAATGCTAATATAACAGCATAACACGGTTGTAAAAGTGATTTCAAAACATTCATATTAACTTCTCTTTTTAATATTAACATATTAGCTATCTGTTAAAACCTAATACCATGGGACCGATTGTTCTGTTAGAAGATTGAATACATCTGCATTACCGCTTTTAGCAGCATAATCTATAGTAGTCATGCCATTATCATCTTTTGCATCAATATCTGCTCCATAATCAATCAAAAGCTGTATAACATCTATGATTTCATTACGAACAGCAATATGTAGTAGTGTTTCTTTTAGATTTTTTTATATATCTATATATGTCCTTGAAAAAAGTTTCAGGTTGACCTGAAATTTCTTTCATGTTGGAGCGAAAATTTTTTTCTGGTAAGGCTATATTTTCTTCTTTTCCTTTTTCACTATAACGATGAAAATTTTTTAGAAATTTTACGCAAGGGACATTACGTAACTTAACATTGTCTTTAATTATTGTCCTATTTTCAATTTCAATAAAACCTGCATCTCTTAATTCTACTAAGCATTGCCTAACTCTTCTTTGACCAACATTAAGCTTATCCTCATAAAGCTGATAACTTTCCTGTAATTCATCTATATCTTTGTTGTAATAGATATGTAGTCTAAATACTATAAATGATAAAAGCTGTTTAGATGTTTTACTTAATGCTTTTCCATTATCTCCACTTAGCTTTCTCCATTCTGGTGGAATGATATTTCCAATAAAGTTATAAAATATTGTGTCATTATTGTTACTATTATTTTTAATAATATTACAACTATTAGTTAAAAAATCGAATACTACAGGGCGCATTTTTCATCTCCAAAAATACAGCTATAGTAGGTGTTTTAGAAAATAATTTTTTTACAAATTACCATCAAATTTTTGTTCAAAAGGTTGACAAAAGGTTGACAAAAATCATTATGCCAAACATATATAAATCTTCATACTGATACTATCTGCCTTAGAAGACCAATTTGCCTATAGATCATGTTATTACATATTATTTACGATGTTTTAAAGCATAATTCTTCATTAGATCTCTTTCGAAACTAGAGAATGATGTAGAATAGTGTTATAAGGATCTGATTTGAGGTAATAATGAAATTCGATCAGATTAAAGAGTTAAAGGATGAAAAATTTCGTCGATTAACAGTAGTAAGGAAGGGATCATTTTCAAAGATGGTGAATATTTTGAGGAAAGCTGATGGTCTTAAGAAGTAAAAAGATGGGCGAAAAATAAGCTTAATTTGGAGGAACAGTTGCTGATGGACTTAGAATACCTTAGAGAATACTGTACTTATTTCCATATAGGTCAGAACTATGGGATTAGTGAAAGTTGAGCATATAAAGCTGTAAAATGGGTAGAAGACCCCCTAGTTAAACACCCAAATTTTGCTCTTCTAGGTCGTAAAGCTATATTAGACCTCTTTCGAAACTGGTTAAGGTAGTTCAAAATTATTGCTGATAAATATCGAAATAGACGTAAAAGATCAGGCCTTAGATTTAATTTGATCTCTGGCATTTATAATTTTGAACTACCTTAACCAGTTTCGAAAGAGGTCTAATTTCTAATCTCTCTGCTTACGCTATGTTTGTGATATTACTGCAATCTACAATCTACTCAAGGCTCGATACTTAGTGCGCCAGATTAAGATAATATGTAAGAAGTAAGGCATAGAATAAAAGGTATACAAAGAGTAGTCAGTTATTAAGAATTGATATTTTCTAGAAATATTTAGACTAGAAAATATTAAATACATAGTCCTGGATAATGTAATATATTAGAAGTTATAACTAAATGTTGTTATTTATATACCTTATAATCATAAAAATAGCTGTAATACTTATTCTGCATGCACTCTTATGATACTTCTTATATCAAACTTGTGGTTTAACTAAAGATCTATTAATGAAAGTGTTATTAGTATGTTAAAATTATTAAACATAACCCATGATGTGTACCAAAATATGTGTGAAATTTTGATTTAGATTTTTAATCTTATTCATGCTATTATAACTTTAAACCATAATGCATAGTTTCAAAAGATGTCTAAAATAAATTATTTTGAATAATTTTACCAGCTGATACTAGCTTAGCTACATATGATTGACTTTAAACACCTAGTTTGCATGACTGAGATATCTTAACTTTAGCATGTTTATCTTTAAGTTTGGATTTATATCGTCTAAGCTGCTGCTCTAATTTAACACGAGCAAGATCAAAACTTGCAAAGACATCATTTGAGTATCCTGTACTATTAATAATACGGTGCTGTTTGGTAATAGGATTAACTACAATATGACATTTAAACTGGTTATGTTCTTCTTTGCTGAAATGAACATTTGGAGCCTTTAGATTATCAAAATACTTGTTAGCTACATTAATAATCTTCCTATTAACGTACTGGTTTAAATTGAATTTAACAGAATTGTATTGTGGTGAGCCAGAGATTATAATATTCATAAATTCCTCCTATTTATGCTATTATAATTTAAATTGTATCATTATTAGCAAGATATGAAAAGAGTTTTATTAAAAAATTATTTTTTTGTATAAAATCTATAATATATAGTTTTGCAAAAAAATTTGAACGCTTTTATGAATAGCAATAGAAAGACTTAGACCATAAAATATAAATTTTAGCAAATTTAAGTATATAAAATACTTATACCATATAAATGAAATTTAAATAATACTGAAGTATTAAAGTGTATAATAATGTACTATTTAATTACAATGGGCAATATACAAAGAAATATATGCATTATAGATATGCGATTAGATTATCATTTATAGCTGTTTTTCTAACTTTAGTAGGCTTAACAATTTATTATAGATATAATGTGATCAAATGGTATAGCCTAATTCCTGCACAAAAAAATGCAAGGAATATTGTTTCAAAATATAGAACCAAATTTTTAAATCAAAATCATAATAAAGATATTATTTCTAAACTTGCGACCAATTCTTATGATTTAAAGTTGGATTTAGATTTAAAAAATTTAGCTAAACAATCTCTTAATTTCTTTAGGGAAATTGAGTTTATGGAGTCTATAGAACAAATAACATTATATGATAATATGAAAAATATTATCATTAGATCAAAAGATGATTATGTTGCTACTAATAATGTTCGTAAAAATATAGGAATTGAAAGTTTGCTACTTTATCTAGATAAACTGCTTTTTTATACATACCAGAAGCCAAATCAAAAACCTACTTTTAAACATGGAGCACGAATTACAAACTGCTTTGTTGAATTTGATAATAACACATATCCTTCTAGAGCTAATACGTCTCTATTTTCTGCTAATGTATTAATTCATTGTGAAAGCCCTATTATTTTAGACCATGCAGTAATTGCATTTTTAAAAATTACCTATAATGCTACTCAACAATGGATGTACATAAATAATATTAGCAAACAAGTATTAACAATTCTTTTGCTAATGTCTTTAATTTTTTTCTTTATTATAAAAAGCAGTATATCTAATGTTCAGAAAATTATTAATGTTCAATTGAATGCCAATAAATATCTTGAACAAGCAAGGCAAAAAGCAGAAAAGGAAAATATAGCTAAAAACAAATTTTTAGCTAATGTTAGTCATGAACTACGAACACCGTTAAGTGCTATTATTGGACTTACAGAAATAATATTATCTAACTCTCATTGCAAAATAAACTACTACAACTATATTCGTGATATTCATAATTCTGGAAAGCACTTATTAGCAGTAATTAATGATATTCTTGATTTTTCTAAGGCTTCAGCTAACAAATTAACAGTAGAAAATGTCGCAGTAGACCTTAACAAATTGGCAGCTTCAAGTTTACGCTTGATGTATACTAAGGCCAAAAAAGCTGGTATAAAACTGATTTCTAAGTTTCCACCAGATCAAATTATTATTAATGCAGATGCTAAACGTTTAAAACAAGCCTTGTTTAACTTGTTATCTAATTCAATAAAATTTACTCCTAGTAAAGGTTCTATAACACTTGAAATTAGTATGAACGAACTAAAGTCTTTAGTTTATATAAAAGTTATTGATACAGGTATTGGTATTGCGGAACAGGATATTCCTAAAGCATTATCAAGTTTTGAACAAGTAAATAATAACCTAAGTAATCAGCGTGAAGGTACAGGATTAGGCTTGCCACTAACGAAGAAGCTCATTTACTTAATGGAAGGAGATTTCGAAATAACAAGCAATATAGGACAAGGCACAACTGTTACAATAACATTTAAATATCCTTAACATTTAAATATCCTTCCAGAACAATAAATTAATACTATAATGGCAAATCTATATAGTCATTTACAATGAGGTTTGAGCATAGAAAAAAGCGACAATAGCATCATAAGATTTATCAACAGGATTTTTATACGCAAACTTCATTGTAAATGACTATAGTTTATGCTAAGAGGTATTTGGCATAACTAAAATGATAGAAATGTAAGAGCAAATAGACTTCTTTCGAAACTGGTTAACGTAGTTCAAAATTATAAATACCAGAGATCAAATTAAATCTAAGACCGAATCTTTCACGTCTATTTCGATATTTATCAGCAATAATTTTGAACTACGTTAACCAGTTTCGAAAGAGGTCTAATATAGCCACACTGCTATAAAACAATTATAATAATAAGATGTCTTTATGGATGAGAGAGGTTTTGTTCATAGTACAACTAGAACTCACAGATATGCAGCAAAATGCATGAGATGTTATGGCGTTTATGATTGGTATCTATCAAAGAGAACTAATATTATAGTAGCATTAGTAGATAAATCGCTGCTAATCCAGTATCAATTCTTGACTGCAATGTTAATACTGCTATTTTTAACTGTTGAGTAGAACAGGATTTAATTCAGAAATTACCTAATAATTCTGTAGTTGTGATCGACAATACAAGTTTTCATAAATGGCCTTATTTAAAAACTATGATAGAAAAAATGTGCATATATTTTAGAGTATTTACCTCCTTATTCTCATGATTTAAATTCTATTGAAAAAATGGTTTCAAGATAAATCAAGCAGAATGAAATATCACTATGACGTAGACAACATTTTTGAAAAGCATATAACATAACTGTTTTATACTGGTTTAGCTATAGTTATATTGAACTGTTGCTATAATCTTATTTTCAAGATATTAAACACATATCTCGTTATGTCAAACTTGTGTTTAAATGAGTATATCATTTTGGTTTTTGCTATAGTATTTTTAATAAGTAAAAAATAATCTAAGTTTAAGAATATACAAATAATTTTAATATTATGAAGAATATGGAAAAAGATTTACCTATTGCAAAGTCAGCTCCAAGTAATATTCAAGCTGAGCAAATGATACTTGGAGCAGTCCTAATTAACAACCGTGTACTATATAGTATTAATGAGTTTTTACTACCTGAGCATTTTTATGAACCATTACATGGCAAAATATACAAGTCGATTAATCTTATTATTAGTAAAGGAATTAGCGCTACTCCAATTTCGCTAAAAAATATGCTAGGTAATGAACCTACATTTGATGAAATTGGTGGAGTAAATTATCTTGCGAAACTTACAACTTTAGCACTAAGTATTATTAATGTAACTGAGTATGGCAGAATAGTATATGATCTGGCGTTACGACGTTATTTAATTGAAATTGGTGAAAAAATAGTTACAAATGCATATTCTTCTACTTTAGCAGATACAGCTATCAGTCAAATAGAAGCTGCTGAATCTCAATTATATGATTTAGCGTCAATAGGAACTTTAAGTAAAGGATTTATCAAATTACAAACTTCAGTTGAGGAATCATGGGAATCTATTTCTGCTGCCATCAAGAATAAAAACTCAATTAATGGTATTAGTAGTGGCTTTCTAGATCTTGATTCTAAGCTTGGAGGGTTTAAAAATTCTGATCTAATCATATTAGCAGGGAGACCTTCAATGGGGAAAACGGCTCTAGGAGCTAATTTAGCAGTGAATTCTTGCAAATATTTTTTATCATTATCTACTCAACAAAATAGCAAAGTTTCTAACATAGCACCATCAGTTGGTTTTTTTTCTTTAGAAATGTCTTCTCAGCAAATTGCAACTCGAATCCTTGCTATAGAGTCGGAAATTGATAGTTCTTCCTTATTTAACGGGAAAATTGGTGAACAAGAGGTTAATAAATTAAAGAATGTCCAAGATGCAATACAGAAGTGGAATTTTTACATAGATGATGCTCCTGCAATCTCAATATCAGCAATTAGATCACGAGCTCGTAGACTTAAACGCACTCATAATTTAGCAATATTATTTATTGATTATTTGCAGTTAATTAAGATTGATTCAAATAGAAGTCAATATAATAGAGTAAATGAAATTTCTGAAATTACTCAAAGCCTAAAAGCACTTGCAAAAGAACTTAATATTCCAATAATTGCATTATCACAATTATCTAGAGCTGTTGAACAAAGGCCTGATAAAAAGCCGTTGCTATCAGATCTAAGAGAATCAGGCTCCATTGAACAGGATGCAGATATTGTAATGCTCATATATAGAGAGGAATATTACTTATCTAGATCAGAGCCAGCTCCTGGAACGCCAGAATATACGGAATGGATTGCTAAACAAGATAGATGTCATAATACTGCTGAAATAATTGTTGCTAAACACCGTAATGGGCCAGTTGGTACAGTGAAGTTACACTATACTAATCAGTATTCTAAATTTGCCAATATGGTTAAGCACTCTCTGCAAAGTTAATAAAAACCAAGATGTGAATTTAGTACTGCTAACAAAGTAATTTGAAGGATTTTTAGTAAGCAAGAGCACAATGAAAGTAAGAAAAGAAACGTACAATTTTTAATCTAAGGAAGATAGTAATAGCATATTCTGAAGAATGAAGTAGTCGTCATCAAGAAGCATCAAAAAGATAAAGTAAGTATATCAACCTTAGGATCTAGCTACAAAAATTTATAAGAAAAAAAAATGGGAAAGTAATAATAAATTTCTTTTGAAACTATAATAGATTAGAGTTTAAGAAAGAGATAAGTTTATAACATTATGCAAAAAGAGTATTATGTTGTAGAGGTAAGGTTTTGAATTTTATTTATGCAATTCAAAACCTTAATAGTGCAAGCAATATGATTTTCTGTATTTTAGCAATTTTGTACTGACATTTTGCAATACCTATAAGATGTTTTAGTTTGCGATTACTATTTCTTTCGTTACAGAAAGCTTTGATATTTGTGCTACGATTCTTCATGCATAACATTATTGCCCCCTGCAATTTCAACTTCTTCATGATGTTGAAGTTTTGTTAAATCATCCTTACTGCAGTACTCTAGTACCATAAATTTCATTTCTAGTGGTAAATGAGGCCAAGATGTTGAATCATCTTGATTTGGTTCAAATATATCATCTATTGATTCTACTGCATTTTGTAACATCAAAGTTCTACTCTCGATAGCTTTTTCAATAAAAGGAGAATACGTGCAAAATTCTTTCTTAAACTTATGCCTAATATGTCTATAATTAGTGGACCTTGCTATCTTATCAAGATCCGATTCCATAAACATATCAAAAAGAGATGTTTTTTCGCTTTCGCAAACAATTGTGTCTTTCATCTTTTGAATTTCTTTCTGGCAGTTCTGCCAAATTTCATTTAGAGATTGGTTTTTATCTATAAGAGATTTATTGGATTTAAACCATTCTGATTCAGCTGTAAGATATTTATTGTATTTAAACCATGCTGGCTGTGTTGTTGTACTTTCTTCTTTGTTACAATGTTCTCTCATAACAAGATGAGCAATACATGATGTTATTATTTTTTGCTTTTGCTCTGTAGGTTGATTTAGAAAAGAATTGCAAATCTTTTTAAAAGGAGTAGTACCAGCTGTATTTGGTACATTGAGACTACATCCATTAGTTAACAAAAGATCTATAATTTCAGAATTATGTTGAGTCATAGCAACGTGCAAAGCAGTATTACGAAAAGCGTCTGGATAATTACCATCAGACCCATAAAATAACAAAATCTTTATAATATCTATGGATTTGTTTCGAACAGCCATATGTAGAGCTGTTTGATTCATATTACCTGGTAAATCAATATTATTATCTGTGTGAACTACATTAGTTGTTTGAGCTGCGTGAGCTGCCAGAATCTTTACAACATCTACATGCTTGTTTTGTGTAGCTATGTGCAAAGCAGTATTAGTGCACTGACATTGTAAACTACTATCAGCTCCATGAGTTAACAGAAATTTTACAACATCCGTATGCCCTTCCTTTGCTGCACAATATAAAGGAGTATTTTTATCCTCATCTTGAAAATTAACATCTCTATTCTCTTCCAAAATGAGGTGCTTTACCTTGTTTATATCGCCCTGTTTTGCAGCATCATGTAAATCAGTATTATACATTATTAGTTCCTAAATTATATGAATATCTTTAACAAAGATATTATACATTAAATAAGTAATAATTCAATCTAAAATTGATTATTTTTTGCAGATATTTTATATACTTTGGCATATCGTAAAGGTAATACAGGTAAATAAATATGATAAAGTGAAAGCTTTGCAACATTTAATTGCCAATTCTTTTGACAGTAATGTAATTGCAGTTAGAAAAGTGACTGAAACCTCAGAAAAAAGAATTGTAGGAGTTAATTGCTTAATACAATATTTATATCTAATAGTAAAACATTTGACTTTCTGAGTTTTAATTTTAGGCTAGTGAAAACTGATCAATCTAAAATTAAAATTCAGAAAAATGTCTAGAACGAGAGCACAAACTTCTCTGCTAAAAATACTAAAAGAAATATTTTGCAAGTTTATATTGTAACCAATTGATAGAGTAATATATCTTATCAACCAGATATTACAAGGCTGGATAAATTACTTTAGGATTGGTAACTCTAGTAGTTGGTTTAGATATGTAATGGACTGGTTTGATAAGATAGTAAGACCTCATCTAATGCAATCAAGTGGATTGAAAGGCTTCTGCTGGAAAAGGTTGTGTAGAAGAAAGTTATATGAAAAGGTGGAATTATATAATGATTACCAAATTCGATATTAGACCTCTTTCGAAACTGGTTAAGGTAGTTCAAAATTATAAATGCAAGAGATCAAATTAAATCTAAGACCGAATCTTTTACGTCTATTTCGATATTTGTCAGCAATAATTTTGAACCGTTTTAGCATAGCAATAACGTTTTCATTGACAACTCTTTTTCCTGCTAACCTACGATTATTCTTTTTATCATTTTTAGTTAAAGGATTTTTCTTGCTTTTTTTCTTTGGTAATGCAGAATTATTGTGAATTTTTTGTATACCTTGATATCCTATATCAGTAATCGCTTTAATCTTAGGATGGATAAGAATTTTGGATTCCTTAAATAATCTAAAGTCATGTTTTTTACCGTTAGAAAAATCTGTACATATTACTTGGTGTGTTTTCTTGTCTACCACTATTTGAGTCTTTAGTGTATGCCTTTTCTTCTTTCCTGAATAATAGAATTTTTGTTTTTTTGGGTCTTTCTATTGGACTCTCAGTAGCATCAATCAAGACTACTTCATAATTCATATCGCTATTCATTAGAGCTTTACGACCTGGAAGAGCAAAGTTTGGGTGTTTAACTAAGGTGTCTTCTACCCATTTTACAGCTTTATATGCTGAACTTTCACTAATCCCATAGTTCTGACCTATATGAAAATAAGTACGGTATTCTCTAAGGTATTCTAAGGCCATCAATAACTGTTCCTCCAAATTGAGCTTATTTTTACGCCCTCCTTTTGATTTCTTAACACCATCAGCTTTCCTCAAAATATCCACCATCTTTGAGAATGTTCCCTTCCTTACTACTGTTAATCGACGAAATTTTTCATCCTTTAACTCTTTAATCTGATCTAATTTCATTATTACTTCAAATCAGATTTTTATAACACCATTTTACATCATTGTATAGTTTCGAAAGAAGTCTATTATAGATCTTTGGAAGCAATAACTTCTGATAGGCTATAGGCAATGATATAGCTAAACCAGTATAAAACAGTTATGTTATATACTTTTTCAAATTAATTAAGAAAACAGTTAGTACATATTAATTGTTTAAACTCATTGTGTAAAAGAAAAATGTAAAAATTTTTTATTCACACTTGAAATAAGTAGTAACAGAAGATATATGATTAGGGCATAGTAAAAGTATAGATTAACTAATTATGCTAATTTAATTATATAGAGTTAAATTTTTGGAGGATTATATGAAATACCAACCACTGTATGATCGTGTGCTAGTTGAGCCAATACAAAATGATGAAGCACATGGAAAAATTCTTATTCCAGATACCGCAAAGGAGAAACCAACAGAAGGAATAGTAGTTATGGTTGGCGGTGGCTATAGAAATGATAAAGGTGATATTACACCGTTGAAAGTAAAGAAAGGAGATACTATAGTCTATACAAAATGGGCTGGTACTGAAATAAAATTAGAAAGTAAAGACTATGTAGTTATTAAAGAATCAGATATATTATTAGTTAAAAGCTAAAATGCTTAATGAATTAATAATTAAATGATGCTAGACTAATCAAATTATAAAATATTTTAAGGAGTTTTCAGTATGAGTAAACAAATTGTACATAGCGATCAATGTCGTAAAAAAATAATAGAAGGCATAAATGTTGTAGCTAACGCAGTAGGTATAACATTAGGACCTAAAGGTAGATGTGTAGCAATAGAACAATCTTATGGTCCACCTAAAATTACTAAAGATGGAGTTAGTGTTGCTAAAGCAATTCAACTTAAGGATAAATCTCTTAATGTTGGAGCCCAATTTGTTATATCAGTTGCTAGTAAAACAGCTGATGTAGCTGGTGATGGTACAACTACTGCGACAGTTATAGCTGATGCTGCAGTTAGGGAGCTAAATAAAGCTGAAGTTGCAGGCATTGATATACAGGAAGTAAGAAAAGGTGCTGAGAAAGCTGTTGAAGCAGTTATTGCAGATGTACGTAAAAACAGTAGCCCTGTTAAAAACGAAGAAGAAATTGCTCAAGTAGCTACTGTTTCATCTAATGGAGACCGTGAAATTGGTGAAAAGATTGCTAATGCAATGAAACAAGTTGGCCAAGAAGGAGTGATAACTGTTGAAGATTCTAAAAATTTTAACTTTGAAGTTGAAGTTGTTAAAGGAATGAGATTTGACCGTGGATATATATCACAGTACTTTGCAACGAATCGTGAAAAGATGATTACCGAATTTGAAAATCCTTATATTTTGCTGTTGGATCAGAAGGTATCTACAGTACAGCCACTTGTCCCTGTTCTTGAGGCAGTTGCTCATACTGGCAAACCATTAGTATTAATTGCTGATGATGTAGACGGAGAAGCTCTTACCGCATTGATATTAAACAATTTAAAAGGTTCCATTAAAGTAGTGGCAGTTAAAGCGCCAGGTTTTGGTGATCGTAAAAAAGAAATGTTGGAAGATATTGCTATTTTAACAAATGGAGAAGTAATTACTGAACAACTAGGAATCAAACTAGAAAAGGTTAATGATACATCTAAGTTAGGAACTGCAAATAGAGTTATTGTTACAAAAGATCATACTACTATAGTTCATGATAAGAATAATAGTGATATAGAGAAGAAAGTTAATTCTCGTTGTGAACAGATTCGTGAAGCAATTAAAGATACAACTTCAGATTATGAAAAAGAAAAATTACAAGAGCGCTTAGCAAAACTTAGAAACGGTGTAGCTGTACTAAAAGTTGGTGGTGCTACTGAAGTAGAACAAAAAGAACGTAAGGATAGAGTAGAAGATGCTTTACATGCTACTAGAGCAGCTGTTGAAGAAGGTATAGTGCCTGGTGGTGGTGTTGCGCTATTTTATGCCTCTCGTGTTTTAGATAGTTTGAAGTTTGATAATGAAGATCAAAGGGTAGGTATTAACATTATCAAAAAAGTATTAGAAGCTCCGGTAAGACAAATAGTTAAAAATGCTGGAGGCAAAGAGGATGTTGTTGTTAATGAACTAAGCAAGAGTAACGATAAAAACCGTGGATTTGATGCTAGAACAATGCAATATGTTGATATGATAAAAGCAGGTATTGTGGATCCAACTAAAGTCGTACGTACTGCATTACAAGACGCTTTTTCTGTGGCTTCATTAGTAATTGCTACCTCAGCTATGATTACTGATCATGAGGAAGATAATAATACTAACCGCAGTGGTGGTGGAGTAGGTGGCGGACATCATGGTGGTATGGGCGGAATGGATTTCTAATCCGCCCACATGTCTACCTTCAAAAAAAAATAGAGTATAACTTTTGTATAAGGTTGCTAGTTATGTATTTTTTTACAAAATTGCAGTATAATATTTCAAGCTTTGTTTTTAAAAAGAGTTATACGTAAGGAGTAGCTTATGCATTGTTATAACGTGTACCACATGAAGAATAGATGAACTAGCTGTTTGAAAGAACAGAGTTGAAAATGGAAATCTAATATACTATAAAAAAATAAAGAAGCAAGTTAGAATAAGTCTTTCATATATAAGCATTGTTAAGACAGTCGTTTTTCTGTAATATTTCTTCACTATAAAAAAACGGCTGTTTAAAAGCTAAATATGTGATGTGCTCTTTGATATTTTATACTGTTATAGGATGGATAATAATGCCACCAAGATTCTTCAATTTTACAGGCAATGATTGCAAAATTTTCAATAATAATGACAGTAGTGATAATGTAGAAGAATGGAGATGACTAACTGATGCTTTTTGATGGAAAAGCTATTTAGGAGAAGCTAAAAAGTAGTTGCTAGCACTAATAGTTCGCAAGCTACAAGTATATAATAATGAAAATATAGAAGAATTACATGAAAGTTCAACTTTTTACAGAATTATTAGGAATAAGGCTTCCCAAAGTTAGTTAGTGTTTATCTAAATTAAAAAAAAGGTTTTTTGAATACGAAAATAGAACTACAAATAGTAATAATACCATATTAACACCAGATTGGGATAATGTAGTAGCTATACCGCTATAAAACAGTTATATTAGATACTTTTCGAAAAAAGTATCTAGATCATAGTGATAGCTAAACTATTATAACTGCTTTATAGTAGTTTAGCTATAGAAGAGAAAGAATAGGAGATAAGATTGAGATTAAGCTTGGAGATAGAATAACTTTTCAAGAGAAGCATTTATTAAATAAACGCTTATTAATTGAGTCTTGTTGTCTTTTGTTCAATATACTATCATCTAGAGCTAATAATTATTTCTTCTCTACTATTGTATACTAATCTTAGAGTTAATTTTGCTTTCATTAGATATCTTCTTATTTTTATATATTTAATTCTATTATCTCTGAATAATGATAAACGTTCTTTTACATATTTTCACAATGTTGCAGAAGTGTTAATAATGATGAATAGAAAAAACTATGTGGAAGCTGAGATTACAGTGAATGCAATAGCTAGTGGGTGGTCATCCGAGAGCGAAATATCAATTTTATATTCTGTTAATTTTTTGTTATTCAACAATATTTTAGCTGCATTAGGAATATAAACTATAGGTTTGCCAAGGTTGTTGTTTAGTATTTCAATATCGGGCAATAATAATGATGAAGTTATGCCTGTTCCAATAGCTTTGGCTACTGATTCTTTGCCAGCAAAGCGCTTAGCAACAAAATTAGTTTGCTGTTTAATAGAAAGGGATTGATATATGGTTATTTCATTTTTTCCTAGAATACGATTAATAAATTTAGTTGAGTATTTATTAATTAATTGTTCAATTCTTGGTATGTGTATTATATCAGTTCCTATTCCATATATCATATAAAAACCATTATGTAGATACTCTTTTAACAGATATTATGTCTTGAGATGACTGTAATATATTTATTATTTTATTTAACTGCTCAAGTGTAGATATTTCTATATCTATTATTATTTGAGTTGTACTCTGAGTACAATTAGTAGTTTTGATATTACAGATGTTAATATTATTATTTTCAAGTATAGTAGTAATACTGGCTAAGCTGCCTATTTTATTACGTGCAGATAATTGCACACTTGAAGTATAGAACATATTTTGAGCATTACCAGTCCAGCTAAAGTCTAATAATTTTATAGATTCCAAAACATAATTAGAAGCAACAGTGCAGTAGGTAGTGTGAATTACTATTTCTGTTTTTGTGCAAAGACCAATAATTAAGTCACCAGGCAATGGGTAACAGCATTTAGCAAAATCTATAGGTAAGTTTTGGTTGACTTTATCAATCTTATTATTATCAGATATAGCAATTGGTGATAGTTCATTACTTAGACAATACGCTTTATTTAATGTTACTGGGTTAACTGGATCTGATATTGAAGTGATAATTTTGATAATTTCTTTCTTTGATAATAATTCACTGCCAATTGAGAAAAATACTTCTTCTACATTCTTTTTATTTAGCTCGTGAGCAATTTTAGCAATGCATACATTAATATTGGCAACTTGTATTTTTTTTAATGTTTGTATTAGTATTTCTTTACCTAAATCAATGTATTTTTTGTATGCTTGACTACGTATAAATTTACGAATTTCTGATTGAGCTTTACCTGTTACAGCAAATGTTTTCCATTGAGGAATAGGGAATTGTGTATGCGATGTTATAATTTCTACTTGATCTCCATTTTGCAGTTGTGTATCTAATGGTACAACTTTGTTGCTAATTTTTGCTCCTATGCATTTATTTCCTAATTCTGAGTGTACTTTATAAGCAAAGTCTACTACAGTAGCTCCTTTAGGTAAAGCAATCAGTTTTCCTTCTGGAGTAAAACAGATAACTTGATCATAATACATTGCTAATTTTGTATCCTGCAAAAATTCAGTTGCTGTATAAGAGCGTCCTAATATATCTAATAATTCTAAAACCCATTTATGCTGCTCTACATTGTCTTTATGTTGTTTATATTGCCAATGTGCTGCTATTCCAAACTCTGATATTTCATGCATTTTTACAGTTCTAATTTGAACTTCTATTCTTCTTTGCTGAGGGCCAATAATTGTAGTATGTATTGATTGATAGCCGTTATTCTTTGGAATACTAATGAAATCTTGAAAGCTGCCAGGTATTGTTTTGTAATTTGAATGAATAATACCTAAGACTTGATAACATTCTGGAATAGTATCGACAATAATCCTGAAGGCCATAAGATCAGATAACTGATCTAGCCCAATGCATTTTTGTCTCATTTTCATCCAAATGGAGTAAGGTGCTTTATGTCTGCCAGATACCTGAGCTTTAATACCAGCTTTCATTAAAGTGTTTTGAATTTCAATGATGATAGTATCTGATGTTATGCGGTTATTATCATTATATTGCGTGATTTTGCTAATAATGGCATTTCTGATTTTAGGATACATTACTTTAAATGCAAGATCCTGTAATTCTAGTTTAATATACTGAGCTCCAATTCTTTCAGCTAGTGGGGCATAAATTTCTATTGTTTCTAAAGCTATTCTAATACGCTTATTTAATAGCTTGATCGACTCAATTGTGCGCATATTATGTAGACGGTCAGCTAATTTAACCAATAAAACCCTGATATCATTACTTATAGCTAACAGTAGCTTACGAAAGTTCTTGGCTTGTTGTAGATGATAGGACTGGAATCGAAGTTTGGCAAGCTTAGTAACTCCATCTACTAACGTTGCTACTTCTTTGCCAAATTCACGCTCAATATCACTTAAAGTTAGTTCAGTATCTTCTACTGTATCATGTAATAGCGCAGTAATTACAGATACGGTATCAATCTTCATTTGAGCAATAATAAGAGCTACATGTAGTGGGTGATAGTAATATGGATCGCCAGACTCACGCGTTTGTTTGCCGTGATAGTGAATAGCATAATCTATAGCTTTGTTTACAAGAGTTTTATTAAATGTTAGATCATAAGAAGATACTTGATTAATAATGTCTTCACGACTAACCATAGCTGCTAAGTTGTTTTTTATATTTTTCTTGTATCATCATCATTAATAATACTTAAGTTCTCACTGCTCAGATATATTTGCTGGTTGTAAAATTCAGAGTCGCTTTCGAAGTTGTTAAAATATCCTTCTTGATCATTATTAAATTTATTTTTTTGTAATTTAGATAAGTAATTATGACTTTGAGTCTGATGTTTCAAAATAAGCTTTTCTCTCAGCTCAGGAATATTAACTTCTTCTGTTAAAATTCCATTAAGAGCAGTTATGATAAGATTGCTATCTTTTTTTGCATGAGATGCCATAATGTTAGAACCGGAATTTAGTTCAATTACTAGGTGCGCTGATAAAGATACTAACTCAAATCTATTAGCTACATGTTGAGGATAGTGTGTAATAGTGTTTGCCATAATATACTCCATAATTAAAATTTAATGTATTATACTTAAACTTAAAAAAATATAGTTAATATAAATAATACATAATTTTTTAATTAATAGCTACTGCTAATAGTGAATTAATATCTTAAATACTTGAAATTAATATGCATAGATTTAGTTGCTTTGTTAATTAATTTTTTTTGTATTAAAAGCTTTTAATTGGTGATTTGAATTTAAATATTATATTATTTAAATTAATTAATTCTAGCTACTATCTAGCTACTATCTAGCTACTATGCAATAAAATTTTTGCACTTGCATTTAGTATATATCTAGTGTATGCTTACATTCAAGTATTTAAATATACTTTAAATTTCTTTTAAGGAGTTTTTTTATATGATTGACTATACAAGAGCTTATTCAGGTGGAGTGCATAAAAGTATTGATGAAGGGTTGCGAGCTTACATGCTGAGAATATATAACTTAATGGCTATGGCTCTTTTTATTACAGCTGTTGCAGGAACCGCTACTTTTTCACTAGAGCCACTTGCAAGGTTAATGTTTAATTTTTCGCCTAATGGATATGTAATTGGTCAAACGCCTATAGGATTGCTAGTTAATGTGGCGCCTATTGGTATAGCCCTGTACTTTTTCTGGGGAATAGGTAGGCTTGATATTTCTACAGCTCAAACTTTGTTCTGGGTATATGCTGTTCTTGTAGGCATGTCGCTTTCAGCTTTGGGTTATATTTATACTGGAGAATCTTTAGTTAGCAGTTTTTTTATTACTGCTTCAGCTTTTGCTGCTATGAGTATTTATGGTCATACTACTCAAAGAGACCTTACTTCGCTTGGGGCATTATTATTAATGGGGCTATGGGGAATTATAATTTCATCTTTAGTAAATATTTTTTTAGGTAGTCCTGCAATTCATTTTGCTACTTCAGTGTTAGGTGTAGGGATATTTATGGGACTGATTGCTTGGGATACACAAAAGTTAAAGCATATCTATTATAGCTCTGGGGGTGGTGAGTTAGGGCAAAAATTAGCAGTTGTTGGGGCATTTACTTTATATTTAGATTTTATTAATCTTTTCTTATATGTTTTGCGCTTTTTTGGTAACAGAAGAAAAGACTAAAAATTGTGGTTTTGTTTTGCGCACAAAACAGTATAGAGATTAGGCGATTATGTCTTTATATAATTGTGCGTTGTGTATTTTTAGTTATTTTGCAAAGCGTATATCATGTTTTGAGAAACCCATAATCCATGGATAAATGAATAATAAGTAACTCATAGATAGGGTAAAAGGATATGTTTTCTGATATTGGGGCAAATTTGGGGGCTATTGGTCATGGAGGTAATAGCAGTAGTGCAGGTGGAGTGCATGGTATATATTCCACTATACTTGAAGGAGCTAGGTTACCAAGTATTGATCAGTTGCTTTCTGAAAGCCATGTAGTTAAGATGCTTACTTTTGGGTTGGATAGTATTTTTCCAGCAGCAGCTGCATCTTTTGGACAAACTTTTAGATCAGTTCTTCAGTTTGCTGATTTGGGTGGGTGTACTAGTGGATTAAGTATATCACTAACTTCTATTTTTTCTACAAAAGGTAAGTCAAGTAGTCGAGGAGCATCCAGATAAATAACACTAACTCAATATTTTAATGCAGAAAAGCTATATTATAAAGCTAGCGCTGTTCATATTGTTAATATTTATAGTTGCAGTTAATAATATTAAAAATAGAGATAATGTTAATAATATAAGTGAATTTTATAAAACTATTAGATGTACAGTTTGCAATGGCCAAACTATTTATGATTCTAATACTGATGTTGCTCAAAAACTAAGGGAGTATATTGCAATGGAAAATCAGCAAGGAAAGAGTTTTGCAGAAATACGTCAGGATATGATACAAAATTACGGTTCAGAAATTAGTATAACTGCTGAAAGTGCTACGATAATATCGGTATTCCTTACTAAAGTTGTTCCGTGGATGTTTATTACTTTTAGTTTAGCGTGGGTATATTTAAACTTTGTTTAAGGTTTTACTTGATTAAATGATGCAATTTATAGATGAAGCAAAGATTTTTATAAAAGGTGGTAATGGAGGAGATGGGTGTGTAAGTTTCAGGCGAGAAAAATTTGTTCCTAATGGTGGACCTGATGGTGGAAATGGAGGTTGTGGCGGAGATATTATTTTTATTGGTGATCGCCACCTAAACACTCTTATAAATTTTAAATTCAAGCAACATTTTCTAGCACAAAATGGTAGAGCTGGGGCAGGAAATAATAGAACTGGTAAATCTGGACAAAATTTAGTACTAAAAGTACCTGTTGGCACTCAAATTTTAAGTAATAATAAAGAACACGTAATCTTTGATTTAACTAAAGATGGACAAGAATTTATAATTATTAGAGGAGGAAAAGGTGGTTTAGGAAACACTTATTTTAAATCATCGATTAATCAAAAACCTAGAAAAAATACTGTAGGCGAGATTGGTGATTCGATGTGGGTATGGTTGCATTTAAAATTGCTTTCTGATGTTGGATTAGTAGGACTACCTAATGCAGGCAAGTCTACTTTTTTATCAGCAATTACTTCTGCTAAACCTAAAATTGCTGATTATCCATTTACTACATTAACTCCGAATTTAGGAGTAGTTTATATTAATAATAATAGTTTTGTTGTTGCTGATATTCCAGGTTTAATTGCTGGAGCACACCTTGGGCAAGGTTTAGGAGATAAATTCTTGAAACATATTGAACGATGTCGCATAATAGTTCATTTGCTTGATATTACTGCAGAGAATTTGCTGCAAAACTATTATACTATTCGTGATGAACTGTCATCATATTCTTTATCTCTTAAAGATAAGACAGAAATTTTATGTTTTACCAAAACTGATACGCAATCTAACGAAGTAATAATGTCTAAGCTATTAGAACTACAGCCAGTAATTAATAGGGTAATATATCCAATATCATCTTATACTAAATATGGAATAAAAAAGTTACTAGCGAATATTTTATCAGAGTTACAAAAATCATAATAGAAAAAATAGCTTATTAATTACAATCGTATTTTTAGATATTTTTCATTCGCTCTAATATGTCTTAAATCATCACTTATTATACCTTCAGCAAAACGGCAAAGGAAGGTATGTAAAGATTGAAAAAAAGAAGCAAGAAAAAGTGTAATAACGCCAAATTTGGATAAAGAAAGTTAAGAAGAAGAATACGAAATTATTAGAAAAGCGTGTAATATTGGAAATATATATGTTATGTTTGATGAGGATGATGATGGAAAATGGAAACATGAATCATAACAACACAGCACATTAACTTAACTCTGCTTTTATGTATAGAAGATGAAAATATGGTACCATCTATTCTTATCCAAGTCTCATAACTTTATATCACTCTATACTATTCTAGATTTGAAAGAAGTATATTAAACACTTAGACTTATTCAGTTATAAAAACTGAGCTGAACCAACAAATAATATTGCAATAATATTATTTGTGTTTTAGTATATAATGCTAAGTGATATCAAAATTAACGTGAAATGAATGGGGATTAGTTCTGCGCAGTTGCTTATTATATTATTGATTATTTTGGTGCTTTTTGGGGCAGGGCGCTTGCCTCAAGTAATGTCTGACTTAGGTAAAGGAATTAAAGCGTTTAAGGATAGCCTAGACAATGATACTAAAAAAAAGAAAAAAGATTAATTAAAGTTTGTATGTAATGAGTTTGTATAAGTCATACAATTATTAATGAAATATGGGATTTAAATTTTTGCTATAATGATGGGCTATAATGAGTCAAGTAAATTAACCATTGTGTACTTTTCTAAATAAATATTGTGTATAACGAAGAGTATATTAATTAGCTGTAGAAATAGCAGTATCAAAAGTGTATACCTAACAGATTAGAGTAAGTTAAAGAACCAAGAATCCTTCTATAGGTTAGCATACTTCTTATATCGAACTTGGGTTCTATTAGGCAAGAAATTATAGACTTCTTCTTAGTTTTTAGAGTATTTTTTCTGTCTTTAATATGGGTTCTTTATTCTTAATTTTTATTTAAATTTATCTTTATAAATCAATGTTTTCTCTTTGTCTAATTTGGCATATAAAGTCTGTTATATTATGATTATTTCAATTTTGATCCTGATTTGTTTTTTGATTTGAAAGTAATTTTTTGATGTTGTTGCTGAAGTCCAGATTTATGTCTTAGTTTGCTGAAAGTTCGTTGTCCGAAATAAAAACTAATAATACCAGCAAAAATCGCTTGATCATCGCTAGTCCATAATATATTTATAAATTCTGTAATATATATTGTTGATTGAATAGTCAGAGATTTATATTGTACAATTTTAATAATAGCATACATAAAGAAAAAGCTATATGCTAATATAGGCCTAACAGTACCATTAATTGCATCTATCCATGCTATACCAGTTTTGTACGTTGTATATATAATAGCGGTATGTTCAGCTAAATCTTTAGCAAATTCCATTTTTTTTAAACTATGCTCTTGTAAACAGTAAGCAAGATATGCTTTCTTGTCAAGCATATCCATAGTATGTTGCCTTTCATTCTTATCTTTAATTAGTTTTAGTATTTCTGGAACAACGGAGCTAATAAATCCCACTATTGATGCAAGTAGAGCAACCATATTTTTTAATAATTTATAAAGTTAGTTATTCTGTTTGTAAGATAATTAATTGCAAGGGATCTATCTAACTACTAGAGTACTCTAGAGAATACAAGCGAGATTATTTATATTTCTTATGCAATTTTTATTTCATTTATTTAACAAAATATATATTTTTTAATTACTTAACTAAGCTATAAATTAGATTTTCTTACTTCATCAATCTGAGTTTGAAATAAGAAATATATCAAAATGCAGCAAGAAAAAGAATTGCAGCCTGTTCAGGCTTATGTATAGTAAATCAAAAAGATAGTTACATCAGGACAGAATGGAAAAGGGATATAGTCAAGAAAAATAAGCAGAATAATTGATACTATAGCATATCAGCCTATTAATGAAGTACTGTTAACCAAAATTTATTATGTTGTGTTAAGGCATACAACCATTACTCTGCCTATATTTTAGTATATTTTTTACGTCAAACTTAAAATTTCTTTATATATTTTCTTGAGTATTTGTTTAAATTAAATATTGTATATATTACACGGTTACTAAAAAGTATTCAATCAGTGAAAAAAGAAATACTAATAAATATAGTCATTTACAATGAAGTTTGCGTATAAAACGTCAGTTTAGGATAAGAGAAAGCAGGGAAGTCATAATACAAAAGGTCTACAAGAGATAATGTGCAATTATAATTATGTGATATATTAAATATAGTTTTAATTAATAGCCATTTATTTGTTGCTCGCATGTTTGCACATGCAAATTTAGAATAAGAAACAGTTAGAAAGAGATATATATACAAGTATTACAATGGTCAATGTTCAGGTTATTAAGTATAGTATTATGAACTAATACTTGTAGAAATATGAGCAATAAATAAACTGTTATTAATTGAAATTATAGTTTAATATATCACATAATTTAATTGTGCATTATCTCTCGTAGACCTTTTACATTATGCTTTCCCTGCTTTTTCTTATCCTAAACTGGCGTTTTATAACTTTATTGGAAATATCATTCCGCTAGAATGGAGAAAGCTGACTTGAGATAATGGAAAAGCATTAAGCAAAACATCTAAACAGCTTTTATCATTTATAGTATTTAGACTACATATCTATTACAACAAAGATATAGATGAATTACAGGAAAGTTATCAGCTTTATGAGGATAAGCTAAATGTTGGTCAAAGAAGAGTTAGGCAATGCTTAGTAGAATTAAGAGATGCAGGTTTTATTGAAGTTGAAAATAGGACAATAATAGACCTCTTTCGAAACTGGTTAAGGTAGTTCAAAATTATAAATGCCAGAGATCAAATTAAATCTAAGATAGAATCTTTTACGTCTATTTCGATATTTGTCAGCAATAATTTTGAACTACCTTAACCAGTTTCGAAAGAGGTCTAATTAAAGACAATGTGAAGTTACGTAATGTCCCTTGCATAAAAATTCTGAAAAATTTTCAGCACTATAGTAAAAAAGAAAAAGAAGAAAATATAGCCTTACCAGAAAAAAATTTCGTTCTAACATGAAAGAAATTTCAAGTCAACCTGAAACTTTTTTCAGTGACATATATAGATATATAGTCATTTACAATGAGGTTTGAGCATAGAAAAAAGCGACAATAGCATCATAAGATTTACCAACAGGATATTTTATACGCAAACTTCATTGTAAATGACTATATAAAAATATCTAAAAGTTCTATGACTAACACTTTTTACAAAAAGTGAGTTAATAGATAGCAGCAAAAAATAATGTTCTATTACCTGTAAAGTATATGAAACCTACTATTAATGTTTAATGTATCGTTAGTTTAACAGTAGTTGAATTTATATTTTTTGTCAATGCAAGTATACATATTTAAAAAAAAATCAGAACATATACAGCACAAATACACCCTAAATGAGTATTAATTCGCGA
Source organism: Orientia tsutsugamushi str. Boryong (assembly GCF_000063545.1). Lineage (NCBI taxonomy): Bacteria > Pseudomonadati > Pseudomonadota > Alphaproteobacteria > Rickettsiales > Rickettsiaceae > Orientia > Orientia tsutsugamushi. The sequence goes on from NC_009488.1 coordinate 903,656, forward strand.
TTTTTCAACTAAGACTTAAAATTGCAATGCTGCTATAATCTATAGTTGAAGCGAAGATTTTAAAAATCATTTAATTTTTTTATTGAATTATTACAAAAAAACTTACTTTTTCAAAAAAAGCATACAACAGCTTGTTTTTCTAATCTTAAATATTAATAGTTGAATAAAGGTGATTTATTATGGTAGTGATATTATATTTTACACAAATAGCTATAAGTAAAATAAAGCCCCCAAAAGAAAAAAGAGATGTATACAGAGATACTAAAGACAAAGGTTTATTTCTAGAAGTATTGTATGGAGGAACTAAAACACTTTATTTAGGGATAACAATTAAAGATACCGTGTTAAGAATCAAGAAAAGAAATAATAATTTTATAAAAAAGATGTAAGTTTTTATAAAATTATTATTTTTGCTGGATTGAAACATTAGGATTAAAAGGAGAATTATGCTTCAAAACGCCATAAATAATATGTAGTAACTTACGCATAGCAGCAGTAAGGATAAGCATTTTGGGTTTACCAGTGTTAGATAAACGTTGAGAAAATTGCTTGATAATACAATTATGTCTTAAAGCAGACATAGCAGGCATATAAAAAGCCTTACGTAGATCTGAATTACCAGTTCTAGAGATTCTACTGACACCACGCACAGAACTACCAGATTGACGATGCTTAGGATTAAGACCTACAAAAGCTACAACTTGTTTAGCAGAACTAAATTTCTCAATATCTGCAAAAAAAGCAAGAACTATAGCTTGTGTTTTTGCTCCTATACCTGGTATTGACTCAAGCAACATAGCTTTATCGTGAAAATCTTTGTTATTTTTAATATGGGCATTGATTAGTTGTTCAATTTCTTTAACTTGCGTTTCAAGAAATTCAATGTGCATTTGAATATTATTAGCAATTGCTTTAGAAGCTCCTTCTAATCTATTTGTTTCTTGTGTTTTATGATTAATTAAAACATTCAAGCGATTAACTAGCTGCTGTAGTTCTTGAATATAAGGCGGCTGTGGATACCATGCTTCCGGTTTCATTGCTTTGCAAAAATCTGCGATTAATACACTGTCTGCTTTATCTGTTTTTGTACGACTAAGTTTACTCATTGCAAAACCTTTAATACGAGCAGGATTTACTACACTCACTTTATAGCCATAATCGTACAGATATTTCGCTAAGCTTTTCCAGTAGATACCTGTTGCTTCCATACAAACATGTCCAGTTTCTCTGCTTTTTAACCATGTTACTAATTTGTTAAATCCTTCAGAATTATTATTAAATTTTCTTGTTTGAACTTTATGATTAATTAACACAGCGGCATCAAATGTCTCTTTAGAAATATCAATTCCTACAATTATACTATTCATAATCACCAAATTTTATGTTAAATATCTCAAAACCAACCTTGTAAATACAGGCTTTTTTGCCTAAGAATACCGTCCGGTTTTTAGTTAAAAAAGATAGTTACTTATCTAAAATTCAGGCTAGTAGCCTTAGGAGCATAACTGTATACTAGCTTTCTTTTGTGCTATTGCTATAATCTTTTATTTTATTGCAATTTCACTTATTTTTATCATACAAGATACAAAGTAACTCGTTTGCGAGGAAAGAGAAGCAAACATTGCAATACCTATAGGAATGTTATCAACCTTCACTGGCGCACTCATTGATACTTCATCCTTCAGCCAAACAGTAGATTTGGGGGCAAATAACAGCGTAAAAATAAATATCGATGGAAAAAAAACCACTCCATAGCAAAAATGCCGATATTTCCTCTAAAAATAGCCCTAGTAGCAGCCCATATGCCACCAATAGTCAAGGCTAAGTGTCCTACTCTGGAGTGAAGTATTCGCTATTTGAAGCAAAGACCTCTGCCTATGCCATTAAACACATGCCATAACAGATCTCCACCACCAAATGTGTATATTACGTAATCCATTAACTTTTCTCCTTCGCTATTAAATGCTGCTCTATTAATCTAGCCCTTTTATCTATTCGACTTGCATCGGTTTGTAGGCTAGTCCATTTTTCATTTGCAAAAAGTTGTACTCGATTCAATTCCTTCAAATATCTTTCTAAATGTTCATTCGAAACTTGCTTAGCACCTAGTGAAGTAACGGCTCTACGTATTTCGGTGATTACTTCCTTCAAATGCTGAACTAATGTGTAGCTAGCTATTAATTCTGATGAACTATCTAAAATCGTGACTCCAGAAATAGCTTCTAATGTGATATAATCATAAATTGGAAATATATCTCCAATCGAAGATAAAAAGGCTATCGCAGAGTTGCTAAATTCAAAATTATTATCAAACTTAATTTTTAGATTAGTCAATTGTTGTTTAGCTTTACCTGCATAAGATTGCTCTGGTAATATTGTGATATTTCGTTGCAAGCTTGGATGCAAGCAACTGACACTATCACAGCTGTAAATCGAGGCTTATTCTCCACCTTTTAAATGACTAATCCAACTTTTTTCATCCTGAGCTAAGGAGTCATAAAAGTGTACATTATTGTTTGTAACAACGATAGTACCAGTCATAGACATGATTGAATCACGCATATCTGATGGTATTCCAACCTTTGCTGCTGCTTTAGTGAAGATGTTATAATCATCAAGCATTAACTCTGAATCTTTATTTTGTGCTTGTCTCAGAGCTTGTTTTTGATCTAAATAATTACGACATTTTTTACCAGCTGCAAAATAATCAAACCCGCTTTGTGACTGTATATCACGGCAAACAGCTTCTCTCATAGCCCAGTTCTTTGGTAAAGCTGTAGCAAATAATGCTTTTGTTAATTCACAATCTCCTTTAGCAAATTGATTCATCTCCATTGCTAGATTACGTAGGTCCTTAAGAGCATTCTCGATCTGTGGAGCAAAGGTTTTTAATCCTAATGAAAATGCATAAACTTTAGCTTGAGAACCAATGTTTTTCATTAGTTGAACTAATTCTTCTCCAGAAATAACAGAGAAGCTACCAAGATAGGCATCAATACCGCTACAGCTCATGTTTAAAGATGGTGGAGTCATAGCAAATGGCTGATCAGCAACTCATTATTCTTACTGACAGCTAGCAACTGAAATTCATATTTATTAGCAAAGCTCTGAACAATATGAAGAAAGGCTTTACAGAGCAAGCAATCTTGTTTAACTTGCAGAATCAATCCCCAGTTTTTAGCAATGTTTTTGAGTTTGAAATCATTTTTTTGCTCTGATTTTTCTTGATATAGCTTTCTATGTAAGCTATTAGCAGTCTCATTAGCATTAATCAGTTGGTAATCAAGTAGAGTAGCTAGTTGCCACATAGTAGCAAACTTATGCGCCTTCTCCATGATTTGCTTCTGTAATCTTTGTGCTGTAATCACATTTTCGAGCGTTGGATTATCAAGCGCTATACGCTGAGCTCGATTAAATTGCTCCTTTAATTCCTCAATTCTATGATCATGAGGCCTACTCATCAACTTAGAATTAGCAGAAGATTCATTAGGCTCATGACCATGGTTTATCATTGTACCATAAAAACCCTGTAGGCAAAGAGTTAGCAGTAGCTAATTCTATCGACAAGTAATTAAGTAGCCCAATAGTTAGCATTATTGCTAATGGATTCATTATTGCATTATTTTTATATCTATTTAAAATGAAGTTTAGTCAAAGAAGAGAAGCATGATGCAATCAAAGACTGCTAAAATGCTTCAACTATAACCCATAATAGTTATTATCTTATTTGCGATAATACTAGTTACTATAAATCTAAGAACATAACAAATCAAAACAAAGCAACTAAAAATAGATGTTGTTAAATCTTAAATCATTTCATGAATTAGTGTTCTCTCCCTTTAACACTACTTTATATTCTTCGTAAAGCTGTTGAAATGTTCCCAAATCATCATCCTGCAATGCTTCTACTATCTGCTTAGTTATTCCGATATCTAACTCAAGCCACTTTTCCAAAAATTTATCAGCATCGTTTTTTTCTGAATCTGGTTTTAATATCTGCTCCTTATTTTTTGCTATTATTATCAGCGATTCATTTACAACATATCTTTGTTCTTTCATCCATAATAGCCTTTTCTCTTGCAAGTGCTCTGCGATTTTATGCTGATCATGTTCAATAGCTAAAGCTAAATCTAAAACTGTATAACCATTTGCATTCTTTAAACTAAAATTAATACCACCATGGTCATACATCATTTTTATCCGCTCCGCTGAATGACTTAAAGCAGCTAACCTTTCATCCTCACTTAACCACCTTTCATCATACCTTATATATTCATCATCAAGTTCTCTACTTAACAATGCATAGTGCTTTAAAACAGCTAGATGTAAAACAGTTTGACCATTATTGTCTTGTAAATTTATTATACTATGATCTCTATCTAATAAAAGCTTCATTATATCCTTATAACCATATTGAGCAGCAAAATGTGCAGGAATTTTACCACTATTATCTCTTAAAAGAGTATTAGCATTCCTAGCTAATAACCACTCTACTATATCTTTTTGACCACATGTAGCAGCCTCATGTAAGACAGTTCTATCATTATTCCTCTGTACATTAATATCACCTCCTCTACTTACTAGAAGCTCTATTCTATCTATATTAGAGTAGGTAGGTGTAATAACACAATGTAAAGGTGTTGTACCTTCGTTGTCTGGTACATTTACATCAGCCCCACTATTCAACAAAAGCATTACCATATTTGCATTATAGGCACGAGTGATAGCATAATGTAAAGCAGTAACACCATAACCATCTTTTAGATTTACATCAGCCCCACTATTCAACAGAAATGTTGCTATATTAATGCGCTTATATAAAACTGCTGTATGCAACGCAGCATGATTTACCTCACAAAAAAGGCTACCACTATTATATACTACATTATGTATTAAATTGATCAAAGACATATCTTGTGCTAGAATGCGCTCCACATTCTCTATATTATCATGTTTAACAGCATGATATAATTCATGTAATAAATTACCGTTATTCATTAGTTTTTCACCCTATTTTAATATATAATAAAACATACACATAAAATGTATATATTTATTATATATTAAAATATGAGTACAAAGCAATATATAATATAATGATTACTAATTATATAGTAATCACAATTACTACAACTCTTCAAGTTCAATAAGTACCTGAATAATGCTGGTTTTGTTGCATACGATGAACTTTATCTTTGATTCCTGCAATAATGTCTTTGTTCATGCTGTTTTGAGCCTTAGTGAGTATATCTCCAAATAGTTCATCCATATTGATTTTAGTGAAATCAACTTTTTGTAACTCTTCAACAGTAAGGCCTCTACACTTTGGACATTCAGGTGTACCGAAGTCTATTTTTAGCTGCTTTCTTGCTTCTTCCTGAAAAATTCTTGCAAGTTTTGACTGAAAGCAGCAATAAGTAGACTTTCTAGCTAGGCAAATACCCAATATCGGAATTCTTGAAGAACAATAGGTTCCAATGTAATAGCAGTAACCTTTTTTTCTATATAGAGCTAATTCTTGTTCCTTAGATTTGCATTGCGATAAGCCTATATCACGCCCCCAGCCAGTCATTGAAGAGCAGCAATTCAAAAAACTAAATACATCTTTTTTGCATTTTCGATGTTTACCTGAAAATACAGAAACGGGATTTGTTTTAATGTCCTTGCTCATCTGATTTAGCATTGCTAGATGAGCTACTTTAGCTATATCTCTATTTGGTATAATAGTTGGAGTGTTGCAATTACCTCCTAAACAAAAAATTGAGTTATTACGCAATGATGAGTGTAGCATTGTTTGCTTCTCAGTTGAACAGCTATAATCGTGCTGCCATAGTAAACAAATATTTGCTACTGATTTTTGGCAAGTGCTGTTTTTAATTCACAATTTTGAATTTTAAGGTGTTTGCAACCATCTTTTGGATCGCTAGTACATGAAAAAACAATCTTTTGTTTCCAATATGAACGATTGACTCTAAACTTGTCAAAAAATACTCTATCACCACTCTCATAGTTGAGTCTATTCGCCTCATAGCATTCATTACTTTCTATTAATTGTTCAAGTTCAGGCTTTACAACTTGCCAATATTCTGCTACTTCCCTTAGTTCTTGAGTCTTATCTCTGTAGTCATAGCGAAGTATACATATTTTACCTCTTTTTGATATAATATAAACTTTGTTCCAATATGCTCTATAGATACGCCAAGCCTATCAGCAACAGCACTCCTCATTCGTCTTGCAGCCATTTGGCTATCACCTGCTAACTTGTATATTTTTTCATTATTTTTATCTACGTCATGGAAATCTGCACGACCATTAAGCCAATTACTATGATTCTCTACTATTTCTTCTGTTGCAAATTCCATTTGCCGGTTTTGCCAAGAAAGCCATACATTCTCTAATCTGCACTCAACATTTAATTCTCGAATAAGTTCAATGTTAAAATTACTACCTTCATTACAACTTTGAATAATTTCAGTATTAGTTTTACTTGTCTGAGTTACGAAGTTACTGCTATCAAGGGCACTTAAAGGATCAGATTCAATTCTCATTGAATTAGCTATCATATAATTTTGATCGTTGATATTATGTTGAGTTAAGGCATTGTTTTTACTGTTTTCAGCTTGAAATAACATTGCCCCACTTTCTGTACCAAGCTGATTACGGCCATGGTAGGTTAAATCCTCATCATTGTTAGGATAATTGACATTACTACCTTGATGAAATAATTCTTGTGTATTTGAAGAATTTCCAAGATTTACATTATAGTTGCTAGCTTCATTATAACTGCTTTGCATTGAAGCTAAACAACAGCTAATATTGAGCACTATCAAAAAGTTAATATAGATAATAATCTCATTGAGTATTCTCATTCATAATTTCTAATGCTATTGCTAAAGGAATATGGCCAGTTAATTTCTTGGTTAATCCTCTTTTTTCATCATCTATTACTATCACAGGAACAACATCAATTTTATATTGTTCAAACAAGCTAGGATCTATATCGAAGCTAATACCAAGCTCCATAGTTTTATTCTTTGTTTGTGTAAATGAGTTATTAATTAACCCACGCATAATCAATTGAGCTCCAGCCTTTTGAGATTCAGCAAAATAGCTTTTTAAAGCCTCATCACTCATTGAAAATGAGACAAAAATAAAAGTTTTTTGCTGGCCCAAAAAAAAGCATTAGCATTATTAACAAATAATAAAACCATCAACATCATTACTCGTATAACCATATTCCTCTCTAACCCTTATCAAAGCAAACAGTAATCTCTTTTTCGCCAAATCAAGTAACCAAAATCTTCACCATTAACTGGAAATTCTCTTCCAGCCTGCCATGTAGCTTCTGTTTGGCCTATGCTCTTGCAGGATCTGGTTTCTGGAATCGGATAAGTCATTTGTAGTCGATACTGACTTTTCTTCATAATAGGCATGGGATACTTGCCACATAAGCCTTTATAACCATAATATCCCCATAACATCAGTTGCCTATGCATTCTAGCCATAAACTTACTTACCATTAATACAGATGTTCCAACTCCACCATTATGCGCCGCAGCTGTTCCAGTAAAAGGGTAAAGCATTCCTTGACATTCAGCACACCAAAAAGCATAATCACTTGCTAATAAACCAGCGCTGCAACTCATGCAATCAGCTATACATGCTTGATAAGCAGCTACATTTTGAAACAACAGCGTTTCTGGATTTAAAATCGCAGATTTAGCGTCATCACTCCATAATGGATCAAACTCTGTTAAATATGCTATATCGACTGCAGCCATTTCCAGACAAATAAAATCAAGCAAAATTTCCAGCCAATAAATCACAGGATAGACATACCAATGAATGTGATAAAAAGCACTTCCTTCAGCCTCATCTTTCATGCCTTTTTGAGTAGCACTTCCAAATGACAAACCTCCAAGACTTACCATACACATTGGCGACTTTGTAACATCTACAAGGCGTACTGGCTCCCAAAATCCTACCGGAATATACCAGGTACAGGTATTGGAATCCCTGGCTTAGGACAAAGACATATAAGTCTACCAGAAGCATTAGTATCAGGCATTGAAGTGTTTGTAAAGTACAGAGATATAGTAATTTAACCTATATTATCACATAAATCATTTTTAAGTTGCAATATCACTCATTTTTGGTTTTTTAGGTGAAGTGTTAACAACAGCTACACCTTGAACTGCTTTAGATCGCTTACAGTATAGAACACAACGCCTTTTTGATTTAATTTTTGATGTTTCAACTTTCTCAACATTATCAGGGTCAAAAACTCCTTGAGCAGCCATTTTCTTTATTTCATATAAAGACTTACATTTTTGCCCTTTAGGAATTTTACAATCAAAATTACTTTCGAAAAAGAAGCTTGTTAGGCTCATACAGCCCAATAGCAATAATAAAAACTTCATTATAAATGCTCCTCTAACTTTTGTGATTGGTCGAATTTATTATGCAAATTAACTTTTTCATTGTTAGTTGATTGTGAATAAGTTAAATTATGTGGCTTCTTCTTGTGCTCACGTAAGTCAAAACCTTTTTTAAATACAACATCGATGACTCTACCTGACGCAATAAGAACGACTGGGCTCATAGAATCAGCTTGTTTTATAGCAAAATCAGCTAGCTTATCAAAAGCATTACTAGCTCCAGAGTAAGCTCCAGACTGAAGCGCATCTCCAATCTGAAACTCTTGTTGTTGATGACCTCCAGCTACTAGGTTTAAAGTTGGTAGCATATCAGGTTTAATAGCCTTAGCTTGTAGAAACTTAGCAATATTGCTAAATACTCCATTTAATGCAGCCATGCTTGCTATGTTAGACGATTTATCTACCACGATTCCTTTAATTCCAGAACGTCCATCTTCACCTATCAACCAGCCTTCCGCCTTGTTTTCAATAATATCTCCATAATGAAATTTTACTTTGAAGCAGTTTTAATATGCTTGATGCTGAGCTTAACAAGCTTTAAAGTAAAAACTAGCATTTTAAGCTAATTTTATTTTTCCTTTTGAATTATCCTTTTCAGCTTCTTCTGTAGCAGCATTAATAAGCGTTACATGGCTTGGAGTTTTTGGAGTAAAAGTTAACATTAAATCTTGAATTGTTTTGTGTTCTCCTATTACTGTTAAATAAAGCTTCTTTTCTTCTTCTCGTGGAGCAATAAACAAACATCCAGACTCATGAACTACAACTTCGGCTGCATTTTGAGGATACATAAAAATATCATTGATTTTTTCATCTTTAAGATTAATTCTTGTTGGCCCACTATCAGAAATCTCAAGCTTCAGCAAATTATCAACTTCTAACTCATATTCTACCGCATATACATCACTAAACTTGACTAAAGCAATAAACCCTATCATAAACCTCAAAATTCTAATACTCATTTTTTTATTCCATTCTCTTTAACGCCAGTTAACAACAAAAGGTAATTAGGACTTCGCTTGTAAGTCAAAAGGTAAGTCTTATCGACAGCTATATGTTTACTATCGCTAAACCAATAACGAAGCGTTCCACTAATTAATACTCCATCCTTTATCACTTCAACCTTCTTCGGAAAAAAGACTGAAGACACATTTGAGCCTTTAACAAATTGCAAGTGATCATGAAAAAATTTATTTAAAGATTCAGTATTACTAGATGCAACTTTCATGTCTGCTATTTGTCTTTCTACCTCATTTGGAGAAGTAGTAAATAAGAGTTTCGTTACATAAATTGCCCATTCCTTTAAATAGGTTTCATGGTAATTTTTTGATGAAACCATCATTTTACGATCAGGCTCCATTGCTGGAATTAATAACCACTTTTCTTCTTTGGTAATTGCAGCCATTATCGCAATTATATTAGCTGCAGCTAGCAATATAGTTACTGAAAGTAAGCATTTATTATATTTAACCAGCTCTTGTATAGCATTTTGCTTAAAGAGATGATTCATTACTTGCCAACTTTTTTGCCCAAAAGCCTTGGATATCCTAATGGAGCTGGCAATAAACCTTTAGCTACTAAAAAACTTTTTAGCAAAAAATTCTCAGATACCTTCTTAATTTTCTTAAAGCAATAACATAGAGCAATTCCTCCAACCATAAAGGCTAGGCCTAATTTAGCATGCCTGCTGTTTAGTAGTACAATTCCTGGAGCTACTCCAGCTAGCACTACTCCCCATTCGTCAATGCTCAAACCCATATACTTCAACGGCCTCGATAATGCCCAACATAATTTTTGATTTTGTATAATCACCTTCAGCCTCAATTGTAGCATGAGATTTCTCATTCTGCTACTATAATGTTTAAATTAGCTAAATATCTTCAAACACAGATTTTACCTGCAATAATTAGTGTTCATATATGCATGTGCGACATGAAATCGCACTATTCTTACCACAACGTTTATATCAGTCAGATAGTATTATAAATATTATAACTTCTAGCACATTCACTAATTATTTGTATAGCCTTAGACATATACTCTCGTACTAACTCCATACAAGCTATAGTATAAGGTATTGTTGAGTTTGGATTAATATGATTCAATGCTATACTAATTGTCCTCTGACTTTCGCCTGCATCCCCCATACAACTTGCAAACGTCCTTCTTAGATCGTGTATTCTGAAATTTTTTATGCTTGCCTTTTCACAAATTATCTTCCATGCGGTATTTGGATGCGATAAGTGTCCGCTTTCGCTAGTAGAACTTGGTAGTACCCATTTACTTGTAGATATTAATTTCCTTGCTTGCAATATTTCCATTGCCTCATCTGTTAATGGTATATTTTGCGCCTTTCCGTTCTTAGTTTTTGGTATATGCCATATTTTTCTTTCAAAATCTATATTGTCCCATTCCATCTCTAACACATTACTTTTTCTAGCTCCAGTATATAACGCTAGTAATGCAAAATCTCTTATCAATGGACTTGCTTCTCCGCATAATACTTGTAAAAATCTACCCATTTCATCGTAACTTAGACGTCTCTCTCTTGCTTGCAGTTTATGCTGCTCTATCCCTAGAGTAGGATTGTTTTCTATTAATCCCCATTTTATTGCCTTATTAAATATAGTGCGTAAGGTTGCTAGCAATGCATTTGCTGTGGCATATTTTCCCTCTTTGCTGATATCATTGAATATTGGTTCAATATCACTCATTCGAATCTTGCTTATCTTTTTTTCATATAATGCTTGTGCATAAGTATGTACTCTGTCAGCATTCTCTTTCCAGTTTATAGTATATATTTTGGCATACTCTTCAATATACTTATAACACAGCTCTTTGAATGTAATATCGTTAGCTTTTCTTTCTCTTTCTTTTATACGATTCTCATTTTCTTCTATCTGTTGTTGATGTTTTACTGCTCTTGGATCTATTCCGTTCGCCATTAATGTCTTTAATTCTCTTGCTATTTTTCTAGCTTCTTTAATAGATAAATATGGAAATTCCACTATCCTTATTTTTAAACTCTGGTTTTTATATTTTTGTTCTAAAATCCATGTTTTTCTTACTATTCCTCCACAGACTGTACATGAGATTTTCAGTTTAAGTCCTATTATATCTGGATCGTGGATAATTAATAATTTTTCTCCCTTAGGAATTTTAATTTTACGTAGTGCTCGATTTATAAACTTTGATGATATTGAAGTCATAATCACCCCACATAATATTAATATTTATTATTAAAGTATTACGTTTAATTAAACAGATGATCTATATTATACTTTTTATTTGATAGCAAATTTTTATACTAATTTGTTCATAATACATATAACTTAAAAATCACTTATCAATCCTAGATTGTATATATTTTTCGATCATTAGATTAACCTCTAGATTGAAAACTGGCCCCCAATTTCCTAAATTTTCTGTCAACCTTTTGTCAACCTTTTGCTTTAATTTTTTTGTTATATTGACAAATATTGGAAATATATTTATAGTTAAAGTTGAAGCTTGATTAAAAATATTAATAAAAGTTAACACAAGTTAATAGTAGGTTCTATAAAGTATAGAAGTTAATAAAAATTAACTTTTCTTCTCCCTTATATTTGATCTACCTTTGCATTTTTACCTATAGAACATCTTATTGATTATAAGATGAAGCTAAAAGACTAAGAACCAGCCATACTACTTTTACCATTTTAGAAATTTGTTTAAAACTCTATTGCTGAAGGTACGTTTATTATGACAAATTGCTACCTTGGTAGATTCGATGTAATATATATCTGTTTCTTCTCTTTTTCATATAATGCATTAATACAGCTAGTGGCAGCAGCATTCTATGCCATAATTGTAATAATCTACTATATAACTTGGTAAACCAAAAGGTTCCCCCCTCGAGGTAACGTGCGTAATAATGAAGAAAGATAAAAAAATCATGCAAACATATATCAAAATAAAATTTCAGTAAAGAAAAAACGCACCTACCGAACCAACATCAAATAATTATAGTCAAAAAACGTTAATTCAAGGTTAGATGCTTCATTGAAAAATAAGCCTTAAGAGAGTATAGGTGAGTGCGAGAGAGCTTACCTATACTCTAGTTTCCAATGCTTAAAATCTCTATTACATATGTATAATGGACAAAGTTCAGTTGAATAACTTTGTTTTGATGCTAATAATTGATATGCCAATCTGCATACTGGTCTTGCATCATAATATGCAAATCGTGGTAAGAAGAAGATGTTATTTGGAATAGTTGTAGTAGTTGTAACTAATAACTCATATATCATCTTAGTTGCGTTTCCTGCGCAACCAGATAGAGATTTGGTATTTAATATCAAGTTTACTGCTTCGGTAGCATCAATTAATACTGCTTGAAATGATGAGCTGCTATTAAAATCAAATTTTTGTAGATATACCTTATTTCTATATGCATTAATAATAGCGAAGGCTATATTTACTCCTTTAATTTGTTGTTTAATAAGAAATTTTAATACCTCAAAGTCAGAGATAACTATAGGAACGATCTTGGATACTGTAATAATACCTAATGCTGCAGCAAGTCCTACTCTTATTCCAGTAAAGCTACCTGGCCCTTGAGTAACAGCTAAGTAATCAATGTCTTCAAATGTTACTTTTGCCTGTATCATTGTTTTTTTAATCATACAAACAAGATATTGAGCTTGCATAGCAGGTTCAACATTGTAATTAGCAGCTAAAACACTGCTATGATTGCTAATTGCTACCGAACAACTATTATTAGAAGTGCAAATGCCAAGAATTTTCATTTTATCAAACTCATTATAATTATACACTTATTCTTATTGATGGCGCACAAATTACATTAATATTAGAACTAATGTGGTTAATTACGCCTCCAGCTTTAGTTACAATTAATTTGATTAAATCATCTGAATCGTAATTTTTTGCTAAGTGATCATATATAATAACATCCAGTTTACCTGTTAAAAATAATGTGCATGCATATCTCAAACTACCAAAACACCTAATTTGTTCACTTTTAATAATAGTATCGTTAATCTTCATTGGAATGGCCTTATGCCATGAATCAGCTAACATAAATTCCATTGCCAATAACTTAGATTTATTAGTTTTTGAACTTGGAACTCGTATCTTAAAACGATTTGATTGCTGATGGTTAAATTTATCAACCCATACTTCATTATTATCCATGTAGTAAATTTCTCCTATAGCTGGGAAATATTGTATTCCACATTGAATGTTTCTTTTTTGATGTACTATTTCATGCAGAGAAAATTCAATACAAAAAAATGGTAATGCTTTTTCTAAATTAATTAAGTTATCTATTAAATTTACTAATAAGTACTTACCATCTGGTAAATTTTGTATTTGTTGTTCGTGGTAGAAAATTAATTTTCCAATATCATTTTGCGAATACTTACTTACTCCTTCAATTATGCGTTTTTGAATTTGAATGCAAGAATGAATAACAAATGACCTTGTGTCACACTTAGTGTTTTGTATTACATCTAATTCGCTAAAATCTCTTAATAAAAAAACTGTTGCCTTTCTAATAATTTGCTCAAGTATATTAATAATAGGTAATGTCATTTAGCACGCTCAACAAATGAAATATCTTCTAGCTTAACAACGATTTTTTCTCCAGCGCTTAGATAAGGAGGAACCATGATTTTAGCTCCATTTGATAAAATTGCAGGCTTATATGAAGCAGTTACAGTTGCTCCCTTAATATTAGGACTAGTTTCTAGTATCTCTACTACTACAGTATGTGGTAAAACAAGCCTGATTGGCTCATCTTTATAAGTTTCTACAGTAACAACTGTATTTTCTAGTAAGAATGGCAACTTATTGCTAGCTATAATGCTTTTTTGTACTAGAATTTGTTCAAAACTTTCAAGATCCATCAGGACTAAGTGATTATTTTCTTGATAAAGATATTGGTAATTTCTCTGCTCTAAAGTTGCCTTCTCTAGATAATCAGATGAGCTAAACCTCTCATAAATTTTAGTGCCAGTTTTTAGATTTTTCATCTCTAACTGAATATATGCGCCACCTTTTCCAGGTTTAGTATGGTCTGGTTTTTTACTCACTATCCATAAATTATTTTGATATTCTAGAATATTACCCTCTCGAATAGCATTTGCCAAAATTTTCATAGTAACTGAATTTTAAAAAAGTTAATAGATGATGAAAGCTATAGTATAACTTAAAACTACTAAAACACAAGAGCATATAGAATTATCGTAATTATCTCTTATAGGCTTGAAAATTATGATTTATATATATATAGTAATCAAAAGGTAGTTTATTAAAAATCAAAATATAAGACCACTATAAATTTCTAAATAACAATATTAAGTTATGGCTAAAAAAATTGACAATAAAGCATTGTCCTGTTCGTTTTGTTGTAAAAATCAAAATGAAGTTAAAAAATTAATAGCTGGCTTTTCAGGCTTTATTTGCGATGAATGCATTGAGCTATGTATTCATCTAATTGAGGAAGAGCGTAAATCTAATTTAGCTATATCTAACTATTCAAAATTACCACCAAAAAAAATATATGAAGCAATTAATGCTCATGTTGTAGGGCAGCAGCAGGCTGCTAAAATTCTAGCTGTGGCTGTTTATATTCAGTGTATAAGGTTTGAGCATCGAGAATTAGCTGATCTTGTAGCAAAATCTAATGTGTTGCTTATTGGACCTACTGGTTGCGGTAAGACTTTAATAGCACAAACTTTAGCAAAGATAATTAATGTACCATTTGCAATGGCTGATGCTACTTCGTTAACTGAAGCGGGCTATGTAGGAGAGGATGTTGAGAATATTATTCTAAGACTATTACAAGCAGCAGATTTTAATGTTGAAAGAGCCCAAAAAGGGATCATATATATTGATGAAATAGATAAAATTGCCCGCAAGTCAGAAAACCCTTCTATTACAAGAGATGTATCTGGCGAAGGAGTACAGCAAGCTTTATTAAAAATTATGGAGGGAACTATTGCATTGGTGCCTCCTCAAGGAGGGAGAAAGCATCCTCAGCAAGATTTTATTCAAATAGATACAACTAATATGTTATTCATATGCGGAGGTGCTTTTACTGGAATTGAAAAAATTATTGAAGCCAGAACTTCACAAAGTACTATAGGATTTGAAGCAACAGTGAAATCAAAACATGATCAAGATTATAATCAAATTCTGAATAATCTTGAAGCTGATGATTTAACTAAATTTGGATTAATTCCTGAATTTTTGGGTAGATTACCTGTAATTGCTACATTATCTGATCTAAATCAACAGTCTTTAGTAGATATATTAACAAAACCTAAAAATGCTTTAGTAAAGCAATATCAGAAACTTTTTGAACTTGATGGAGCAGAGTTGATTTTTGAAGAAGAAGCGCTAATAGCAATTGCCCAAAAGGCATTAGCAAAAAAAACTGGTGCTAGAGGGTTACGTGCAATTTTAGAATGCGTATTATTAGATACAATGTTTGAGTTAAGCAATCTTAAAAATATGCAAGTAATAATCACAGCTGATATTGTCAAAAATAATCTAAAGCCTATTATAAAGCCTAAACTGCAAAAAAAATCAGTGAAAAAAAAAGTTACAGCTTAAACAAATCAGTGCAATTTAGTTAAGACAATTTCTTTCTTATGGTTTTGGCAAAGTAAGAAGAAAGCTTTTTTAAGATATAGCTTTTTTAATAAAGCTGAATCAAGAATTAGCAATTAGTTAGATAATATTAATGCTTAGATATTTCAGTTAATCGATTAATTAAAGCATCAATGCTTAATTTTTGAAGCTGGTGATTATGACGATATTTAAATTCTATAGTTGAGGTTTCAATAAAATTTTTGCCTATAATTATCTGATATGGTATACCTATTAAATCATGAACAGCTAATTTATGGCCAGCAGAACTTGAAGTATCATCTAATAATGCATCTGTTTTTTGCTGAGTTAAGATTTGATACAGCTGATTTGATGTTTGTTTGCACTTGTCATTATTAGGTAGTAAGTTAATAACAGAAACTTTAAATGGTGCAACATTTTGTGGCCATATTATGCCATACTGATCATGATTAGCTTCAATAATGGCACCTATTAATCTAGAGATTCCAATGCCATATGACCCCATTTCAACAGCTGTAAGTTTTCCGTTTTGCATTTGAATACAAGCCTTCATTAACTCACTATATTTAGTTCCAAAGTAAAATATATGACCAACTTCTATTCCTGATATAGTAGATATTTTATCATTTGAAATCTGATTTTGATAAGTTTTATGCTTGTCTTCTGTAACTATGTATAATTGCTCTAATTTATTCAAAGATAAATCTTGGTTGTAGTCAAAAGGGTTAAATTTAGTGCTATCATAATATATTTTGCTATCACCTGTAGCAGTAATAATATGAAACTCATGACTTAATTTACCACCAATAGCTCCATTATCAGCCTGAACTGGAATAACTTTAAGACCTAAATCCTTAAAAATTTTCAAGTAAGTGAGATACATTAAATTATAACTTTGTATAGCAGAAGTTTGATCTATATCGAAAGAGTAAGCATCTTTCATTATAAATTCTCTGCTTCGCATTACACCAAATCTTGGTCTAATTTCATCTCTAAATTTCCACTGAATGTGATAAAAATTCTTTGGTAAATCTTTATATGACTGAATACAGCTTCTAAAAATATCTGTGATTAGTTCTTCATTAGTAGGTCCAAATAGGAGATCATTGTCATGTCTATCCTTGATTTTAAGCATTTCTTTTCCATAAGCATTATATCGAGATGATTCTTTCCATAGGCTAGCAGGTTGAATGCATGGCATTAGCAGCTCGGTGCATTGAGCTGCATTCATATTTTTTCTAACAATATCCTGAATGTTCTGTAAAACTTTAATTCCTAGTGGTAACCAGTTATAAATTCCTGCACATGCTTGCTTAATCATACCTGCACGCAACATTAGTTTGTGAGATATAATTTCAGCTCCAGCTGGATCTTCTTTAAGAAGTGGTAAAAAATATTGTGATAAGCGCATTAACTTGATTTTCTTAATTATATAGTTGCAATAGTTTTTTAGCAGATTCAGAAGATCCTGTATAAATGATTTCTGATCTACTGTAATTTAACTTTAATAGCGTAAACAATGCTGGTATATCATCTTCAACATTGATTATTACTTTTGAGATATTATTAAATTTATTTTTTAATATTTTAAACAAATAATCAATAGTGAGTGCTCCTAGGTACTTAATACTACCTGGTGGATTAGTGATAATAACAGGAACATAAATACTATTTAGTTCTTTTATAGCATCCTCAAGATTATAGACTATAACTATCATAATTACTATAACATTATATGTATTTAGCTGTATCTAAATTTCTGCATCAAAGCTTCAACTCCTGGCAACGTTTTGCCTTGTAACCATTCAAGAAAAGCCCCGCCTCCAGTTGAGATATAGCTAAAATCATCAATTACTCCAGACTTTTTTATTGCTGATATGGTATCTCCACCACCAGCAATACTACAAAGGCTACCAGTTCTAGTTTTTTCAGCTATTGCTTTACTTAGATAGGTTGAACCATAATCAAAAGGAGTTTGTTCAAAAGCTCCAACTGGTCCATTCCATACTACAGTTTTAGATATTTTGATTATGTTAATTATCTGCGCAATGGTTTGAGGACCAATATCCATAATTTTAGCATTAGATTGCATCACTAGAGAGGAGTTTAATTCTAGTATAGTTATGTTGTTACTATTAAAATTTTGTATTACTGCATCGAACGGAAGTATTATTTTACAATTTGTAGAGGTTGCTTTTTTTAAAATTAGTGAAGCTACATTTATCAGTTCTGGTTTATATAATGATGCTCCAATATTAAAGCGCTTCATAGCTAGAAAAATATTAGCCATAGCACCAGCAACGATTAAATAATCTGCTTTAGTAATCAAACTATTCAATAAATCTAATTTTGTAGACATTTTTGCTCCGCCTATAATTACAGTAAATGGCTTATTGGCGTTACTAAAAATTGAAGTTAAATGTTTTAGCTCGCTTAATAATAAAAACCCAGCTGCTGAAGGTAATTTAGTAGGCAAACCACAAATAGATGCATGTTTTCTATGAGAGCAAGAAAAAGCATCGTTAACATATATATCTCCTGAGCTACCAAGCTCGTTAATGAAAGTAGCATCGTTTAGCTCTTCTCCTGAATTAAATCTTAAATTTTCAAGCAATAAAACTTCTCCAGCTTTCATATTTATTATAGCGTTTTTAGGAGTTGCTCCAATTGATTCAGGACAAAATTGCACCTTAATATTTAACAACGCTTCAAGTTCAGTCACAACTGATCTTAGCGATAATGTTAATTCTATTCTGCCTTTTGGGTTGCCAAGGTGTGAGATAATTACTACCTTTGCTCCATGTAAAATTAGATATTTTATTGTTGGTATAGTACGAACTATACGTGTATTATCAGTTATCTTCCCACCTTCTTGAGGTATATTAAGATCCAGTCTTAGTAAAACTACTTTATCTTTTACTATAACATCTGAAAGTTGTCTTAACTGTATCATAAATATTTCATACTTGTGTCAGTTTACATATTATAGTCAAGGAAGTTAAATTACTGTGCTAGTAGTGTAATATTATTTCTTTCATCTCTCATCTTTGCAACATAATTCAACTATTTTAACTATGTCTATTATACGATGTACAAAACCCCACTCATTATCATACCATGCTACTATTCTACCAAGATTTTTACCTACTACCTTGGTTTCGTATGGATCAAATATAGCACTAAATTTTGAATGATTAAAATCTACTGAAACTAGTGGAGCTAGCGCAATATCAAGAATATCCTTCATATTAGCTAATTTAGCTGATTCTTTAATTTCATTATTGATAGATTGAACAGTAAGAGTTTTATGACTATAAAAAGTAAAATCAATTAGTGACACATTAGATGTTGGAACTCTAACTGATGAGCCATCTAAACAGTTAGCTAATTCTGGTATTACCTCTTTCAAAGATGTTGAAACACCTGTCTTAGTTGGTATTATTGATGCGAAACATGATCTTGCTCGTCTAAAATCTTTATGACTATTATCCAAAATATTTTGATCGCTAGTATAAGCATGAACAGTAGTAATATGACCACATTGAATGCCAAATTTATCATTTAAAATTTTAACTATAGGAGCAACTGCATTAGTAGTGCAGGATCCAACTGATATAATGTTATGATTTGAATTGAGTAAATGATCATTAACTCCAACTATAATTGTAGCGTCAGCATTTTTACATGGAGCAGAGATAATTACTTTTTTTACTCCAGCTGTTAAATGAGCTATGGCAGCATTTTTACTATTAAATTTGCCAGAACACTCTATAACTATATCAATGTTTTCTTTTTCCCATGGAATAGTTTCTGGTTTACTTTGCCTAAAGAGGCTAATCTTGCTTGTACTATTAAATAGATAATTATTATTATATTGAAATTTGTTTGTTAATTCGCCATGAGTTGAGTCATAATTCAAAAGATGAGCAATGATATCTGACTCTGCAAGGCTATTTGCAGCTACTAATTCAAGTCTGCTATCCTGTAGCGAAGTGATTGCCCTAACTACTAATCTTCCAATACGTCCAAGACCGTTAACAGCAATTCTCATAAATTTCTTCTGCTTTTTATAAGTAATAATTTTACACTAAAAACTATAATATAATTATTTAGTCTTTGATAAACAATTACTTAAAGTTATATTTATTGATTTTAATTTACTAAAGATAATATGTTACCATGGTATAAATAATATAGTTTTATAGTAGTAACGTAGTAACATTGCTGTAATATTTACATTTTTTATTTAATTCTTGAAATGAAAATGTAGTAAATATCATATTAAATTAATATAGTATGCTAATAACAATATAAGCTTATAATTTATGGGGTTTATACATAAATTTTTACATAGTAGACAAATAGATGCAAAACAGTTTGATAGCAATGCCCAGAACTTTATTCCTATAACTTGCCACTACAATGATGAAACTTTATTAACTAAAAATGGCGAATTGATTCAAATATTACAAATAAAAGGTATTAATTCTGAATATACTAATAAGGATTTATTGGGTATTAGAGCAGCAATACGTAATGCTATTAAAAATCATATTAATAATAACAACTTTGCAGTTTGGATACATGTTGTAAGACGCTGCGATAATATTGATGACCCTACTCCTTACAGTCAAGCATTGCCAAATTTTATTCATAATGTTTGGAGCAAAAAAAACTACTGGCAAGATAAATTTGTTAGTACATTATATATCTCAATTGTGCATCATGGATGTAACTTAAATATTAGAAACTTAGATAGTTTTTTGAACTCTTTATCGTTTAAGACATTGGATAATTTTTATGATAAGTTCATAGCATCTGCATTAAAAAATTTATCCATGGCTATAAATAATATAATAACTGAGCTGCAACGTTATAATCCATGCAAGTTAAGTATTAAAATTGATAATAATAAAGTATATTCTGACCTTTTAAATTTTTATAAAAAAATAATACAACTTAATACTGGGTTAATAGAAGTAAAAGATGTTGATTGTGCTGTACAGTTAGCCACTCATAAATATTCTTTTGGAGGAGACAAAATAGAGGTTATACATCAACAAGAAAAAAAGTTTGCATCTATTTTAGGTATTAAGGAATATCAAGATATTAAAGATGAATTAGTGAGTAAGTGCTTACATGCTCCAGTGGAATTTATTGCTACAGAAATTTTTTATTTTGCTGACCAAGTAAAAGCTATTAATAGTTACTCTCAACAAAGTAAAATTATCAGTGCAAGCCGTGACAGTGAACTAGCTCTATTCAAAGGAATAGACCCAATTGTGAATTCTGATAACACATTACCACAGTTTTGCCATCAACAAATTAGCATAATGATTATGGCTGATAGCATTGATCTGCTTGAGAGTAGAGTAGCTTATATATCACAAAGATTAGTAAAACAAGGAATAATACATGTTCGAGAGGATATTAATCTAGCGCAAACATTTTGGTCTCAGTTGCCAGGTAATTTTAATTACATTAGACGTGTTTCTTATAATATTATTGATAATGTAGCTGCTTTAGCAGCATTACATCATTATCCGGTTGGCATGCAGCATAGTCGATGGGGTAGATCTGTCACTATATTTCGAACAGAATGCGGTACTCCTTATTTCATGAATTTTCATGATGAGAGTGCAAAAGGACATACTTGTATAATTGGTGGAGCTCAATCTGGTCGAGCTACTGTCACTAATTTTTTATTGTCTGAAGCATCAAAATATTCTCCAACTATACTTTATTTAACTAATAGAAATAATGCTCAAGTTTTTATAAAAGGAATAGAAGGAACATGGTACAACGGTGATTTACCATTTAATCCATTAAGCTACTTAGAAAGCTCTGATGACTTACTAGAACTATTTAAGATAATAACAGGCAGTTATTTTAATAATTTATCTGATAGCGAAATTGAATGCCTTACAGAGCTAGCTATTGCAGTTATGGATATGCCACCTGAATCACGTTCTTTGATTAAAATTATCAAAGATTTTAATTTTAAGGATTATAGTGCTGGAGCTAGTGTAAAGAAGCGTATTAAGTTATTTATTAGTGATGATAAATGCAGTAAAATTTTTAATCAATCTTCTACTTTAGAATTGCAAGATAATAATGTAACTGCTATAAACTTAGCTGATTATACTGATTATCAATTTAATCAATCTTATACACCTCAAGTAGGAGAAAAGCCGGAAATTTATCATAACAAATTACAAACTTTGCACTGTCTAAGGTCTGGAATTATATTTTCTTTAATAAAAAAATTCAGCTTACTAGACTCTTCAGAGCCTAAAATACTAGTTGTTGATAATATGCCTGATTTAATAGTAGAGCAAGTGTTTATGAACTTAATTAAACAGATCACTGAACAACTATCTGAAAATAATGGAATAATTCTTTCTGTTGTTCAAGTAAATCAGAATGATCAATTTTATTATTCTGATTTCTGGAAGAAATGGTTAAAGTTTAATAATACTAAAATTATACTACCAACTAATATAAGAAATTTACCTATTGCTGAAATCTGTAACCTAAGTACTAGCGAAGCTAAAAAATTTAATACTATTTCACCAAATTCTAGATTATTTATGGTAAAACAAGATAATAATTATGTTATTGTAGAACTTAATTTGGAAGGGTTTCCAGCAATTAGAAAGCTTCTATCAGCTGAAGAAGAAGATTTGAATCTTTTTCATAAAATTATGCAAAAAATAGGTGATGATGCTCCTTCAGCTTGGTTAAGTGATGTTTATGATCAGTTTCAGAACAGTGAGTAATGAAGCCACAACATATCTTTTTAGTTATAATTGTTGCTGTAATTAATTTTATAACCGTTGCTAATGCCACAGCTTCGATTTGTACATGGTTTCGTGGAAGTAGGACTGAAACTTGGAATGGAGATAATGAAGATCTTCAAGGCATTATAAAAAGAAGAAAACATTTATCATTCTGGAAAAAAAGGGAAAAACAGTTTACAAGCACAGAAAATTGCCCACCATATAATAAGTATGGAGGTAGAAGAGGATGCTTACTAAAATTTGAAGAACCAGCAACAATATTTGATTCAAAATTTTGGACAACAGTAGTGGACAATAGCCAAACTCCTGATTGGTATTATGCTCCAGGATATTTACGATATTGTGGTGAAGAAACTATGGCAACATCATATTTTAATCCTAAAATTAGAGTAAGACATCAAAGCTGTAATGCTATTGCTTGTTGGCATAATGATTCTAACTTATCACACGGTGATTGTGCTGTTTTTGCAACGAGTTTAGGTATTCCACTATTAAGAATATGTGCTAGAATAGCTATACCAGATACTACATCATTTGATCAAGATGAAAAGTCTATTTGTGCTTCTGACTCAATAACAAATGATCCTTTATGTCAATATAATGCTAAAGATGATCCTGGCTATACCAGGTGTTATCATTTAAATCATCAAGGAGGACAAGATCCTGATAAAATTTATGATAGTGTAGATGATAATTGTAACGTTCGAATGATAGCTCCTAAATTATGCTTATATGTTGATCCTTCGCTTACATCATTATCATCATTATTAGACCCTTTTGATTACAATCCTATAAGTCAACCTTTACATTCTGGAAGTCAAATTTTCCCTGTTGGTAAAATATTAATTGAATTAATAAATGCAGGAACTAGTTTAGCAGATGCTTTGGTATCATTAGTTGGTATAGTAGTAGACAAAATTGGTTTAAGCTTTTTAAAAGATGTAGTGCGATTTATTGGTAACGTTATTCAGTTTATAGGTAGCGCATTTGTAGACATACTAAAGGATGTTTTTGATCTAAATAGAGTTGTAAATCCTGAAGTGCTAGGATGCGTTGAATTGCCTATTGGGCCGCTTCCACCTCCTTTTTATAATGAGCTTCAAAAAATAGCTTCTGGGAAAGTTGAGATTATTCCTATTTGTACTAAGGAAGAACTTAATCTAGAAAACAAGGAGAATATAAATGTTGCTAGTAGTCAATGCGCTGTTTCTAATATTCATAATAATATTATTAGTAATGCTGTCAGAATTAGTAATAGTAATCAGTTACCTCTTTGTCAGAATGGTGAAGAAGGAGAAAAAAGCTATAAAGCTAATCAGTGCGTTAAAATTCAAAATATTGAGCTGTTTGGTCCTTCAGTAATCAGAAAAAAATATAATGATGTTTTAAAACTATGCAAGTATAGTAATTCTGATGAGCCATGTGTTAATTATAATGGTTGCGAAGACTCAGATAACCAACTAGCTGGTTGCCAAGGAAGAGAATTCAGAGTGTTATATGCAACTAATATCAAAGGAAAAGTAGTTGATGATATAAGTCAATTAGAGCCATCTGAGAAATTTAATTATTGTTTACCAGATTGTGTAGGTGCAAGATGTCCAATTCCAGCCAGTCCTGGAGCAGATAGTTGCTGTGAAGGGGCACAATTATGTCAACAAGTATATGGAGTAGACGTTGGTAATTTCGATGATATAAAGTTAGTGTTTCAACAAGATAAAGTTAATGAAGGAAAGAATGGAGTAGTAAAAGAAAGCATTAGGTTTAATGGCAAAGATCTGATAGCATTAATCACTCGTACTACTCGTTCTATATGTCGAGAGTTGCTTCAGAGTTCAGATAGCAATATTAAATGTGATGATTCACTAATTATTCATGAGCAAACTTCAGATGATATCTGTGTATATAATATTAATAATACAAAAAAGCCATTAATTGGTTGTGTAAAGCGTGCTGCTCCGCCTTTGCCTACTGCTTTCAAATGTAGAAATAGTAAAAATAATCATTTTAAGCCTGACATTGGTATTAAACTTGAAGTGAAAGAGTCTGAAACAAACTATTCACTTGAAGGTTGTATTGAAGCAAAGCATAGCCATCATCAAAATAGGACTAATGATGTTGAAGATGATGAAAATAATAATCAATTTAATATTAATTTAGCAGGATATGATTACAATGCTTATGTTACTGATCATAAAGGTTCTGTATCACCAGATGTAGGTACTAAGTGGGGCAAGTATGATTCAGAAGCTCCTAAAGAAGCTCAAGATGTACAATCACATAATGCAAAGTATCGTTATCTTAAAGGAATAGAGTTTATAAATAATGAGTATGTAGTAGGAGGTAAGCTTATTTGCGTTAACCAAAATAGCAATGCTATTCCTAAATGTCCTTTGTATGAGAAGATGTGTGTATTAGCTAAGGTAAAAAAGAATCCAGAATGTATAAAAGCTCAAAAAAATAATAATACTCAACAAAATTTTGGGCCAGAAACTTGTAAAGAAGTTAGTCAATCAATTGAAGATAGAGTATACCCTAGAGATTTTGCATTATGTAATGAAGAAAGTGCTGATTACCCAAATTGTTTTAAACTAGGCCCTAATGAGTATTATCAATTAACAAAAACTAGCTTTGGCAATACTATGTCACTATCTGGCAGCTCAATAAAAACTGAGGAAGACATAATGAAAACTATAGGTAATTGTGGTAGTGAGACAGTGAAATCTAAAGAATGTGTTTCATATTCTCCTAGAAAATATATTTATAGATTTAATACTGTACAGGAAGTTTTAAAATGTAAGACAGATCATTCAAGATGTACAGTTAATGTGCCAAGCTGTACTAATGATGAATTAATGGATAGAGCTAATACTCAACTAACTAATGATGCTGTAAAATCAGAAACAGCACTAATCGGCCTTTTCAAAACAATTAATAATTTAATTTGTAGTGGTGTAATTGATAAAGTATGTAAAGATGTAAAATATAAATGTCAACCTAAATTTAACATATCAGACAATGGCACAGTTATAGCTATTGAAACATGTATAGATCCTGCTTCTGCTTCTGCTTCTGCGAATAAAAAAAATGCAGCACCTATTACTGATTTTGTATGTAGTACTACTAAATTAGAGTCTTGTGATAAATTATCTAAGAGTAAATTTTATACTTTCACTAATAGTCATGAAAATTTGATACGTCATTATAATAGTGCTAATTTATTAGGCGAACTAGTTGAAACAAAAACATATGTTAATAAACTAGATACTAAAGCTGTATTAATAGATCCTAAATTTTGTGGCAATAGAATTAAGCAATGCACTGAAAATAAACACTGTACTATATTTGACGAAGGTAAAAAGTTTATTCTAGGTGATGAACAAGAATATGTAATAAAACGTTGCCAAACTCAGTTGTGTTATGCAAAAACTTCAGAAGACAAGAAGGTTAATAAAGATGATGTCTTAGTTAAATCACCTTATGAAGGTGATGGCAAAACAAGATTTCGTAGCAAAAATGCGCTAGAGCTAGGATTATGTCAAGTAATACCAGATATACCAAAATGCAAACAAGAAGAAAGCTATAACGCAATATGGCCAGAAACTAATCCAGGAGATCAAGCTATAGGAAAATGCAAGCAAGGAACTAATCCAAGGATAAAATATATTCCTATTAATAAGGATTCTCTAAAGAGACGTTGTCTATTTGATCCAGCTATAGATGCAAGTTCAAATGTTCATTTTACATCTGGAGATACTGCAAAACCAGTTTTGGAACTTCCAACGAAGAAAACAGTTGGATGCAAAGAATATAAAGTGAGATGCTCTAAAATATCAGAAAACGGAGTTATATGGCCAACTGTTGAAGTTGATGCAATATCTCAACCAAAATGTGCAAATTCAGCTTATAAACTATCTAATCCAAATGCAACTAGAAAGTGTGAACTAGATCATAAGAATAATCCTGTATTTACAAAACCTACAGCTAATGTAACTTGCAGTCATCCAGATAAGTGCGATAGACTTGTAGATACAAAAAATGGAGTTATATGGTCAGAAGCTAAAGTACAAGAAATATCTCGTCCAACATGTGTAAACAAAAATCATAAACTATCTCATCCAACTGCACGTAGAAAGTGTGTATTAGATAATAAAGGAGGTATCCATAGACTAGAATTGAACGCAATGATAGACACTGAAGATCCCATAACAAGAAATCACAGAATAAGACCTATTTTAGCATCTAAGATAACTTGTTATGATCCAAATAAGTGCTCCGAAGTATTAGAAAATGGAATTATATGGTCAGAAGCTGAAGTAGGTAAAGAATCTAGCCCTCGATGCGAAAATCCAGATTATAAACTATCAGAGTCTGTTGTAACTAGAATGTGTTTAAAAAATGATAATGGGGTTCCTAAGCTAGCATCTACGGTATCATATTCGTTTTATCCAATTGGTAGAGTTAATGGTTCTGTATCTTCTATAAAGTGTTTACCAAGGTTACGCTAATGAACTTTATAGAATGAAAACGAAAGTAAAATATCAAATTCAGTTTAAATGCTAGGTTAGAGTAAGAAAAAAGATGCTTAAAACTTGAAAAAGAAACAGAAATTTTATTATGGTTAAAAAGATAAGAAAGCAATGCAGAAAAAACATTAGTTTTGAAAATACATAATTGAACAAACCTGTGATGAGTATGGTCAATATGGAAAAGATTTTTTAACTGACCATTAATAGTTTCTAAAGAGGTCTAATGTACCTTTTATTAAGAAGTAGAGGTTTTATATGATGAATTACTTTTTCTTTCATGTTAGATCTGATTCTTGTAATCAGCTCTAAACATTGATTAGCAAATAAAGCAGAGAGTAGAATGAGTAAGTATGTTAACACAAATAGTTGAGTGATAAAAAAGATAAGAACGATGTCTATAGCAAAGATTTTTAAGTTAATGAAATACTTTTAGTAAGGAAGAGAGAAAAAGTAATTTTAATACTATATAGTCATTTACAATGAAGTTTGCGTATAAAATATCATGTTGGTAAATCTTATGATGCTATTGTCGCTTTTTCTATGCTCAAACTTCATTGTACATGACTATACATAAGCGTAAAAGTCTATAATCTTTACTTTGCATTACTATCGTTATATCAAATTTTGGATTACTAAAATAATTTATTATTGCTTCTTCATTCATAACACCAGAATAGGATAATGGAGTAGTAGAGAAGGAAGATGAGATAATGTGATTAAGTTTGTAGATAGAATAACTTGCAAGAGAAGCACAATTATATGAACCAAGAAATTAATGTGAGAACAATGTCTAGTATGCTATAAATGAAGATGTTTTTTGAAAACACTAAATACAGACCTAATTAATGAATGTTTATTTAATAAAAGCTTATCTTCTATGTCAAATAAATATGTTTTCATATCTTTACGAAGATTGTGCGATGTAAGGTTATATATACGATTGTTTGACTAAGGAAAGATAAACCGTTCTATCAACAGAAGCTTACTTGGGGCATATGCAAAGAAGTGATTTGATGTATAAAAGTCTATGTACTCGGCTTGAAAAAGGGATTGGAATTGCAAGATGAAGATTAGACTGCTAGTATCTCATAACATAGTAAAAAAGTTTGAAAAGCATATCCAATAAAGAAGAATAGAAGTTAGTTTTTATTAACTTTTACACTTTATAGAACCTACTATTAACTTGTGTTAACTTTTATTAGTTTTTATAATTAATCCTCAACTTTGATTATAAACGCCAGATTAGGATAAGGGAAAGTATGAAAAGCATAATGAAAAAGCTCTACAAGAGATAATGTACAATTATGATTATGCGAGATATTAAATATAGTTTTAATTAATAGACATTTATTGCTCACATATCTGCAAATGCAAATTTAGAATAAAAAACAGTTAGAAAGAGATAATATACAAGTGTTACAATTGTCAATGTTCAGGTTATTAAGTATAGTATTATGAACTAATACTTGTAGAAATATGATCAATAAATAAACCGTTATTAATTGAAATTATGTTTAAATATGTTGCATAATTTAATTGTACATTATCTCTTGTAAACTTTTTTCATTATGCTTTTCATACTTTCTCTTATCCTAATCTGGCGTTATAAATATATTTGCAATAATAGGTAAAAAAATTTAGAAAATTTGGAGCTAGTATTCAATCTAAGATTGAACTGAGGATCAAGCTTATGCAATTCAAGATTAACCAAGATGTTTTCAAGTTAGGTATATTACGAACAAATTGGTATAAAAAATTTGATTCAAATAAAAAGCATAATGCTGTTTAAGTAATTGTATTAGACCTCTTTCGAAACTGGTTAACGTAGTTTAAAATTATAAATGCCAGAGGTCAAATTAAATCTATGTGAGTAAGACCTAACCAATTGCTCAATTAGGCCCCTCCTCAGAACCGGACTTGCAGAATTACCGCATCCGGCTCTCAAAAATAAGATAAGCATTATGCCTTATTTGTTGTCTAGAACATTGAGACAATCTTTCCAATTTTAGGAAAATTTACTCTTTTAAGTATCTCGGTTAGTCTTTTCCAATTCATCTTACGTTTTCCTCCCATTCTATTAAACCAGTTATATATTGCCCGTTTACTTTGGTTGATAAATGAACTTACTCGTCTTTTATTATCAGATATACCATGATAGTTGATCCATTCACCTAATAACTCTAATGACTTGTGATAATGCCTGCGTTTTGTCTTGCGTATTTAGCTGACCACGCAAATATTTTCTCAGTCCTTTCAGTTTCTCAGTAAAACGATCTCTTCTTGAGGTATATTTTAGTCTCCATGTTGTGCCAAATCTTGATTTACCACAATAGCAAGTAAATCCAAGAAAATTATAACTTGTGATCTTCTTGCCTTGTTTGGCTAAATTTGCAGCATGGTCTCTACCAGATTTTATCATTTGTGATTTAGCTTCATTGATATTTAGCCCATACTTATTTAACCTTTTAGGCAAAACATCATAAAACCTTTTCGCATCTGTTTCCTTTTCAAAGACAAATACCATATCGTCGCAGTACCTCACCATTCCTGTTTGTCCCATTAAGTTTTCTTTGCTGATTTTTGCAAACCAGCTATCTATAACATAATGCAGAAAGACATTTGCCAGAATTGGTGAAACTATTGATCCTTGACGACAACCTTCTTTGTTAGTAACTATAGTACCATTTTCTATGATTGGTGTTTCAATCAGTTTCATAACTAGTCTTAGAAATTCCATCAACTCACAATGCTTGATTGTATTGAAACACTTTGTTATATCAATCTCTACTATAGCCCCTTTATTGAAGTTATACGTAAGTCTATTTAACTCCCTTAAAGCGTCGTGTGCATTTAATTTAGGTCGAAATCCATATGAATACTTTAAGAATATTTGCTCAAACACAGAGTTTAGTATCTTGCTTACTGTAGACTCGATTATCTTATCTTCAAAACATGATATTACCAAAGGTCTTTTGCCTCCATCTTCTTTTGGAATTTCTGTTATTCGTGCAGGTTTAGCCTGATATTTCCCATTGCAAATTCTAGTAAGAAGCGAGAGCAGATTTGCTTTCAACTTCTTACCATAATCCTCTTTGGTTATACCATCTATTCCTATCGCTTTCTTGCTATCGAGTTCCTTATATTGTTCTTCTAATATCTTTAAATCAATGATATGTCCAAGATTATTAAACTTTATGTCTTGATTTTTCGATGATAGCAACTTTATACGCTCAAGTTTCGTTAACCATGTATTTCTGTCTATGCTGTGTACAGTCATTGTACATTTCAATGTTTAAGACTACTTGTTATTATAAGCCTTTCAGAGTGTTAAATTTTGAGTATAGCTACTAAATTGCTATATTTACGCGGGATAAAAACGTGGTTTTTGATAGCAAAAATTGCCTAAATCACCTGCTATACCTGACATTTTTGGAGGTTAGAAATGGCGCTAAATTTGCGTAATTTGGCAAGCAATAATTGTAAAATTGCTAATAATAACAGTAGCAATAATGCAACTGTTTTTTATCGTTTTATTGGAAATTTTGTTCCAGCAGAATGGAAAGATCTGATTGGAGATAATGCTAAAGCTTTAAGCAAGACATCTAAACAGCTTCTATCATTGATAGTATATAAACTACAGATCTATTACAATAATGATATAGAGGAATTACAAGACAGTTATCACTCTTTTGAAAAGGAGTTGCAGGTTTGTCAACGCAGGGTTAGGCAATGCTTAGTTGAACTACAAAAAGCTGGTTTCATTGAAGTTGAAAATAGGACAATAATTAAAAACAATTTTAAGTTGCGTAATGTTCCTTGTATAAAACTTCTAAAAAATTTTCAGCGTTTTACTGAAAAAGAAAAAAAGAAGAAAAAATTGTCCTTCTACAACAAAAAAATTTTCACATCAATTTGCAAGAATTTGCAGGTGAACCTGCAAAAAATTGCAGCTACATATATAGATATAATAAAATAATAATAGATCTAGATCTACTGAAGTTAAGTTAGTAGAGAATGATCAAAATAAAAATGAAGATCAGCAGCAAAATTTGAAGTTTAAATATACTGAATCTGATGATTTTATAGAAATTGAGTTAGTAGGAAATGAAAAAGAAGATCAACAGCAACAACAGAATTTGAATTTCTATGAGCTTAGTGATGTTAGTAATGACAAGCCATCAAACAATGATTATGAGCAAAACAGTAAGTTAGCAACTCCAGCTATTATCGATAATTCAGAGGTTGAAAAGAATGAATGCTGCCCCAAAAGAAAAAGACTAGCAGATTATTATCCACTAACACCAGAAGATGCAGTTATACTACAACGTATGTCTAGTAGAAGCTTCAACATATACTTCATAAATCAATTACTGTTGAAGTTATCAAATAAATATTCATTCCGTTATTTTGAAAATAAGATAGCAGTGCTAAACTATATGGCAAAAGCCTTAGCAAATGAATTACTAACTACTGATCAGGCTAATAGTGGAAATTTTCGATTTAATGATGTAGGAAGATTTAAAGAACAGTATCTAGCAAATATTGAATCTGATACAGATCGTAGTATGAAGGCTCAGTTGAAGCGTAAAATAGCTGGAGTTTTTGAAGCAGATACTGCTTATCAAATTTTAACATCTTGTGATTTTGGAGCAGCAGTTAAAAACAAATATTACATCAAGTTGATTAAGAATATTTCACTGTCAGATCATATTAAATTCAAGATACTACAGGAGGTACGAGCTGTGCATAGCAATGATATTGAGCAGTTACAAGTTATACCATTTGATGAATCAAAACAAGTTATCAATAACACAACGGAGTATCAAAAAACAACAATTTTACAGCAACAAATGAGTGATGAAGATTACCTTTCAGAACTTAGTAAAGAGCTAAGTTCTAACTCTATATTGTTCAAAGTACGAAAATACATACTTCAACATTACGAATATGAGCAAGTTATTGATAAACTATGGTTTAGTAAGTTAGAAGTTGTAAATGAAGATAATGTTAATAAAAAGATATTCATTAAGGCTCTAACAAGCTTTGCAAATAGCTATATCAAATCAAATTTTAAACCCATTCTAGAGCGTGCTTTTGCAGCTCAAGGGTTTTCGTTTGAATTAGTTGAGTTTGTAGAAAGTTAGATTAATGATTAATAGCTGTGAAATACAAAATTCTACTCAGAAAAATTATGGTGCTTTATTTATTTTTTTGTTATATTGTAAGTTATATGATAACCCTTTAACAGATTGCGAAGGTTTCAAAAGGTTAAAATTCATGGATAATTTTTAATTGATTTATATGTTATTGCTAAGTAAAGTTATGCAAGATATTATAAAATTTCTGCTTGCTAATTAAGTATAAAGTTAATTTAGAGGGGAACAATGCCTAAATCTGAGCGCAGATTACATAATGATATTAAAAAGGCTATTAAAGGTAAAGGTATAGATATAGAAAAAATACAGTATCTGATTAATAAAGATAGTGCTATTGTTAATGCCAAAGATAAATATGGCTGCTATCCTTTACATCTTGCTGCTAAATACGGCAAGGAGGATATTGCTAATTGTTTATTGGATAATGGCGCTGAAATTGATGCAAAAGATAGTAAAGGTCAAACTGCTTTACATTATGCTATTAAGCATTTTAGGATTGATGCTGCAAAATTTTTGATATTACGTAAAGCTGATATAAATGCGAAAGATTATGAAGGTTATACTCCATTACATATTGCTCAGAGTAATTGGTTTATCTGCCAAGAGGCTATACATCTTCTACTTGATAGTGGTGCTAATATCAACGAAAAAGATACACAAGGTAACACTATTTTATATCATGCTATTAAAAATTACAACTTTGAGAATGTGTATCACTGTCACATAGCATCAGAAAAAAAGTATAAGTTTTCCTATCAATCTTATATAGAAGATCTACTTGAACATAATGCGGATGTCAATGATGAAAATAATGCAGGTGAGACTCCTTTACGTTTAGCTGTAAATAAAAACTATGCAGAAATTGTAGAAATTATGCTTAAACACTGTTCTACGATAAAAGATGATCAAAATATGCCTCCTATTGATTCTACTAAAAGCAGAAATTTGATGACAGAATATCATGATGCTAATACCAGATATGCTGAAGACTGTGCTCTCATAGAAAAAGATAAAGTTGTTGATGATTATTCAACAATAGAATCCAGTTTATCTGGAAGAGCTCAGAGTAATATAAAAAGCGACGGTAGTTGCAATATTATTTAGCTAGAGTTTAAAAAGATGATTTTAAACTTTGTTTATAATTTGAAAATAATGCTTTAGTAATTAGTAATGAATAAGTTCATTAACAGTGTTTCGTTGTTCATTGATTGAGTATGTAACTCCAATATGAGTGATGAAAAAATCTTTGTATAAATCTTTAATAAAGGTAGTGTTATTATTTGAAAGCATAATTTTAACACCTTTATTGGTTAGTTCATATACAAAATCTCGTAGTCTGATTTGCTCTTTTTCATCAAATGGAACTCTAGTGTAGAACCGTTCTCCAGATTGGTGATAAGGTGGATCAAGATAAACGAAGTCACCTTTTTTAGGTTCTATATATAAACGAAAAATCCATAGCGCAAATTGATACATCGGTTAAAAGTTTACTACATTTGTTTATTCTAGAGCAAATATGAAGCTTAAGATATCACTTATCAGAAAATGTTTGAGCAGATGTACCATCTCTGTTTAGCCTATAAATTCCCCTAAAGGAATATTTATTAAGATATATAAATTTTGCAGTAATATCGTTAGGATCATTACTATAATAATTGTCTCTTATTTTATAGTAGAGATTTTCAGAATGGTTTTTGTGATATAGATTTAGTAACCTGTTGACTTCATTTGGATTCTTTTTTACAGCGTGATAACTAGTAATTAAGTTGAGATTAATATCAGACAAAAAACATTGTTTAAACAGATGCCTAACTTGAAAAAATAAAGCCCCACCTCCAAGGAATGGTTCATAGTAATTATAGTATGGCCCTGAAGGAAGATGCTTTATTAGTTTAGCAACAATTCTCCTTTTACCTCCAACCCAGTGAAGAAAAGGCTTTAGTTCATTAGAAATTGCTGTTGACACAAGAATTTTGATTTAGTTTAATCTCTACCATGAATTAGAGCAAAAAATAAGCCTTAAAGCTAGTAATAATAACTATTGCAGAGCTTTTTTGTAAATCTTTTTTAATGATATTTTTGTAGCTAGGGATACAATGTGATAATTTCGCATCTATTTTAAAAAAAAATGAAAAAATTTTTCATAATTATGACAAAAAGTCATGTACTGATAAAAATCGAAATGATACTGTATACCTGATATTATCTGAGATTTAAGATTTAGATAATATTCTGATAGAGATTAAAACTTAAACCGCAAAATTTTCTTTTTAATCTCTAGGAAGCAATTTAACAACTTAAATAGCAGGAGAATTCTATGCCTATTGAAGACGAAGGTCAAAATAAAATCAATAAATTAACCGAAAAATTATCTACAGAAGGAATTAATAGCACAACAATAAAACAGGTAGATGCAGAATTGCAAAAACTATACTGTCAGCTGGAAAAATCTGGGCAAGTAAGCATAAAACTCATAGATTGGATACAATATTTTAGGCGAATCGTAAATAACTATGATAAAAAAAAGATAAATATAATAGCTTCTCTGAATGGAATAATTTTTTTATTTAGACAATACATAGCATCAACAAATATAAGGATTGAAACATTTAACATAGAATCACTAATAAATAATACTGTTATCAGAATGAGGAAAAATTTTGAAAATGAGAATATAAATCTAAATGTTCAAAATGATATAAAGACAGTTCTGATTGGAGATAGTTTTCGAATAAAAGCAGTAATAAGCCAGTTAATTGGTAGTGCTATTATAAATAGTAGTAAGCATAGCAAGATTACTATTAACATCAATCAGTATTCAGAAATATTACAATTTACAGTACAAAATATAGTACTAAGCCCTTCTAAAGAAAAATTAGAAAGAATAAATTCCGAACTAGAGAATTTGAATTTGGTAACATATCAAGAACTAGGAGAAGGATTAGCATTTATTAAACATCTTATACATCAGCTAAAAGGAAGGCTAAGAGCAAAAGAGGAAAATAATTACATAACTTTTGCATTTGAAGTTCCAATAACTAGTTTTAACTCTTCTTTTGGCGAATGTTATGAAAAAAAAATAAGTAACCAATGGATAGTACAAATCCCTTCAATGCTAATTACGTTGGTAAATGGAGAAAGGGAGAATATCGATGAATATATAGAGATAATAACAAAGTTAAGAAAAGCTAAGTATCAGGTCGAGGTAGCTGAATCATTGAAAGAATATTGTGTGAATCTGATACAGAATATCAAATATAGATTTAATATTGCAACTAGTGAAATTGTAAGGCTAGCAAGCGAGATCATGTTAAGTGATTCAAAAAATAAAGATAAGCTGAAAACAATATTAAATCGATCAGCAAATCTCCAAGAGTACTGTAACGATGTAGTTTACACGCTTAGAAGCGAAATTGAGAATGAAAATTTATGTTTAAAAAAATTTAGCATACAAAAGTTAGTAAAGGATGCTGTCAGGAGACTAGAAGACATTGCAAAAGAGAAAGATATAAAAATCAATTACAATTTTCAGTACAAAATGAAGGATATTGTGATTGGAAATAATGATCACTTACAAGCTATATTAAGTCAATTAATAGGAAGCGTCATTAGATTTAATCACAGCTACAAGGTTATAATTACAGTTCATTTGTTTACTGTAAAAAATTATATAAAAAGCGATAACATACTACAATTTAGAATACACGATAAAGGAAGCGGTATTTCAAAAGAAAAATTAGGGAATATAAAAGCTAAATTAGCTGATTTTGACTTGGTAAGAGACTGTCCGCTAATGCTTGAATCAGGATTATGGTTTGTAAATTACCTTATTAATCAACTTAATGGAGAAATGGAAATAGAGAGTGAAAAAGACAAGTTTACAACCATTACTTGCAATATTCCAGTACAACTTTTTTAATCAAATTAATTCGCTTCTTTTACAGTTTTTATCTGAGATTGAAGTATATAAAAAGTTTAATTTATTGTATAATTTATTAAAGATTATTTAGAGATGAAAAATGATAGACTTTTATAGCGAAAGCTTACTAAATAAGCTGTTTGAAACCAACGTAAGATTTAATACTGAAATTGATCTTGATAAAGTTGAAAAAGCTATATTTTATGCCCAAAAATATCATGGTCAGCAAAAGCGAGATACTGGAGAACTATACTACACACATCAATTAGAAGTAGCTTATATGGTATCAGACTACAGCTTTGAAACTGATACAATTATTACAGCAATACTACATGATACACTCGAAGACACAACACTAACCAAAGAAATAATAAGTCAAGAATTTGGTAATAATATTGCAGAACAGGTTTCAGACCTCACCAGAATTAAGGATAATCAAAAAATCAGTTCTGGAGAAATGATTCAAACATTTTATAGGCAAAATAAAATAGAACTATTATTAATTAAGCTTTTCGATCGATTCCATAATATTCAGACTGTATCAATAAAACCTTATGAAAAAAGACAAAAAATCGTCATTGAAACTCAGCAAGAATTTATACCTCTTGCTCAATACCTTAAACTACCAGAGATTGCCATAGAGCTAAATAAATACTGTGAGCTTTATGCTAGTTAGAATGCAAACTTTTTCTAACTAGCATACATAGCATTATATATTTGCAAAATGGAGCATTGCTGCTTGAAATACATATACTATCGTTCTGGATCATCAATTAATAATATATCACCTACAAAATCTCTAAATTGATCAATATCTAAAACACTAATGCTACTTTCACTGTGATGGATGCATTTGCTACTTTCATTGTGATTCATGCATTGTTGAGTAAAAAAATCATCTAATTGTTTCTGTAAATTTTCACTGTGACTATTGTATACAATAGCTAGGCTAGATTTGTAAGGTTTGAACCGTAGAGATACATAATAATACTTCTCTACTATTAATCTTAGTGTATTAAAAGTAAAACTTACTTGTGTATATAATACATTTTGTTTGCTTTGGTCTTCACAAAAGTATTCTAAGGATATAGGAAGATCATCTTGAGTACTACGTATAACCCTAATTGTTTCTGTTTCAGTATTACGAAGCTGCACAATTTTATCTTGAATGCATCGATATGTGCTGTTATTCCATCCAAGCAAGAACAAAATATTATAACCTCCATGGTTAAATATACAATTGTAAACTAATTTTGTTAGCTCAGCTAAATTATTGCTGTTAGGTAAGATTTGAATAGAATCACTAGTATCACTGATTCGCATAACCACCATATATATTTAAAATTGCATTACACTCCTGGTTTATAAATTACATTAGCTGAATTATCAAGCTGTGTTTGTTGTATAAGTATTAAAAAACTAATACACAAGCTCAAGTTTATACTGAACATTAAGAAGGCCATTCTTTAAGGCCTCAATGTCCTTAACATTGCTGCACCATTCTTGACGAAAGCTATTCCATTTTAAGCCATGAAGGCGAATGTAGCGCTTAGTGTTTTCATCTGGTTCAGAGGAAAATTTTAAAATCACAGCAGCTTTATTTTGCTGTTCCTTATCAAAAATATTTTTACCGATTGTAGTCCAATGATTCTGAACATTTGGATGTTGTGTTAAAGTTTCTTTTAGTGAAACAATTGCACCAAATAAAGTGTTTGTCTGTAAGTGATCAAGCTTAGCCTTAGCGACTAGTCCACCCATTTCGATAAGACGTCGAGTACGCATTTTACGTTCTTTGATTTTGAGGTTAACCTCATCCATGATTAGCTTAGCTTTTTTTGTTGGAGAGTAATTTTTTGCTGCATAAGATTTGCCATGTTAGTAATTCAGAAAGATAAAAAAATCAGGCAAGAATATATCAAAATAAAATTCCAGTAAAGAAAAAAACCGCACCTGCCAAACCAACATCAAATAATTATAGTCAAAAAAACGTGAATTCAGGTTAGAAGCTTCATTAAAGAATAAGCTTATACGCAATATGTAAACTTGAAAGTTTACTGCTAAAAAATGGGTGCCAATTAGCCGATTGAGTGTTAAAAAAAGCAGTTTGTACTGGCAAAATCAAAAAACTCATGCTAACCTGAAACTCAGGTGAGGATTGGAGTTGAAATGGCAATACAGTTTGCAAGGATTGAATTTTTAAGTAGAATCAAAGGAGGAGATAGTTGTCGTAAGGCAGCGTATAATGCAAGAACTATTGTTAAAAACGAGAAGACAAATGTAAGTTATAACTTCTCTTGTAAAAAAGATAACGTATATCATACAGTGCTGATACCAGCTTATGTAAATCAAAAATTCAAGAATGT
Source organism: Orientia tsutsugamushi str. Boryong (assembly GCF_000063545.1). Lineage (NCBI taxonomy): Bacteria > Pseudomonadati > Pseudomonadota > Alphaproteobacteria > Rickettsiales > Rickettsiaceae > Orientia > Orientia tsutsugamushi. The sequence continues at coordinate 942,490 of NC_009488.1, forward strand.
CCAAACAATTAATGAATGAGGTTGAACAAACAGAAAAACGAAGAAACAGTCAGCTATTGAAGGATATCGTAATAGCACTGCCAGACGATAAGGAATTGAATTTAGAGCATAGAATAGAAATAACTCATCAAATAGTTGATGCAATGGGGGAATGGGTGCAAAATGGTCTTGGAGTACAGATAGACATTCATAAGCCTCATAGAGGAGATAAAAACTGGCATGCGCACATATTGGTTACTACAAGAAGATTTAGAGAAGATGGAACTGGTTTAGGTGATAAAGCAGTAAATTTAAACCCAAAATGCATAACATTAAGTAATGGCAAAAAGGTTGTTATTAAAGATCCCGAGATGATTCATGAAAAAGTAAAAGAAATAATTAATGCATATTTTGCTAAATTAGGCTTATCAAATAGAGTTGATAAGATAAGTGCAGTACCGCAAGAGCATATTGGCCCTACTAGAATTAGGGGTTTAATTAATGAAGTTGCAAATGAAAATGAGTTACGTAAAGAGGCTAATTTAAAAATTATTAAGGATGTTGATGTAATAACGGATGCTATAACACATTACAAATCTATTTTTACTAAGCAGGATATTGAAAAAGCAGTAAAAGATATACCAGACCTAACAGAAAGGGGAATGTTAGTTCAGCAAGTGTTCAGTTCAAATAGAATACTAGAGTTATATCATGATGATGGTGAAAGTAGCAAATATTTTACTACAACTGATGTTAGAGACGAGGAAGTAAGAATAATAAGAATAGCTAATAAAATCAATAATCAAGTTTATTACAACGATATTTACAATCTTAAAAGTGATATAGAAGGTCTAGCAAATGTTAGTGAAGAACAGAAACAAGCTCTAAGGCATATTTTGCTTAGCACTAGTGGAGTTAGAGTACTAAGAGGAAGAGCTGGAACAGGTAAATCCACTGTTTTAGCAAAAGCATATAAAATTGCAACAAATCGTGGACAAAATGTTATTGGACTTGCTCCTACTCATAAAGCGGTATCAGAGCTGAGGAGCAAAGGTTATAAGGAAGTCTATACAGTAAAAGGATTTTTGTATAATCGAAAAAAAAAATTTTTATGCAAAATAGGTTAATAGTAGTAGATGAAGCTGGAATGGTTGCTACTAGAGAATATGCAGAGCTGTTTAGAGTAGTTAGAAACAATAATTGTCAACTGATACTTGCTGGAGATGAAAAGCAGTTAGCTTCAATAGAAAGAGGCGGAATGTTTGAGATGCTGAGTAATATTTTCAGTTCACATGTTTTAGTGAATATTCGAAGACAAAGTGAAAACTGGAGTAGAGAAGCAGCAACAAAGTTTGCTGAGAGTAATATTTTAAGCGGTATAACATTACTGAGACAAAATAAATGTATTAAGTTTGATAATACGTTGCAGGACTCAATGAGTAAGTTAAGATACAACTGGAGTCTAAGCAAGTTTAAGCTACATGAAAAATTGGTAATTACAGTACGTAATAAAGAGGTAGACATTCTTAATTCAAGTATTAGATCTTTGTTAAAAGCTAATGGCACGCTACAAGGCACAGAATATAGGCGTTCAATAGCTGGAAGGAAAGAGTCCTACATGGCTGGAGATCGAATTGTATTTCAAAAAAGCGATAAGGATTTACAAATACAAAATAGTGAATTTGCAACTTTAACTTCGGTTAATAAAAATGAATTTGTAGCTAAGACAGATGCAGGACAAGATGTGAGTTTTGACCCAAGCAAAATACAATAGACCTCTTTCGAAACTGGTTAAGGTAGTTCAAAATTATAAATGCCAGAGATCAAATTAAATCTAAGACCGAATCTTTTACCTCTATTTCGATATTTGTCAGCAATAATTTTGAACCGTTTTAGCATAGCAATAACGTTTTCATTGACAACTCTTTTTCCTGCTAACCTACGATTATTCTTTTTATCATTTTTAGTTAAAGGATTTTTCTTGCTTTTTTTCTTTGGTAATGCAGAATTATTGTGAATTTTTTGTATACCTTGATATCCTATATCAGTAATCGCTTTAATCTTAGGATGGATAAGAATTTTGGATTCCTTAAATAATCTAAAGTCATGTTTTTTACCGTTAGAAAAATCTGTACATATTACTTGGTGTGTTTTCTTGTCTACCACTATTTGAGTCTTTAGTGTATGCCTTTTCTTCTTTCCTGAATAATAGAATTTTTGTTTTTTTGGGTCTTTCTATTGGACTCTCAGTAGCATCAATCAAGACTACTTCATAATTCATATCGCTATTCATTAGAGCTTTACGACCTGGAAGAGCAAAGTTTGGGTGTTTAACTAAGGTGTCTTCTACCCATTTTACAGCTTTATATGCTGAACTTTCACTAATCCCATAGTTCTGACCTATATGAAAATAAGTACGGTATTCTCTAAGGTATTCTAAGGCCATCAATAACTGTTCCTCCAAATTGAGCTTATTTTTACGCCCTCCTTTTGATTTCTTAACACCATCAGCTTTCCTCAAAATATCCACCATCTTTGAGAATGTTCCCTTCCTTACTACTGTTAATCGACGAAATTTTTCATCCTTTAACTCTTTAATCTGATCTAATTTCATTATTACTTCAAATCAGATTTTTATAACACCATTTTACATCATTGTATAGTTTCGAAAGAAGTCTAATTTAAACATGGTTATGCAAGTACTGTTTATAAGGCCCAGGGAGCTTCTATAAAAGATGTATACGTTTTACATAATGGAGTAAGTAATATAAGCAGCTCATACGTAGCTATGACAAGGCATATAGAGAAATTACAGCTATATTGCAATAAGGAAGCAACTAGAAGCATTAACAGCTTAATAAATCAGCTTAGCAGACCAAATGATAAATCAGCTAGCATAACTCTGAAAACTGCTCATGATTTGGAGAAAGCACGGACAAAGACAACTGTTTTTAGTAAAATCGAAAACTGGTTTAAGTCTATAATCAATGATATCAATGATAGATCTCATGTGAATGAAGAATATTATCACTTTACTGCTAAACCAGAGCAAGAAGCTAAAGTAGAAAGAGTCCAGCAAGAGAATTGCATAAAGCAATGTACCACCAAAGATATTTCTACTCCATTGTTTATGCAAATCAAAGAACAAAGACAGTACAATTATGATGTAACCATTTTGTCTGCAGAAGGAAAAACGATATCAAGTTTTCAGGAAGCTGGCATTGATAGCAGAATGGTATATAGCTCAAATGTTAATAATTTGAAGTACTATCAACCATTTCAAGGAGAAAAGATTCTTATAGCTGCAAATAATGATAAACAGAATAAAGAATATGTAAGCACTATAAACGATGCTGCAAAAGTACTGAAAAGTAAAGGAGCAATCACTAGCATCGTAGTTCCTTCAGAAGGTGAAGATTTTAACGAAATGCTAAAAAATAAAGGAGCCACAGCTGTTAAGGAGCTTGTGATACCTGAAATCATGAAATTAGTTAATAATCAGAACGTAAAAACAGACCCTGAACAAATTGTAAAAGCTAATATAGCTCCAAAAATTGGAATTAGACGGTAGACGGTAGTACTGAAGATAGAAATTACACACATGCCTACGTAAAAATAGTAAATAAACAAATAAAGCTCTAATTTAGTGTCAAATAGTTGAGAAATTTAGACTCCAAAGATTATTATTGAAAAATCTAATCTTACTATGTATTATGAGATGTATTGGTAAGTTAAGAATACTTTTTACTGTAACAAAAATATACACAATAACTGAGGCGGCTATAACAAAAATGATTCCTGCTTGTATGTTACATAACAATAGTTATCATTGACAACAATATTACCAATCATTTCATTGCCTTAGTCGACTCAGTTATTGCGTATATCTACCTTATTTTATATGTTATTATTTTAACCAATAAATATTTAACCTATAACTATACTATCGTCAGTATATCTCAATATTCCAATTATTACTACTTCTTTTGTTAACCAATCCAAGCTAAAGTAATAGCTATAAAATAGCTCATAGCATGGTCTATGTAATTTTCGTTACGCTAAGTAGAATATCGGAAGTTATGTAACTTTTGCAAGCTCTACATTTAACAGGAAAACTATCTCAATAATCACTTAGCAATAAAATTATAATTCAAACGGTAAAAATAGCAAATGTTTATACCGCAAAACAATTTAGTGACGCGAAGGTGAGGTTTTATATGACTGACAAAATCAATGATTCAAATAATTTCAATAACATTCATAATTCAAAAACAGAGATAGAAAATTCTAAGGCTAACAGCTGGAACCACAACGTGGCTGTAAAGTTGATAAATGGTGATATTGCTGATGGTATAGTGCTGCTTAGTGATCATAATAGCTTAAAGGCTAATAACACTCTGAAAGAATCAATAAACCAATTAATCAATGATTGGAAAAATAGTAAAGTTGAGCCGCATGACCGCTTGATAATTGCTGGTCATAAGGAAGCTGAAAATATTAATCAACACATCAGAAATTATATGAAGGAAAATGGTGATCTAAAAGGCCCAGAATACAGCATTTTAATTTCAGGAGCTGAATCAAAAAAATATGCTAACTACATGGCTGGAGACAGAATTATTTTTCAAACAAACGATAAGGATTTACAAATACAAAACAGTGAATTTGCAACTCTAGTATCAATTGATGAAAATAAGTTTGTAGCTAAGACAGATACAGGAAACGAGGTAAGCTTTGATTTGAATAAAATAAGCTTTAAACATGGAACATCTATAATGGAACATCTATAAAAGATGTATATATTGTGCATAATGGAGGAGTAAGCAATATAAGTAACTCTCGTAGCTATAGACATATATTGTAAAAGAAGCTACTAAAAGCGTTAACAGTTTAGTAAATTAGTTCAAGCAAGGCAAATAAAAACTCAGCTAGCATAACTCTGAAAATCGCGTACAATTTCAATGAAGGATGGATCCAGGAAAAACAACTGTTTTTAGTAAAATTGAACATTGGTTTAAGTCGGTAGCAACTGATATCAATGACAGATATCATGCGAACGAAGAATATTACAAGTTTCCTTATGAAGTAGATGAATCAGCTGAAGTAGAGAGCTAAGGCAAGAGAACATCATAAAGTAATGCTCACTCAAAAGACATTTCTACTCCATTGTTTATGCAAATCAAAGAAATAAAGACGCTACAATTTTGCTTTATAAAATAAAAGCAAAATTAGCAACTTTAATTATTGTTGCTTGTTGTATCACTTACATCACCTGATAAGCAGTGTTCTCTAAATTCCTCAATAGTAAAGACATTAACTTCATCACAGCGATGATTACTTTGCTGATATTGAGCAAACTCGCGCACTGCATTTATAAAACCTTGGCTTGAATCGCTACATACAAAAGTAAAATCTACAGGTTGCGAGTGTTGCTGTTGACATTCTATAATTTTGGATTCTAGTGTTTTTAGCTTATCTTCTCCATCAGCATGATCCTCAAAGTTTGGTACTTGATATACTACATCCCTGAAATTAGAATTAACATATTTTATTGTTGTTAGTATAGCAGGTATCATATCATAATCAACACGTCCACTAACTTTTGACTGATAAAAACTAGCTGTTTTAGCGATATTATACTGCTCATCATCATCTCCTCCAATAAAAATCAACTCCCTATCCTTATTTGAATTTGATTTTAATTTAAACAAAAAATCGAGAATTAACTTTCCATTTTCTGATAATGGTCTATCAGATTCATATTCGTACATAATTACCTAAGTTATTTAATTGATAATATATTAATAATTTTATTTAATTATTAATATATTATCAATTAAATAACAAGAAAATATGCAATTTAATTAAAATATATTAAGATCTTTCGGTAAAATCAGTGGATCGTTCATAACAATCGCAAAACGAAATGCGAATGACCCTAATATAACAATTATAGCCGAAGGGGCTGAAACAGCATTGAGCTTACAGCAATCAGGCATTAAAGGTAATATCATTGCCAGTGCAGGAATTTCAAATTTGACAAATTATTCACCATTTCTAGGCGAAAAAATCATCATTGCAGCAGATAATGATGGAAAAATTTCTCTAACTAATAATACTGTAATTAAAGCTGCAAAAACGTTAGAAATGAAGGGAGCGATAACTTGTATAGTCAAACCACCAGAAAATGGTGATTTTAATAATCTTCTGCAAACTTGTGGAGACCAGTCAATTAGAGACATTATAGAACCTGAAATTACTAAACTGACTAAGGCAGTTGAAACAACCAAACTTACTCAAACAGAAAATAATAGTATAGCAAAACAAAATGATATTACGAATGTTAAAGAATTGTATAATAAATCTTCATCTCTATACTACTGTAAACAAGAAGAGGAAGCTAAGGTGGAAACGATAGTTGTGAATAAATATCTAGAAAACCATACAGAAATTTATAGTTCAAAAATCTTTGATAATCCTAATTTAAGAGCAAATATGGTTTTTGATGAAAAGACTCAAAAATCCTGGCCTACACTCACTATTTTTGTTAAAAATGACAAAGATGAAATTACTGGAGCTAAGATATTAACTCTGAATTCAAAAACATGTAATAAAGCTGATGTAGCTGAAAAATCTGTTGGTACAATTAGTGGCTCATTTGCTGAAATTGCTCAACAAAATTCAAAATATTCACCTGTAACAATCATTACAAAGGATATTGAAACAGCGTTAACCATTCAACAAGCTGGAGTCGAAGGCAAAATCTTATGTGCAATTGAAGCAGAAAATTTGCAAAACTATAATCCTGGCCCAAAAGAAAAGATCATTCTAGCAGTTAAAAATGACGTAAATACTGAAAAAGCTGAAAAAGTTCTAGAGGATAAGGAAGCAGTAGTCTGTACAGTCAAAAATGACTTCAATAATGTATTAAAAACTCAAGGATTATATGCTGTTAGAAATATTATCAGCCCTGAAATAAGAAAACTTAATGAAAAGAATAAATCCATACAAACTAATATACAACCAAGATTATGTCTGAAACACTAGGCAGAGTATGACGCAGCATTTTTTATAAAAAAAACTATAGGCTGAAAAATATGACAAAAAAATTAAAGCATGATTCATTGGCAAAGACAATCATGAGCGATCCAGTGGCTGCACAAGAATTTCTAGAGTATTATTTACCAAGTGATTTCAAGAGTTTAATAGATTTATCAAAAATAAAAGTAGAGCAAGAAAGTTATATAGAAGAATCGTTAAAAAAAATATAGCGATATCGTCTATAAAGTTGCAACCAAAAAGCATGGCAATGCTTTTATTTATATATTAATTGAAGCTCAATCAACCGTTGATTATTGGACAGCTCTGCGGTTATGGAGATACACATTGTTATTGTGCGAAAGGCATAAGAAAGAAAAAACTAAATTACCATTAGTGTATAATTTAGTGATCTATAACGGCAAAGAAGTCTACAACGCACCTAGAAATTTGTGGGATTTATTTACCGATTCAATGATAGCTAAGCAATTAATGACCTCTGACTATCAATTAGTCGATTTGCAAAGTATGTCGAATGATGAAATTATTAGGAAAAAGCATATCGGAATGCTCGAATATATGCTAAAACACATTCATCAACGAGATATGTTAAAGCTTTGGCAAGAGTTTCTAATAAACTTCAAACATGTTTTAATACTTGATAAAGAAAAAGGTTATGTTTACCTAAGATCATTTTTATGGTATACTGATACTAAATTACTAGAGAATCAGCAACCAGAATTAGAGCAGATTCTGGCTAAGTATTTATCTGAAGAAGAAAAAGGTAATATTATGAGAACTATTGCTGCAAAATATATTGATGAAGGCATAGCTAAAGGCAGAGCTGAAGCTGCACAAGGGCTTGCAAGGAACTTATTAAAAGCTGGCTTTTCAGTTGAATTTATTGCTGAAAATACTGGGTTATCAAACGAAGAAGTGGTTAATTTAAAAGTTAGCATGGATAATTCTTGAATTAATAATTCACTAACTTAAGTTTTTTGAGCAATGTATATCCCCAAACATATGCTATATTTAAGTTTTGTAGCTTCATAGTTAGTTTTGTGATGGGAAAGTTACCAACAAGCTTTACATAACATGTAAGGTCTGGTAGATTCATAATTTCAGATGGCATAACTAAAAGCTTTTTACGCTCAACATTATTCATATTTACTCCATCTCTCATAGTATTTGATCCATATGACAAGTTCTCTTGAGTTTCAATTATCTCTTGCTCACCTAGTGTTAATGCTGATTTATAAGCTGTAACCTGATCGCTAACTCGAAAAATAAATTTACTATTAGACTTCTTTCGAAACTATACAATGATGTAAAATGGTGTTATAAAAATCTGATTTGAAGTAATAATGAAATTAGATCAGATTAAAGAGTTAAAGGATGAAAAATTTCGTCGATTAACAGTAGTAAGGAAGGGAACATTCTCAAAGATGGTGGATATTTTGAGGAAAGCTGATGGTGTTAAGAAATCAAAAGGAGGGCGTAAAAATAAGCTCAATTTGGAGGAACAGTTATTGATGGCCTTAGAATACCTTAGAGAATACCGTACTTATTTTCATATAGGTCAGAACTATGGGATTAGTGAAAGTTCAGCATATAAAGCTGTAAAATGGGTAGAAGACACCTTAGTTAAACACCCAAACTTTGCTCTTCCAGGTCGTAAAGCTCTAATGAATAGCGATATGAATTATGAAGTAGTCTTGATTGGTGCTACTGAGAGTCCTATAGAAGGACCTAAAAAAAAATAAAAATTCTATTATTCAGGAAAGAAGAAAAAGCATACACTAAAAACTCAAATAGTGGTAGACAAGAAAACGCACCAAGTAATATGTACAGATTTTTCTAACGGTAAAAAACATGACTTTAGATTATTTAAGGAATCCAAAATTCTTATCCATCCTAAGATTAAAGCGATTACTGATACAGGATATCAAGGTATACAAAAAATTCGCAATAATTCTGCATTACCAAAGAAAAAAAGCAAGAAAAATCCTTTAACTAAAAATGATAAAAAGAATAATCGTAGGTTAGCAGGAAAAAGAGTTGTCAATGAAAACGTTATTGCTATGCTAAAACGGTTCAAAATTATTGCTGACAAATATCGAAATAGACGTAAAAGATTCGGTCTTAGATTTAATTTGATCTCTGGCATTTATAATTTTGAACTACCTTAACCAGTTTCGAAAGAGGTCTATTAAACAAATCAAGCATAGAAGCACATTCAGCAGAACCATATATTGCTTCTAATTGATGAATGTTCTGCAACCCAGCAACAAAGCAGCCTCCATACTTTCTACTTTCAGCTAAAGCAACTGGTAAAGATGAAACTTTTTGTAGAGCTGGCAGTTCATCAAGTATAAACCACATGTTTTTGTTATTATGATTAACGCAAGATTAGGATAAGGGAAAGTATGAAAAGCATAATACAGAATGCCTGCAAAGAATAGCTAATTATTAAGAATTGATATTACAAAGGCGAATTTGCTAGAAATATTAGAGCAGTAAATAGTTCTGAATTAAGATTGTATTTAATGTAATGTATTAAAAGTCATAACGAAATATTATCCTTTGTATACCTTTTGCATTATATCTTTTATACTTTCCCTTATCCTAATCTGGCGTTAACAAATTAGTAACATGGTTAAAAAGCAGAGGAACTTGAGATATTTGTATGGAAGCAACAGGTATCTACTGGAAAAGCTTAGCGAAATATCTGTACGATTATGGATATAAAGTGAGCGTAGTAAATCCTGCCCGTATTAAAGGTTTTGCAATAAGTAAACTTAGTCGTACAAAAACAGATAAAGCAGACAGTGTATTAATAGCAGATTTTTGCAAAGCAATGAAACCGTAAGCATGGTATCCACAGCCTCTTTATATTCAAGAACTACAGCAGCTAGTTAATCGCCTGAATGTTTTAATTAAGCATAAAACACAAGAAACAAATAGATTAGAAGGAGCTTCTAAGGCAATTGCTAATAATATTCAAATTTATAAACGCCAGATTAGGATAAGGAGAAATATGAAAGTTAGTGAATAAAAGGTATCCAAGAGATAATATATAATTATATATTATCTGTAGTTTCAATTAATAACCGTTTATTTATTGCTCATATTTCTACAAATATTCTTTCATAATACTATCCTTAATAATCTGAACATTCGCCATTATAACACTTGTATATTACATATTTCTAATTGTTTCTTATCCTAAATTTGCATTTACAGACATGTGAGCAATAAATAAACTGTTATTAATTGAAACTATATTTAAAGATATTACATAATTTAATTGTACATGATCTCTTACAGACCTTTTTCATTATGCTTTTCATACTTTCCCTTATCCTAATCTCGCGTTTTTAAGGCAGATAGTATCAGTATGAAGATTTATATATGTTTGGCATAAAATTTTTTTTCTACCTATTTTCTACCTTTTGCATAAAAATTTGAGTGTAATTTGTAAAAAAATTATTTTCTAAAACACCTACTATAGCTGTATTTTTGGAGATGAAAAATGCGACCTGTAGTATTCGATTTTTTAACTAATAGTTGTAATATTATTAAAAATAATAGTAACAATAATGATACAATATTTTATAACTTTATTGGAAATATCATTCCGCCCGAATGGAGAAAGCTAACTGGAGATAATGGAAAAGCATTAAGCAAGACATCTAAACAGCTTTTATCATTTATAGTATTTAGACTACATATCTATTACAACAAAGATATAGATGAATTACAGGAAAGTTATCAGCTTTATGAGGATAAGCTGAATGTTGGTCAAAGAAGAGTTAGGCAATGCTTAGTAGAATTAAGAGATGCAGGTTTTATTGAAGTTGAAAATAGAACAATAATTAAAGACAATGTTAAGTTACGTAATGTTCCTTGCATAAAACTTCTAAAAAATTTTCAGCACTATAGTGAAAAAGGAAAAGAAGAAAATATAGCCTTACCAGAAAAAAAATTTCGTCCCAACATGAAAGAAATTTCAGGTCAACCTGAAACTTTTTTCAGGGACATATATAGTCATTTACAATGAAGTTTGCGTATAAAATATCCTGTTAGTAAATCTTATGATGCTATTGCCGCTTTTTCTATGCTCAAACTTCATTGTAAATAACTATATAGATATATAAAAAAATCTAAAATATCTAGATCTACTGAAGGTGAGTTAGTAGAGAATAACAAAAATGAAAATGAAGAACAAAATTTTCAAAATGTTGATGATTTTGAAAATGATATACAGACTTCACTAAAAATTGCAATCAAGACATTGAATCACTAATAACAAAGATTCTCAAGTCTTCGAATGGTAAAAAAGAATGGTTCAAAAGGTACAGGCTAGAAGAATTTTACCCACTAACACCAGAAGATGTAGTTACACTGCAACATAAGTCCGATAGAGGTTTTAACATATACTTTATCAACAAATTGCTATTAAAGCTAGCAGGTCGATCTCCGGATTATCATTTTGGCTGTAAGGCATCAGTTCTAAACTATATAGCACAAGCGTTAGCAAATGAATTACGAACTACTGATCAGGCAAATAGAGACAACTGTAAATTTGATAACGTAGAAAAATCTAATCAGGAAAAATATCTTACTCAAATTGAAAAAGCGCAAATCTTAGTAAGGAAAGTCAGTTGAAGCATAAAATTGCTGGTTCTTTTGAAGCAGCTATGGCTTATCAAATTTTGACTTCTTGTAGTTTTGGGCCAGCAGTTCGAACTAGATTTTTTGTTAAGTTGCTTAAAAATATTACACTAACAGAATGTGATAGATCAAAGATATTACAAGCTGTACAAGATGTATATGGATACGAAATTCAAGAATTGCAAGTTACTCCATTTGAGCAACTCAAAACTGTTTCACAGAAACAAATCAATGAAGAAGAGTATCTCTTGAATCTCAGTAAACAACTGGACTCCAACTCAACTTGGTACAAAGTACGAGAATCTTTAGTTACAGGTTATGGTCAAGCTATCGATAAATCATGGTTTAGTCCATTGAAAGTTGTAAATGAAGATAATGTTAATAAAAAAATATTCATCAAAGCAAAAACAGAATTTGCAGATGATTACATTAGAAATAACTGTATGCAAGGTCTTGAATATGCTTTTAAAGCTCAAGGATTTTCTTTTGAGTTAGTTAAGTTCGAATAATTTTAATAAAATTTAAAGTGTGATATGGAAAAAGATCTTGCAAAGATTGCTCCAAATAATATTCAAGCAGAGCAAATGATACTTGGAGCAATTCTGATTAACAATCGTGCGCTAATATAACATTAACGAATTTTTAGTGCCGGAACATTTTTATGAACCATTACATGGTAAAATATATAAGTCAATTAATCTCATTATTAGTAAAGGAATTAGTGCTACTGTAATTTCGCTCAAAAATATGCTAGGCAATGAACTCGCATTTGAGGAAATAGGTGGAGTGGATTATCTAGCTAAACTTACAACTTTAGCATTAAGTATAGTTAATGTTAATGAGTACGGCAAAATAGTATATGATCTTGCGCTGCGGCGTTATTTATAGTCATTTACAATGAAGTTTGAGCATAGAAAAAGCGGCAATAGCATCATAAGATTTACTAACAGGATATTTTATACGCAAACTTCATTGTAAATGACTATAATTGAAATTGGAGAAAAAAATAGTAACAAATGCATATTCTTCTACTTTAGCAGATTTAGCTATAAGTCAGATCGAAACTGCTGAATCTCAATTATATGATCTAGGTTCAAGAGGAACTTTAAGTAAAGGATTTACAAAATTACAAACTTCAATTGAAGAATCATGGGCATCAATTTCATCTGCTATTAAAAATAAAAACTCTATTAACGGTATTAGTAGTGGACTACTTGACCTTGATTCAAAGCTTGGAGGATTTAAAAATTCTGACCTAATAATATTAGCTGGTAGGCCCTCAATGGGCAAAACTGCTTTAGGACTTAACTTAGCAATAAATGCTTGTAAACGTCAGTTTAGGATAAGAAAAACTATGAAAGGCATAATGAAAAAGAGCTACAAGATATAAGGCACAATTATAATTATGCAAGATATTTAAATATAATTTCAATTAATAACAGTTTATTTATTGATCATATTTCTACAAGTATTAGTTCATAATACTATACTTAATAACCTGAACATTGTTGTAACACTTGTATATTACCTCTTTCTAACTGTTTCTTATTCTAAATTTGCATTTGCAGACATGCGAGCAATAAATAAACCGTTATTAATTGAAATTATATTTAAATATATTGCATAATTTAATTGTGTATTATCTCTTGTATACCTTTTTCATTACGCCTTTCATACTTTCTCTTATCCTAATCTTGCGTTATAACACTTATTTTTGCTGGTGGTTGCCATATCTCTTATATTGAACTATATACTGTTCTTTCAAAAGTTATTTCATCTATAGTCGAATAAAACAATCAAAGGTTAATAGAAATTAAATAATCATTGTAAAATTATTTTTCATTACATACACTAAAATAATGTGCTATGTGAAAGCGCATTATTGCTATTTTGTGTAGTAATAAACTTACAATTTATAAAGGAAGGTATATATGATATATGATTCATTAGATGTCAACATTAGTTATTTTCACAAAAAATATTTAAAAAAAGCAGACAATGTATTAACATTTGAGATAAATGATTACATATACGAGTCATTATTACACAATATAATGCTTGATCTGAAACAGTATCAATGGAACCAAGGGCCTATCACAATAGAGTTCAACTTTAACTATAGTAACTTTGGATATGTAGACTCATATATTTTATGTGATGGGTTATCTGAAGTAGAATGGTCTTCAGAAGCAACGATTAAATTATCATTGCAATGTCGAAGTTTAAACTTTGAAGGAGCTATGAAGGTTATTGCCCTTTATCACATGCTACCAAATGTTAATTTATGGATCGACTTACAAGGTATTAATAGTAATCGTAGGATGCTAATATCTTATATTAAACAAGTAATAGATGCAAATACAGAAAATGCGGAAGAAGATGAAGATATTGTAACTATCCATAATGATAGGATGACTGTACTGTGCAGTCAAGAAATAGATGATTTAATATGCGAAGGAGATATAAATTATGAGTAACGAAATCATTTTTGATACAAATAATTATGCTTTACTTAAAGCACTGTTTGACACTATTTGTGTGGCATATAACGAAGTATCGCCAGAGGCTATGCGGGCACTTTTTAAAAATGAAGGTATTGTTAATGAGTCAGGAAATGCACATGAGGAAATAAAATATGAGCATATAGTTGAATATTTTAAATCTGCTAATACTCCGGATGCATTTGATCAGTTAATAATAAAGTTAAAGGAAGCAGCAGGGAATAGCAAATCGTTTTATATAAATAGAAAAACTAAGTATTACAGAGATATAATAGTATTTTCACTATCTACAGTGGAGCATGAACTAAAAAAGCCTGCATATCATGGAAACACAAACGAAGACAAATCACAGTTCCAAGAAAGCATACGTGAATATTTTGGCATTTTTGACAAAGCTAAATCTTTTTCAGAAATTATAGATCCATACGGACCAGATCTTAGATACAATAAGCGTGCTATATTACTACTAAACTTAGCAAAAAACCTTAATATGAACATTAAAGTTATTCCACCTGTTTTTCATGAATTTGTACAGCGTAGATCAGCACAATTACTATATAATAATAACCCAAAAACAGCAAACCAACCAGAATTTTCTGTAGAAGCAAGAAAAATATATGATTATGCTATTAAGCAAAGCTCTTATGACACTAGAATATCATTTTTAAAAAGCATTAATGCAGAACAAACAGATAAATACGTAGGACATATTGGACCTACACAGATAACAGATTCTCAAAAGGCTACTGATGATAAGAAATCTGAACCTTACTCACCAATACACGAATTCTTAAAACGAGTTTACAACGCTGACCCTGCAGATGTTAGCTTTTTCTATTATAAAGCATATCTAAAGTATATTGTAGATCATATTTATGATAATTTAAATTCACAAAGCGTAAGTGATAACTTTCAGAAGTTAAAAAATATATGTAGTAAATATTCTCATCTGCATGATTATATAGATTCTTACATTATGCTTGCCCTAGATGCTGTCAAAGGCAAAGGTGGAGGCGGAAACAGCAAAGGCACAAAAAATAGTAACAATTATTATGCTGCATTATCTAAAACTTGGACTGAGATTTCTCATGGCATACATGATATACAAAATGCTAATACAATGTACAATGATAAACAACAAATATTGGAGGTTATTGCACGTGTATTATATCAAAGAGGCCAAGAGTTTAATTTTTACGATTTTATGATGAATGCTTATGCTAAAGTGCATAATGTTTTTTTAGCAACTGCTAATACTAAAATGATATATCAACTACATAGCGGTGTTTTTAAAAACTATTTTGATGATGTAAAAATATTATTTACATCGTTGGATTATAGTTATAGTAAAGAAACACTTTCTAAAGAAAGAGAGAATAGTTTTAGAGCAGTAGCAACAGAATTAGAAGGAAAGTTTTATGAATTTCTGAACGAGAAAACTATAATACATTTGCGAAGTGTATTTGAAGACTATGGATTAGCCATTTTTTTTTCTCAACCTAGTTTAGATACATATACAGTGCAGTTAAATGAATATATTGAAACCTTAAAAAGATATTATCATAATTATGAAAACCACGAAATTAACTTTAATACAAAAACATGGGAATCATCAGTAACTAACTGGCAATTAATATGTGATACATTGCATACTATGTCTTTTTTGTTAAAACCTAGTCATCAATCACATCTTAAAATAAATGCTGCAGCTATATCAAATCGTGCACGTGATTTAAGTAAACTTAAGTCAGATGAAAAAAATTCCCAAGAAGATATTGAGAAATATAAAAGAGAATTTAAAAGAGTATTAGATATATTAGATAATAATGCCATAGGAGGAATAAATGATAATAATGTACACATACACAGCAGATTTAAAGGCACCTCACGAGAAATACTATTAAATAGACAAAAACAATTTGCAGGTATATTACACAAATTCAGAGCTGATAATAGTGATCAAATTGAGCGACTTAGCTTAGATCTGAACAATGCAATAAACCCAGGCGTAGTAGGCACAAGTAGCGGACTATGTCTTACTAATTCTCAAGGTAGGAAGAAGAGAGAGGCTGGTATCAAATGTAGAATAAGCTGGGACCATATTGATAAGTTTAATGCAAATGAAGAAGTTTCAGAGAAACGGAACTATTATCAAATTAAGATTGATACTAGAAAATTTAATAAGCTATTATCTGAGAATAGTAACATAATTCTTGAGGATCAATTATTAGATTTAGCAAAAGGTATACTAGCAGATGATGGTGACAGAATAGTTGGTGATGAGAAATACTTATTTAGTCAGATTGTCGAGAATAATGGTTATGCAAACTGGCGTAATAATAAGTTCTTAGAGGAAATGAATAATATTGCTAAGGCACCTTTGTCAGGCTTTAGTACTATACTTAAGAATCGATTAACCAATGCCGGATCACGTATTCTACTAGTAAGAGGAATACATGGAACTATTGTTACATGCCAGCAAGCCATTCAAGGCGAATCAGAGCAAAACCTAGACTGCGCATTAAGCCTTAGTGAGATAAGTTCTTCATTTTTAATTCAACGTGGTGAAGATGCATTAATAAAAAAATTTCCTAAATTTCCAAAAACAATTAGGATTGGAGGAGCTGTAGTAGGTGGAATATTTGATGTTATAGAAATAGTACGATCAACAATTAAGTTAATTAAATGCGCTAAAGCAGCAAATACTGATAATGCATGTAGTGAAAAGGAGATAAGAGATAGCATCGCTGCTATTGTATTTGCTGGAATAGCACTTGTTTCTAGTATTATTTTATTAGCTGCTGCAGCTGGTGGGCCAGTTTCTATTCTAGTTGCTGTAATTATAATTGGATCTAATATAATATATGGTGGCATCAGTACCATTATAGAATGGAAACAAAAGTATGATACTACACTTTCGGAAAATATTCATCTGTTCATAAGAAGCACGTTGATGTTAAGTCCACAGGAAAGTCTGGAGGAGCTTGCATTTAAAACGGATTCAGTAAATTCGATAGTTAAGTCAGCATGGAATGCATTAAACTCTTTTCCGAATAATACAGTCGCTTATGCTACTGGACTTGGGAAAGCAGAAAAGGCCAAACCTAGGATTGTAAGCAAATGCCCAACCGAACTAAAACAATATGAGAAATGTGAACTGTCTCCAGTTAATGGGGGGGTTGTTATACAAATTGCTAGAACTATACATGGTAAACCTATTAATGAAGTCACATCTGATGGATTCAAAGTGTTTAAAATAACTAACAAATACATTGTCCCAGGCAACTCTAATATTAACACTAAAAATCGTCCATTACCTACTGAAAAATTGTCTCGTGTTTTACCAAATGAAATATCAGGAGCTGCATTTATCTGTTTACCAAAAATCACTAGTAGTAGCTATGAAAATGGAGGAGAGAGTAGCTACAAGGTGTCTTCATATCCAAATATTAGATATTATTGTGATAATGCAGTAATTATTGAAGATGATAGTAGGAAATCAAAAATAGAAATTATTAGGTACAAGCTTGATAAAACACGAACATTAGTTATTCCAGATGATAGTAGGAAATCGCAAGATCGTAAAAAATATATTATTTTTGATTTTAAGTATATAAACTCTGGTTATATTAAAGGTCTCAATGATCTAAATAACATTTTCATGATTAGTTCGGATGGTAATGTAGAAGTAGAAGGTGGTTATGGTGTTACTAATCACTTTATGTTTTTGAATGATCAGTTTACAGGTAAAATATATTTTGGCAACTATATAAACATAATAGATGTAAGTAATATAAAGTCTCCAGTTGTAAAATTTGAAGTTGATCTTGTTCAGTGCAGGATGAGATTAAGAGGTATTCAATATACTTCTAGCTTAATTCAAAAAGATTTAAATGATGAGGAGATTAGAGATACTCCATATATAAACAAGCTGAAGATTCAATATATAGGTAGAGTAAATAAAAAAGATAATGTTAACTGCGATACTGTTGATGCATCTATTAGAGTGAGTAGAATAGGAGACAGTATATATAAGGACAAAGAGATACTTAATTCTGATAGTATGCATATAGACAGCAATGGAGGTAATGGAGAAGACGAATTTGATGTTATAAAAAACTGCAAAAAGTTAACGATAGGACCATATACAAAGGTAGAAGGTGGTAGCGGTGATTACACTATTTTTGTTAAATCAATGAAAAACGAGTATGCAAATTATAAGAACACAAAATCAATAATAGACGTACGTGGTACTGGTGATATTGTTTTTCTAGATATTCCTTTGTTGGAAGAGTGTTTCTATAATTTACTTGATAATACTATGACTATAGACATCATCTTATCTCAAGATAGTATGTTTACTCTTAAGATAAACAACTATTTTAATCAAGTAAAAAAAACTCCAAATTTTAATCTAATTGATAAGTATGGTAGTGTTGTAATTCCTAAAGTTAGTTTTGAATCTATGAGCAGTGGCCAAGATGTTGGAGTTTTTATTGACAAGTTTGAATTGCATCTAAACTCTAAAAAAGTAAAAAGTTTGACAAATCAAGATGTAGTTACGTATTACAAAGAAGTATCTAAAAGCAGAAAATCATTTCAAGTGTTTTGCACTGCAAAATCTGCTAGAACATTCTTTATTTTTGGTTCAGATAGTAAAGATATTATTGTTTTAGATCAAGCAAATATGTTTATCAAAGGTGGAGGAAAATCAGATATATACTTGCTTTTAAAGGATGATAATTCTAAGATAAATACCATATATATTGATAATTTTGACGAAGATAAAATTTTAGACATATTAGAACTATCTAGTATACGTGATCTTCACATAGATATGAATGCCAATAATGATTTAAATATAATACATATAGGAATTAATACACAAAATGGGTTCGAAATTATTGTTCTAAATTGGAAGAATAGTAATTCCCATAAACATCTTATCTTAATGGATCAACAAAATAACTATTATATACCATGTGAATGCTATGTACATAGAAATATAGCTCAATTTTATATGGCAAGCAATAACCAAAAAGAATTTGAAGTAAGGAAGAATGGGCCAGTTGTAGTTTTTACTGAAAGTAGAAATGTTAAATTTTTCAAAGTAGAGAATTCACTTATTCTATCTATAGGTGATAAAGAAAGTAATGAGCTTATATTAACTGTAAAGAATTTTTATTTAGATACTTCTAAGTGGAAAGACTTAAAAATATATTTCTACCATGATGGAGATATTGATTATACTTATTCAATTGATGTATTTGCTGAAAGCCGCAAAATAGAAGACTATAGCTATAAGGCCATTGTAAGTGAGTACACTATTACGCACTTTAATACTGTAAAAACACAGCCAATAATACAACATAATCATCGTGATGAGGAAAAAGTAGGTGTTTTAGTACTAGAGAATGTAATTCCAGATGATATACTTGCAACACAAGAGGAGAAAAATTTTGTATTAACTCATACTACTAGCAAAAGTAAAGTTATAATAGAGGAATGTTTTTTTGATATAAGGTATGCAATTGATGTAATTAAGTTTAGTTATACCAATGATATGCTTAATTATAACAATGAACCGATAATAATATATTTAGTATGCAATTTTTCTATTGAGAACATGAATTCAGCATTGAAGATTGCTGGAGAACTATATTCATGGCGAGCATCTAGGATAGCACCACATCACGAAGACATTGTAAAGTGTCTTGTATCATTATATAGCTTAAACTCTGAGAATAAAAACTCTGAGGACAAACTTATCAATTATAAAATGCTTGGATTTGTATCGGAAGCTGATCAAATAGTTTTTAATAATGCATGCGTTACAAATATCCTTACAGATGATAATTTAGCATCATATTCATATTTATATTCTAACACAGAAGTCCATCTGAAAGAGTACAAAGATGTATTGCTAAATCGGATTAAGTTAAAGTGTTATGACGATATTCAAATTCAGAAATATGAGAAAAAAATACTTTCTCTCAACGAATATGATATTATTAATACAGCAAATGAATACTTAGATTTAGATATTAAGTTTAAGTATTCATTAACATACTCTGGGTTATCAGAACAATTAAAAAATATATCACAAGACTTTGGAACACCAGATTTTGGAATGCCAACTGTAGTACCACTACTACCAGATTTAAGCAATAAACTCAATGTCTTATCATCATCGATAAACAAAAATGAATCCAACAGCTTACCATCAAAACCACGTTCTAAAAGGTCAGATACTTCGTTTGAAACTATAGATAGCTATGAAAGTGATATAGCTGATAATGAGAGTGATGAGTATGATGAAGAGTATAATGACGAGTATAATGAGCAGCAGGATCAATTAGAGCAGGTATCTAGTAGCGCTAGCAGAGCTGAATCATTTATAAGTACATGGATAGGAAATAGTATTAATACAGTTACTCACTATCTTAAAGAATCAATTCAATTGTTTGAAAATAGTGCTAGTAAATTGAATTCTGATGATACTATGAGTATGTCAAGTAAAGGATTATCCTATGATTTTGTTGATACTGATAGTACTAATAGTACTGATAATACAAATATTATCGTTTCTACTGCAGATTTCAATTCTACGATATTATTAATACAGTATTTAGTACAATCCTTTAGCTTTTGGAGAAAAAAATGTAATGTTAGCAAGACATGCTTATCTGAAGAACAGCGCAGACAAGTCGAACTGAACAAAAAAGCGAAAGAAATTATAGATGGACTGAAGATATTTTATAAACGTTATGAAGATGATGATTATCAGTCAGAAAATTCAGAAAATGTTATAGAAGAAGATCAATTTGTTGGAGAAGAAGTAAATTATGAGCATGATTTATATTGGTAATGAGATTCTGTACGATGTAAGATAATAGTTCTTATTTAAAATATAGCAAAACCAGTATAAAACAGTTATGCTATATACTTTTCAAGAAGAGTGTTCTAGGTCACAGTGATATTACATTCTTCTTGATTTAGCTTGAAACTATTTTTTTAATTTTCACTAGCCTAAAATCAAACCACAGAAAGCTAAATGTTTCACCATTTCTTAGATCAACTGTTTTTGTCTTTTCTTCGTTTAGTTCAACATTTATTTTCGACAATTCTTGTCTTAGCCTTATATTGATTGCTTTTTCTAACCACTGCAATTGTCTGTAGGAATCAATTAGTATGATCAAATCATCGCCAATCTAACGTACTCTAAGTAGTCATAGCCATCTTTTAGCTTACTCACGATCTTTGCTTTTTCTAGCATTTTATCTACTTCATTAAGATAAATATTGTTTAAAAGAGGTGATATAGTCATTTACAATGAAGTTTGAGCATAGAAAAAGTGGAAATAGCATCATAAGATTTACTAACAGGGTATTTTATACGCAAACCTCATTGTAAATGACTATAGTGGCCCACCTTGAGATATTCCTCTTTTTCCACCTGCTTTGACTATCAGTTTTAATACGCCAGATTAGGATAAGAGAAAGTATGAAAAGCATAATGAAAAAGGTCTACAAGAGATAATGTACAATTAAATTATGCAATATATTTAAATATAATTTTAATTAATAACGGTTTATTTATTGCTCATATTAGTTCATAATACTATATTTAATAACCTGAACATTGCCCATTGTAACACTTGTATATTATCTCTTTCTAACTGTTTCTTATTCTAAAATTGCGTTTGTAGATATGTGAGCAATAAATAAATTGCTATTCATTAAAACTATATTTAATATATCACATAATCATAATTGTATATTATCTCTTGTAGACCTTCCTTATTATGCCTTTCATACTTTTTCTTATCCTAAACCGACATGATTAGGATTTCTACACATCAAAGCTTTGATAGCTATACTTATCCATGCTGAAATAAGTTGCTGTAAAGTAGCTCTTTGACTTGGAGTAGCTGTGATAAATAGCCATCCAGTTTCAGCAGAATTACTAAACCATTCCTTGATGCTAAAATTACCTCCAGGCTTTAAATATTGTAGCGAAGTAATATTCTTTCCAAGAGTAGATTGAATTCCTGCAGAAGTTTCAGGCGCGCTTTCGCTTATAATGCCTGATACAGCGGTGTTTCTAAAAGCTTTTACAAATTGTCTATTATCAGAGTAAATGATTGTATGAATTAATTTTATGATATCTTTATTATCCTGATATAGCTTCAATGCTTCAGACAAGACTAATTCAGCATTTTTAGCAAAAAAGTCATCGATTCTATGGGTATAATTACTAAAACTACTAGCTATATCATGAAAATCAGCTGCTTCAAAACAATCATTCCAAGGCAACCACTGCTCACTATTTTTTTCCAAAGGATTAAGCAGCTTATCACATTTAGGGTCAAAAAATCTATCAGTAAAAGCTCCAGTTGTGTCTGCAATTATTGCTCGATCTTTGTGTAATCGAATTTGTGGTAGCAGTTCATTAAGCATATTAGTTTTACCAGTACCTGTTGTTCCAGTAATAAGAATGTGTAACCTTTCACTATTCTTTACTAATGGCAAGCCTCCAAAACAGATTTTCGAGGCCTTTTTAGCGCTTTTTAGCATTTTAGCTAAATTATTCTACTCCGTACAAAATCAGCACCTCTAATTTTGGCCTTAATAATCGTTTTTTTGCCTTGAGCAGTAAAGAAGACAATTGAGATTATTATACCAATAGAATCTACAGCTTGAGTTACAAATTGTTTGCCATCATTTGCAGTAACAACTCTGTAGCTACCATTGTCGATAATATCACTAGCCATATGTAATGAAGGAGCTAGGTTTTGTTGAGAGATAGTTCTATTGCCTATGCTGTAATTATCCATACTCAAGTTATTGTCGACTATGTTACTGCCTAAGCTGCTAGCAACTGGTATAGGAGAGAACTGGCTGGCCAAGTTAGCTGTAGCATGAGCACAAGCTTTTATCACTGCCCAAGAAAGCATTGGTATCGATGATGCAAGCATTTGAAACGTCGCATAGCTATATAAAATCATCTCTGCGAAGCTTCCTTGCGATAGCATATTCAAGCCATAATCATTACCAAAAGCTCCAGATTTACTGGATAAGCTGATCATTCCTAGGCAATGGATTATTGTAAAAAATACTGGCCAGCTGCTGACCCATATTATTAATAGAATCCAGGTTTTGAGTATATTGTAGCCGCCAGGTAATAGGCCCATTGGAAATACAATAAAGATCATTGAGACTACTAATGCAAAAAAAACAGATTGTAAAATAGGCATCATGTGAGCAGCCATTTCGCCAGCTACTAAGTACGAAAATGACTGTTGAAATAGCCCTCTGATTGCATGCATACTAACTAAATTAGGATAAATTCTTGATAACGAAAACTTCTCACGCCAGTCATCATATGACTCACGATTAGCATTAAGTAGCATAGCTTGCTTCATCCATTCATGAATATCTTGTTGCTCTCTTTGTAAATATTTTAGTGTATCTCCAGTCATGACTTTTAGTCTTTGACTTAACATGTGTGACTGATCAGATTGAACTCCAATCGCTGCTGCAAACTTTGTTAGGAGTCCTTCATTTAATTCTTTATGAATTGCCGCTTTAATCAATGGAGTAGCTTGTCTACAGGTCTTGAAACTAATGGCTAAATTACTAGGCTCGCGATAATAAATACCAAAATTATTAGGTATATTTTGCTCGATAAATCCTATAATGTCGTTAGTTTGTTGAGCAGCAGCTTTTTTACCTAGAATATTGCCTATGATGTAAGGCTTCATAAAGCATTGTCTAAGGAATTCCTTCGTATTAGTTAAAGTTATTGGATCCTGTATTTGCACATCTCGAATCTTAGCTACAGCCTTAGCTCCAAACATAATACCAGTTTTTCTGCTCGATAGTCCTTCATAAGCTGGCAAAAGATGCTGTTCCAACATTTTAGATACAAAGTAACTCGTTTGCGATGAAAGAGAAGCAAACATTGCAATACTTATGGGATATTATCAACCTTTACTGGCGCACTCATTGATACTTCATCCTTCAGCCAAACAGTAGATTTGGGGGCAAATAACAGCGTAAAAATAAATATCGATGGAAAAAACCATTCCCATAGCAAAGATGCCGATATTTCCTCTAAAAATAGCCCTAGTAGCAGCCCATATGCCACCAATAGTCAAGGCTAAGTGACCCACTGGAGTGAAGTATTCGCTATTTGAAGCAAAGACCTCTGCCTATGCCATTAAACACATGCCATAACAGATCTCCACCACCAAATGTGTATATTACGTAATCCATTAACTTTTCTCCTTCGCTATTAAATGCTGCTCTATTAATCTAGCCCTTTTATCTATTCGACTTGCATCGGTTTGTAGGCTAGTCCATTTTTCATTTGCAAAAAGTTGTACTCGATTCAATTCCTTCAAATATCTTTCTAAATGTTCATTCGAAACTTGCTTAGCACCTAGTGAAGTAACGGCTCTACGTATTTCGGTGATTACTTCCTTCAAATGCTGAACTAATGTATAGCTAGCTATTAATTCTGATGAGATCTCTAAAATTGTGACTCCAGAAATAGCTTCTAATGTGATATAATCATAAATTGGAAATATATCTCCAATCGAAGATAAAAAGGCTATTTCAGAGTTGCTATATTCAGAATTCTTATCAAACTTATTTTTTAGATCAGTCAATTTTTGCTTAGCTTTACCTGCATAAGACTGCTCTGGTGATATTGTGATATTTCGTTGTAGGCTTGGATGCAGGCAACTAACACTATCACAGCTGTAAATTGAAGCTGATTCTCCACCTTTTAAATGACTAATCCAACTTTTTTCATCCTGAGCTAAGGAGTCAAAAAAGTACACATTATTGTTTGTAACCACGATAGTGCCAGTCATAGACATGATTGAATCACGCATATTTGATGGTATTCCAACCTTTGCTGCTGCTTTAGTGAAGATGTTATAATCATCCAGCATAACTCTGAATCCTTATTTTGTGCTTGTCGCAGAGCTTGTTTTTGATCTAAATAATTACGACATTTTTTACCAGCAGCAAAATAATCAAACCCGCTTTGTGACTGTATATCACGGCAAACAGCTTCTCTCATAGCTGAGTTTCTTGGTAAAGCTGTAGCAAATAATGCTTTTGTTAATTTGCAATCTCCCTTAGCAAATTGATTCATCTCCATTGCTAGATTACGTAAGTCTTTGAGAGCATTCTCAATTTGAGGAGCAAAGGTTTTTAATCCTAATGAAAAAGCATAGACTTTAGCTTGAGAACCAATGTTTTTCATCAATTGAACTAATTCTTCTCCAGAAATAACAGAGAAGCTACCAAGATAGGCATCAATACCGCTACAGCTCATGTTTAAAGATGGTGGAGTTATAGCAAATGGCTGAAATGATGTTTGGCTTGTTCTGGCAGATAATCCGCCAGCCGCATAATATCCAGCCGCTTGATCTTGATATGATCCAGATCTTGTGACATTAATACTCATTCCTTGAAATACGTTTTCGATATTCCAAGCTAGTGATACTGGAGCTTGTAGCAATAATAGCATTGTAATGGCATAAACTCTGATTTTGGTGCTCATGTAGTCTCCAACTTATGATAATATCTATCGATTGCTAGAATATTGTCGATAATTTTATCTTCAGAGATTATGCCTCTAGCTACTGCATATATTTTTTTACCATCGCTAGCTACTGAATATAATACAGGTACAATATGCTTAGGATTTAGTTTATTAAGCAACTCATTATTCTTACTGACAGCTAGCAACTGAAATGCATATTTATTAGCAAAGCACTGAACAATAGGCATAAAGGCCTTACAGAGCAAGCAATCTTGTTTAACTTGCAAAATCAATCCCCAGTTTTTAGCAATGTTTTTGAGTTTGAAATCATTTTTTTGCTCTGATTTTTCTTGATATAGCTTTCTATGTAAGCTATTAGCAGGCTCATTAGCATTAATCAGTTGGTAATCAAGTAGAGTAGCTAGTTGCCACATAGTAGCAAACTTATGAGCCTTCTCCATGATTTGCTTCTGCAATCTTTGAGCTGTAATCACATTTTCGAGCGTTGGATTATCCAGCGCTATACGCTAAGCTCGATTAAATCGCTCCTTTAATTCCTCGATTCTCTGGTCATGAGGCCTACTCATCAACTTAGAATTAGCAGCAGAGTCATCAAGCTCATGACCATGTTTATCATTGTACCATAAAAATCTTGTTGGTGAAGCATCAACAGTGGATAAATGACTAATTAATATCATAAACATTAATAATCTGCTCATTTAGACTAAGTTTGTTGCATACGATGAACTTTATCTTTGATTCCTGCAATAATGTCTTTGTTCATGCTGTTTTGAGCCTTAGTGAGTATATCTCCAAATAGTTCATCCATATTGATTTTAGTGAAATCAACTTTTTGTAACTCTTCAACAGTAAGGCCTCTACACTTTGGACATTCAGGTGTACCAAAGTTCATTTTTAGCTGTTTTCTTGCTTCTTCCTGAAAAATTCTTGCAAGTTTCGACTGAAAGCAGCAATAAGTAGACTTTCTAGCTAAGCAAATACCTAATATCGGAATTCTTGAAGAACAGTAGGTTCCAATATAGTAGCAGTAACCTTTTTTCCTATATAAAGCTAATTCTTGTTCCTTAGACTTACATTGCGATAAGCCTATATCACGCCCCCAGCCAGTCATTGAAGAGCAGCAATTCAAAAAACTAAATACATCTTTTTTGCATTTTCGATGTTTACCTGAAAATACAGAAACGGGATTTGTTTTAATGTCCTTGCTCATCTGATTTAGCATCGCTAGATGAGCTACTTTAGCTATATCTCTATTTGGTATAATAGTTGGAGTGTTGCAATTACCTCCTAAACAAAAGATTGAGTTATTATGCAACGATGAGTGTAGCATTGTTTGCTTCTCAGTTGAACAGCTATAATCGTGCTGCCATAGTAAACAAATATTTGCTACTGATTTTTGGCAAGTGCTGTTTTTTAATTCACAATTCTGAATTTTAAGGTGTTTGCAGCCATCTTTTGGATCGCTAGTACAAGAAAAAAGAATCTTTTGTTTCCAATATGGACGATTGACTTTAAACTTGTCAAAAAATACTCTATCACCACCATCATAGTTGATTCTATTGACCTCATAGCATTCATTACTCTCAGTTAATTGCTCAAGTTTCAGGGTTTAAAACTTGCCAATATTCTGCTACTTTCCTTAGTTCTTGAGTCTTATCTCTGTAGTCATAGTGAAGTATACATATTTTTTCATTTACTTCTAATAAAAAATTTCTACCAATATGGTGTATAGATACACCAAGCCTATTAGCAATAGCCCATTTCATTTGTTTTACAATTGCTTCGGGATCATCTACTAGGCAGTATATTTGTGCACCTAATTCATCATCATAGACATCGCTACGACTCTTAAGCCAATTACTATGATTCTCCTTTATTTCTTCTGTTGCAAATTCCATTTGCCGGTTTTGCCAAGAAAGCCATACATTCTCTAATCTGCACTCAACATTTAATTCTCGAATAAGTTCAATGTTAAAATTACTACCTTCATTACAACTTTGAATAATTTCAGTATTAGTTTTACTTGTTTGAGTTACGAAGTTACTGCTATCAAGGGCACTTAAAGGATCAGATTCAATTCTCATTGAATTAGCTATCATATAATTTTGATCGTTGATATTATGTTGAGTTAAGGCATTGTTTTTACTGTTTTCAGCTTGAAATAACATTGCCCCACTTTCTGTACCAAGCTGATTACGGCCATGGTAGGTTAAATCCTCATCATTGTTAGGATAATTGACATTACTACCTTGATGAAATAATTCTTGTGTATTTGAAGAATTTCCAAGATTTACATTATAGTTGCTAGCTTCATTATAACTGCTTTGCATTGAAGCTAAACAACAGCTAATATTGAGCACTATCAAAAAGTTAATATAGATAATAATCTCATTGAGTATTCTCATTCATAATTTCTAATGCTATTGCTAAAGGAATATGGCCAGTTAATTTCTTGGTTAATCCTCTTTTTTCATCATCTATTACTATCACAGGAACAACATCAATTTTATATTGTTCAAACAAGCTAGGATCTATATCGAAGCTAATACCAAGCTCCATAGTTTTATTCTTTGTTTGTGTAAATGAGTTATTAATTAACCCACGCATAATCAATTGAGCTCCAGCCTTTTGAGATTCAGCAAAATAGCTTTTTAAAGCCTCATCACTCATTGAAAATGAGACAAAAATAAAAGTTTTTTGCTGGCCCAAAAAAAAGCATTAGCATTATTAACAAATAATAAAACCATCAACATCATTACTCGTATAACCATATTCCTCTCTAACCCTTATCAAAGCAAACAGTAATCTCTTTTTCGCCAAATCAAGTAACCAAAATCTTCACCATTAACTGGAAATTCTCTTCCAGCCTGCCATGTAGCTTCTGTTTGGCCTATGCTCTTGCAGGATCTGGTTTCTGGAATCGGATAAGTCATTTGTAGTCGATACTGACTTTTCTTCATAATAGGCATGGGATACTTGCCACATAAGCCTTTATAACCATAATATCCCCATAACATCAGTTGCCTATGCATTCTAGCCATAAACTTACTTACCATTAATACAGATGTTCCAACTCCACCATTATGCGCCGCAGCTGTTCCAGTAAAAGGGTAAAGCATTCCTTGACATTCAGCACACCAAAAAGCATAATCACTTGCTAATAAACCAGCGCTGCAACTCATGCAATCAGCTATACATGCTTGATAAGCAGCTACATTTTGAAACAACAGCGTTTCTGGATTTAAAATCGCAGATTTAGCGTCATCACTCCATAATGGATCAAACTCTGTTAAATATGCTATATCGACTGCAGCCATTTCCAGACAAATAAAATCAAGCAAAATTTCCAGCCAATAAATCACAGGATAGACATACCAATGAATGTGATAAAAAGCACTTCCTTCAGCCTCATCTTTCATGCCTTTTTGAGTAGCACTTCCAAATGACAAACCTCCAAGACTTACCATACACATTGGCGACTTTGTAACATCTACAAGGCGTACTGGCTCCCAAAATCCTACCGGAATATACCAGGTACAGGTATTGGAATCCCTGGCTTAGGACAAAGACATATAAGTCTACCAGAAGCATTAGTATCAGGCATTGAAGTGTTTGTAAAGTACAGAGATATAGTAATTTAACCTATATTATCACATAAATCATTTTTAAGTTGCAATATCACTCATTTTTGGTTTTTTAGGTGAAGTGTTAACAACAGCTACACCTTGAACTGCTTTAGATCGCTTACAGTATAGAACACAACGCCTTTTTGATTTAATTTTTGATGTTTCAACTTTCTCAACATTATCAGGGTCAAAAACTCCTTGAGCAGCCATTTTCTTTATTTCATATAAAGACTTACATTTTTGCCCTTTAGGAATTTTACAATCAAAATTACTTTCGAAAAAGAAGCTTGTTAGGCTCATACAGCCCAATAGCAATAATAAAAACTTCATTATAAATGCTCCTCTAACTTTTGTGATTGGTCGAATTTATTATGCAAATTAACTTTTTCATTGTTAGTTGATTGTGAATAAGTTAAATTATGTGGCTTCTTCTTGTGCTCACGTAAGTCAAAACCTTTTTTAAATACAACATCGATGACTCTACCTGACGCAATAAGAACGACTGGGCTCATAGAATCAGCTTGTTTTATAGCAAAATCAGCTAGCTTATCAAAAGCATTACTAGCTCCAGAGTAAGCTCCAGACTGAAGCGCATCTCCAATCTGAAACTCTTGTTGTTGATGACCTCCAGCTACTAGGTTTAAAGTTGGTAGCATATCAGGTTTAATAGCCTTAGCTTGTAGAAACTTAGCAATATTGCTAAATACTCCATTTAATGCAGCCATGCTTGCTATGTTAGACGATTTATCTACCACGATTCCTTTAATTCCAGAACGTCCATCTTCACCTATCAACCAGCCTTCCGCCTTGTTTTCAATAATATCTCCATAATGAAATTTTACTTTGAAGCAGTTTTAATATGCTTGATGCTGAGCTTAACAAGCTTTAAAGTAAAAACTAGCATTTTAAGCTAATTTTATTTTTCCTTTTGAATTATCCTTTTCAGCTTCTTCTGTAGCAGCATTAATAAGCGTTACATGGCTTGGAGTTTTTGGAGTAAAAGTTAACATTAAATCTTGAATTGTTTTGTGTTCTCCTATTACTGTTAAATAAAGCTTCTTTTCTTCTTCTCGTGGAGCAATAAACAAACATCCAGACTCATGAACTACAACTTCGGCTGCATTTTGAGGATACATAAAAATATCATTGATTTTTTCATCTTTAAGATTAATTCTTGTTGGCCCACTATCAGAAATCTCAAGCTTCAGCAAATTATCAACTTCTAACTCATATTCTACCGCATATACATCACTAAACTTGACTAAAGCAATAAACCCTATCATAAACCTCAAAATTCTAATACTCATTTTTTTATTCCATTCTCTTTAACGCCAGTTAACAACAAAAGGTAATTAGGACTTCGCTTGTAAGTCAAAAGGTAAGTCTTATCGACAGCTATATGTTTACTATCGCTAAACCAATAACGAAGCGTTCCACTAATTAATACTCCATCCTTTATCACTTCAACCTTCTTCGGAAAAAAGACTGAAGACACATTTGAGCCTTTAACAAATTGCAAGTGATCATGAAAAAATTTATTTAAAGATTCAGTATTACTAGATGCAACTTTCATGTCTGCTATTTGTCTTTCTACCTCATTTGGAGAAGTAGTAAATAAGAGTTTCGTTACATAAATTGCCCATTCCTTTAAATAGGTTTCATGGTAATTTTTTGATGAAACCATCATTTTACGATCAGGCTCCATTGCTGGAATTAATAACCACTTTTCTTCTTTGGTAATTGCAGCCATTATCGCAATTATATTAGCTGCAGCTAGCAATATAGTTACTGAAAGTAAGCATTTATTATATTTAACCAGCTCTTGTATAGCATTTTGCTTAAAGAGATGATTCATTACTTGCCAACTTTTTTGCCCAAAAGCCTTGGATATCCTAATGGAGCTGGCAATAAACCTTTAGCTACTAAAAAACTTTTTAGCAAAAAATTCTCAGATACCTTCTTAATTTTCTTAAAGCAATAACATAGAGCAATTCCTCCAACCATAAAGGCTAGGCCTAATTTAGCATGCCTGCTGTTTAGTAGTACAATTCCTGGAGCTACTCCAGCTAGCACTACTCCCCATTCGTCAATGCTCAAACCCATATACTTCAACGGCCTCGATAATGCCCAACATAATTTTTGATTTTGTATAATTACCTTCAGCCTCAATTGTAGCATGAGATTTCTCATTCTGCTACTGCGATTTTCAAAAATTTACAAAATCTAATGTAGAGTAACTACTTAGCTAAGTTGTTGTCAATTTTTCTTCTCCGCAACTTAATTATGGCACTATTCCAGATAGTATCTCGTTCAAACAAACATTGGTACCGAATATACTCAGCATATTTTCGACAACTTTATTTGTAGCAATTGTTGCCTTATCTAAACTATGTATAGTATAAATTTTAGTTATATTAGTATTACTATGTCCTAATATTTGAGATATTGTATCTAGTGTTTCACCATTATTTTTCATCCAAGTTGCAAACGTTCTTCTAAGATCATGTATTGTTACATTCTGTATTCCGGCTTTTTTTCGAATCTTAGCCCATGCTCGATGCATTGTTGAACTTGATATGTGTTTACTATTGTCTGCTGAACTTGGCAATACCCATTCACTTTTTGAGCATAGTTTTCTGGTTTGCAATACTTCTATTAATTTATCAGCTAACCCTATATATAGAGTTTTACCATTTTTACTCTTAGTTTTTGGTATACACCATATTTTTTCGCTAAGGCTTATCTCGTCCCATCTCATTCCTGATACATTACTTTTACGTGCTGCAGTGAATAAACTTATAAATGTAAAAATTTTTCCTGATCGTTCTGCTCGCTTTTGCGATTCTGTTAATTGACTATTTCCCTTTTCTTTTAGCACGGCCATAAGTCTTCTCATTTCTTCATTTGTTACATATCTAGATCTTGATTCTTTTGCTTGTGCCTTTTTATTCCACATACAGGATTCTTTTCTAATAATCCCCACTCTATAGCCTTATTAAATATAGGGCTTAACAGTTTTAGAATACTGTTTGCTGTTACATAGTGTTTCTTTGCTGTTTTTTCGTCAAAAAGCTTCTGAATATCTTCTTTGGTAATCTCAGATATCTTTGTATTGTATAAAGATTCTAGATATCTCTTTACTCTTTGAGCCATTATTTTCCAACTTTTATGATAAAGACTACTATATTCAGTATATTTTACATGCACCTGTCCGAATGTTAGTTCATTCTTTAATTTTAAGCCTCTTCTCTCTTTTTTCTCTTCTTTCTTTATTTATCTTCCGTCTTTCATCCATTGGATTTATTCCTTTAGCAATATCACTTTTTAACTGCTGTATCTTTTTTCTAGCTTCTGCTACCGTTAGATCTGGAAAATCTCCTATTTTTATTTTTTATAATACATGCCATTAATGTTTATTCATAAATATAGTCTTCTAAATCCAGTATATGATATTATAAACAGTAAGTTCCTTTGTGTTATATCTCTAAACTTGATTATTTTTTCTTCTTTGGTTGGTACTTTTATTTTATTTAATGCTGCTTGTGTAAATTTAAATACTTTTACTGGCATATTTATCACCCTTCATTAATTTAAAATTGAAGTAATTAAATAATAACTTATTAATTTTTAAAATTAGCTTAAACTTATAGTCTGTAGTATGGTTTTTATTGAATAGCAAATACTTTTGTAAAAATAAAAAATATTTTTAAGCGACGTTATCAATTGAAGGTTACTCTAAGCTTATCAACTATAAATTCAAGTTGCTGGATTAAAAATTAGCACTTCAACTAGCCAAATATTAGACATAAATTTACGTTATATTTCCGCAATTAACATCAAGATATTATTGTCATATTGACAAATAATATTAATACAGCTACAGTTAAATTCATGTATCAACTCAAACGAGAATAAACTACATAGCAGATTTTATAAAGCTTATAAAGCTCATAATAGCTCTTAATCTAACTTATTTCTTCTAGTTAGTTAAATCATCTTAAACATGAAAGGTACATGATTGTTTCCCTCTTACGTTCTTACTTTTCTGTTAACCCTTCGCTCCACCCACATTACTAGATTTCATCACTACTATGGCTAACTCAGCCATCCTTACACCATCTCCAAAGCCTTATGTTTCACCACTTGTACTTTGAATACTTACTTAATTACGTAAGAGTTATAAGGACTTCTCAAGTTGTGTCATTAATCTTTACAAACTCGCTGACGCCTGCGACCCCGGTGGTTGAAAATTTTTGGATTTTTACTAGTTTGACCTCCAATCTTCTTTTGCCTACTATGTGCTAGAACATATCGGCTTCCACTACATCTCACTTTCAGGGCTATCACGTTCACCATTTGGTTTCGGCTCGAATGTTTCACTGTCTACGCTTTACTACTGTAGTTACCTTCAGCAGCACAAGACTCGCTATATGGTGGATCTAGCTTCTCCTTCCATAACTGGACTTTCACCAGTAAGATTAATTCACCTTTTCTTGACGCACAGACCGAATCTTTTACGTCTATTTCGATATTTGTCAGCAATAATTTTGAACTGTTTTAGCATACCGATAACGGTTTCATTCACAACCCTTTCTCCTGCTAATCTAGGATTATTCTTTTTATCATTTTTAGTTAAAGGATTTTTCTTGCTTTTTTTCTTTGGTAATTCAGAATTATTGTGAATTTTTTGTATACCTTGATATCCTGTATCAGTAATCGCTTTAACCTTAGGATGGATAAGAATTTTGGATTCCTTAAATAATCTAAAGTCATGCTTTTTACCGTTAGAAAAATTTGTATAGTCATTTACAATGAAGTTTGAGCATAGAAAAAGCGACAATAGCATCATAAGATTTACCAACATGATATTTTATACGCAAACTTCACTGTAAATGACTATATATATTACTTGATGCGTTTTCTTGTCTACCACTATTTGAGTTTTTAGTGTATGCCATTTCTTCTTTCATGAATAATAGAATTTTTGTTTTTTTAGGTCTTTCTATATGAGTCTCAGTAGCATCAATCAAGACTACTTCATAATTCATATCGCTCTTCATTAGAGCTTTACGCGACCTGGAAGAGCAAAGTTTGGGTGTTTATTAACTAGGGTGTCTTCTACCCATTTATGGAAGTAAGTACGGTATTCTCTAAGGTATTCTAAGGCCATCAGCAACTGTTCCTTCAAATTAAGCTTATTTTTACGCCAACTTTTTGATTTCTTAAGACCATCAGCTTTCCTCAAAATATCCACCATCTTTGCAAATGTTCCCTTCCTTACTCATTGTTAATCAACGAAATTTTTCATCACCTAACTCTTTAATCTGATCTAATTTCATTATTACTTCAAATCAGATTTTTATAACACCATTTTACATCATTGTATAGTTTCGAAAGAAGTCTAATGTTTATTAATTAATATAAACATTACAATATAGGTAATTATGGCTTCAATAGCATTAAAGTTTACAAAACTGTCGTAATAAAGAAGCGTTTCCACATCTCTGTCATAAGAACAATACGTGATGTTTTGGTATCATATGCTCAAGCATCTTTAAGTCCAATTTCTATTGAACAGGTTCTACTCTATAAGTTTGTTAACACTGCTATTATGCTTTACAATTAGAAGAATTAGTTCTTCTTCTTATGAGTTCCTTATATAGCTGACAATGGTGCATTAACTTAGCATGATTGCCTTGAGCATTAACTTTTCCATTGTCTAGTACTATAATATTATCTGCTTTCTCTATAGCACTAATTCTGTGTGTAACAACAATTATTGTTTTTTGTGGAGAAATACTGCGAAGATTATTTAAAATTATCTTTTCAGTTTTACTGTCAATAGCATTAGTAGCCTCATCTAAAAGCATTACAGGAGCTTTAGTAATTAATCCTCGAGCAATTGCTAATCTTTGTTTTTGGCCACCTGACAGCATATTTCCTTTTTCTCCGATAAAGCTATTCAAACCATCTGGCATTTTCGTTAAAAACTCATCAAGCAGTGCTACTTGTATAGCATATGCAATATCTTCACTACTTGCATGTTGATTTGAGAAAAGAATATTATTTTTTATTGTATCTGAAAAAATATAAGTCTCTTGTGGAATGTAACTGAAATTTTTTCGCAGTTGAGGCAAGTGAACTGAACTAATATCTACATTATTTATTTGAATAGTGCCTGTTGTAGGATCATAAAACTTAATTAATAGTTGTAATATTGTACTTTTACCTGCTCCAGATTTACCAACTATGCCAACAAATTGACCAGGAGCAATTGACAAACTACAATTGGATAGTATTGCAATATTTGGCCTTGATGGATAGGAAAAACTGACGTTGTTAAATTTAATAACTCCATTATTGAGCTCGTTGGTTGATAAATTACTTTCAACACTATCAATCTCAAATAAGCTAAAAACTTTTTCTGCAGCCATAAAGTATCCAGGAAATTTTGCAAATGATTCGATAATACCTCCTAAACTTGCTACTGCAACAATTGCATAATAAAGAAATGACGTTAAGTCTCCAGATGACATAACTCCAACAGCTATATCATTGCTACCAAGCCAAATAATAAAAGTAATAGCACTAATAACTAATGCCATTGTTAGTGCAAAGAACATTGATCTTAACTTTATTTTACGTTTAAATTCAACAAAATATTCTCGTTGAATTGTATTAAGTGTATCAACTTGATGTGATTGCTGATTAAAAGCATATATTAATTTGATATTATTAAATGATTCATCAATCTTAGAATGAATTTTTAATAGCTCAAATTGAGTAATATGTGCTAAAGTGCGAATATAATGTCCTATTTTTATCATTGGCAATGCTATAGTGATAAACATTATTATTACTAAATAGGTAAACTTATTACTTTGCGTAAACATTAGCATTAAGCTTCCAAGAAACATAATACTGTTTCTAAGAATGAACGAGAATAAATTGTTAATAAGTTCTCCAATACTATTAATATTTGATAAAAGTCTATTATTAATGTCTGTAACTTTTAACTTAGCAAAAGTGCTAATTCTTAGTTTTAGCAAATGCTTAAATAAGTCTGATCTAATATCTAATATTAAATTTTCACTAATACTATTAATTGTGAAAGATCTAAGAAAGCTAAATATACTGAATATTACAATTGTAATGCTGATTTGAGCTATAATTATATTAACACAACTACAATTATGATCTATTAAAAGTTTAATTGCACTGCCTACATAAAGCAATGATCCAGAAACCATAATTAAAGATATTAATACAATAAAAATTTTAAATCTATAAGGTTGAAGATATTTAAGGAATAAATGTAATATTTTATAATTACTCATTAGATGCATTTAAATGAATATTAAAACCTGTAAGTTGATTGATTTCTGTTTGTAGTAAAGGCCATATATCTTGCTTATCGCGATTAAGCCACTTATTGTCAATATAACTAAAATGATGAGGTCCGCTTATTGGAGATACTAACCATATTTGACGAGCAAATGTGTGACCAGTAATAACAAATTGCTTAGTTGATATAGTGATATATAAAATCATTTCATCAATGAAGTTGACATCAATTATCCCATCCAAGTCTTGCAATATGATACTATCAGCAATTTGACTAATGGCTTGACTAGCTAGTACTATAAAACTCCTTTCTAGCATAAACTATAACTCATATAAATAATATATAAATAATATTACGTTATTTTAATAAATCAAAATAAATTTGTATTAGATATCTTTCCAAACTAGCGTTAGATTCAAAGTTACAAATGTAAGCAATAAGGTATAAATATAAATCTAAACTTTTACACATCTTTCGATATCTTTAAGAGATTATTTTGAGATGTTTTAACATGTCAATAACATTTTCATTAAGAAATCTTTAAATAGTAGATGTAATGAAAATGCTTGAAAAAAGTTTTGCAGTACAATAGATATTCATAAGCCTCATGGAGGAGATAAAAACTCTTATGTGCATAATTAGATTAGTTACTAAAGTAAAAGAAATAATTAATGCATTTTTCGCTAAATTAGCCTTACCAAATATAGTTGATAAGACAAGTATAGTGCTGCACAAGTCCATATTGGAACAACTAGGGTTAGAGATACCGTGTTAAAAACCAAGAAAAAAAATAAAGAAATAGAGTAGATGATTAATGATCATATTTAAGAATAACAAAGATCTTTTCGATAAAGCTGCATTACTTGCATAAATAACATGTGTAGAATCAAAAACACAAACTATAGTTCTTGCTTTTTTAGCTAATATTGAAAAATTTAATTCTGCTAAATAAGTTGTAACTTTTGTAGGTCTTGATCCTAAGCACAGCCAATCCTGTAGTGCTGTGTGTGGTGTTAGTAGAATCTCTAGAACTTATAATTCAGATCTACGTAAAGCTTTTTATAAACTTCTTATTTAGTTTTCTGCCTTATTCTTGTTGACAGTATCTAGAAACTTTGATTACTATTTACATAGTGAATATAATTAAATATATATGTTTATTTAAATTATTAGCTATAGATTTACAATAAATATGTTATTTTACTAGGAGCAAAATTGTTATGGCGAATGATCAAGATTTATCCAATCCTAAATATTTATATACTGAAGATGATATTAATCAGCTGTTAAAGCATTATTTAGGTTTAGATGACAGGATTAGTATAATACAGCATGTTGCACTAAATGAAAGTCTGCTGCTTAAGCAGACTTTACATCAAGTCTTATCTGATATTTTTAGTGGCATACAGGAAAAAGCAGTTATACCACTACATACTGGTAATAATCATTGGGTAGCAATGGCAATTAAGAAAGGTGTAAATAATGATATTGTTGTTTCATATAATGATCCAATGGGTATACCAATAGGTGATAAAGTTACGCTCATAAACTGCATAAAAGAGCTATGCCCTGAAGCTAAAATCAATGATTTGCACACAGTTCAGCAAACTAATGTCTATGATTGTGGTCCATTTGTTGTAGATAATTTAATTAAAATGTCTCAAGGACAGCCTATACTTAGTACCGAAGAAGCCAAGCAACAAGCGCAAAACATTAGACAATCACAGGTAAGTTTCCTTTCTGAAAATAGAATGATAACTAGTGCTGCTGCAGCTCTTGCAGATACATTATTGAAGGATAATAACAGAATTACTGAAGGTGTTTTAGTAGATAAGATTTTTGATAATAAAATTTTGTCTGTACAAGAAAAGCAGCAACTACTTAATAATTTATTAGATGCTCATATTAAAGAAAATAAATCTTTAACTAAGGAAAGTTTAACAAAAATGTTGGCTGGTACGCATTTTGTGCAGCAGCAAGCTAATGTTTTGTTAAATGAAAAATTTAATAAAAGTACAGCAAATTTACAAGCAAGCAATACTAGTTCTGAAGTGAGTAGTCAAGAAGAATTATCTGTACTTAAGCTAAATGAAGTTGAAGAAAGTCTTGAAGCTCAACTAAAATACATTAACGAACATATTGCTAGTCAATTGATGCAAATAGTTAAAAACAATAATGGCGAAATTGACTGTAATAGTCCAAATTTTCAAGAGGAAGTATCATCTCTATTAAATTCTCAATCAAAAGAGACAACTAGTTTAGCTACTATAGAGCAAAGTTTTAATAAGATGATTCAGCAACTAAGAAAAGAAAAAGTTCATGAAGAAAGAGTAAGTGCTATAGAATTACAATTGAAGGCTAATCGAGCTGTTTTAGAAGCTAAATTATCTAATACTGAAGACGTAAAAAGTTTAGTTAATCAAAAAATCAAGGAAGAAACCTTGCAAGCAATTCCTTTTTTTGGAAATGCAGCAGAACGTGCAAATTTTAAAAAACATTTAGCTCATTTTGTAAAATTACCAGATAATAGCTATTCATTGCTAAAGCAAAAGGAAAAATGTCACCCATTTTGTAATATTGTAGGTGCTAATGCAGTAAAATTCTTTTCTCCTCAAAGCAACGCAGTATACCTTAATACTAGCGCTTACAATCAAATAACTTCTGATAATTTAAAAGCTTTTGAAGCAGCAGTTACAACTGGTATTAATAATTTGATGTTAAAGGAAGCAGCGGTAACTATCGATTCTGTTTCACCGAATAAAGAATCAGTCGAATCAGGTAAAGATTTATCAAAAATAGATGAGTTAGCTGAACTTAAAGAAGTTAAATCTAATCTAGAAACTGAGTTAAAAATTCTTAAAGAACGTCTTGTCAAAAAAGTTACATCTAATCTAGAAACTGAGTTAAAATTCTTTAAAGGACGTCTTGTCCAAGAACTAATGCAAATAGTTAAAAATGAAAATGGAAGAATTGATCATACAAGTAAAAATTGGCAAGAAAGTGCATCTGTTTTACTAAATTCTCAAGAAAAAGGAGCGGTTAGTTTAGCTGAGGTAGAACGTGCAGTAAGTAAAATGACTCAAAAATTACGAGATCAAAAAGTTAGCGAGGAAGAAGTAGTTAATATAGAATCAAAACTTAAGTTTGAGCGTGCAAGTTTAGAGGCTAAATTATTCGATGATAACGAAATAAAAGAATTAATTAATAAAAGAATTAAAGAGGATGCATTGCGTGTCATTCCTTTTTTAGGTTCTGGTTCTGAAAGTTTCATGGAAAAAATAAGTCCTTTTGTCAAATTGCCTGATGATAGTTATTCTTTATTAAAAGCAAATGATAAACATCATCCATTTCAGAATATTTTATATTCTAATGCTTTGAAATTTTTTGCAAATTCAAGTGATATAGGATATCTAGATGATGATTCTTTAAAAAACTTAACTCCTGAAAACTTAAATGCATTTGAAAAAGCTGTAGCAGCTGATATTGATAAATTAATGTCAAGAGATGTAACTCTGAATGTATCTGATCTTAAATCTTATGTTGCTAATAATCCTAATCCAGATCTAATAGCAGATTATTTAGCATTGGAGTGGCAGGTTCATACACCTGGATTAAAAGCATTATATGATAATTTACAGGCTAGTCCTCAATTGCCATTGAATGAATTAGAGAACAAGCATGCTAAACAACTATTAAGCGATTTGGCTAGTTTATCTAAGTTACCAAGTGTCCGTGGTATACTTCCAGAGTTTAAAGAGGAGTTTTATAATGAGATTTCTAAAAAACCTGAAGAAAGATCAGTTGAATATACGAATTTTATTAACAAATGTTCAGAATTGCCTGATACTATGTTGCAGCCTGCAAAATGCTCGGCTCAAGCATTATTAGAGTTTAACAAGTGTGAGCGAGACTTGAATAGCTTTAAACAAGGACTATTTTGCGCAATTGATAACTATAAAAATAGCGGTACTGCACAATCAAAACGTGATTTTGACCGTGCAGAGATTTTATATAAAGGCCCAGATAATATAGTGAAAGAAATTACTTTGCAAGAATTGCAAGAGTCACAGGATCTTGCTTTATCTAATGAGCAGAGAGAGTTTTTAATTACATCTTGGCAGCAAGGTACTTTTCGCTCAGGAAGTACAGCAATCTATAGTGGTAGTAAGTTTTTGTCAAAATCTATTGGTATGATATTTGAAGGCGGCGGAAGATGTGATATTTTAATCGATGCATCAAATGGTACCAAGGTTCATAGTAGATATTTTAGTACATTTGCTAAGTCGCAAAATATTGATGAAGAAAGAGTTCCTTGCTTTGACAGTACAATATCAGTTGATATTTCTGATATGACTGGTGATAAGTTTATACCTGGTTGTTCATCAGCACCTAAAATTTTGATTAATATGCATAAATTTGATCCAGCAGTTAGTGTTTTAGATGTTCCTGAAGAATTAAAAGTTACAAGATCTTATGCTAGAGAAGAAATAGATAATGTTAAAAAAGATTTTGTATCAGGATCTTTGAATATGATATGTTCTCAATATACAAAAAAAGATATAAGCGCTCAGTTAAGCCAAGAAACTTTAGATACAAAATTTGCTAGAGGTTGGTGTAATATTACAGAAACATTAGGATTAGATAATGCTTTGGAGTCTATAATA
This sequence comes from Orientia tsutsugamushi str. Boryong, assembly GCF_000063545.1. Classification (NCBI taxonomy): domain Bacteria; kingdom Pseudomonadati; phylum Pseudomonadota; class Alphaproteobacteria; order Rickettsiales; family Rickettsiaceae; genus Orientia; species Orientia tsutsugamushi. The sequence continues at coordinate 983,897 of NC_009488.1, forward strand.
AAAGAAGTATATTCTCAAAATAGTTATGATAAGTCTTTAAAAACCGAGCCAGATATTCAGAGTAGCGCTAATGAAGTTATAATGGAGGATATACTTGATATTGTAAAAAGAGCTAGATCTGGTGTAGATAGTAGTTCATTACATGAGTCACAGTCATTAACACTACAGAAAGCTGTAGATCACTTTTGTAAAGTTGAAGTTGATCCTATACTAAGAGAAAAATTTGCTGGTAAATGTTTAGATACGTTCTTTTCTGAGCAACAGGGTAATATTTATGATAAAAATGTACAAAAAGCTGTTGAAGAAGAAGTGACATCAATACTATTGCCATTATGTAATGATAAAAACAAAAAGGAAAAAGCAACACTTAAAAAAAATACGTCTGCTATGGTAAAAAAATTAGTCTATCAGTATAATAATAAAAAAGGATGGCATGGAGCTTGGGAAAGTTTTAAGAACACTGTATCTAATGTTGTAGGATATTTAACTGGTCAAAATCGCAAAGTTGAAAAGTTGATATCTTCTCATCCAGAAATTACTAGATCTTTAAAGAGACATCTGTCTGATAGCGCGTTGTCAGAATGTAGAGCAAGTTCTGAGTCTATAAGCGAAACTTTGAGCACAGCTATAACAAGTAAAGTTAGGAGAAATAGTACTGGAAACATTAGATAAAAGATGATCTAGCTGTGTGTTATGTAGAGTAATAAAACTGATTGGTACAATTCAATGTTTAAGACCACTGTGTTGTTATAAGCATTTCAGAGTGTTAAATTTTGAGTATAGCTACTAAATTGCTATATTTACGCGGTATAAAAACGTGGTTTTTGATATCGAAAATCGCCTGAACCACCTGCCATATCTGACATTTTTGGAGGTTAGAAATGGCGCAAAATTTTCGTAATTTTGCAAGCAATAATTGCATTATTGCTAATAACAATAGTAGCAATAATGCAACTGTCTTTTATCGTTTTATTGGAAATTTTGTTCCAGCAGAATGGAAAGATCTGATTGGAGATAATGGAAAAGCATTAAGCAAGACACCTAAACAGCTTTTATCATTGATAGTATATAAACTACAGATCTATTACAATAATGATATAGAGGAATTACAAGACAGTTATTACTCTTTTGAAAAGGAGTTGCAGGTTTGTCAACGCAGAGTTAGGCAATGCTTAGTTGAACTACAAAAAGCCGGTTTCATTGAAGTTGAAAATAGGACAATAATGAAAAACAATTTTAAGTTGCGTAATGTTCCGTGTATAAAACTTCTAAAAAATTTTCAGGTACATATATAGATATAATAATAAAAAAAATAATAATAGATCTAGATCTACTGAAGATAAGTTAATAGAGAATGATCAAAATAAAAATGAAGATCAACAGCAAAATTTGAAGTTTAAATATACTGAATCTGATGATTTTATAGAAATTGAGTTAGTAGGAAATGAAAAAGAAGATCAACAGCAACAACAGAATTTGAATTTCTATGAGCTTAGTGATTTTAACAATAAAAAGCCATCAAACAAGAATTATGAGCAAAATAGTGAGTTAGCAACACTACGGATTCAAAGGTTAAAAAGAATGAATGCTGCCCCAAAAGAAAAAGACTAGCAGATTATTATCCACTAACGCCAGAAGATGCAGTTATACTACAACGTATGTCTAGTAGAAGCTTCAACATATACTTCATAAATCAATTACTGTTGAAGTTATCAAATAAATATCCAAACCGTCATTTTGCAAATAAGATAGCAGTGCTAAACTATATTGCAAAAGCGTTAGCAAATGAATTACTAACTACTGATCAGGCTAATAGTGGAAATTTTAGATTTAATGATGTAGGAAGATTTAAAGAACAGTATCTAGCAAATATTGAATCTGGTATAGATCGTAGTATGAAGGGTCAGTTGAAGCATAAAATTGCTGGTTCTTTTGAAGCAGCTATGGCTTATCAAATTTTGACTTCTTGTAGTTTTGGGCCAGCGGTTCGAACTAGGTTTTTTGTTAAGTTGCTTAAAAATATTACACTAACAGAATGTGATGAATCAAAGATATTACAAGCTGTACAAGATGTATATGGATACGAAATTCAAGAATTACAAGTTACACCATTTGAGCAACCTACAACTGTTTCACAGAAACAAATCAATGAAGAAGAGTATCTCTTGAATCTCACTAAACAACTGGGCTCTAACTCGACTTGGTACAAAGTACGAGAATCTTTAGTTACATGTTATGGTCAAGCTATCGATAAATCATGGTTTAGTAAATTAAAAGTTGTAAATGAAGATAATGTTAATAAAAAAATATTCATCAAAACAAAAACAGAATTTGAAGATGATTACATTAGAAACAACTGTATGCAAGGTCTTGAATATGCTTTTAAAGCTCAAGGATTTTCTTTGAGTTAGTTAAGTTTAGTAATTTTAATAAAATTTAAAGAGTGATATGGAAAAAGATCTTGCAAAGATTGCTCCAAATAATATTCAAGCAGAGCAAATGATACTTGGAGCAATTCTGATTAACAATCGTGCGCCTATATAACATTAACGAATTTTTACTGCCTAAACATTTTTATGAACCATTACATGGTAAAATATATAAGTCAATTAATCTCATTATTAGTAAAGGAATTAGAGCTACTGTAATTTCGCTCAAAAATATGCTAGGCAATGAACTCGCATTTGAGGAAATAGGTGGAGTGGATTATCTAGTTAAACTTACAACTTAGCATTAAGTATAGTTAATGTTAATGAGTACGGCAAAATAGTATATGATCTCGCACTGCGGCGTTATTTAATTTAAATTAGAGAAAAAATAGTAACAAATGCATATTCTTCTACTTTAGCAGATTCAGCTATAAGTCAGATCGAAACTGCTGAATCTCAATTATATGATCTAGGTTCAAGAGGAACTTTAAGTAAAGGATTTATAAAATTACAAACTTCAATTGAAGAATCATGGATATCAATTTCAGCTTCCATTCAGAATAAAAACTCTATTAATGGCATTAGTAGTGGACTACTGGATCTTGATTCAAAGCTTGGAGGATTTAAAAATTCTGACCTAATAATATTAGCTGGCAGGCCCTCAATTGGTAAAACTGCTTTAGGAGTTAACTTAATGTTGATAAGTTGAAGACTGTACAAGACGAAATACAAAAGTGGAATTTTTTTATAGATGATGCTCCAGCAATCTCGATATCTGCAATTAGATCTCGAGCTCGTAGACTTAAACGTACTCATAATTTAGCAATATTATTTATTGATTATTTACAGCTAATAAAAATTGACCCCAGAGGGAGTCAGTATAATCGAGTGCAGGAAATTTCTGAAATTACTCAAAGCTCAAAAGCTCTTGCTAAAGAGCTCAATATTCCAGTCATTGCATTATCTCAATTGTCTAGAGCTGTAGGACAAAGATCAGATAAAAAGCCTATTCTCTCAGATCTGAGAGAATCAGGCTCCATTGAACAGGACGCCGATATTGTAATGCTCATATATCAGGACGAATATTACTTGTCTAGATCAGAACCAGATCTTTTAGATATTTTTATATATCTATATGTCCATGAAAAAAGTTTCAGGTTGACCTGAAATTTCTTTCATGTTGGGACGAAATTTTTTTTCTGGTAAGGCTATATTTTCTTCTTTTCCTTTTTTACTATAGTGCTGAAAATTTTTCAGAATTTTTATGCAAGAGACATTACGTAACTTCACATTGTCTTTAATGATTGTCCTATTTTCAACTTCAATAAAACCTGCATCTCTTAATTCTACTAAGCATTGCCTAACTCTTCTCTGACCAACATTTAGCTTATCCTCATAAAGCTGATAACTTTCCTGTAATTCATCTATATCTTTGTTGTAATAGATATATAGTCTAAATACTATAAATGATAAAAGCTGTTTAGATGTCTTGCTTAATGCTTTTCCATTATCTCCAGTTAGCTTTCTCCATTCTAGCGGAATGATATTTCCAATAAAGTTATAAAATATTGTGTCATTATTGTTACTAATAATATTACAACTATTAGTTAAAAAATCGAATACTACAGGACGCATTTTTCACCTCCAAAAATACAGCTATAGTAGGTGTTTTAGAAAAAAATTTTTTTACAGATTACCATCAAATTTTTATGCAAAAGTTTTTATGCCAAACCTATATAAATTTTCATACTTATACTATCTGCATTAGAAGACTAATGTTACCTATAGATAATGTTTTAGAGTAAATGTATGTTGAGCAAAGGCGCCATACTAATAACATTATTTCAATAACAAGTGAAGTAATAATGATGAATGATAAAAAAATGTCTATAGAATTACAAGACTTGAGAAGGAAAATATAGCCAAACTACTATAAAACAATTATAATAATAAGACGTAATAAAAAAGTAATTAGTATGACATATTCTATAGAGCTTTGGAGGAAAGTACTAGACATAAAGGAAAGAGAAAGAAAATTAGTTTTGAATCAGTATTAAAACGTTTTGAAATAGGAAGGAGTGCGGTATTTGCATAGAGTAAAAAATATTACAGTTAAAAAATAGAAACAGAGCTCCAATAAAAGTCTCCATTGATAAACTAAAAGAAGATGTGAGTCAATATAGTGGTGCACATCAATATGAAAGAGCTGAACGACTAGGAGTAAGTAAGCATTATACAAAGAATATTCAAGAAATTAAATATTACATATAAAAAAAGCTTTAAAATATCCTAAGGCTAAAAAAGAAGAGAGATTAAAATTTCATGATAAGATAAAATGTGCAAAGACAACGGGAAAGTTATTGTTTTTACGATGCGATAGTTTTTTTATAGCCTCCTAGAACTCATGGATATGCGCAAAAGACATGAGATGTTACGTCATTTGTATCTAAACTACTATAAAACAGCCATATTATATATTTTTCAAAAAGCGCGGTTACGTCACAGTGATATTTTATTCTTCTTGATTTTGCTTGAAACCATTTTTTCAATATAACACAACTGTTTTATAGTAGTTTATCTATATGATTGGCATCAGTCAAAGAGAACTAATGTTATAGGAGGATTAGTAGATAAATCTCTGCTTAACAGTATTAATTTTTGACTGTAATGGTAATACTGATATTTTTAACTGTTGGATAGAACAGGATTTAATTCTGAAATTACCTAATAATTACTGTAGTTGTAATAAACAATGCAAGCTTTCATAAACATCCTTATTTAAAAACTATGATAGAAAAAGATGGACATATACTTAGAGTATTTACATCCTTATTTGCATGATTTAAATCTTATTAAAAAAAGCTTTCAAGCTAAATCAAGAAGAATAAAATACTACTGTAACTTAACTCTATTCCAAAAGTATATAACATAACTGTTTTATACTGGTTTAGCTATATATAGCAAAGCTAAAGCTGAAAAAGTAATTGAAAGGTTTCAGCTGGAAAAGTTGAAGTAAAAGAGAATTATATGAGAAGATGTAATTATAATAATGATTACCAAATTCAATATTATAGATCTTTGAAAGCAATAACTTACGATAGGCTATAGACAATGATATGAAGTTATCAGAAAGGTGTAGTACTTAACATCTGTATATTATGTTTATATAGTGTGTGATCGAAATTGAGATAACTAAAAACTATCGCACTTTCACTTGACTAGACCTTATGTGACTGAGATATGGCAACATTTCTTTGTTACCATACCATATAAATGCTTATACACCCAGTTATTAATTCATGTAGTCTTTTGACTCAGTATCATTAGCTTTCTAAGGCCTATCTTACTTAGTATCACAAATAATAGGATTACAATGTTTCACTCATCAGAGATACGTTAAGTTGATTACCTTCTATATACCTTGGAACTAGCATTTTTTAAAGAAGGTGAGAAATCCATTCTTACAGCTAAATTTTTTAGCTTTATCCAATAACAGAATTTATCTAGAGTATCGCTTCTGCATTTACCATATTTTCCATATGAAGATTCACTTTCGTTTAACCAATTTTAACTTTACCTTGCCACTATTTTCCATCCATATCAGTACTATATTAGCCTTCTATAACGCTTACTACAAAATCATTGCTAATTCTACGCCTTAATAGAGGAGCTGTAACTTAGGTCTAAATGCTATCCTTCTACATCTCTATAGCCTTTCTTTGAGCCAACGCACGTTAAACAATTATATAAAAAACTCACATCGCACAACAATGTCTAATATTCTGATTCATTATTTAGCTTCTGTTTACTATCATCATTAATAATGTTTTTTAGCTTTTTCTTAAATACTTGTACTTGTTTTAGATAATCTTGAGCTTCAAATGAAAGTTTATTATAAAGATTCTGCTTTTCTTGGTTAATTTTATGTAGTTTGATACGATAATCGCTAATTTCAGTACGAACACTTTCTGGTACAGTACGAATATATATTTTATATTCTTCTATTGTTTGATTGGCCAAATTAATGGTATCATTTTGCTCATGAACTGCTGTTTGAGGATTAGGGTCATCAGTCTTACTTTGTGGTATAGTGCTTGCTAGAGATGATACTGATAAAGTTAATAAACTACTAGCAGATATTAATCCAGTTAAAAACTTATGCATTGTTATTTATCCTGAAACGTTAAAACTTTATAAGTATAGCAAATAAACTAATTACTGTATAGCTTGAATTGTTACTGAGTAACTTATTATACTTATTTTGAAACTGATTTTCTAAGCTAGAAGTTATAAAAAAAATAAATTAGACATAAATTATGAAGTATATATGAAATACATGGCGACATAACACATATATAAAAGTACTGAGCATAACGTTTTTATTAGCTTTATAATTATAGGCATTAATATTTGCCTAAGAAGTCAACATATTGTATAATTTGGTTTATAGTATGCCAAGTGTCACAAGGTACTATTTGAAAAGTAATATTTTTGCTATGCATAACCCAAGTTTGATACACAAAAACATGCTGTATTACAGGCTAAATAAGTACTACAGTGCTTTTCATATTTATGTATGTAGTTATATTTTTTTATTCCTTCTTCAAAATACTTGCAAAAATCATCTACTATGCAGAAACTCTCTACTAGAGTGGTCATATTCAGTTCTCCTTTTTTCTTGCTTTATACTCCCTCACATCTTTTTTATAATTCTCTTTGTTTATATTACTTTTATCATATACTTCTGTTAATTTATTAGACCTCTTTCGAAACTGGTTAAGGTAGATCAAAATTATAAATGCCAGAGATCAAATTAAATCTATGTGAGTAGACCTAACCAATTTCTCAATTAGGCCCCTCCTCAAAACCGGACTTTGCAGAATTACCGCATCAGGCTCTCAAAAATAAGATAAGCATTATGCCTTATTTGTTTTCTAGAACATTGAGACAATCTTTCCAATTTTAGGAAAATTTACTTTTTTAAGTATCTCGGTTAGTCTTTTCCAATTCATCTTACGTTTTCCTCCCATTCTATTAAACCAGTTATATATTGCCCGTTTACTTTGGTTGATAAATGAACTTACTCGTCTTTTGTTATCCGATATACCATGATAGTTGATCCATTCACCTAATAACTCTAATGACTTGTGATAATGTTTGTGTTTTATCTTGCTTGTTTAGCTGAGCACGCAAATATTTTCTCAGTCCTTTCAGTTTCTCAGTAAAACGATCTCTCCTTGAGGTATATTTTAGTCTCCATGTTGTGCCAAATCTTGATTTGCCCCAATAGCAAGTAAATCCAAGAAAATTATAACTTGCGATCTTCTTGTCTTGTTTGGCTAAATTTGCAGCATGGTCTCTACCAGATTTAATCATTTGTGATTTAGCTTCATTGATATTTAGCCCATACTTATTTAACCTTTTAGGCAAAACATCATAAAACCTTTTCGCATCTGTTTCCTTTTCAAAGACAAATACCATATCGTCGCAGTACCTCACCATTCCTGTTTGTCCCATTAAGTTTTCTTTGCTGATTTTTGCAAACCAGCTATCTATAACATAATGCAGAAAGACATTTGCCAGAATTGGCGAAACTATTGAGCCTTGACGACAACCTTCTTTGTTAGTAACTATAGTACCATTTTCTATGATTGGTGTTTCAATCAGTTTCATAACTAGTCTTAGAAACTTCTTGTCAGATATTCTCTTTCTTAGAAATTCCATCAACTCGCAATGCTTAATTGTATTGAAACACTTTGTTATATCAATCTCTACTATAGCCCCTTTATTGAAGTTATACGTAAGTCTGTTTAACTCCCTTAAAGCATCGTGTGCATTTAATTTAGGTCGAAATCCATAGGAATACTTTAAGAATATTGGCTCAAACACAGAGTTTAATATCTTGCTTACTGTAGACTCGATTATCTTATCTTCAAAACATGATATTATCAAAGGTCTTTTGCCTCCATCTTCTTTTGGAATTTCTGTTATTCGTGCAGGTTTAGCTTGATATTGCCATTTGCGAATTTTAGTAAGAAGCGAGAGCAGATTTGCTTTCAACTTCTTACCATAATCAGCTTTGGTTATACCATCTATTCCTATCGCTTTCTTGCTATCGAGTTCCTTATATTGTTCTTCTAACATCTTTAAATCAATGATATGTCCAAGATTATTAAACTTTATGTCTTGATTTAGATTATTAAACTTTATGTCTTGATTTTTCGATGATAGCAACTTTATACGCTCAAGTTTCGTTAACCATGTATTTCTGTCTATGCTGTGTACAGCCATTGTTTCCCTCTTGCATTCTTACTTTTCTGCTAACCCTTTGCTCCACCCACATTACTAGGTTTCATCACTACTATGGCTAACTCAGCCATCCTTACACCATCTCCAAAGCCTTATGTTTCACCACTTGTACTTTGAATACTTACTTAATTACGTAAGAGTTATAAGGACTTCTCAAGTTGTGTCATTAATCTTTACAAACTCGCTGACGCCTGCGACCCCAGTGGTTGAAAATTTTTGGATTTTTACTAGTTTGACCTCCAATCTTCTTTTGCCTACTATGTGCTAGAACATATCGGCTTCCACTACATCTCACTTTCAGGGCTATCACGTTCACCATTTGGTTTCGGCTCGAATGTTTCACTGTCTACGCTTTACTACTGTCGTTACCTTCAGCAGCACAAGACTCGCTATATGGTGGATCTAGCTTCTCCTTCCATAACTGGACTTTCACCAGTAAGATTAATTCACCTTTTCTTGACGCACAAACTATTGAGCTTTGACGACAACATTCTTTGTTAATAACTATAGTACCATTTTCTATGATTGGTGTTTCAATCAGTTTCATAACTAGTCTTAGAAATTCTATCAACTCACAATACTTAATTGTATTAAAACACTTTGTTATATCGATCTCTAATATACTCTATTACTAACTCAGCCATCCTTATACCATCTCCAAAGCATCATGTTTTAGCACTTGTACTTTGAATACTTACTTAATTAAGTAAGAGTTATAAGGACTTCTCAAGTTGTATCATTAATCTTTACAAACTCGCTGACGCCTGTGACCCAGGTGGTTGAAAATTTTTGAATTTTCACTATCAAGCAGAATGAAATATTACTGTGACATAGATATTATTTTCCAAAAGAATATACCATAACTGTTTTATAATGGTTTAGCTATATATAATATAACTATTCTCAAATTACACTAATCAAAAGTTACCAGTATGGTTTTAGTACAACCATAAAGATAGCAACAACTATTAATAATGCTACTAACTCATTAATAACTTTGTAAAACATTGTTGATTTTTTATTGCTTTTGTTAACGAATCTCTTGTGGTATCTAATAAACATTCCATGCATTGTTGAAAGAAGTAACACTGACAGCATCTTAACATGAAACCAGGTGTCATAAATTGTAATATTATAGATAAAAAATAAAATTCCTCCCATAATAAATACTAGTAACATTGATAAGCTCATAATAAATATGAGCCTTCTTTCCATTGTACACAGCATATTATATGATTCTGATTCAGTCTGAACCTGAGTATGATATACATACAATCTAGGAAGATATAACATTCCAGCCATCCAGAAAATTACTGATATAATATGTATAGATTTAAAATAATCATAATAGTTTTGCATTTTGTTACCTATCTTTTATATATACACTGTATAAATTTTTGTGGGCATATTTTATCACAATTTCCTGAAATAACATCATCATTACTATTAATAGCTTTTAGTATTATATCTGCTATTCCATTTATGAATAAATCATTTACGCCTACAGTTTCAGCTCTGCAATAACTAACTCCATAGTGTTTAGCAATACTAGAGTAATCTATATCAAGCTCAACTAAAGTTTCTACATGTTCAGACACAAAACTTATAGGTACAATTATAATATTTTTTTTACTTTTAGCTGCACAAATAATTTCAGACTTTGTATCAGGCTCTAGCCACTTTAATGGCCCTATTTTACTTTGGTAAGATATTTTCCAATATAATCCTTTTACATTTAGTTTTTTAACAATTGACTTTACCGAATTTTCAATTTGCCATTGATATGGATCTCCTTGAGTAATAAATTTTTTTGGTAGTCCATGTGCAGAAAACAACAAAACAGTATTAGAAAAATCGTTAGTGCAGTTTTTAATTATACTTGAGTATCCATCCACTAATCCTTTGTTAATTGGATAGCAACAAACAGTTTTAACTAAACAACTAAAGTTATTTTTTAATAAACTGCTTCTAAATTCCTCTATTGCAGATAAGGTAGTACTAGTAGAAAACTGAGGATATAGTGGCAATAATATAACTTTGCTTGGTTGGTATTCTTTTATTTGTGAAACTACTTCGTGAATCAATGGATTCCAATAACGCATGGCTATAAAAATCTTATATGGATGAAGTAACTTATTTTTTAGCTTAATTCTTAGTGCTTCAGCTTGTAAAGTTGTTTGAAATAAAATTGGAGATTTACCTCCAATTTTATTATAAATTTTTTGTGAAGACTTGTTTCTTACTGATGCTATTATTTTAGCAACTAAGAATCTAAATGGATTAGGAAGTTGAACTATATGTTTATCGTAAAACAAATTAAACAAAAACTGTTTAACAGATTCAATTTTATCTGGCCCTCCAAGGTTTAGTAGAACTATTGCTATCTTTTTTTTGTTACTCACTTGAATGGTAGTTTTTTACTAGTTTAACTATTAACTCAACATTTTTTATTGGAGTCTCTGGTAGAATACCATGACCTAAATTAAAAATAAATCTATTGTTTGATAAAGTATCCATAATTTTTATTACAGATTCCTCAATGATTTTGCTATTTTTTGATAATATTGTATTAGGATTAAGATTTCCTTGTACAAGAACATTTTTTTGTAATTTTAACATTTCATCTAGTTGTAAATCATAATCACAGCTTATTCCATCAACATTAGTTTCCTTAGTATATTTGTGATATAATTTACCTGCTCCTTTAGGAAATCCAATAATCTTTATATGAGGAAATTTTTCTTTCAATGTTTTGACTATATTAGAAGTTGGTTTAATCACATATTCAGAAAACTCTTGATATGGTAAAATTCCAGCCCAACTATCAAATATTTGAACTATATCAGCTCCTGCTAGTATCTGATTTGCTAGGTGATCTATTGTATGCTTTGTTAGAATGTTGATAGAATCTACAATAAGTTCATGCTTATTATTAGATTTTATTTCGTGAAACTTTGGAGTATTTCTACTGTTATATCCTAAAATATAAGTTAATACTGTCCATGGTCCTCCACAGAATCCTATAAGAGATTTTTTTTTATTTAACTTTTTTCTTACTATGTCTATTGCCTCATATACTTTACTAATTTTTGTATTTTGTATTTTTGATTTTTGTAAGTCTAGTAAATTTGGTATTTTTTCTGCTGTTGGACATAAGTTATTAATAAATCTAATATTTATTCCTAGAGAGTCAGGAAGTACTAAAATATCTGAGAATATTATTGCTGCATCAAAGTCAAATCTTGCTATTGGTTGTAAAGTAGCTTCAGCTGCTTTAATTGGATTGTAACATAATTCAAAAAAGCTATTTGTTGTTCTTTTTAACACTTGATATTCTGGTAGATACCTACCTGCTTGTCTCATAAACCATATTGGAGTGTAATTTTTATTAGAACTATGAAAAGCTTGTATAATTTTACTCATGACTAAATTAACAATATTAAATATATAAATATTATTTGGTAGTTATTTATGTAAGCAGTTTTTAGTGGATTATTTTTTATCCACATTTTTATCCACATTTTTATTTTGTTAGTTTTTAACTAAATCTCTTAATATACAAGAATTATAGTAAACTGAAATATATATATTAACAACATGTAGATAATATAAATAAACTATCCACATGTTGATAAAAAATATAATAACATTTTAAATAATCTAAATTTAGTAATCATACAATAAATTACTATAGTTATCCACAATATTATCCACGTATTACTTACAATGTATTTTTTCAAAATAATTGTTAAATCTCGTAATTATACCAATGTTTATTACTAACTAATCATTATTAAAATCAGATTATGATAAGAAAAATGAAGGAAAAGAATAGGATATAAGATTTGGATTATTACTGGAGGTAATTATTGCTAAACTTAATGCTGCATCAAAAAGTGGATTGTTAGACCAAATTAAGCTAGAATTTTATGAAAAAGTTAAACATAAAATTTTGAGGCAAGCGCTAGTAAAAAATTCAAGATAGCTTGTGAAAATAAGACTCTAATACATAATCCAACATACATTTAAAAGTATGACATTAAAAAAAATGGTATAATAATAGTAAAGAGAGGGACTAGAATAAATACTTTTTAGATGATAAACTTTGGTGAACAACTAAATTAGCAGATATTTATATACTAATTCTACTATAACATTAGTTCTATTTGATTGATAGAATCAATATATTATTACACATCTTCTTTTAGTTTATCAATAGAGATTTTTCTTGGAGATATGTTTCTGTTTTTTAATGCAATATGTTCTTACTACATACAAATACTGTATTCTTTCTTATTCCAAAATGTTTTGATACTTTTTAAAACTAATTTTCTATCTTTCATTTATTGTTAGCACATTTTTCTGAAAAATCTATAGAATATATCATACTAAGTTACTTTTTCATTACATCTTAACATCTTATTATTATAATTGTTCTATAGTAGTTTGGATATACTTAATCATATCTTTTTTACAACTATCTTTTTTCTATTACTTCTACCATATCTTCAAGTTCAGCCTTTTATCTAATACTTATTTTTAACATACTATAACATATCTCTTTATATCGAACTTGTGTTAAATAGCTTTAAAATTAATTTTGTTTGAGTATTAAAGAATTTATTTGACAAAATCTTCAAATTTTGCTATTCACTGTAGTAGTAAAGCTGCCTTCTTGGTGATATGTAGCAATTATAAAACTGTTCCTAACAAGTATCATGTGCTACTCTGTTTAAAATATTTATGATCTATAGCTAAAGCCATTGTATTTAATAAATAAATCCATATACAAAATGTTTATTTTTGCTTTTAAGTTTACTATACACCTTAATTATCAGTTTAATTAATATTTCATACTAGAAAGCTAATGCATTTATATCAAACTCAATATAATCTTTAATAATATATTATGACTACAGAAAAAGAACATAGAATAAAAAACATATTAAAACCTGTATCTAATAATAATCCAGCCAACAGCGAAGCTGTAGATTCTTCAGTTGAAATAACTGCTCATTTGAACGAACCAAAGAAAAAATCTCCTGAAGCCTTGCAATGTTATGCTGAAAGTAAAGAACATAGAATAAAAAAACCATCCAAACCTGTATCTAACAATAATCAAGTTAACATCGAAGCTGTAGATTCTTCAGTTGAAATAACTGTTCATTTGAACGAACTAAAGAAAAAATCTCCTGAAGCATTGCAATGTTATGCTGAAAGTTTAGCAATTGAAAATGCTAGTTCATTAACTAAGAATGAACTAATATCAGCTATTTTAAAAATGGTAGTAGAACGTAATGGTACAGTTATTGAAGAAGGAGTAATTGAAATTTTAAACGGAGGATTTGGTTTTTTACGATCACCAGAAGTAAATTATTTATCAGGAGCAGGAGATATTTATGTATCTTTAAGTCAGATTAAACGTTGTGAATTACGCACTGGAGATACTGTTGAAGGACAAATTAGAGCTCCAAAGTCTGGAGAACGTTACTTTGCTTTATTAAAAGTACTAAAAGTTAATGGAGAAGATATTAAAAAATCTATTCAACGGCTACATTTTGATGATTTAGTAGCTTTATACCCAGAGGAAAAAATTTTTTTTGAAGTTGATCTAGATTATAAAAACCTTAGTACTAGAGTTATGGAACTAGTTTCACCTATGGGGAAAGGGCAACGAGCTCTTATAGTCGCTCCGCCTCGTACTGGTAAAACAATTTTATTGCAGAACATTGCTCATTCTATTGCTACTAATCATCCTGAAATTTACCTAATAGTATTGCTAATAGGAGAAAGGCCAGAAGAAGTTACCGATATGATTAGGTCAGTTAAAGGAGAAGTTGTAAGTTCTACTTTTGATGAGCCAGCAGTACGGCATACTCAACTAGCTGAAATTGTAATTGAAAAAGCAAAAAGATTGGTAGAGCATAAAAGAGATGTAGTAATATTACTGGATTCAATCACTAGACTAGCTAGGGCATACAATACTGTTGTTCCATCTTCAGGTAAGGTACTAACTGGTGGAGTTGATTCAAACGCTTTACAAAAACCAAAAAGCTTTTTTGGAGCAGCTCGTAATATCGAAAATGGTGGGTCTTTAACTATTATTGCAACTGCATTAGTTGATACAGGTTCTAGAATGGATGAAGTGATTTTTGAGGAGTTTAAAGGAACTGGCAACTCAGAAATTGTATTAGACAGAAAGATATCTGATAAAAGAATCTATCCAGCAATTGATATTAATAAATCTGGCACTAGAAAAGAGGAGCTGTTAGTTGGTAAATCAGAATTATCAAAAATGTGGATGCTTAGAAGAATTATTAATCAAATGGGAGCTGTGGACGCTATGGAATTTTTACTTGATAAACTTAAAAACACTAAATCTAATAGTGAATTCTTTGATTTGATGAATTCATAGAAACGTAAGATTAGGATAAGTAAAGATAAGAAAAAGAATAGGATATAAGATTGGGATTAAGTTTAGATATATAATAACTTACAACAGAAGATATTATATGAACCAAGAAATTTAATAGCAGAACAATGTTTATTTAATAAAAGCTTATCTTTCTGTGTATAATAAATATGTTTTCAATTTTTATGAAGATTGTGCGATGTGAAGTTATGTATATGATTGTTTAACAGCAAGAGCTGATTTTAAACATATTGTTCTGTCAACATAAGCATACTGGTATATGCAAAGAAGTAATTTGATAAAGCTATCAGGACAATACATTCAGTGGTTAAGAAGATTTAACTAAATGATAATAATATCTTGATGAAAATTGGGCAAATATAACGCAAATTTGTGTACGATATTTAGCTAATTGAGTGCTGATTTTAAATTCAACAACTGGAATTTATAGTTGATAAGCTTAGAGTAAGCTGCAATTGATAATGTTGCTTTAAAATATGTTTATTGTTACAAAATTATTTGCTTTTAATAAAAAGCATACTATAGATTCACAATTTAATCAAATTATAAAATAAGTTATCATGTAATTACTTCAATTTTAAATTTACGCAAGCACCATTAAATAAAATAAAAGTACCAACCAAAGAAGAAAAAATAATTCAGTTTAGAGATATAAAAGAAAGGAACATACTTTTGATAATATCATACCAGATCTGACTGTAACAGTGTCTAGAAAAGAAGGTAATGAAGTTAAAAAAGGATATTGCTAACGGAATAAATACAATGGAGGAAAGACGCAAGATAACTAGAACTAGTGTAGATAAGGTAAAAGCAGCTACAAATAAAGTTGTAACCAATATGTTAACAAGTGATAATGCTAATATTGAACTAGACAAGATAATGCCTGAAATCTTAGCATCATTAGGTTGCTAATAAGAAAGACTGATAATAAACAGCTTATCTGAGAAATAAGGCCTGCTATATTAGAGATTTTGCGAATTTTTGAAAATCACAGGAGAAGAATGAGATTTTTTATGCTAGAATTGATGCTGAATGTGATTATGCAAAATCCAAAATTATGTTTTGCATTATCGGGGCCGATGAAGTGTATGGGTTTGAGCATTGATGAATAGAGAGTAGTGCTAGCTGGAGTAGCTCCATGGATTGTACTACTAAACAGCAAGTATACTAAATTAGGTCTAGCTTTTATAGTTGAAGGGATTGCTCTATGTTGTTGTTTTAAGAAATTTAAGAAGATATCGGAGAATTTGTAGCTAAAAAATTTTTTAGTAGATAAAGGATTACTGCCAGCTTCATTAGGATATCCAAGGCTATTTGGCAAAAAAGTTGGCAAGTGATGAATCATCTCTTTTCGAAACTGGTTAAGGTAGATCAAAATTATAAATACCAGAGATCAAATTAAAACTAAGAACGAATCTTTTACGTCTATTTCGATATTTGTCAGCAATAATCTTGAACCGTTTTAGCATAGCAATAACGTTTTCATTGACAACTCTTTCTCATGCTAACCTACGATTATTCTTTTTATCATTTTTAGTTAAAGGATTTTTCTTGCTTTTTTTCTTTGGCAATTCAGAATTATTGTGAATTTTTTGTATACCTTGATATCCTGTATCAGTAATAGCGTTAACCTTAGGATGAATAAGAATTTTGGATTCCTTAAATAATCTAAAGTTATGTTTTTTACCGTTAGAAAAATCTGTACATATTACTTGGTGTGTTTGCTTGTCTACAACTATTTGAGTTTTTAGTGTATGCCTTTTATTCTTTCATGAATAATAGAATTTTTGTTTTTTTTATGTCTTTCTATAGGATTCTCAGTAGCATCAACCAAGACTACTTCATAATTCATATCACTCTTCATTAGAGCTTTACGACCTGGAAGAGCAAAGTTTGGGTGTTTAACTAAGGTGTCTTCTACCCATTTTACAGCTTTATATGCTGAACTTTCACTAATCCCATAGTTCTGACCTATATGAAAATAAGTACGGTATTCTCTAAGGTATTCTAAGGCCATCAATAACTGTTCCTCCAAATTGAGCTTATTTTTACGCACTCCTTTTGATTTCTTAACACCATCAGCTTTCCTCAAAATATCCACCATCTTTGAGAATGTTCCCTTCCTTACTCCTGTTAATCGACGAAATTTTTCATCACCTAACTCTTTAATCTGATCGAATTTCATTATCACATCAAATCAGATCTTTATAACACTATTCTACATCATTGTCTAGTTTTGAAAGAAGTCTATTGCTGTAATCCTTATTTTAACTATCTTTAACATGTCAATTATATCGAACTATTATTGGTATACAGCTAAACTTCATAAATTCAATTTATAGTTGTGAATAAGCAACTTATTTGACGAATAATACTATCAGCTTGTAATATTTTTTACTTTTTCATTGCTTAAACCCTCTATCTATAACATAAAATCAATTTAAAATTGAAGAATTGATTTTAAAGCTAACATTACTATGCAAATCTATAAAAAAACAACTTTTTTTGTGTTACTTTTTACACTGCTAAGCAGTACTACTATTTATGCTAATGCTAATTATACAGTAGTTAATAATTGCATTATTCAAAATAGAAAATTTCCAGTCACTATCTCAACTGATGGTATTGATAATGCTTTAAGCGCAGTTAATGTTCTTGGGTTAATAAATGATAAATATGGCTTGAGTAATAGCATTATTGGCAGAATTATAGCAGGCTATTCTAGCTTTTATATAGTATTGCTTCATCATGAGGTTATAGGGCATGGTCGCAGAGCATATGAATTTGGTGGTACAGTAGATGGATATACACTAAGATTATTTAGCGCTGCTACTGATTATAATCTTTCACCAAATTCCCATCCACAACAACACAATGCAATAACTCTTGCAGGAGTACAAGTTAATACTTGCTTAGCGTCTAGAATTATCAATCAATTGCTACAAACAAAACAACTTTTAAGTCCAGTTACTGCTTGGAGTTATATTTTTAGCGCAGGAAATCAACTTTGGTATGTATTGCATGATGTTATATTTGAACAAGCTCATGAATTAGGAACAGGTGATATTAGAAGTCATATACTAGATATGGAAAAGATTTATGGTAAAACTTCAATACAGAATAAAATCCGTTCTTTATGTTTTTTAGATCTTATGAATCCAATGGTATTCGCATCCTTTTATGCAATAGCATCTGGTCAAAACATCCAAGTTCCTATGATACCTCTAGGACAGATAAATGGGTTGGGGCAAATTGGATTTATGCCTTCAGTAAATCTTATCTTAACTCCATATAACGTACTAGAAAAACGAATAACAGTGCATATTAACACTGAATATACTCCTATAAAAATAGCATTTGGATTTGGGCAAGAGCTAAAATCAAATGATACTGTATATCATACTTCAGATGATTCTGTATGTGATTCTTCAAATTCGTGGTATTTTATTAAAAAAGATTCAACTCCTTCTAAAGAACACGATACTTATTACTTAGAACTTAGCGTTGCACGCTTTTTCTCTATAAGTAAAGTTGATTTAGGTGGAAGTTTAATAATATGGAGACAACCAGAGTTAATGACTCCAGTTCCAAGGCATGCTGAAATTAAAAATGGCATCATGGGATCACTAAATTTAACTTTTAACATAGATGACAGGTTCAGCATTTTCGCTGAAGCAGGTTATAAAACCAAGGGGTTCATTTTAGACAGACCAGTAGATGAAGGTCCTCTCATAAGTTTTGCAGTGCAATGTTTAGTATAGAAAACATGTAATTCTTTTGCTAGATCTATTGCAAATTCAATCAAGGTTGAGATTATAAATATAGCTTAATTAGAAAGGTATTTACACATTATTTCATTTCCTCTTTTTGATGTAACTATCTTTTTGATTTATGCTATATAATCATCTAAAGTAGACATTGTATGTTGAAAATATGTACATGTGTTATAAAACTAAAGGATATTACCATTTTAAAGCTATAATTAATATTACAATTAGTTGCCAAAAATTATACATTTGGATTAATATAAGTAGAGAGATATGGGATGAGAAGTTAGAAAAATAGATGATGCATGTATAGACATTGCTGTTTAGGGATTCTAAGGTTACTTTTTTGATAAATCAAGATTTTGCATACACTCTAAGAGATAATATTCAT
The DNA here is from genome assembly GCF_000063545.1 of Orientia tsutsugamushi str. Boryong. Taxonomy (NCBI): domain Bacteria; kingdom Pseudomonadati; phylum Pseudomonadota; class Alphaproteobacteria; order Rickettsiales; family Rickettsiaceae; genus Orientia; species Orientia tsutsugamushi. The sequence continues at coordinate 1,003,226 of NC_009488.1, forward strand.
GGTTTAAAATCTGTACATTACATTTTGCAAGTCTGATGTTTCGCAATTATATATAATCTCGACATAAATAAAGCAAAAATGTAAAAGCCGTTAAGTGATAATTTCAAAAAACCAATTACAAATATTCGGTTTAAATTTTTAATTTGCTTCTAACAAAACAATATACATAATGTTATTAGTTTAACTAGCGCATGTTAGGTAGTTGATTGTTACATCATCTATAATGAGCTAGCTTAGTTAGTTTTTAGTAAAATGTTGAAAGAATGAATAAATTTGATGTTGTAGTAGTTGGTGGTGGCCATGCTGGCTGTGAAGCAGCTGCAGCAGCAGCACGAATTGGTGTTAAAGTTGCATTAATTACTCTTAAACCTGAAAATCTTGGAGAAATGCCATGTAACCCAGCTATTGGTGGCCGTGGTAAAGGTCACATAGTCAAAGAAGTTGATGCTCTTGATGGCCTTATTGGGTATATAGCAGATCAAGCTGGCATACACTATAAAATGTTGAATCATACTAAAGGACCAGCTGTTTGGGGGCCTAGGGCACAAATAGATCGTGCGCTATATAAATCTGCAATGTACAGTACAATAATGAATTATCCTAATTTAACTACAATATTTGCATCAGTAGAGGATATTAAAGTTATTGCTAATAAAGTTACTGCAGTAATTGTCAATGGAAAAGAAATTTATTGTCAAAAGGTTATACTAACTACTGGTACTTTCTTATCTGGTGTAATTCACCGTGGTAAAGAGCAAATAAAAGCTGGACGCTTGGGAGAAAATGCATCTTATGGATTATCTAATACTTTATCAGAACTTGGATTGAGACTAGGTAGATTAAAAACTGGTACTCCGCCTAGAATTGATAGTAGAACCATAGATTACTCGAAATTAGAGGAGCAACCAGGGGATTTAATTCCTACTCCATTTTCTGAAATTACTAAGAAGGTTTTAGTTCCGCAAATTAAGTGTTATATTACCAGAACTAATGAAATAACACATAAAATTATAAAGGAAAATTTACATCTTTCTGCAATGTATAGCGGGCAAATTCAAGGAACAGGCCCAAGATATTGTCCATCAATAGAGGATAAAATTATAAGGTTTAGTCATAATGCGAGTCATCAAATCTTTTTAGAGCCAGAAGGATTAAACAGTAACACTATCTATCCCAATGGAATATCAACATCTTTACCAAGTGATGTGCAAGAAAATATGATTAGAACGATAGAAGGTTTGGAAAATTGCAAAATAATAGCATATGGCTACGCTATTGAATATGATTATGTTGATCCTAGACAACTAAAGCATAGCCTAGAAGTGAAATCTGTAGGTGGGCTATATTTAGCTGGACAGATTAATGGTACTACAGGTTATGAGGAAGCAGCAGGGCAAGGCATCATGGCAGGAATAAATGCTGCACTAGCAGTAAAAAAGCAAGATCCATTTATCTTAGATAGAACAGATGCTTATATTGGAGTAATGATTGATGATTTAACAAACGGAATAGATGAACCTTACCGTATGTTTACTTCAAGATCAGAATACAGATTAAGTATTAGAGCTGACAATGCTGACCAGCGTCTCACACCAAAAGCAATAGATCTTGGTTGTGTAAGTCAGTTAAGACAGGAAGTATTTCAGAAAAAATTATCTAAATTAAATACTTTACGTGATTATGTTCAGTCACTAACCATTACTCCTAAACAACTTCAAAATTGTGGTTATCAAATTTCACAGAATGGTATAGCGCGTACTGCGTTTAGCTTACTTGGGCTTCCAAATTTTGGTATTAATATAGTAAAAGATATTTACCCTGAATTAAATCGATATGATAACAATTTATTATTATTACTAACTTATGAATCTAAATATCATGTATATTTAGAGCGTCAAAAAGAAGATATTGAGCTTTTTAAGCAAGAAGAAACATATCAAATTCCTCAAGATTTGAACTATGACCAGATTCCTAGTTTATCAATTGAAGTACGAGAAAAGCTTAAGCAGTATCAACCTGAGACTATAAGAGCTGCAAAACATATAAATGGAGTAACTCCATCAGCAATTATGGCAATAATCATTTTTTTAAAAACCAAATATTTGAATTCTTCCATAACTGATAAAAAATGATTATATGTTATATAACTTTTGAATATTAGATAAGTACATAGCAATTTTAACACTAAATTAATTAATACAAGAGAACCATAAACTAAAAATTAATAGCAGAGAAATGTCTAGTATGCTCTAAATACATAAAATAATTGATTCACCTAAGTAAATTAACTTTCATTTTATTATTTATGATATTTATAACTTCTGAACTAACATCTTCTATCATTGGTTCACCATTGATTTGTACTATACGTTCTGGGAATAATTTACTAACTTGAATAAATGCATCAGTAATTTTTTGATGAAACTGTTGATTTCTATTATCAAACTTATTAAGTTGATTTGTGTTCTTATGTATTTCTCTTATCTTTATTCTTTGCATTGCAATACTTGGTGATACATTAATTATTAAAGTAAGATCTGGAAAAAAATTGTCTAATAATTTACGGTGTAGCTCAAGTATTAGCTGCTGTTCCTCGCTATTTTTAGATTGGTAACATAAAGTAGAATCTATAAATCTATCACATATTACCCATTTTCCTTCATTTAAATTTGGCCTAATAAATTTTTCAATATGTTCATACCTAGCTGCCATTATTAACAATAATTCTGTGGTAATAGACATATCTTTAAATAAAACTATATCACGAATTAACTCTGCAATATCAGTTCCACCAATTTCTCTAGTCCATACTGCTTTTATACCATTATCTAATAATTTTTCATAAAGTAGTTTGCTTTGAGTAGTTTTACCGCTTCCTTCATTTCCTTCAAAAGTTATAAATTTTCCTATTGTAGTATTACTCATATGCCTCTTGATATTTTGAATGAAATAAATATTCATTACTATTCATTTCATATAGCCTAGATAATGTTCTTTGAAAAGGTTGTTGATAATTATGTCCTATATATATTTGATCAAGTGATGTATTAACGCTCATATAAATTAGTACTTTCATGCTATAAGCGTTATCTATAAAATTAATAAATCTTATTATGACATCATTATTAGCGCTTTCAATAATGGTTACATTTTTAACAATGATAACATCAAAATGCTGACACATAGCAATATAATCATTGTATGATCTTTCTTGATAGCATAGCTCATCAAAAGTTATAATTAGGATATTACCATAATTATTATTTACATTAAGATTACGCCCCAAAACTTTTACATCATGATTCAATAATTCTTTGTTCCTAATTAACTTATCAATTATTAATTGCAGTTGCTTATTTGCATCTATTCCAATAAGTATTCTTTGTTCTTTTGACTGTACTTTAGCTTTTCTATAATCATGATCTGACTTTAGATAAAATATTTGCATGTTTTGCTTAATAGTATCTATATAAGGTAGAAATAATTCTCTCTTTAATCCGTTATTATATAAAAGTTCTGGAGCAATATTGCTAGTTAATACTATATAGACTTTTTTAATAAACAGCCATTTTATAAAACTACCGATCAATAGAGCTTCAGCAATATCTATTATTTCAAACTCGTCTATTAGAATAATTCTATATTTGCTAGAATACTCATATGCTAATGTTTTCATTAAATTATTGCTATTATCAGTATGGTTACTTGTGCTTTGTCTTACAACTTTATGTAAGCTATGCATTAAAAACTGATAGTGAAAATACCCTACTTCTCCTAACTTTTCTAACGATTGATTCAGAGCTTGCATAAGCATAGTTTTTCCGCTTCCTACTTTACCATAAATATATGTTCCATTATACGGTAATTGGCGAAAATATCTAATAATCTTTCTGCTATTAAAGTAATCGCTAATACTCTGTAGAATAGATGCCAGCTCTATTTGGCTAGCATTTAACTCTTTTTTACTAGCAAAATAAGACTTAATATCCATTGCAGTTATTTTTTACTAATATCCTCTTGCTCATTGCATATAGTACTCAATTAATGAATTTTGAATTAATTCAAATAGTATGATTACGATTAAGTAATATTTTAATCATATTCTTACTAGTCGGAGTTGTAGGGAAAGATACTTTTTTCGCTATTTTTGTGAATAAAGATCCAACTTTTGAACTTATACATATTATTCTAACGTTCTGTAATGTCCAGAGTAATTTGTTTTTTTTCAATAGTTTAATCAAATTTAGTCCTGCATTATATGAATATATCAAACTATGACTAATTTGACTTAAAGATAAGTTAATTTTGGCTTCATCTGTAAGATCTTGGGCATATTTTACTAGATAAACTATTTTTTTTGTCCAATGATTCGGAGGATCATGAGTTATATAGTTACCACAGTAATATATTATATTTTTAGCTTCAGATGTATTAAGTAACAATTTTTCTACTGTATTATATACTCCTACAACTCTTATAAACTTATTTTGCTGTAAAATTTGAGATGATGCTTTACCAACAACGAAACAATTTACATTAGAATTCATATTTTCAGCAATAATCTTGGCAGCAAATTTACTTGTAATAACAATGTTTTGTCCTCTACTTATTTTGCTATAATCTAACTTAATAACTTCATAATTTATTAATGGGCAATTGCATACCGTAAACTTGCCTACTAACCTAGATTGCAATAGCTTATTTTCTTCTATAGTTCTAATTAGCAGTAATTTGTTTAATGCCATAACCCTATCTATCTGTAAGGATTTTTTCCTTTAACAAAACTTAACCTTACTGGTACTCCTGCTGCAATATCGAAATTAAGTTTAAAGTTATTAATTAGATATCTTTTATATGATTCATCTATAGATTCAATATTATTACAAAATAATTTAATAGTTGGTGGTCTTGCTTTAGTTTGAGTACAATATTTAATTTTAACTCTCTTGCCATGGCTTTGAAATGGTAAAGGCCTATTGCTCATAGCTTTAGCTAGCCACTGATTTAATGTGCCAGTAGTAACTCTTTTTTGCCAACTAGCGTATGTTAATACGCACTTCTGTAATACAGATTCAAGATTGAACTTTTCTTTTGCCGATATATAAATTGGATTTATGCCTTTAATTTGAAAAACAGAATAAGCAACCAATCTATTTAGCTCTTTTTGAAACTCTTCTTTCTTTTTAATTAAATCACATTTATTTACTACTAGTACTATGCCACGTCCCTCGTTAACTGCATAACTAATGATGCTAAGATCTTGTTGTTCTAGGCCTCGTGTAGCATCAATCATTACAATAACAATATTGGCAAATCTAATGGTTTTAAAAGTATCATTTACTGATAGTAATTCGCATGATTGAGTAACAGCGTTTTTTTTTCTTACTCCAGCAGTGTCAACTAATCTGATTAGTTGACCACAATATTTCCAATCTACCTCAACTGAATTACGAGTAAGTCCACTCTCTGGTCCTGTTAGTACTCTTTCCTCGTTTAAAATAGCATTAATAAATGTTGATTTGCCACAATTAGGTCTACCTACTATTGCTAACTGTAATTCTGGACATTGCTGATTATACTCACACTTAGTATTAGTGGTAGTTAAGACATTTATTTTTTTATCTTCTGATAATATGTTTTGAATTATATCTCCAAGCTCATATATACCTTGACCGTGTTTAGCTGAAATACATATTGATTCACTAAATCCAAGTTTATAATAACTCTTATCTAATATAATAGGCTTCTCAGTTTTATTAATTACTAATATAGTACTAGATTGTTTATTGTGTTTTCGTATTAGGTTTGCACATTCTTCATCAATTGGCAAAATACCAGTGATTGCATCAACTACAAAACAAATAATATTTGCCTCGTTAATTGCTACTAAACTTTGTTGCATCATATTAAATTCTAGTGAACCAGCAGCAGCAAATTCTAATCCAGGAGTATCTACAACAATTAAATCTGAGAATAAATTAGCTTTAGCATATTTACGATCCCTAGTTATGCCAGGTAAGTCATGTACTATAGATTTTTCCCTTAAACTAAGGCGATTAAATAAAGTAGATTTGCCAACGTTTGGCTTTCCTACCAATGCTACAATAGCCTGGGGCATAACATGTTTTCCTAATTTTTTTGCGTATTAATATAATAATATGTTCAATTTTGCAAACTGTTAAAACTTCACCTTTTGCATCTCTCCCCAGTTATCTCCAATTTTTAACTCAACTTTTAATGGAAAAGAAAAGTACGGTATGTTTTCCATAGTGCATTTTATTAAATTGCATGCAGTATCTACTAACTCGTTAGGTAATTCAAAAACTAATTCATCATGAACCTGTAATAATAATTTTATTGCTGGGTATTTAGAATATATGAGTTTTTCATATTGAATCATAGCAATTTTTGCTATGTCAGAAGCAGTACTTTGAATTGGTGCATTAATTGCAGCTCGTTGAGCAAAATTTCTTGTTGTTAAATTAGAACTATTGATTAATGGAATATAACATCTTCTACCTATCATATTCTTGACATAACCATTCTCAACTGCAAATTTTTTTGTTTCATCCATATATTGTCTTATAGATGGATATTCTTGAAAGTAATGATTAATATATTGCGCTGCTTCTGTATTGCTAATATTTAACTGTTTTGCTACTCCAAAAGCACTGATACCGTAAATTACACCAAAATTTATTGCTTTAGCTTTTCTTCTATGCTCTTCTGTTACTTGATCAGCATTAATCTTAAAGATCTGAGCAGCAGTACTACTGTGAATGTCTTCGCCCATAATAAAAACATTCTTTAACTGTTCTATATTAGCAAAATAACTAAGTATGCGTAATTCTATTTGAGAATAATCAGCAGATAAAATTTTAGAGCCTTGAGGTGCAACAAATGCTGATCTCACCTTTAATCCATATTCTGATCTTATTGGAATATTTTGTAAATTAGGTGAATGCGAGCTTAATCTACTTGTAGTAGTAGAGGTTTGTAGCAAAGTAGTATGTATTCTGAAAGTGTTGTTATTAATTTGAGTTGGTAATGTATCTATATATGTAGTTAACAGTTTTGTTAATTGGCGCCATTTTAATAGTAGATCTGCTATCTTAATTCCAGCACGACTTAAATTTTCTAGCACTTCTGAATCTGTAGAGTAAGATTTAGTTTTTTGAGAAACTTTAGCATGAGGCAGCTTTAAAACGTCAAATAATATTTCCCCCAATTGTTTTGGAGAAGCGATGTTAAATTCTTGACCACAAATCTTATAAATTTGCTGTTCGAGCAGCTCAATTTTATGTTTTAACTGAGCTGACAACTCTTTTAGCAATGGTACATTAATTTTAATTCCATTATTTTCTATATTACGTAATATATAGCATATTGGCAGATCTATTTCATAATAACAATGCAATAGCTTATTCTTAAATAACTCTGACATTAAATTATCGAAAGTATTTTTTAGCCAGCAAACTTTGTTTTCTGAATATTGTTCTGAATAAGATTTATTATAGGTTTGTATAATTTCATTCAAAGAAAGATCGTTTTTGCCAGCTGATAAAATATAATGCATTAACATTATATCATCTATACAACTAGCTGATGTAATTTCAGTGCGCAAAAAGTTTAATAAAAATATTAATAATTCCTTAAGATTATAAGTAATTTTTTGAATAGAACTATCAAGCAAAAGCTCAATGATTGATGACTTCCACCATGGATTAGTTGCTATTGCACGGTTCTGTTCTTTAGATGTAATTGCTGTTAAGTCAATAAAATATAACTTATGCAAATCTAAAGAAAACGTTATACTTATATAATTATTTTTTTCTTTCTCTAATAAAACAGCAAGATAACCACTTTCTTGAGCTTTATTTTTTACCTGTAGCCATATTTCAGGGTTAGTAATTTCTATTTTGCTAATATTGCTAGCTCTAGAAAGAGGATACTTTGCAATAAGATGACTTAATTCAAGCTTAAAAAGCTTAGAAGCTTTTGTAATGAGCGATGTAAATCCAAATTTATGGATTAGTGTGCGTATTTGTTCAGCATTAGGAGGAGACCAGCGTAGATTCTCAACAGACAAGTTAAGATTCAGGTCTTGTTTTAGCCCAACTAATTGCCATGACAATTCTGCTAGCTGACGATGCTCTTCTATAAGTTTTCTATGTCTAGGTGAAGCAATATTTGCATAATTATGCAAAATATTATTTAAGCTATCAAACTGTTCCAGAAGTTTAATAGCAGTCTTAGGGCCAATTCCTGGGATTCCTGGAATATTATCAGACACATCCCCAGTTAATGACAGAAAATCTCTTACTTGAGAAGGTCTAACTCCTAACTTTTCTATAGTTTCTTTTTCTCTGATATATTGCTTTTTTATTGGATCGTATATGTAAACTTTATTATTAACTAATTGTAATAGGTCCTTATCAGATGAAACAATAATAATTTCATCTGATGCATTGCCAAATTTATTAGCCAAGGAAGCAATAACATCATCTGCTTCCACACCTTCCATTTCAATTGTGTTAATATTTAGATATTTTACAATCTCCCTAACTAATGGAAATTGTATTTTTAGCTCAGAAGGTAATTCTGGCCTATGACTTTTATACTCAGGATAAATCTTATGACGAAAATTATCTAATCCAGTATCAAACACTACAACCATGTATTCAGGATTAAATTCACTAATGATATTCATGATCATTGTAGCAAATCCATATACTCCACCAATTGGATTGCCATTATGGGATGTAAGATCTTGATTAACAAAATATGCTCTAAAAATGAATGGATAGCCATCAAGTAAGAATATTTTTTTGTTTTTAAATGAACACATAAAGTTTATATTGTTGTATTGGCAAGTTTTATGAATTGATACAAAGATTGTTATTTTAAACATACTTGTATCTGTAGAAAAAGTAAAAATTTTTACTCTATGCTATTCCATGTTTTTTAGTAAGGATGAAATCAGGTACATTATGTAGTATTTTTACTCAACCATGCTGCATTATTTTCAAATTTTACAAAGTGTAACCACTTTTGCTAATTAGGCAATATTTCATAATTCAAGAATTTATAATTACAAAATGTTTCAAAATATAGCAAAAATGAGTAAAAAGTCTATGTAATAGGTTTTTGTGATAAAAACTACATATAGTTTAATCATCATGGAGCAATTGTTAGTTTTACCTTAACACCTACTACTTTTGATCAAAGATTAGTAATATTTGATATATTATTCTTATATCAAATATCAAACTCTGGTGCAGACTCCACGTTTTTGTTAAACATTCAGTTTTTGTTTGCAATTACTAGGCCCAACCCATCCACCTAACTCTCCAAGAGAGTAATGCATTATCATCATTACAACAAAATTTGCTATAGTTGCTGGTATAAGATCACCTATTGGAATTGCTGTATTAAAATATGTATTCCAAATAAATGAAGTTGAAATTCCAGCAATCATTCCAGCTAATATTACTCTAGTAGTAGTTCTAAAACCTAGAATTGTAAATAATAATGGTATTCCTACCGTTGGAATATAAAAACTAGCTCCAAATAACAATATATCTAACAAATTTCTTTGTAATAGTGCTACATATAATCCTACTACTCCGATAACTATAGCAAATATTCTAACTGCTGTAAGTTCTAATTTAATATTGTTTTGAAATAAACCTAAAGGTTTACATAAGTCGTTAACAAAGATAACAGAAGCAGAATTAATATACGAATCAGCTGTTGACATAATCATTGCAGATATTCCAATTACTACTAATCCCTTAAATCCAGCGTAAGAATAGCTATCTATTATATATGGTATTAAATTGCTAGCTTCTATATTCTGGTTCGATGACAGAAGCGTTAATCCTATACATCCCGCAAAAAAACAAAACAATAAATATATAACAGTCATAATTTTAAAAGCATTAGCTGCCTGTTCTGTATTACGAGCTATTAAAACTCTGTGAAATGAAGCTGGTAGAAAGCAAGGAATTACATCATAGAAAAATACTCCATAATATTTTAGTGTATTACTATTATGGTAGTCTAGTAATATTTTAGGATTAAACATATGATTCGTAGTTAAGGTATTCACTATAGAATCCCAACTACCAAACATTCCCCAAATTAGCATTGCCAAAGTTGGAATAAACACTCCAAAAGCCAAAGCTTGAAAAATATCAGTAAATACTACAGCCCTAACCCCACCAAATGCTGAATATATAATTACTACTGCACTACTAAGCAAAGTAGCATAAACACTGTCTAGTCCTAAAAAATGATTAAATACTGCAGAAAAGACTTTGATTTGCATAGCAATCATTGTTGATGATATAATAATGGAACAAATAGCTACAATAGTTCTAATATGCTTACCATAAAGATCACCCATTACTTCTGCAACTGATAACTTACCAAAAAACTCCTGCATTCTTGGAGTTAAGATATAAGCAAAAATAAGTAAACATAATGTTTGCCCTATAATAGACAATAATGAAAGTATTCCAACTGAATATATTTGGTACACTCTGAAACTAAAAGTACTACCACCAATCCAGGTAGCTATAAGAGTTGCAGTAAGCGTTGCTGTACTAAAATTTCTTCCACCAAGAGCATAATCTTTAGTAGATTTTACTTCTTTTCCATACCATAATCCTATAGCTAGATTAGATATTAAGAACAATCCAACTAAAATTATGTCTATATTTAACGCTAGCATTTTAAACTTCCTCATTTTATATTGTAATTGCAATAATATAATACACTTGCTTTATATCTTTCTCTATTTAAACTATAAACACCTTAAAAATAAAATAATTATAGCGGTACTATATTTTTAGTTATTGTCAATATCGTATTTTTACAAAAATTTTATATATGACAATAATATCTTGAAGATAATTGCGACAACATAACGAAAAGTTATGTACTAATATTTGACAAATTGAGCGCTAATTTTCAATTTAGAAATTAGATTCATAATTGATGAACTTAGTATACGTTATAATTTGATAATGATGGTTTAAAATATTTTTATTGTTACATAATTATAACAAAATTATTTGTTATTAACATGCATTCTGCAGAACATCAAAAAATTATTTCAAAGCAAAAAACAAACCAGGATCAAAATTATAGTAATCTTAACACAATTAAGTTTTATCAGGTTTTAGAGTATAATTGCATTATATTTTTTTTTGTCATATTTTCTTGCAGAGTTATTGCTTTTTGATATTCTACTCTAGCACAGTTTAAAGTAAAGTATGTTATACCTTATCTTTGCTTCATATCAAAACTTCAGTGCAAGAATACATTTACAGATTTTAAACTTTCGTTGTTCTTTTTAAATCCATACTTGTAAAAAATAACAGAAAGCAATAGACCTCTTTCGAAACTGGTTAAGGTAGTTCAAAATTATAAATGCCAGAGATCAAATTAAATCTAAGACCGAATCTTTTACGTCTATTTCGATATTTGTCAGCAATAATTTTGAACCGTTTTAGCATAGCAATAACGTTTTCATTGACAACTCTTTTTCCTGCTAACCTACGATTATTCTTTTTATCATTTTTAGTTAAAGGATTTTTCTTGCTTTTTTTCTTTGGTAATGCAGAATTATTGTGAATTTTTTGTATACCTTGATATCCTGTATCAGTAATCGCTTTAATCTTAGGATGGATAAGAATTTTGGATTCCTTAAATAATCTAAAGTCATGTTTTTTACCGTTAGAAAAATCTGTACATATTACTTGGTATGTTTTCTTGTCTACCACTATTTGAGTCTTTAGTGTATGCCTTTTCTTCTTTCCTGAATAATAGAATTTTTGTTTTTTTTGGGTCTTTCTATTGGACTCTCAGTAGCATCAATCAAGACTACTTCATAATTCATATCGCTATTCATTAGAGCTTTACGACCTGGAAGAGCAAAGTTTGGGTGTTTAACTAAGGTGTCTTCTACCCATTTTACAGCTTTATATGCTGAACTTTCACTAATCCCATAGTTCTGACCTATATGAAAATAAGTACGGTATTCTCTAAGGTATTCTAAGGCCATCAATAACTGTTCCTCCAAATTGAGCTTATTTTTACGCCCTCCTTTTGATTTCTTAACACCATCAGCTTTCCTCAAAATATCCACCATCTTTGAGAATGTTCCCTTCCTTACTCCTGTTAATCGACGAAATTTTTCATCCTTTAACTCTTTAATCTGATCTAATTTCATTATTACTTCAAATCAGATTTTTATAACACCATTTTACATCATTGTATAGTTTCGAAAGAAGTCTAATATAAAAATTGATTCACATATTATAGTGAATTATGTTATAACATGTACAATGTATACTTTAAGTAGTATATAGTTTTTTAGAGATATGAAGTGTGAATGGTAAACTGTAATAGATTACAAGAATCACTATATCTAACTCATATAAATATAAATACTAAATATGAAATACTTACACAGAAATTTCTATATATTAGCTGCAATCTGTTTAATAGCTGTATATCATGTATTTAGCAAGTCTGACAATTTAGTAGAACGTAATATAAGTTCTACTAATGATATTAATCAGCATGATAACTCTCAACAAATAGGCAATAATAATGTCCAACTTGCTACTACTTCTGAAGATCAAGACAACAATATTAATGAAGATAATAATATTTCTACTAATAATTCGAAAGAAACCATTAATTCAGTATTAAAAATCAATAAGTATGATATTGTACTAGGAAATAAAGACTCTAATATTAAGATTTTTGAATATTTTTCATATGCTTGTTATCATTGTGCTCGCTACCATGAAAAGATTTTTCCTACAATTAAGCATAAATTTATAGATACCAATAAAATAGCTTACATTACACGTGAGTTTATAACTTCAAAACAAGATTTAGATGGAGCAATGCTATCTAGATGTGGTGGGACATTAATGTGGAATAAGTTTCATACTACATTATTAGAGCAGCAAGATAAATGGGTGTTTAACAAAAATTACATGAATTGGCTGAAGGATATAGGAAAAATTGGAGGTATTACCGCAGATCAGTTTCTTAATTGTTTTAAAGATGAAATATTAGCTCAGCAGCTAATGCTTAATACTGTAAATATTAGTAAGTTTGAAATATTTGATGGAACTCCATGTATTATTGCTGTTATTAATGATGAACATATAATTAGAATAGAAAACGTTATTACAGAAATTTCAGACATAGTTGAAAAAGCAGCTAATTCTAAAGATAAGAAAAATGATATTACAGAAGCTCAAGAAAAGTAAAAATATGCTCGTATTTACTCATTAGCATTTGGTTTTTTAGAAAATAATAGTTTAAAAATATAGTAGTAAATAGAAAGATAGTTTTTTTAATATTTATATAGCTAAACACTATAAACGCCAATTTAGGATAAGAGAAAATATGAAAGGTAGTGAATAAAAGATATACAAGAGATAATGTATAATTATATATTATCTGTAGTGTCAATTAATAACAGTTTATTTATTGCTCATATTTCTACAAATATTCTTTCATAATACTATACTTAATAACCTGAACATTGACCATTGTAACACTTGTATATTATATATTTCTAATTGTTTCTTATCCTAAATTTGTATTTACAGACATGTGATTAATAAATAAACTGTTATTAATTGAAACTATATTTAAAGATATTACATAATATCTCTTATATACCTTTTTATTATGCCTTTCATACTTTTTCTTATCCTAAATTGGCGTTATAAAACAGTTATAATAAGTAAGATGTAATGAAAAAATAATTAGTATGACATATTCTATAGATTTTCGGAAAAAAGTGCTGAACATAAAGGAAAGAGAGAAAATTAGTTTTGAAAAAGTATCAAAACGTTTTTGGATAGGAAAAAATACAGTATTTGTATGGAGTAAAAACATATTGCCGTTAAAAAACAGAAACAGAGCTCCAACAAAAATCTCTATTGATAAACTAAAAGAAGATGTATCACAATATAGTGATGCATATCAATATGAAAGGGCTGAACGGCTAGGAGTAAGTAAGTCAGGTATACAAAAAGCATTAAAGAGATTAAATATTACATATAAAAAAAGCTATAAAACATTCGAAGGAAAAAAAGAAGAAAGATTAAAATTTCAGAATAAGATAAAAAGGTACAAAAACATAGGAAAAGTTGTCATCTTTACAGATGAGAGCAGTTTTGTTCCTAGTGCACTTCTAGAACTTACGTATATGCAGCAAGATACATGAGATGTTTACTGGTGTTCATAATTTGCATCTATCAAATAGAACTAATGTTATAGGAGCATTAGTAGATAAATTTCTGCTAACCGTATCAGTTTTTGACTGTAATGTTAATACTACTATTTTTAACTGTGTGATAGAACAGTATTTAATTCATAAAATTACCGAATAATTCTGTAGTTGTGATAGATAATGCAAATTTTCATAAACGTCCTCATTTAAAAACTATGATAGAATAATAATTTTTAAAATCCTTGCATGGAGACAAATAAAAATATATCAGTATTGTTAATAACTTAGCTAAGGATAACTTTCTATCTTTGTTTCTTGGGTTACTACTTAGTATTAATTTTTTTCTACTCTTGATGTATCTTGCAAAAATTATCTATTAAATAGTATACTGTTATGATACATTTTTTCATGCTGGGTTATTTCTTGTTTATTTAAATTTTCTTTGTAACTTAACATTATCTTTTTGTATATCTTTTATTCTATGACTTTCATACTTTACCTTATCCTATTCTGGAGTTTTAAGCAATGTTTACCTAAATGAAGTAGATAACATGTCAGAAAGAGCAAAGTATGTGAGTAAGCCAAGTAATTGGACTACACAGAGTATGTTAAATGGTCGATAATCTGATCGTACTAATTGATTGCTATAGAAAATAGAAGTGCTTAGAGAAAGTAATCAATATAAGGCAAGGCAAGAATTATTGAAAATAAAGATTTAACTAAACGAATAGAAGGCAAAAACAGTAGATTTAAAACTCCAGATTAGGATAAGTTGGAATATGAAATGTAGAGAATAAGAGGTATACAAAGAGAGAATGTTGAGTTATAAAAAAAATTTAAATAAACAAGGAATAACCCAACATGAAAAAATGTATTATAACAGTATACTATTTAATAGACAATTTTTACAAGATATATCAAGAGTGGGAGAGAAAGAGATTAATACCAAGTAGTAATCAAAGGAACAGAGATGGAAAGTTGTCCTTAGCTGAGTTATTAACAATAACGATATATTTTTATTTGTCTTCATGCAAGGATTTTAAAAATTATTATCTATATTACTTGCGTTATAAGTATAAAGAATACTTTTGTTTACCAAGTTATAGTAGAATAATACAACTGTGGCCTAGAATGTTGCTACCGCTAGCTGTATTAATGCCTTATCTGAAAGGAGAAGAGACTGGTATATATTACATCGATTCTACAAAGTTAGCAATTTGTCATAACAAACGCATTTCCAGTAATAGAGTTTTCAACAGAATTTCTAAAATTGGTAAGAGTAGTTATGGCTGGTTCTTAGGCTTTAAGCTACATATTATAATCAATAGACCTCTTTCGAAACTGGTTAAGGTAGTTCAAAATTATAAATGACAGAGATCAAATTAAATCTAAGACCGAATTCTTTTACGTCTATTTCGATATTTGTCAGCAATAATTTTGAACCGTTTTAGCATACCAATAACATTTTCATTGACAACTCTTTCTCCTGCTAACCTACGATTATTCTTTTTATCATTTTTAGTTAAAGGATTTTTCTTGCTTTTTTTCTTTGGTAATGCAGAATTATTGTGAATTTTTTGTATACTTTGATATCCTGTATCAGTAATCGCTTTAACCTTAGGATGGATAAGAATTTTGGATTCATTAAATAATCTAAAGTCATGTTTTTTACCGTTAGAAAAATCTGTGCATATTACTTGGTGCGTTTTCTTGTCTACCACTATTTGAGTTTTTAGTGTATGCCTTTTCTTCTTTTTTTGAATAATAGAATTTTTGTTTTTTTGAGTCTTTCTATAGGACTCTCAGTAGCATCAATCAAGACTACTTCATAATTCATATCACTCTTCATTAGAGTTTTACGACTTGAAAGAGCAAAGTTTTGGTGTTTAACTAAGGTGTTTTCTACCCATTTAACAGCTTTATATGCTGAACTTTCACTAATCCCATAGTTCTGACCTATATGAAAATAAGTACGGTATTCTCTAAGGTATTCTAAGGCCATCAATAACTGTTCCTCCAAATTGAGCTTATTTTTACGCCCTCCTTTTGATTTCTTAACACCATCAGCTTTCCTCAAAATATCCACCATCTTTGAGAATGTTCCCTTCCTTACTACTGTTAATCGACGAAATTTTTCATCCTTTAACTCTTTAATCTGATCTAATTTCATTATTACTTCAAATCAGATTTTTATAACACCATTTTACATCATTGTATAGTTTCGAAAGAAGTCTAATAATAAAAGCGAAATAATATCAGTTAAAATTACTAAAGGCAATAAAAGCGATCTATCTATAGCTTTAGTTATTTCTGAAGGCTTATCTGGTAAATTGTTTGGTGATAAAGCTTACATATCTAAAGAGTTATTTCATCAACTGTTGTCCAATGGTCTACGTTTATTTACTAATCTTCGCAAAGATATGAAAACATATTTATTGGACATAGATGATAAGCGTTTATTAAATAAACGTTCCTTAATTGAGTCTGTTTTTAATGTACTAAAAAAACATATGCATTTAGAGCATACTCGACATCGCTCTCCTATTAATTTCTTTGTTCATATAATTGCTTCTTATTCTATCTCCAAACTTAATCCCTATCTTATCTCCTCTTCTTTTTCTTCTCTCAACTTATCCTAAATTGGCGTTATTAATCTCTTTCTTTTCAACTCTTGATATATCTTGCAAAAATTATCTATTAAATAGTATACTGTTATAATACATTTTTTCATGTTTGGTTATTCCTTTTTTATTTAAATTTTCTTTTTAACTTAACATTCTTTCTTTGTATACCTTTTATTCACTACCTTTCATATTTTACCTTATCCTAAATTGGCGTTATTATACTCACCATAGGTCTGTTATGAATTTTAAAACTAATGTCCTTGCTTATATTTTTAAGCATAACAAAATTTCTGTTTCTTTTCCAAGTTTAAATTATCTTTCTCTTTCTTTGCCTTACCTGCGCTTTCTCAATTATATTAAACTCGTGTATATTAACTACAGCTTTTTTTGATGTTGAATATTAAACAGCATTAGTATTGGTGCTGAAACAAATATTGATGAGTAAGTTCCCACTATAATACCAATAAATACAAGAATACTGAAACTTTTAATAGCAGCTCCGCCAAATAATATTAGTGCTAAGTTTGCTAACAAAGTTGTAAATACAGTTAATATAGTTCTTGATAATGTTGCTCTAATACTGATATTGATTATGTCTTCAATAGGTTTACTAGAAATATTGTTTTTATTCATATTTTCCCTAATACGATCATATATAATAACTGAATCATTTACTGAATAACCAATAACTGTCAGTAAAGCTGCTACACTACTTAAATCAAATTCAAGGCCACTAATACTCATAAATCCCATAGACAATATAGCATCATGCATAATTGCAACTAATATACCTACACCAAATTGCCATTTAAAACGAATCCATACATATATAGCGATTCCAACAAGAGCTAGAGCTAAAGCTTTAATACTAGACTTAACTAAATATCTACTTACCTGTGGTCCAATAAAACTAGTTTTTCTTAACGTAACTTTACAATTGAGTTGTGTTTCTAGAATGCTTTTTACTTTGTTAGTTATTAAGCCAATATTATTATTATCTTGAGATTTGTTTGCTATTTTAATTGAGAAAACATCTTCAGCTCCAAAATTATGTATAGATAATTTACCAAGATCTGCATTATTTAAAGCTGATCGAATTGAGCTTAGTTGCTGTAGAGGAGATATTTTAACCTCTAAATTTATTCCACCAATAAAGCTAGTGCTAAGGTTAAGCTTAAAAATTAATAGACTAGCTATACTAAATATAATTAGTAGAATTGAAACTACATAATTTAGCTTTCTTAGTCTAATAAAGTCAATGTTTATCTTACTAAGTATTAGTTCGAGTGATAAAGCAGGCATTTTAACTCCAAAATATTTTATATTATCTATCCGCAATATTCTTTAACATATCAGTTAATATTAATTTAAGTCAACATTATAGGTCATATCATTTTTTCATCTTCTTCTAATAAGATTGTGTTTTTAATTTTATAAATTATACTTAAGGCTTCTTTAGGGGTTAGTTGGTCAGGATTAAGTTGTTTTATAATTTCTATTGTTTTAACAGGATAAGGTGGTACAGCTATATCTATACTTTTTGTAATGTTGTTGTTAGATTGATTGATATTTACTTTATTGTGTTCAAGCTCTAGTAATATTTCCTTAGCTCTATTAAGTACTATCCTAGGTAAGCCAGCAAGTTCTGCAACATGTATTCCGTAAGATTTATTTGCTGCTCCTTCAATAATCTTGTATAAAAATGATAATTTATCATTTGAGTCATGAATTTTAACAGTAAAATTTTTTAATGACAGTAATTTTGATGCAAGATCTACTAATTCATGGTAGTGAGTCGCAAACAAACATCGACAGCGAATGTTAGAATGAATATATTCAAGACAAGACCATGCAATTGAAATGCCGTCATAAGTAGAAGTACCTCGACCAATTTCATCTAATATTACAAGCGACATAAATGTGGATTGAGCTAGAATCACAGATGTTTCCACCATTTCAACCATAAAAGTAGACTGTCCACTAGCAAGATCATCTGCTGCTCCAATACGACTAAATAACTTATCAACCACACCAATTTGAGCAGATTGAGCTGGAACATAGCAACCTATCTGAGCAAGTATTACAATTATTGCATTCTGTCGCAAAAATGTGCTTTTACCTGCCATATTTGGACCAGTAATTAACCATATTCGTTGATCGTTTTGTAAATTACAGTCATTACTAATAAAACTTTCATGCTTTTTTGTTATTAATTTTTCAATTACAGCATGTCTGCCATCAACAATATTGAAGGCTAAATCACTTGTTATCTCTGGTCTGCAGTAATTATATTCATGTGATATATAAGCAAAATTACAAAATACATCTATTAAACTAATACTTTTTGCTAAGTGACTTAATTTTTCAGACTTTAAAGATATAGCTTTACATAGCTCAGCTAAAATCTCTTGTTCAAGAGCTGCTGCCATTGTCTTAGCATTTAGCATTTTAGCTTCTAAAGTCTGTAATTCAGTAGTGGTAAATCGAACAGCAGTAGTAGTAGTTTGCTTATGTACAAATTTTGAATCAGTAATTTTATGAGCATTCTTACTACTAACCTCAATAAACATTCCCCAAACATTATTATGACAGATTTTTAATGTCTCAATGCATGTTTCTTGACGATATTGTAACTTTAATTGTTCAATAAAGTTAGAACTGTTGTGAATTAAATTTCGTAATTCTTCCAACTTAGTGCTATAACTACTTTTAATAAATCCACAATCATTAGCACTATTGGATAAATCATCTAACAAAGCTGAGTCTAGTAGCTCATATAATTCATTATCTCCGAATAATGGATTATAAATTTCCTCTAGGTATTTAGGGGTATTTCCTTCTTCTAAAACTTTATTTAACTCTTTTTTAATGCTTAATGCTATCTTTAAAGATATTTTTATAGATTCCAAGTCTTTAGGTAGTGCTTTTGCTATTAATATTCTGCTTAGTGCTCGTTCTATATCTGGTACCAACTTAACAAGTTGTCTTAAATTTTCAACTAACTGTAAATTTTGGTAAAAGAAATCCGTTATTTGTAATCTTGAGTTAATCAAGTTAACTTCTGCTAAAGGCGTTGACAAAAACTTATGTAATAACCTACCACCTTGATTTGTTACTGTAGCATCAATTATTGATAATAAACTACCTTTAAAATTTCCGCTTAAAGTAGATGTTAGCTCTAAATTTTTTCTTGCTGAAGCATCAATTAACATGAAGTTTTCATAACTTACTATCTGTGGAAACGGTAACTTAGATTTACTATGCTTTTGCATAATGCTAAGATACTCAAGAATAGCTCCTACTGCTGATACTTGAGTACTATTAAGACTACCAATAGAATCAATTGTAATAATTTCGTAATAATTTTGAATAACTCTTTGAGCTTTATTAAATGAAAAATAACTTTCTACTTGGTATACTATTTTTTGCTTATAGTTATCAAATAAAGCCAATAAACCTGAATTATGCTGTAAAGATTCTGATAAAATTATTTCTTTAGGATTTATTCTTGATAATTCACTGGTTAAATTATGTATTGCAACATCGATAACTATAAATTCTGCAGTGCTAACATCACAATATCCTATAGATGCTATATCTTTATGAATAACAATTGCTGCTAAATAATTAGGAACGTTAGCTTTAATTAAACTTTCTTCAGTTATAGTACCAGAAGTGATAATTCTTACGACTTCTCTTTTTACTACAGCTTTATATCCATTTCTTTTTTTAGCTTCTTCTGGCGATTCTAACTGCTCACATAATGCTACTTTATGCTCTTGTTCAACTAATCTTGGTAAATAAGACTCTAAGGCATGATATGGTATTCCGCACATTGGTAAATCTTGACCAGCATGTTTGCCTTTTTTAGCTAAAATAAGACCTAGTAACTTACTCACAACAATAGCATCATCAAAAAACAATTCGTAAAAGTCTCCTACACGAAATAAGAGAATACAGCATTGATGTGTAAATTTTATATCAAGATATTGCTGCAACATTGGTGTTGCCTGATGATATTGATACTTATTTCTAAAATCTTCTTTAGTAAGCATTATTAAACAGTAATTTTAGGAAATAATATTAATTATATAACTAAAAAGTTATTTATTTTTTATTATTAGCTACTAGTAAAATATAATCTTTATATAAGAATTTTACATTTAATATCCAAATTATACATACAATAATAAAGAATATAGTTAAGAATATAATAATATCATCATATTTTATAGATGGCATAATTGAAAAAATTGCAAACTGCATAATGCTACTAACTGCTTTACCTATTTTAGCTCCAGCAACTTCAACTGCTGCTTTGCCTTTAGTTTTCATTTCATCATTAAGAGGAATATAAGCCATTTCCTTTGTAGCATCAAATACTGAGTATTTTACTCCTTTAGCTAAAACATTTTGTATAGTTCCAATTAATACAATAATATATAATGTAGACATACCATCTTTTATTATTGATACAAGATAATTTTCAAATGCAATACTGCTAAAAAAACATGTACCAATAACTAAAATTATTACTGGTGTAATAACTGCTCCCCAGTACCATCCTAAATAACAGATTATACTACAACTTAAGAATGAACATATTATTGAACTTATTCCTGTATAAATAAGAGTTGTACCTTGATATGCCATAAATTGCTCGGTAGTAGAATATAACTCTTGAGTCTTAGACATCCATACTCCTTCTATAATATTTATTACAATACTATAAGAGATAATCATACAACAAATTCGCCACAAATAGCTCGATGATAGAATTACTTTTATGCTTTCTTTAAAATTCATTTTGGAGTATTCATTACTGCTTGAGCGTATACTATTATTTTTGAGTGAGTGTATTATGTAAGTTTCTATCAAACGATGTAATAACAATATGATAATTGTTGATAGAATAACAATTATCATTAATGATTTTATCGATAATTCATCTTTACTTAGCTCGCTACCAAACCATTTTGTTAAAATATGATTTTCCCTAGAAAAATATACCACTATATTACCAGATATAAGTAAATTAGATTGCCCAAATAAAGTAAGGAATGGATAAAAATGACCAGCCTCTTCAGTAGTAGTAATTTTATTAGCTAACTGCCAATAAAGTAATGAAAAAACTACAATTGGCCATAACTCACCTATGATGTAAAATAATACATCGCCCCAATGTCCCCACATTTTTATAAACCATTTAAAGTGAGGAAATTGTAATATATATAGTTCAACAGTTTCAGGATTTGGATAAAATAAAGTATGATTTGGCAAAATGATAAAACTATAAGATGCAAAGAATAGTAAAAAAGATAGAACTATAATTCTAAACACTTTTTCAGCTGTAACTACATTGCATAATTTTGAGTAAAAAATGATAAACAGAAATCCAATTGGCATTTCTCCCCAAAACTTTATGAAACTAATTGACTCTGCTCCAATTTGAGTTGTTACAATAGTATTTTTAATAGCTCTAACAACATTTTGATTTAATAGAACAGCAAACATTAATAAAGCCATTAAAATGAATTTCATTAGTTCTGGCGACCTAATTGGCCATAATATTTGTCGTAATTTGCTATTACGTAGCTTTTGAAGATAAGATAGTCCTAAATTTGATTGTATATAAAACATAACATTTTCTTTTGAAGGCTATCAAGCTGCAAAATGCTTATTAATTTTATTGTGTAGTGATGTAGATGTTTTGTAACTTTATGGAGTCAAGAAAATAACACTTTTTGGTGCACCCGATTGGATTTGAACCAACAACCTTTGCCTTCGGAGGGCAATACTCTATCCAGTTAAGCTACGAGTGCTTAATTTTAATATCTGCACCAACCCAATAATTACTAATAATCTACTTGTGATTTTTGACATCAAAGACATTATATTAATAAGCATCTTTTATTGCAACTACTTCATAATTCTTTTAGGTAAAGTTATTGAAAATCATTGAATTAATTATTTAATTTTGTATTAACTTAATTTTTATTTAAGCATGCCCTATAAACCTGGATTATATATTGTTTCTACTCCTATTGGTAACTTTAAAGATATTACACTTAGAGCGCTAGAAGTATTGCAATGTTCGAGCTATATATTATGCGAAGATACTAGAAAATCAAAAAAACTACTAGCAGAATATAATATTAGCAAGAAAATGATATTATATAATGACTATAGCACACTTAAAACTAGAGAATATATAAAGCATCTTATTACTAATAAGGAAGTAGTTAGCATAATTTCTGATGCAGGTACACCTTTAATATCAGATCCTGGTTATAAACTTGTAAAGTTTCTTCAGGAGAATGATTGCTATGTTGATATAATTCCTGGAGCTTGTTCTGTTATTGCTGCATTAACAATTTCAGGTATGTCAACAGATAAATTTATATTTTTAGGATTTTTGCCTAAAACTACTACTGCTAAAGAGAAGCTTCTAAAAACTCTATATAACTCTAACTTAACCATTATCATGCTTGAAACCGCTAAGCGATTACTTTCATCTCTTAGCAGCATATTAAAAATTTTAGGTGACATTGAAATCTGTGTTGCACGCGAGTTAACAAAAATTCATCAAGAAGTAAAAAGAATGAAAGCTAATGCAATGATTCAATATTATCAGAATAATATAGCAAAAGGAGAAATAGTATTACTAATTTCTCAGCAATCTATAACAAAATCTGATATTGAGCAAGTAACATGTTCAATAGAAGACAGAATATTTAAACTTATCAATCAGAATTCTACAACAAAAGACATTGTAAATTTAATTTATAATACTAGCAACAAACTTTATAATAAATCTGATTTATACAAGATGGTAACTAAAATAAAGAACAATTTACAGTAAATCAAAATACTGTTTCTGTTAAAGGTGTAATCAGTTTCTGCCCTCCCATGTAATTCCTAAGCTTTTCAGGAATGGTAACTGATCCATCTGGATTTTGATAATTTTCTAGAATAGCAATTATAGTTCTGCCAACAGCAAGTCCAGATCCATTGATTGTATGTAGAAAATTAACTTTTTTAGAGCAAAGTTCTCTATATTTACTTAGTGATCTTCTAGCTTGAAAAGAACTAAAATGTGAACAGCTTGAAATTTCTCTATAACAATTTTGTGCTGGTAACCACACTTCAAGATCATATGTTTTATGAGCTGCAAATCCTATATCCCCGCTACATAATAACACTACTCTATATGGTAAACATAATTTTTTTAGAATTGTTTCAGCAGCAGTAGTAAGATACTCAAATTCTCTATTTGATTCTTCAGGTGTAGCGATAGTAAAAAGTTCTACTTTACCAAATTGATGCATTCGCAACATACCTTTAACGTCTTTGCCAGCGCTTCCTACTTCTGATCTAAAGCAAGGAGTAAACGCTACCAATCTTATTGGTAATTTTTCTTCTAATAAAGTAGTATTAGCAAAAATATTCGTTAATGGCACTTCTGCAGTAGGTATCAATCTATATCCAGTTGTAGTCTCAAATGATGCATCAGCAAATTTAGGTAGTTGGCCAACATTATACATAGCATGGTCCTTAACTAAGCATGGCGGAGAAACTTCAAAAAAATTAAACTCAGTAGTATGTACATCAATCATAAAATTGATTAAAGCTCTTTCAAGTTTCGCAAGATCATGTTTTAAAATTACAAACCTACTGCCTGACATCTTAGTAGCTGTATTAAAATCGATCATTCCTAAATTTTTTCCAATTTCATAATGATGTTTAGGGAATTTGATATTTTGAATTGTGCCACATTCTTTAAGCACTTTATTCATATCACTATTGGTACCATAGGGTACATCATCAGCTACTAAATTAGGAAGGTTATCCATAATCTCAGATAACCTTTTTTCATGATGCAATAATGAAGTTTCTAATTCAGTTATCTTTTGATTGATCAGCTTAACATCGTTTTGTATTTCTTCAAAATCAGTACTTGATTTGTCATAAATATGTGCTACACTGTTAGATTTTTCTTTTCTTTCATGCTGTAATTTCTGAATTAGAGATATTAATGTTCTTTTTTCTGAATCAATATGTATTATTGATTTAGATACTGAATCAATTCCTCGTTTGCTTAGTGATTCATCAAGTTTATCTGGGTTTGCTCTAATCCATTTTATGTCCAGCATTTGTCCTCAATTTTAAAATTTTACATATTATTATAGAAGCCTCATATAACAAAATCAATGGAGTTGCAAGAGCAAACTGACTGAGAATATCTGGTGGAGTTAATATAGCAGCTATTATAAAGTTTAATACTATAGCTATTCTTCGTTTTTGTATTAATGTAGATATTGAAATAATATTCAATACATTTAATGTTATTAGTATTAATGGTAATTCAAAAGAAATTCCAAATGCTAGACTAAATTGAATTAATAAAGTTAAATATTCACTCATTCTTGCTTCTAAAACTATTGGAAGTTCATTTTCTTTTAGCGACTCAAATCCTAAAAAAAAATGACACGCATTAGGTATAACAAAATAAAAGACAAATAAGTTTCCAATATAAAATAATATTGGCGACATAAACATTAAAATTTTAAAATAGATTTTTTCAGATTTATACAATCCTGGCGCAATAAACAAATAAATTTGTGCTGATAATATTGGAATAATAATTAGAAATCCTGTGTAAAATGACAACTGCAAATAAGTAAAAAAACCCTCTGCTAAACCAGTATATATTATTCTATGATTCTGATCTGGTAAGATATTTTTGAGTGGAATAGTCAAAAAATGATATATATTTTTGCTATAGTAGTAACTTATTCCACAAGCTAAAAAAAAACAAATTAGTACTTTTAGTATTCTAACCTTAAGTTCAGCTAAATGTTCACCAAGTGTATAAGTTTTAGAGTTCATAGTTTGCATTAACTTTAACTATTGTATATGAGATTATAACAAAGTGATTTATAAATAATGTTTCACGTGAAACATTATTTATAATATGATATTCATTATAATTTCTAGAAAATAACTTTGCCATTAATTAATAGATAATTTTAGTAACATAAATATGCTTCAGCAAATATATGATTTTTTAAATATTAATTATAATGTTTCACGTGAAACATTTAATAAATTTAAAGAGTATTATTCTCTATTAAGCAAATGGAATTCAACAATTAATTTAGTTTCAGCAACTACTTTACAAAATTTTTGGCAAAGGCACATTTTTGACTCTATACAATTATTAAATTATATTCATAATAAAGATATTATTGTTGCAGATTTAGGTAGTGGAGCTGGATTCCCTGGAGTAGTACTATCTATATCAGGAATAAAAAATGTAATATTAATAGAATCTGATAGTCGCAAAGCTGCTTTTTTACTACAAGCAGCTCAATTATCTGATCAAAAAATTGAAATTATAAATGATAGAATACAAAATCTAAAGGTAAAATGTGATCTTGTTACTGTAAGAGCATTAGCAAA
This sequence comes from Orientia tsutsugamushi str. Boryong, assembly GCF_000063545.1. NCBI lineage: Bacteria > Pseudomonadati > Pseudomonadota > Alphaproteobacteria > Rickettsiales > Rickettsiaceae > Orientia > Orientia tsutsugamushi. The sequence goes on from NC_009488.1 coordinate 1,029,581, forward strand.
TTTAAGTACAATATTGTCACATACAAAGCAATTCACTGTTAAAGACAAATATTTAATTTTAAAAGGTAAGAATTATCAGCATGAGATCACTCAAGCATTATTACATAATAAATTTAACTATACGCTATATCAAAGTTGTACTGATGATAGTTCATGGATACTAGAAATTAGAATATAACAATCAATGAGTTACAACGCACAAATTATAGTTATTGTTAATCAAAAAGGTGGTGTAGGTAAAACTACTACTGCTACTAACTTAGCTACAGCATTTGCTGCCACAGGAAAAAAAACGCTTCTTGTTGACCTAGATCCTCAAGGAAATGTAGGAATAGGATTTGGAATAAATAAGCTTAGTACTGATAAAAGTATATATCAGGTTTTCGTTAACCATAACATTAATATTCCTGAGCAAGCATACAATATTGTTCAGTCATTAATAACACCAACTATAGTACCTAACTTAGATATAATAATTTCAAATATGGATCTTAGTGCTACTGAAATTGAACTCGTTTCCCAAGAAGCAAAAGAATCAAAGTTGAAATCCGCTCTTAGTAATATTCAATCTCAATATGATTATATAATAGTTGACTGTTTACCTTCACTTGGATTACTAACTTTAAATGCTTTAATGGCAGCTACTCAGGTAATTATTCCTATGCAATGTGAATTTTTAGCTTTAGTAGGGTTAAGCCAACTGTTAAAGATTATTGATAGGTTTAAAAAAAATTTTAACCCTAATCTAAAAATTCAAGGTATATTATTAACCATGCATGATAGAAGAAATAAATTAACTTTACAAGTTGAAGAGGATGTCAGAAAGCATCTAGAAGATCTAGTATTTAAGACTGTCATTCCAAGAAATGTAAGAATATCAGAGGCTCCATCTTTTGGTAAACCAGTAATCTTATACGATCATAAATGTTTAGGATCTATAGCATACATGCACTTAGCTAAGGAAATATTAGGTAACAACTAATGGATATATAAATGCGTACATCTAAAACTAGAGGATTAGGAAGAGGATTATCAGCTTTACTAAATGATAATATTAGCAGTTCTTCCAGTACTATTTCTCAAAACGATTCTGTTAGTATTTTAAATATAAATCAGTTAACTGTTAATCCATATCAACCACGTAAATCTTTTGATCATGATAGTTTAGTTGAGCTATCTGAATCAATACTAGTTCATGGTATAATACAGCCAATCATTGTTAACAAAACTGAAGATCAAAGCAAATATATTATAATTGCTGGAGAACGTAGGTGGAGAGCAGCAAAAATTGCAAATTTAATCGAAGTACCAGTTGTTATTAGAGATATTGATAATGATCAGGTGCTACAAGTTGCACTAATTGAAAATATTCAAAGACAAAAATTAAATATTATTGAAGAAGCTGAAGGATACTTAAAGTTAATTGAAGAGTTCAATTTTACTCAAGATAGCCTAAGTAAAATTTTAGGTAAAAGTCGTAGCCATATTGCTAATGTATTAAGGCTCAACAGTTTACCTATACCGGTAAAAGATAGTCTAATTCAAGGCAAAATTACTATGGGACATGCTAGAACTCTTATTGGACATGAAGATGCTATTAAAATTGCTGAAACTATTATTAAGCAAAACTTAAATGTTCGACAAACAGAAAAATACATAAAAAAACTAACTAATCCAAACAAGTTAGACAAATATAATCACGTAATTAAGTATTCCACTAGCTCAGAATTAGATGAATTAAGTATACTTACACAAAATCTATCACAGAGATTAAATACAAAAGTTTTCATTGAAAACTCAAATCATGGAGGGAAAATAACTATTTTTTTTTCTAACCTGGAAAAATTAGACAATATTTTATCTAGAATAAAGTAATTATGTGATGTTAACAAACATCTAACTTAGTAAAAACGCAGTTTGATATAGCTAAACCACTATCAAACAGTTATGTTATATACTTTTTGAAAAGAGTGTCTAAGTCACAGTGATATTTTATTCTTCTTGATTTAGCTTGAAAGCATTTTTTTAATAGGATTTAAATCATGTAGGTAAATACTCTAATAACGGCAATTTAGGATAAGTGACAATATGGAAGGTAGTGAAAAAAGGTATACAAAGTGAGAATGTTGAGTTATAAAAAAATTTAAATAAACAAGGAATAACCCAACATGAAAAAATGTATTATAACAGTATACTATTTAATAGACAATTTTTGCAAGATATATCAAGAGTGGGAGAGAAAGAGATTAATACCAAGTAATAATCAAAGAAACTGAGATGGGAAGTTGTCCTTAGCTGAGTTATTAACAATAGCGATATATTTTTATTTATCTCCATGCAAGGATTGTAAAAATTATTATCTATATTACTTGAGTTATAAGTATAAAGGATACTTTTGCTTACCAAGCTATAGTAGAATAATACAACTGTGGCCTAGAATGTTGCTACCATTAGTCGTATTAATGCATTATCTGAAAGGAGAAGAGGCTGGTATATATTACATCGATGCTACAAAGTTAACAATTTGTCATAATAAACGTACCTCCAGCAATAGAGTTTTTAACAAAATTTCTAAAATTGGTAAAAGTAGTTATGGCTGGTTCTTAGTTTTCAAGCTTCATCTTATAATCAATAGACTTCTTTTGAAACTAGAGAATGATGTAGAATAGTGTTATAAAGATCTGATTTGAGGTAATAATGAAATTCGATCAGATTAAAGAGTTGAAGGATGAAAAATTTAGTCGATTAACAGGAGTAAGGAAGGGAACATTTTCAAAGATGGTGAATATTTTGAGGAAAGCTGATGGTCTTAAGAAATCAAAAGGTGGGCGTAAAAATAAGCCTAATTTGGAGGAACAGTTGCTGGATTGGCATTAGAATACCTTAGAGAATATCGTACTTATTTCCATATAGGTCAGAACTATGGGATTAGTGAAAGTTGAGCATATAAAGCTGTAAAATGGGTAGAAGACACCCTAGTTAAACACCTAAACTTTGCTCTTCCAGGTCGTAAAGCTATAATGAAGAGTGATATGAATTATGAATATGAAGTAGTCTTGATTGATGCTACTGAGACTCATATAGAAAGACATAAAAAAACAAAAATTCTATTATTCAGGAAAGAAGAAAAGGCATACACTAAAAACTCAAATAGTGGTAAACAAGAAAACGCACCAAGTAATATGTACAGATTTTTCTAACGGTAAAAAACATAACTTTAGATTATTTAAGGAATCCAAAATTCTTATTCATCCTAAAGTTAAAGCGATTACTGATACAGGATATCAAGGTATACAAAAAATTCACAATAATTCTGAATTGCCAAAGAAAAAAAGCAAGAAAAATCCTTTAACTAAAAATGATAAAAAGAATAATCGTAGGTTAGCATGAGAAAGAGTTGTCAATGAAAACGTTATTGCTATGCTAAAACGGTTCAAGATTATTGCTGACAAATATCGAAATAGACGTAAAAGATTCGTTCTTAGTTTTAATTTGATCTCTGGTATTTATAATTTTGAACTACGTTAACCAGTTTCGAAAGAAGTCTATTATTACTTCAAATCAGATTTTTATAACACCATTTTACATCATTGTATAGTTTCGAAAGAAGTTTAATAAAAGACGAGTAAGTTCATTTATCAACCAAAGTAAAGGTGCAATATATAACTGGTTTAATAGAATGGGAGGAAAACGTAAGATGAATTGGAAAAGACTAACCGAGATACTTAAAAGAGTAAATTTTCCTAAAATTGGAAAGATTGTCTCAATGTTCTAGACAACAAATAAGGCATAATGCTTATCTTATTTTTGAGAGCCGGATGCGGTAATTCTGCAAGTCCGGTTCTGAGGAGGGACCTAATTGAGCAATTGGTTAGGTCTACTCACATAGATTTAATTTGACCTCTGGCATTTATAATTTTGAACTACATTAACCAGTTTCGACAGAGGTCTAATATTAAATCCCATAAAATCAAAACCTTCATTAATATGAAGTATCCTGTCGCATACATATAGCTGTAACTCTTGCCTATACCAATTTGAATATTACTTAAAATTTTCTGTATAGCTTTTTACAATTAATTTTCTGCGCTTTGGAGTGATTAATTCATAATTCAGATAATTATTAAGACAGAATTTTATTGCACTTAATTTATTTTTAAAGTAAATTTTTGTTGAAGCATATGGGTTAGTAGTGCCTGTCCATCCTAAAGTTGTATCAATAAATCTGTTTTTTTTCTCTTCACAAGAAAAATCTACTGTCCAGAGCTTACTAGTTGGTCCTGATTGAGTTGGTAATTTAGATAATTGATAAATTCTGACTTGCATACTTAATATTAATAATGTTAAACTAAAACCTATAGTCTAAATTATAATTATCTATGAATAAAGAAAAAGTTATTGATGAAATGAGTTTTGAAGAAGCGCTAAATGAACTCGAAAAAATAGTTAAAATGATAGATTCTGGGCAAGAAAAGCTAGAAGATATTATTAAAGCTTTTGAAAGGGGAGCAGCGCTAAAAAAGCACTGTGAACAAAAATTAAATGAAGCTAAGTTTAGAATTGAAAAAGTTGTTTACGATAATGCTAATAATATAAGCAGTACAGAAGTAAAACTGTAAGCATATTAATTTAGATTTAATCTTACATTATTTAGTGACACGCTGAAAATTGTTTAGAAGTTTTATAAAATGAAAATTTTGTAGAATGTAATTTTGTAATCCTTATAGGTCTATTTTTCTCTTTGATCTATTCCAAGTTCATTAATAAATACTATCTTATTTTTTAGAATTATCTTAATTTTTTCTGATGAGTATGATACAGCCATATTTTTATCTTATTTTATATTTTGCTTTTCTCTCATAACGTAACTTCCTTTTTGATGTATGCTATATGGTTATTTACAATGAGGTTTGAAAATAGAGAGAAGCGATAATAGATTCATAGATTTAGCAAATTGAGTAATTTGATTTCTAATCCACATCTTCATATCAGCACAAAAGTTTTCTATCGGATTTAAATCTAGAGAATAATGTAGCAGAAAAATAACTTTACAACCAAACAGATTCCTATAACTATTTTATCGCCTCTTTCTATGCTCAAACCTCATGTAAATGACTATATATGCACCTAATTTTTTTTGTACTGAGGAAAAAATTTGTTTATGGTAGAGCGATAATTTTTTAGAAGTTTATACAAGAGATATTACACAACTTAAAATTGTTTTTAATTCTTGTCCTATTTTCAACTTCAATGAAACCAGCTTTTCTTAGTTCAGCTAAGCATTGTCTAACACTTCCTTGACAAACCTACAACTCATTTTCAAAAGAGCAATAACTGTATTGTAATTCCTCTCTATCATTATTGTAATAGATCTGTAGTTTATATACTATCAATGATAAAAGCTGTTTAGATGTTTTGATTAATGCTTTTCTATTAGACTTCTTTTGAAACTAGAGAATGATGTAGAATAGTGTTATAAAGATCTGATTTGAAGTAATAATGAAATTAGATCAGATTAAAGAGTTAAAGGATGAAAAATTTCGTCGATTAACAGGAGTAAGGAAGGGAACATTCTCAAAGATGGTGGATATTTTGAGGAAAGCTGATGGTGTTAAGAAATCAAAAGTAGGGCGTAAAAATAAGCTCAATTTGGAGGAACAGTTATTGATGGTCTTAGAATACCTTAGAGAATACCGTACTTATTTTCATATAGGTCAGAACTATGGGATTAGTGAAAGTTCAGCATATAAAGCTGTAAAATGGGTAGAAGACACCTTAGTTAAACACCCAAACTTTGCTCTTCCAGGTCGTAAAGCTCTAATGAATAGCGATATGAATTATGAAGTAGTCTTGATTGATGCTACTGAGAGTCCAATAGAAAGACCCAAAAAAAACAAAAATTCTATTATTCAGGAAAGAAGAAAAGGCATACACTAAAGACTCAAATAGTGGTAGACAAGAAAACACGCCAAGTAATATGTACAGATTTTTCTAACGGTAAAAAACATGACTTTAGATTATTTAAGGAATCCAAAATTCTTATCCACCCTAAGATTAAAGCGATTACTGATACAGGATATCAAGGTATACAAAAAATTCACAATAATTCTGCATTACCAAAGAAAAAAAGCAAAAAAAATCCTTTAACTAAAAATGATAAAAAGAATAATCGTAGGTTAGCAGGAGAAAGAGTTGTCAATGAAAACGTTATTGCTATGCTAAAACGGTTCAAAATTATTGCTGACAAATATCGAAATAGACGTAAAAGATTCGGTCTTAGATTTAATTTGATCTCTGGCATTTATAATTTTGAACTACCTTAACCAGTTTCGAAAGAGGTCTATTATCTCCAGTTAGCTTTCTTCATTCTACTGAAATAAAATTTCCAATAAACTGATAAAAGACAGTTGCATTATTGCGAATGTTATTATTGGCAATTTTGCAATTAGTAATTGTGAAATTGCGTACCATATGTGTCATTTTTAATCTCAGAAATATCAGATATAGCAAGTAGTTCAGACGCTTTTTGCGAGAAAACACACGTTTTATACCACAAAATATATAGCGTTTAATAGCTAATACTTAACATATAAGCCTCTGAAAGGCTTATAACGCCAAATTAGGATAAGGGAAAGTATGAAAAACGTAATGAAAAAGGTCTACAAAACGTCAATTTAGGATAATGAGTCAGGAGAAGAAGAAGGATAGGATGGGGATTAAGTTTAGAGATAGAATAACTAACAAGAGAAGCAATTATATGAACAAAGAAATTAAGAGGAGAACAGTGTCTAGTATGCTCTAAATGCATATGTTTTTTTAGTACATTAAAGACAGACTCAATTAAAGAACGTTTATTTAATAACCGCTTATCTTGTATGTCCAATAAATATGTTTTCATATCTTTACGAAGATTAGTAAATAAACGTAGACCATTGGTCAGCAGTTGATGAAATAACTCTTTAGATATGTAAGCTTTATCACCAAACAATTTACCAGATAAGCATTTAGAAAAAACTGAAGATACAGATAGGGTGCTTTTATTACATTTAGTAAATTTAACTAACATTTTATTTCACCTTTATTATTAATTACAAGATGAAGCTTAAAGCCTAAGAACCAGCTATAACTACTCTTACCAATTTTAGAAATTCTGTTGAAAACTCTATTACTGGAAATGCGTTTGTTATGACAAATTGCTAACTTTGTAGAATCGATGTAATATATACCTTTCAATATTTAAGACTACTGTGTTGTTATAAGCCTTTCAGAGTGTTAAATTTCGAGTATAGCTACAAAATTGCTATATTTACGCGGCATAAAAACGTGGTTTTGGATAGCGAAAATCGCCTGAACCCCCTGCCATATCTGACATTTTTGGAGGTTAGAAATGGCGCAAGATTTGCGTAATTTTGCAAGCAATAATTGTAAAATTGCTAATAATAACAGTAGCAATAATGCAACTGTCTTTTATCGTTTTATTGGAAATTTTGTTCCAGCAGAATGGAAAGATCTGATTGGAGATAATGCTAAAGCTTTAAGCAAAACATCTAAACAGCTTTTATCATTGATAGTATATAGACTACATATCTATTACAACAAAGATATAGATGAATTACAGGAAAGTTATTACTTTTTTGAAAAGGAGTTAAACCTTCGTTACCGCAGAGTTAGGCAATGCTTAGTTGAATTAAGAAATGCAGGTTTTATTAAAGTTGAAAATAGAACAATAATTAAAGGCAATCTCAAGGTACGTAATATTCTTTGTGTAAAACTTCTAAAAAATTTTCAGCGTTTCACTGAAAAAGAAAAAAAAGAAGAAAAAGTTGTCCTTCTACAACAAAAAAATTTTCACATCAATTTGCAAGAATTTGCAGGTGAACCTGCAAAAAATTGCAGCTACATATATAGATATAATAATAATAAAAAAAATAATAATAGATCTAGATCTACTGAAGATAAGTTAGTAGAGAATGATCAAAATGAAAATGAAGATCAACAGCAAAATTTGAAGTTTAAATATACGGAATCTGATGATTTTATAGAAATTGAGTTAGTGGAAAATGAAAAAGAAGATCAACTGCAACAACAGAATTTGAATTTTTATGAGCTTAGTGATTTTAGTAATAAAAAGCCATCAAACAAGGATTATGAGCAAAACAGTAAGTTAGCAACTCCAGCTATTATCGATAATTCAGAGGTTGAAAAGAATGAATGCTGCCCCAAAAGAAAAAGACTAGCAGATTATTATCCACTAACACCAGAAGATGCAGTTATACTGCAACGTATGTCTAGTAGAAGCTTCAACATATACTTCATAAATCAATTACTGTTGAAGTTATCAAATAAATATTTACTCCGTCATTTTGTAAATAAGATAGCAGTGCTAAGCTATATGGCAAAAGCGTTAGCAAATGAATTGCTAACTACTGATCAGGCTAATAGTGGAAATTTTAGATTTAATGACGTAGGAAGATTTAAAGAACAGTATCTAGCAAACATTGAATCTGGTACAGACCGTAGTATGAAGGCTCAGTTGAAGCGTAAAATAGCTGGAGTTTTTGAAGCAGATACTGCTTATCAAGTTTTAACATCTTGTGATTTTGGAGCAGCAGTTAAAAACAAATATTACATCAAGTTGATTAAGAATATTTCACTGTCAGATCATATTAAATTCAAGATACTACAAGAGGTACGAGCTGTGCATGGCAACGATATTGAGCAGTTGCAAGTTATACCATTTGATGAATCAAAACAAGTTACCAATAGCACAACTGAGTATCAAAAAACAACAGTTTTACAGCAACAAATAAGCGATGAAGATTACCTTTCAGAACTTAGTAAAGAGCTAGGTTCTAACTCTATATTGTTCAAAGTACGAAAATACATACTTCAACATTACGAATATGAGCAAGTTATTGATAAACTATGGTTTAGTAAATTAGAAGTTGTAAATGAAGATAATGTTAATAAAAAGATATTCATTAAGGCTCTAACAAGCTTTGCAAATAGCTATATCAAATCAAATTATAAGCACATTCTAGAGCATGCTTTTGAAGCTCATGGGTTTTCGTTTGAATTAGTTGAGTTTGTAGATAGTAGGCTTAATGATTAATAGCAGTGAAATACAAAGTTCTACTCAGAATAAAATTATATGGTGCTTCATTTATTTTTTTGTTATATTGTAAGTTATATGATAATCCTTTAACAGATTGCGAAGGTTCAAAAAGGTGAAAATTCATGAATAATTATTTATCGTTCTATACTTTGCTGCTAAGTAAAGCTGTACTGAAGGTTATATTACAATAGTGATAGTATAATTTCAGGAGTAAAATGATGGCTGAATCTAAGACTAAATATGCTTTGCATCGTGCTATTAAAGATGGTGATATTGAAAAAGTGAAGCATCTTATTAATAATGATAGTACACTTGTCAATTCAAAATATAAAGACGGTATTACAGCTTTATCTGTTGCTTTAAAATATAAGAATCTACCTATTGCTAAGGTTTTGCTGAACAATGGAGCTGACATCAATGCAAAAAATAATAGTGGACACACGGCTTTGCATATAGCTTTGCATATGTCTATTATTCCTGATGGTGGTAATTATAATGGTAAAAATATTGCAGATTCTATCGGGATTTTAACACAGCATGAGACTAATAACCACAGTGTAAATGACGATATAAATGCAATTATCAAGTTTTTAATAAAGAATGGTGCTAATACAAATGTAAAAGACAATGTTGATCAAACTCCATTACATTGTACAGCAAATTCTTTTATTAACAACCTAGATATTGTACAGCTTCTACTTGATCATGATGCTGATCCAAATATGCAGAATGTGCATGGTCTAACTCCTTTACATTTTGTTGTTGACACAATTCAAGTATATTATGATTTTTTCGAAAAATATTCTGTCTATTGCAATGATCATATAGCATTACTGTTAAAATATAATGCTGATGTAAATATCGAAGATAATCAAGGTAATACACCTTTATCTGATGCTGTTGAATGCAAATGTGCAGAACCTTTAGAAATTATGCTAAAACATAATTCTACTAGTATTAATAAAAAATATGATGAAGGAGAAACACTACTACATATTGCTGTTCGCGATGAAAGCATAGATGTTATACAGCTTTTGATTGATTATGGAGCTGATATTGATGCAAAAGATGATAAGGGGCATGACTCCTAAAGATTATGCTGATGGAAAGCGGTAATACAGATGTATTCGCTATTCTAACGCAACAATCGGTTCCATGGTATTAGTTTTCAACAGACAGCTAATATGTTAATGCTAAAAAGAGAAGTTAATATGAATGTTTTGAAATCACTTTTACAACCGTGTTATGCTGTAATAGCATCTGTTGTATTATTTTTACCATCAATATGTACAGCAAATAATATAAACTCAGCTATATTATTTTTTCCATCTGCACATGTAGTGAATGATAATATAAAAATTGATTCTTCGCCATTTTACATAAAATTGTCAGCAGGTATTGTTAATACAAATCGTATATTAGAGGCAGGATTAGGTTACAGGCTAAATCGACATAGAATGGATATAAGACTAGGGTTTATGACTAATATCCTTAAAGCATATAATTTTGTCCAAGGAAATTATTATTATAATATAATTACTGGTAATATAGGATCAATTTTTGCTACAGGTGGCATAATGTCAGTTTTCAAGGAAGGTATTAGAGGAGAGTTAGGAGTTGGCATTGCAGTAGACTTATATGGTATATATTATACAGACATTGAATTTGGTGGTATAGCACTAACGTAGAAAATAGGTACATAATATGCTAATATGTAAAGAGTATAAATAATAATAGATAAATAATGGCAAGAAGTTACAGTTACGATTTAAGAATGAAGCTATTCAAAGCTCTAGATGATGGACTATCAATTGTTAAAGCATGAAAATATTCAATATAATATAAGTCGTAATACGATATATAGATGGAAACATCTTAAATGCGAAACAGGAGATATTAAAGCAAAACCTTATGGCCCCAGCAAAAGGTTATAATGCAAAAATAGATCTCAAAGAATTTGAGGGGTTAATTATCAATCATCATGATAAAACAGCTAAAGAATTAAGTATTATACTAGGTAATAGATTACAAAAAACTAGAATAAATTATTATAGAAAACCTAGTAGATACACTTATAAAAAAACTCACCTTCATTCCAAAAGGGATATTGGGTTAAGGAATGAATTTATAGAGAAGACAAAGCAAATTTCTAAAGAAAATCTAGTATTCATTGATGAGTCATGAATAGAGGATAATGCTTGTATAGAATATGGATGGAGTATAAAGGGTACTAGATGTTATGGGCATTAAAGCTTATCAACATAAATCCAGGGTCAGTATGATAGCAGGGCTTTGTAATAATCAAATTATAGCACCAGTAATATTTGAAGGAAATTGTAATAAAGCAATATTTACAACTTATGTAGAGACTATATTAATCAAAAAATTGCGCCTTGGTCAAATAGTAACTATGGATAATATCAACTTCCATAAGAATAATATAATTAAAGTATTAATAGAATTGGTTGGCTGCAGTATTCTATTCTTACCTACATATAGTCCAGATTTAAATCCTATAGAACATTATTGGTTTAAGATTAAGAACGAAATAAGAAAAGTTACTGCTCAATTCAAAGATATTAGCATTGCTGTAGAACACGTAATGAAGTTTTTCTGATTGTACCTATTTCCTGCGTTATTGCTATACCTTAGAGAATACCGTACTTATTTTCATATAGGTCAGAACTATGGGATTAGTGAAAGTTCAGCATATAAACGCCAGATTAGGATAAGGGAAAGCATGAAAAGCATAATGTAAAAGGTCTGCAAAAGATAATGTGCAATTATAATTATGCAATATATTTAAATATAATTTCAATTAATAACGGTTTATTTATTGCTTATATTTCTACAAGTATTAGTTCATAATACTATACTTAATAACCTAAACATTGCCCATTGTAACACTTGTATATTATCTCTTTCTAACTGTTTCTTATTCTAAATTTGCATTTGCAGACATGTGAGCAATAAATAAACCATTATTAATTGAAATTATATTTAAATATATTGCATAATTTAATTGTACATTATCTTTTGCAGACCTTTTACATTATGCTTTTCATGCTTTCCATTATCCTAATCTGGCGTTATAAACGCCAATTTAGGATAAGGAAAAATATGAAAAGTAGTGAATAAAAGGTATACAAAGAGAGGATGTTGAGTTAAAAAGAAAATTTAAATAAAAAAAGAATAACGCAACATGAAAAAATGTATTATAACAGTATACTATTTAATAGATAATTTTTGCAAGATATATCAAGAGTGGGAAAGAAAGAGATTAATACCAAGTAGCAATCAAAGGAACAGAGATGGAAAGTTGTCCTTAGCTGAGTTATTAACAATAGTGATATATTTTTATTTGTCTCCATGCAAGGATTTTAAAAATTATTATCTACGCCAGATTAGGATAAGGGAAAGTATGAAAAGCATAATGAAAAAGGTCTACAAGAGATAATGTACAATTATGATTATGCGAGATATTAAATATAGTTTTAATTAATAGCCATTTATTGCTCACATATCTGCAAATGCAAATTTAGAATAAGAAACAGTTAGAAAGAGATAATATACAAGTGTTACAATTGTCAATGTTCAGGTTATTAAGTATAGTATTATGAACTAATACTTGTAGAAATATGAGCAATAAATAAACCGTTATTAATTGAAATTATGTTTAAATATGTTGCATAATTTAATTGTACATTATCTCTTGTAAACCTTTTTCATTATGCTTTTCATACTTTCTCTTATCCTAATCTGGCGTTATAAAGCTGTAAAATGGGTAGAAGATACCCTAGTTAAACACACAAACTTTGCTCTTCCAGGTCGTAAAGCTCTAATGAAGAGCGATATGAATTATGAAGTAGTCTTGATTGATGCTACTGAGAGTCCTATAGAAAGACCTGAAAAAAACAAAAATTCTATTATTCAGGAAAGAAGAAAAGGCATACACTAAAAACTCAAATAGTGGTAGATAAGAAAACGCGCCAAGTAATATGTACAAATTTTTCTAACGGTAAAAAACATGACTTTAGATTATTTAAGGAGTCCAAAATTCTTATCCATCCTAAGGTTAAAGCGATTACTGACACAGGATATCAAGGCATACAAAAAATTCACAATAATTCTGAATTACCAAAGAAAAAAAGCAAGAAAAATCCTTTAACTAAAAATGATAAAAAGAATAATCGTAGGTTAGCAGGAGCAAGAGTTATGAATGAAAACGTTATTTGTATGCTAAAACGGTTCAGAATTATTGCTGACAAATATCGAAATAGACGTAAAAGATTCTCTCTTAGATTTAATTTGATCTCTGGCATTTATAATTTTGAATTACCTTAACCAGTTTCGAAAGAGGTCTATTATTTTTTATACTCTTTTCATATTAGCATATTATGTACCTATTTTCTACGTTAGTGCTATACCAGTAGGCTTCTGTTGGTAGAACCACAGGTTTGATCTATTTTTTATAGTTAAACACAATCATATATATAATTTCACATCGGCACAGCACAAGCGCCAAACAAAGTATTTAGTGATCAAGCCTTAGCCCTTTTAGCAAACTAGTCTACCAATTTTGATAAGACGCCGAGTACGCATTTTACGTTCTTTAATTTTGAGGTTAACTTCGTCCATAATCAGTTTAGCTTTTTTATTGTAATACAAATGTATTAAAAGTTATAACGGAATATGGCCCCTTGCAGATCTTTGTAATGACACCTTTAATACTTCTTCTTATCCTAATCTAGATTTATACAACTTAAGCTTTAAAAAGTAGTTAATATTGCTACCATTTAATAACTTTCGAACTCAATTGACTAGCTACTAAACAGAATCATGATAATGGAATAATCCACCTGCATTCTGAATATTATTATGATCTGGTAACCCTGAATATAAGTCTAATGCATCATCCAATATACCTGGAGTTATACGAGTGTTTAATGCATAGCCGCTTGATTCATCTTCATCTATTATATCTGTCTCCTCGATCTCATCAGTTTCTTCATTATAATCTTCAAAGCCAGGAATACTTTCCAAACAGGATATTAAGTCAAAGTTAGATTTTACTTCATTTACGAATTGATATAACTTTTCTACTTCATTAGGATTTCTAGCAATTTTTCTAATTGCAACTTCTATTGCATGTGCGTAAAACTGTGAACGTGGATCGTCTGGTAATTTAAGCTCATTTCTTAAAAAACTTTTCCTATCTGTACATCCATCATTGAGTCCATCATCGCATCTATCATTAGCTACAAGACTTAGCACATAGTTTTCAGTATCACACAAACATCTATTACTTAAAAAAGTACTTGCGGCATTTAAAATAATTGCATGATGATACATAATTTTATGTTTTTTAAACTCTTCAAAATTGAAAGATGGTATACTATTTATATAATTACAATTCGGACTGATACTTTGTTTAAAGTAAACAAAAATTTTCCATGCATCAGTGTTTTTTCTATCCTTTGCCAAAGATTCAGATCCAATATGGTATTTTAATTCAGGAAATCGTGGAAATACTATATCAAGTTTAGGATCTTGCATCTCTTTTGAAAGCTCAGCAAATGGAGTTCTAGAAAAATGATCTTCATGATTGTAAGTAAATAATGTACAAGGAAACGAATGTAAATAAGTACTTGGATTATCTACCAAATAACTACTACAAGATGGTCCACCATTGCTTCGTGATTGGGAAACTGCTCTAGCTAATGCTGGATCGATATGTTGATAACTATTAGCTGTGCTTGCCCTAGAACTACTATCGCTTATTGACATTACTGTTACTGCCTCTGATATATCATCATCAATGTGCATATTATTACTACTAATCCACTGTGGTGAAGGGCTAACCAAATCTACAACCTCTTGCTCATTATTAATATCTAGAAGCTTCCTAAGGTTACCATGCTGATAATTTAGACTATCAAGTACTTTAAGTTTTACATCATTCTTAGTATTGTCTGTTAATATAAACTCAGTCAATTTCGGCATGACATTTATTGGTTGAGCAAATCCATCAAAGTTACTTATCTTATAATTATTTGAGTTAAAACTATCTATCAAATCAAGTTTGATAATATTTGGATTTTTATGTATAGTAAAACACTTAAGTATGTTCTGCCCTATATGATAATTAATTGTTACATGAGTCAATGATGTTTTATCTAGAATCTTTTTGAAGCTGTTGCCATCTTGATCACTATCTAAATCTTTTCTTGTTGTAGTGCTTGTACCTTCCCAGCGATTTATAGGAGTAGCGTATTTAAGAGAAAATTCTTCCAGTACAGTATTATCCTTTAATAGCTCAGATAGGGACTTCAGGGCCTTAGATCCAAAATTATCTAAACTAATATCTACTTTTCTAATGCCATTACCATAGCAGTTTACTTTTAATTCATTTAAAATTTTATTAAGAATAAGCTGATCTAACTTTGCATACTTCCAATTTTTCTGTATCGTAAGAGCTGTGATTGTTGTATCGCAAATAATCGGTTTTATTGAATGAACTGCATAAAATGAAGTACCTGCATTTGATAACCTGCAAACTGTTCCTTCGAACTCCTTTACAACATGATCAATATTAGGTAAAAAACCTCCTTTATCTACTTTTGGCTGTATTGTTAATGTTACTTTATCACCCATTTTTTGCTCTATATTATTTTTTACAAGTTTATAAATTATTTAAATAAATGTAAATGATTTTATAAACTATTTTTACATATGATTTATGAAATCCTTCAGAATCATGACTTCAGCAAAACACCAAAAAATCGCGTTTAAAGCAAAAAACAAATCAGAATCAAAATTGCAGTAATCCTAATACAATCAAAGTTTTTCAGATTTTAGTAGTTTAATTGCATTATTATATTTTTTCATTAGACTTTTTTCGAAACTAGACAATGATGTATAATGGTGTTATAAATAACTGATTTGAAGTAATATGAAATTCGAACATATTTAAAGAGTTAGAGGATGAAAAATTTCGTCGATTAACAGGAGCAAGGAAGGGAACATTTTCAAAGATAGTAGATATTTTGAGGCAGGCTGATGGTCTTAAGAAATCGAAAGGTGGGTGTAAAAATAAGCTCAATCTGGATTTATGGCTTTAGAATACCTTAGAGAATACCGTACTTATTTTCATATAGGTCAGAACTATGGGATTAGTGAAAGTTCAGCATATAAAGCTGTTAAATGGGTAGAAGACGCCCGTTAAACACCCAAACTTTGCTCTTCCAGGTCGCAAAGCTCTAATGAAGAGTGATATGAATTATGTAAGTAGTCTTGATTGATGCTACTGAGAGTCCTATAGAAAGACCCCAAAAAAACAAAAATTCTATTATTCATGAAAGAAGAAAAAGGCATACACTAAAAACTCAAATAGTGGTAGACAAGAAAACACACCAAGTAATATGTACAGATTTTTCTAACGGTAAAAAACATGACTTTAGATTATTTAAGGAATCCAAAATTCTTATCCATCCTAAGGTTAAAGCGATTACTGATACAGGATATCAAGGCATACAAAAAATTCACAATAATTCTGAATTACCAAAGAAAAAAAGCAAGAAAATTCCTTTAACTAAAAATGATAAAAAAAAATAATCGTAGGTTAGCAGGAGCAAGAGTTGCGAATGAAAACGTTATTGTTAGGCTAAAACGGTTCAAAATTATTGCTGCCAAATATCGAAATAGACGTAAAAGATTCTCTCTTAGATTTAATTTGATCTCTGGCATTTATAATTTTGAATTACCTTAACCAGTTTCGAAAGAGGTCTAATGAATTCTGACTTGAGAGCAAGTGTAATTCTTGATAGAGAAACGAATGAAAATTATCCAGCATTTTCAGCATTTGCTAGAAATGCGAAAGGTGAAATTACTGGTGTACAAGTTGTATATTTGAATTCGCAAACGTGCGATAAGGCAGATATTTCAGTCCCTAGGAGGGCTTTTGGCAAAATTATAGCGAATCGTTTGTTAGAATTACTCCATTGGCACCACATGATTCGCCTATAACAATTATAACAGAAGGCGTTGAAACAGCTTTAAGTCTAAAACAAGCAGGAATTAATGGAAAAATTATCGCTGCTATTGGCATACATAATTTCAAGAACTATCAACCATTTGAAGGAGAAAACATAATCATAGCGGCAGATAATGATGGACAAAATTCTATAACAATGAATACTGTTGATAAAGCGAAAAAAACACTCGAAAATAGTGGAGCAAAGGTGTTAAAAGTGATGCCAACACAAGAAGGTGATTTCAACGACCTATTACAAATTCATGGAGCTGAAGCTATTAGACAGATTATAATACCTGAAATTGCCAAACTTATTAAATTGAACGAAATACAAAGTGAATCAATAACGAATCAAAGTGAGGTTAAAGAATTATATGCAAAATCTTTACCCCTATACGACTATAACAAAAAGGAAAAAGCTAATGCGGAAGTAACAACAGTCAACAAATTTTTGGAAAAATATACAGGAATTTATAATTCAAAAGTCTTTGATAATCCTAATTTAAGAGCAACCATGGTTTTTGATGAAAAGACTCAAAAATCCCGGCCTGCACTTACTGTTTTTGTTAAAAATGAAAAAGGTGAAATTACTGGAGCTAAGATATTAGCCTTGAATTCAAAAACCTGTAATAAAGCTGATATTCCAGAAAAATCTGTTGGTACAATTAGTGGATCATTTGCTGAAATTGCTCAACAAAATTCAAACTACTCACCTGTAACAATCATTACAAATGATATTGAGACAGCGTTAACCATTCAACAAGCTAGAGTCGAAGGAAAAATCTTATGTGCCATTGAAGCTGAAAATTTGCAAAACTATAATCCTGGCTCAAAAGAAAAGATCATTCTAGCGGTTAAAAATGACGTAAATACTGAAAAAGCAGAAAAAGTTTTGGAAGATAAGGGAGCAATAGTCTGTACGGTCAAAAATGACTTCAATAATGTATTAAAAACTCAAGGATCATATGCCGTTAGAAATATTATCAGCCCTGAAATAAGCAACCTTACTGAAAAAAATGAATCAATCCAAACTAACATACAACCAAGATTATGTCTGAAAATTTAAAACACGATGGGCTATTTAAAGATTTAATGAATGACCCAAAAGCAGCTCTGGATTTTATAAATGATTTTTTACCAAATGAAGTTAAAAACGTACTAGATTTAAATACTATAAAAGTTGAGCAAGAATCATTTGTTGAAGCTAATCTACGCCGTAGTATGTGTGACGTGCTATTTTCAGTTAAAACAAAAAATAATAATGAGGCATTTATATATGTGCTTATTGAGGCAGAATTAAGATCTGATTATTGGATCGCGTTCAAATTATGGCAATATACATTATCAATATTAAAAAGGCATAAAAAAGGACTAAAAGAGCGTAAAAAAGAACGTGGTAAATTACCAATTGTTGTACCAATTGTAGTATATCATGGAGCTGACCGATTTAATGCTCCGAGAAGCTTATGGGAACTGTTTGATGCCCCTAAATTAGCTAAAGAGTTGGATGGGGCTCTGAATACTTACTAATAGATTGGCAAGCAATGCCAGATACTGAAATAAACTCTCCTGAACGCTTTCCAGCTAGCAGCTTCCAGGCTTCATCTATCATAATTAAAAATGGTCTACTTCTATCTCCTTTAACCATTGTTTGATTAATATGAACAATCATAATCTGTACAATCACAGCTAACAGCTCTGGTACAGAGCGTAGATGATCTGTTTCAATCACTACTATGTCTGAATTCAAGGATAATTGCGCCTTGCCGCTAAAAAATCTTCCATGTTGCCCATCTTTAGTAAAAGGGAAAAGCATATTTCCAAGCTCTTTAGCATATGATTCTTCTCTATTTGATAACCAGTCTGCAATATCGGTTATTTCAGCCTTAGAGCGACTTTTTTGCCATACAGATATTAAAGCTCTTTGTAACATTGGTTGTTGTAGATCGCTTGTTCCATACTGAGGTGCAGCCATGGTTGCTAAAATAGACGGAAAGTTAGATAAAAAGTCTGATCTAGCTTCTATTTGAGCTTGATCACGCAAAAACTCTGTTCTTTTGTTGGCTAACTCAATAAATATCTCTCCTTTACGATATGACTGCCAGTTGCTTAAAAAATGCTCTATATTATTACTACCAATCATTAAGACTTGTAACGCCAGATTAGGATAAGGGAAAGTATGAAAAGCATAATACAAAAGGCCTGCAAGAGATAATGTACAATTATGATTATGCGAGATATTAAATATAGTTTTAATTAATAACGGTTTATTTATTGCTCATATTTCTACAAGTATTAGTTCATAATACTATACTTAATAACCTGAACATTGACCATTGTAACACTTGTATATTATCTCTTTCTGACTGTTTCTTATTCTAAAATTGCACTTGCAGATATGTGAGCAATAAATTAACTGTTATTAATTAAAACTATATTTAATATCTCGCATAATCATAATTGTACATTATCTCTTGTAGACCTTTTTCATTATGCTTTTCATACTTTCCCTTATCCTAAACTGACGTTTGTAGGCTACTTTCAGCTGGTAAATTTTCATCACTTTTCAGAAATTCAGCAATTTCATTTTGAGCCGAAACACTAGCTCCAACCAATGGCCATGCAAGCAATACAAAGCCTATTGAACCACGATTAAAGAATAGCTGAGTCTCCTCATCATATGATTCATAGACAAAATGTTTAGAAAATCTTTTTCGATCAAAATCCTTATGTATGCTTGTGTTCACCTTGGCTCTGTTTTGGTTTAAATAAGTTAATTAGGTACTTCTTAGAGTTTTTATCAACACGTCTTCTATAACATGTAATACAAGTCTTTTTTCGAGTTTTTTTTACTTCAACTTTTTCAACATTATTAGTATCAAAAACGCCTTGAGCAACCATATTCTTTATTTCGTATAAAGACTTACATTTTTGCCCTTTAGGAATTTTACAATCAAAATTACTTTCGAAAAAGAAGCTGGTTAGGCTTATACAGCCGAATAGCAATAATAAAAACTTCATTATAAATGCTCCTCTAGCCTTTGTGATTGGTCGAATTTATTATGCAAATTAACTTTTTCATTGCTAATTGATGGCGCATAAGTTGAATTTTTAACTTTTTCTTGTGCTCGCATAAGTCAAAACCTTTTTTAAATACAACATCTATGACTCTACCTGAGGCAACAACAATGACTGGGCTCATGGAATCAGCTCGTTTTATAGCAAAATCAGCTAGCTTATCAAAAGCATTGCTAGCTCCAGAGTAAGCTCCAGACTGAAGTGCATCTCCAATCTGAAACTCTTGTTGTTGCTGACCTCCAGCTACTAGGTTTAAAGTTGGTGTCATATCAGGTTTAATAGCCTTAGTCTGAAGAAATTTAGCTATACTGCTAAATATAGCGCTAACATAGGAAATAGGTACATAATATGCTAAGTGCGTCAAGATAAGGTGAATTAATCTTACTGGTGAAAGTCCAGTTATGGAAGGAGAAGCTAGATCCACCATATAGCGAGTCTTGTGCTGCTGAAGGTAACGACAGTAGTAAAGCGTAGACAGTGAAACATTCGAGCCGAAACCAAATGGTGAACGTGATATCCCCGAAAGGCTTATATAGTGGAAGCCGATATGTTAGACTACATAGTAGGCAAAAGAAGATTGGAGGTCAAACTAGTAAAAAAAAACCCAAAAATTTTCAACCACCGGGGTCGCAGGCGTCAGCGAGTTTGTAAAGATTAATGACACAACTTGAGAAGTCCTTATAACTCTTACGTAATTAAGTAAGTATTCAAAGTACAAGTGATGAAACATAAGGCTTTGGAGATGGTGTAAGGATGGCTGAGTTAGCCATAGTAGTGATGAAACCTAGTAATGTGGGTGGAGCAAAGGGTTAGCAGAAAAGTAAGAATGCAAGAGGGAAACAATGGCTGTACACAGCATAGACAGAAATACATGGTTAACGAAACTTGAGCGTATAAAGTTGCTATCATCGAAAAATCAAGACATAAAGTTTAATAATCTAAATCAAGACATAAAGTTTAATAATCTTGGACATATCATTGATTTAAAGATATTAGAAGAACAATATAAGGAACTCGATAGCAAGAAAGCGATAGGAATAGATGGTATAACCAAAGAGGATTATGGTAAGAAGTTGAAAGCAAATCTGCTCTCGCTTCTTACTAGAATTTGCAATGGGAAATATCAGGCTAAACCTGCACGAATAACAGAAATTCCAAAAGAAGATGGAGGCAAAAGACCTTTGATAATATCATGTTTTGAAGATAAGATAATCGAGTCTACAGTAAGCAAGATATTAAACTCTGTGTTTGAGCCAATATTCTTAAAGTATTCATATGGATTTCGACCTAAATTAAATGCACACGACGCTTTAAGGGAGTTAAATAGACTTACGTATAACTTCAATAAAGGGGCTATAGTAGAGATTGATATAACAAAGTGTTTCAATACAATCAAGCATTGTGAGTTGATGTAATTTCTAAGAAAGAGAATATCTGACAAGAAATTTCTAAGACTAGTTATGAAACTGATTGAAACACCAATCATAGAAAATGGTACTATAGTTACTAACAAAGAAGGTTGTCGTCAAGGATCAATAGTTTCACCAATTCTGGCAAATGTCTTTCTGCATTATGTTATAGATAGCTGGTTTGCAAAAATCAGCAAAGAAAACTTAATGGGACAAACAGGAATGGTGAGGTACTGCGACGATATGGTATTTGTCTTTGAAAAGGAAACAGATGCGAAAAGGTTTTATGATGTTTTGCCTAAAAGGTTAAATAAGTATGGGCTAAATATCAATGAAGCTAAATCACAAATGATTAAATCTGGTAGAGACCATGCTGCAAATTTAGCCAAACAAGACAAGAAGATCGCAAGTTATAATTTTCTTGGATTTACTTGCTATTGGAGAAAATCAAGATTTGGCATAACATGGAGACTAAAATATACCTCAAGGAGAGATCGTTTTACTGAGAAACTGAAAGGACTGAGAAAATATTTGCGTAGTCAGCTAAACAAGCAAGATAAAACACAAACATTATCACAAGTCATTAGAGTTATTAGGTGAATGGATCAACTATCATGGTATATCTGATAATAAAAGACGAGTAAGTTCATTTATCAACCAAAGTACACGTGCAATATATAACTGGTTCAATAAAATGGGAGGAAAACGTAAGATGAATTGGAAAAGACTAACCGAGATACTTAAAAGAGTAAATTTTCCTAAAATTGGAAAGATTGTCTCAATGTTCTAGACAACAAATAAGGCATAATGCTTATCTTATTTTTGAGAGCCGGATGCGGTAATTCTGCAACTCCGGTTCTGAGGAGGGGCCTAATTGAGCGATTGGTTAGGTCTACTCACATATGAAAAGAGTATAAAAAATAATAGATAAATAATGGCAAGAAGCTACAGTTACGATTTAAGAATGAAGCTATTCAAAGCCCTAGATGAGGGGCTATCAATTGTTAAAGCATGTAAAATATTCAACATAAGTCGTAATACGAGATATAGATGGAAACATCTTAAAAGAGAAACAGGAGATATTAAAGCAAAACCTTATGGAGCAGCAAAAGGTTATAATGCAAAAATAGACCTCAAAGAATTTGAGGGGTTAATTATCAATCATCATGATAAAACAGCTAAAGAATTAAGTATTATACTAGGTAATAGATTACAAAAAACTAGAATAAATTATTACAGAAAACTACTAGGATATACTTATAAAAAAACTCATTTTCATCCCAAAAGGGATATTGTGTTAAGGAATGAATTTATCGAGAAGGTAAAGCAAATTTCTAAAGAAAATCTAGTATTTATTGATGAGTCAGGAATAGAGGATAATGCTTGTAGAGAATATGGATGGAGTATAAAAGGTACTAGATGTTATGTCAATAAAGCTTATCAACATAAATCCAGGGTCAGTATGATAGCAGGGCTTTGTAATAATCAAATTATAGCACCAGTAATATTTGAAGGAAATTGTAATAAAGAAATATTTACAACTTATGTAGAAACTATATTAATCAAAGAATTGCGCCCTGGACAAATAGTAATTATGGATAATATCAATTTCCATAAGAATAATACAATTAAAGTATTAATAGAATCGGTTGGCTGCAGTATTCTATTCTTACCTACATATAGTCCAGATTTAAATCCTATAGAACATTATTGGTTTAAGATTAAGAACGAAATAAGAAAAGTTACTGCTCAATTCAAAGATATTAGCATGGCTGTAGCACACGTAATGCAGTTTATCTGATTGTACCTATTTCCTACGTTATTGCTATACCTATAATAATAGCGATAATTCACTTCCTTTTTATATACGTTCTGGATTTCGTTTGCATTGTTGAATGAAATGAGTTCAGTAGTTAGTAATGATTAGCTCATTAACAGTGTTTCGTTGTTGATTGATTGAGTATGTAACTGGAATATGAGTGATGAAAAAGTCTTTGTATAGATCTTTAATGAAGGCAGTGTTATTATTTGAAAGCATAATTTTAACACCTTTATTGTTTAGTTCATAAACAAAATCTCGTAGTCTGATTTGCTCTTTTTCATCAAATGGAACTCTGGTATAGAAACGTTCTCCTGATTGGTGATAAGGGGGGTCAAGATAAACGAAGTCACCTTTTTTAGGTTCTATAAACGAAAAATCCATAGCGCAAATTGATACATCGGTTAAAAGTTTGCTACATTTATTTATTCTAGAGCAAATATGAAGCTTAAGATATCGCTTA
Source organism: Orientia tsutsugamushi str. Boryong (assembly GCF_000063545.1). Lineage (NCBI taxonomy): Bacteria > Pseudomonadati > Pseudomonadota > Alphaproteobacteria > Rickettsiales > Rickettsiaceae > Orientia > Orientia tsutsugamushi. The sequence continues at coordinate 1,053,497 of NC_009488.1, forward strand.
TCAGAAAATGTTTGAGCAGATGTACCATCTCTGTTTAGCCTATAAATTCCCCTAAAAGAGTATTTATTAAGATATATAAATTTTGCCGTGATATCATTAGGATCATTACTATAATAATTGTCTCTTATTTTATAGTAGTAATTTTCAGAATGGTTTTTGTGATATAGATTCAGTAATCTGTTGACTTCATTTGGATTCTTTTTTACAGCGTGATAACTAGTAATTAAGTCGAGATTAATATCAGACAAAAAACATTGTTTAAACAGATGCCTAACTTGAAAAAATAAAGCCCCACCTCCAAGAAATGGTTCATAGTAATTATAGTATGGCCCTGAAGGAAGATGCTCTATTAATTTATTAACAATTCTCCTTTTACCTCCAACCCAGTGAAGAAAAGGCTTTGGTTCATTAGAAATTGCCGTTGACACAAGAATTTTTGATTAATTAAATCTCTACTATGAATTATAGCAGAAAATAAGCCTTAAAGCCAGTAATAATAACTGTTGTAGAACTTTTTTATAAACCTTTTGTGAATGATATTTTTGTAGCTAGAGATACAATGCGATAATTTCGCATCTATTTTAAAAAAGATGAAAAAATTTTTCATAATTATGACAAAAAGTCATGTACTGATAAAAATTGAAATGATACTGTATACCTGATATTATCTGAGATTCAAGATTTAGATAATATTTAGCTAGAGGTTATTTCATTAAAACTTCAAAATCTGCTATTAAAGGTATAAATGAATCTCTAGCTACACTTTAATTGCTACTTCAAATAGCAAAAGTAATGCTATGGTTATTAATGGCCTAATTATTTTAGGCTATCTCAATTTATAACTCAAGATTAATAATAAATATATAATTGTTAAATATTATGCGGGATTTTAAAGGGTAAAGTATGCATATACAAGTCTTAAGCGCAGCAAAACACTTGTTCTATCGAATGTTTAACCTATACAAACAAAATAAAGTAACACAAATTTTTTCAGTTTCACAGGAAAAATGGTTTGCTTTTTTTAATGACTTGCACAGTCATACAGAACAAAAAAATTTAATACAACTTCTAATAACTCATCTTATAAAGATAAAATCTAATTTAAAAACAAATCAGCAAAAAAAGTGTTTAACTGGTTATTTAACTGATCCAAATTATAACTTAACCAGAAAGGAACAAAAATATATTTTAAAATTAATAAATGAAAATGATTTTATTTGGAATAAGAAAGGTCAAAACTTTCTTGATTTTTGTATGTATAAAATTATACGAATGCATTCCATAGCACTTGAAATACCAATCAAAAAATGTTCTAGCAATATGCTAATAAATAAAGGTATCAAACCCTTTCAGGAATTTATTACACCAGAACATTTTAAGAATATAATTTATCTTGAACAAAAGCTACTATACCGCACACTTAAGTATGATCATTGCATTAATTCGAAACAAAGAAAAGTAACTATCAAACAACTACTATTGGCTCCAGGACAACTTGAAATAAAAGAAGATCTTAATTCGATAGAGAAAAAAGATTTTGACTTAGTTAATACAGCCCTTGATTTTTATATTTTGGATATTATAGGTCGTTTTAAAGATGTGTTTGAACCTGATGTTTAAATTAAGAGCAAAAAAGATAAGTCCAGAACTTTTTCAGTTAATATACTAAATTATCAAAGTCTTTTTATAACTCAGAATCAATTGTATATCTCATTTTGAGAGATATTTTGTTTTTTTAGATGTAAATAACAATGCGATAATTTCGCATCAATGTGTAATATTATGAAAAAATTTTTCAGAAATATTACAAAAAGTCATGTACTGACAAAAATCGAAATGATACTGTATACCTGATATTATCTGAGATTTAAGATTTAGATGATATTCTGATAGAGATTAAAACTTAAACCGCAAAATTTTCTTTTTAATCTCTAGGAAGCAATTTAACAACTTAAATAGCAGGAGAATTCTATGCCTATTGAAGACGAAGGTCAAAATAAAATCAATAAATTAACTGAAAAATTATCCACAGAGGGAATTAATAGCACAACAATAAAACAGATAGATGCTGAAATGCAAAAACTATACTGCCAGCTAGAGGAATCTGAGGAAGTAAGCATAAATTGCATAGAGTGGATACAATATTTTAGGCTAATAGTAAATAACTACGACAGAAAAAAAGTAAATATAATAGCTTCTCTAAATGGAATGATTTTTTTATTTAGACAATACATAGCATCAACGAATGTAAGGATTGAAACATTTAACATAGAATTGCTAATAAATAATACCGTTATCAGAATGAGGGAACATTTTGAAGATGAGAATATAAAGCTAAATGTTCAAAATGACATAAAGACAATTCTGATTGGAGATAGTTTTCGAATAAAAGCAGTAATAAGTCAGTTAATTGGTAGTGCTATTATAAATAGTAGTAAGAATAGCAAGATTACTATTAACATCAATCAGTATTCAGAAATATTACAATTTACAGTACAAAACATAGGACTAAGCCCTTCTAAAGAAAAATTAGAAAGAATAAATGCTGAACTAGAGAATTTGAATTTGGTAACATATCAAGAACTAGGAGAAGGATTAGCATTTATTAAACATCTTACAGATCAGCTAAAAGGAAGACTAAGAGCAAAAGAGGAAAATAATTACATAACTTTTTCATTTGATGTACCAATAACTAGTTTTAACTCTTCTTTATGAGAATGCTATGAAAGAAAAGAATAAAACAATTAACCAATGGATAGTACAGATACCTCCAATACCAGTTATGTTGCTGAATGGAGAGAGGGAGAATATCGATGAATATATGGAGATAATAACAAAGTTAAGAAAAGCTAAGTATCAGGTCGAGGTAGCTGAATCATTGAAAGAATATTGTGTGAATCTGATACAGAATATCAAATATAGATTTAATATTGCAACTAGCGAAATTGTAAGGCTAGCAAGCGATATCATGTTAAATGATTCAAAAAATAAAGATAAGCTGGAAACAATATTAAATCGAGCAGCAAATCTCCAAAGGTACTGTAACGATGTAGTTTACACGCTTAGAAGCGAAATTGAGAATGAAAATTTATGTTTAAAAAAATTTAGCATACAAAAGCTAGTAAAGGATGCCGTCAGGAGACTAGAAGACATTGCAAAAGAGAAAGATATAAAAATCAATTACAATTTTCAGTACAAAATGAAGGATATTGTGATTGGAAATAGTGATCACTTACAAGCTATATTAAGTCAATTAATAGGCAGCACGATTAGATTTAATCACAGCTGCAAGGTTATAATTACAGTTCATTTGTTTACTATAAAAAATTATATAAAAAGCGATAACATACTACAATTTAGAATACACGATAAAGGAAGCGGTATTTCAAAGAAAAAATTAGGAGATATAAAAGCAAAAATAGCTGATTTTGAGTTGGTACGAGACTATCCACAAATGCTGGAATCAGGATTATGGTTTGTAAATTACCTTGTTAATCAACTTAATGGAGAAATGGAAATAGAAAGCGAAAAAGACAAGTTTACAACCATTACTTGCAATATTCCAGTACAACTTTTTTAATCAAATTAATTCGCTTCTTTCACAGTTTTTATCTGAGATTGAAGTATATAAAAAGTTTAATTTATTGTATAATTTATTAAAGATTATTTAGAGATGGAAAATGATAGACTTTTATAGCGAGAGCTTACTAAATAAGCTGTTTAGAATCAACGTAAGATTTAACGCTGAAATTGATCTTGATAAAGTTGAAAGAGCAATATTTTACGCTAAAAAATATCATGACAAACAACTTCGAGATACAGGAGAGCCATATTATATGCATCCATTAGAGGTAGCTTATATGGTAGCAGACTACAGTTTTGAAACAGATACGATTATTACAGCAATACTACATGATACCCTCGAAGACACAACACTAACTAAAGAAAAGATTGTTAAGGTATTTGGTAAAAAAATTGCAGAACAGGTTTCAGAACTCACAAGGATTAAGGATAATAAAAAAATCAGTTCTAGAGAAATGATTCAAACATTTTATAGCCAAAATAAAACAGAACTATTATTAATTAAGCTTTTCGACCGATTCCATAATATTCAGACTATATCAATAAAACCTTATGAAAAAAGACAAAAAATCGTCATTGAAACTCAGCAAGAATTTATACCTCTTGCTGAATACCTTAATCTACCAGAGATTAGAGAACGCTTAAGCGAATATTGCAAACTTAATGCTAGCTAGAATATGGTTTAACTAGTAAAATATTATCTCTATTATTTATTCGGATGTACAACTTGATATGTCACCTATACAATCTTTAAATTGATTAGGTGTATAAATATGAATATTATCTTCATAGTAAGCAATTCTGTTATCATCAGTAAATGTATCTAATTCTGATGGTCTCTCCTTCAGATCATTATATACAATAGTTAACTCTTTATCAGTTAATAATTTTTTGCTACTATTTAGAATAGATTCATTATCATATTTTACTACTATAGGCATTAGCTGGTTATGATTAAGCTTTTCTACTGCATATAATGTGTTATATGTTTTTTTAGCATATTCATAGTGTTCAACTACTGTATACTGTTTTATACCTGAAAAAATATAACTAATCGCTTCTTTTGCTCTGGTACAATCAGATTTAGCTTTTTTAATAATGTCATTGTATTGGCTATTATCCCACCCAATCAAGAGTAAAGAATTATTACTTTCTTTTTTAAATATAAAATTAGTAGCTAACTGTACTATTTCTGTGGAAGTAGGATTATTAGCTGAATTATGGTACAAATTGTTTCTATACATAATCACCCTATTGTTAAGTAAGTTTATATTATAAGTTTATAAATTATACTAGCTAATTAGCAATAACTTTTTTGTTGCTTAAATATTTTCAATTCAGGATACCAATTCTAGATTATATTGAACATTAAGAAGGCCATTCTTTAAGGCCTCAATATCCTTAACATTGCCGCACCATTCTTGGTGAAAGCTATTCCATTTTAAGCCATGAAGGCGAATGTGGAGCTTAGTGTTTTCGTCTGGTTCAGAGGAAAATTTTAAAATCACGGCAGCTTTATTTTGCTGTTCTTTATCAAAAATATCTTTACCGATTGTAGTCCAATGATTCTGAACATTTGGATGTTGTGTTAAAGTTTCTTTTAGTGAAACAATTGCACCAAATAAAGTATTTGCTGATAAGTGATCAAGCTTAGCCTTAGCAACTAATCCACCCATTTCGATAAGACGTCGAGTACGCATTTTACGTTCTTTAATTTTAAGGTTAACCTCATCCATGATTAGCTTAGCCTTTTTTTGTTGGAGAGTAATTTTTTGCTGCATAAGATTTGCCATGTTAGTAATTCAGAAAGATAAAAAAATCAGGCAAGAATATATCAAAATAAAATTCCAGTAAAGAAAAAAACCGCACCTGCCAAACCAACATCAAATAATTATAGTCAAAAAAACGTGAATTCAGGTTAGAAGCTTCATTAAAGAATAAGCTTATACGCAATATGTAAACTTGAAAGTTTACTGCTAAAAAATGAGCACTCATTAGCCGATTGAGTGTTAAAAAAAAGAAGTTTGTGCTAGCAAAATCAAAAAAACCATGCTAACTTAAAACTCAGGTGAGAATTGGTGTTGAGATGGCTATACAGTTTGCAATGATTGAATTTTTAAGTAGAAGTAAAGGAGGAGATAGTTGTTGTAAGGCAGCGTATAATGCAAGAACTATTGTTAAAAATGAGCAGACAAATATAAGGTATAACTTCTCTTATAAGAAAGATAACGTATATCATACAGTACTGATACCAGATTATGTAAATCAAAAATTCAAGAATGTCCAAAGATTAATGAATGAGGTGGAACAAACAGAAAAACGAAGAAACAGTAAGTTGTTGAAGGATATCGTAATAGCACTGCCAGACGATAAGGAATTGAATTTAGAGCATAGAATAGAAATAACTCATCAAATAGTTGATGTAATGGAATGGGTAAAAAATGGTCTTGGAGTACAGATAGATATTCATAAGCCTCATAGAGGAGATAAAAACTGGCATGTGCATATATTGGTTACTACAAGAAGATTTAAAGAGAATGGCGAAGAATTAGGTGGTAAAGCTGTTGACTTGGAGCCTAAATTCAGAACATCAAAAGGTAAGGCATTTATTATTCCAGAAGCTGAGATGATTCACGAAAAAGTGAAGGAAATAATTAATGCATATTTTGCTAAATTAGGCTTAACAAATAGAGTTGATAAGATAAGTACAGTTCCGCAAGAGCATATTGGACCTACTAGAATTAGGGGTTTAATTAATGAAGTTGCAAATGAAAATGAGTTACGTAAAGAGGCTCATTTGAAGATTATTAATGATGTTGATGTAATAACGGATTCTATAACACATTACAAATCTATTTTTACTAAGCATGATATTGAAAAAGCCGTGAAAGATATACCAGACCTAACAGCAAGAGAACTGTTAGTTCAGCAAGTGCTTAGTTCAAATAGAATACTAGAGTTATATCATGATGATGGTGAAAGTAGTAAATATTTTACGACAACTGAGGTTAGAGATGAGGAAGCAAGAATAATAAGAATAGCTAATAAAATCGATACTCAAGCTTATTACAATGATATTTATCATCTTAAAAACGATATCGAAAGCTTAACAAGTGTTAGTGAAGAGCAAAAACATGCTCTACGACGTATTTTGCTTAGTAATAGTGGAGTTAGAATACTAAGAGGAAGAGCTGGAACAGGTAAATCCACTGTTTTAGCAAAAGCATATAAAATTGCAACAAATCGTAGACAAAATGTTATTGGACTTGCTCCTACACATAAGGCTATATCAGTGCTGAAGGATAATGGCTACCAGAAATGTGATACAATAAAAGGATTTTTATATAAAAATAGCGTTACTAGAGACAGTTTAATAGTAGTAGATGAAGCTGGAATGGTTGCTACTAGAGAATATGCAGAGCTGTTTAGAGTAGTTAGAAACAATAATTGTCAACTGATACTTGCTGGAGATGAAAAGCAGTTAGCTTCAATAGAAAGAGGCGGAATGTTTGAGATGCTGAGTAATATTTTCAGTTCACATGTTTTAGTGAATATTCGAAGACAAAGTGAAAACTGGAGCAGAGAGGTAGCAATGAAGTTTGCTGAGAGTAATATTTTAAGCGGTATAACCTTACCTGAGGCAAAATAACTGCGTTAAGTTTGATAATACGTTGCAGGACTCAATGAGTAAGTTAAGATACAACTGGAGTCTAAGCAAGTTTAAGCTACATGAAAAATTGGTAATTACAGTACGTAATAAAGAGGTAGACATTCTTAATTCAAGTATTAGATCTTTGTTAAAAGCTAATGGCACGCTACAAGGCACAGAATATAGGCGTTCAATAGCTGGAAGGAAAGAGTCCTACATGGCTGGAGATCGAATTGTATTTCAAAAAAGCGATAAGGATTTACAAATACAAAATAGTGAATTTGCAACTTTAACTTCGGTTAATAAAAATGAATTTGTAGCTAAGACAGATGCAGGACAAGATGTGAGTTTTGACCCAAGCAAAATACAATTTAAACATGGTTATGCAAGTACTGTTTATAAGGCCCAGGGAGCTTCTATAAAAGATGTATACATTCTTCATAACGGAGTTGGTAATATAAGCAGCTCATACGTAGCCATGACAAGGCATATAGAACAGTTAAAGTTATATTGTAATAAAGAAGCTACTAGCAGTTTTAGCAGCTTAGTATATCAGCTCAGCAGAGCAAATTACAAATCGGCAAGCATAAACTTAAAAACTAATGAAGATTTAAATAAAGAAAATCCAACTATTTTAAGTAAAATTTGTGGTTGGTTTAAGTCTATAGTAACTGATGTAGGAGACAGATTTCATAAAAACGCTAAATATTATCAGTACGATAAAAAACCAGAGCAATTAGCTGACATTAAGATCGAACAACCTAATATAGTTAATGATATAAGAAAATCAGAAATAAGTCCAAATAATGAATTAAAGGCTACAAAGACCGCAAACGATATTTCAACTACAGAAAAACTCAACACAAAGCCTGAACAACAAAATCCAAGAGTTAGTATTCGAAGGTAAAATGAGCTGCATAGAGCAGCTCAAGGATAATAAAGATATGAATTTACTAAGTAGAATGTGAAAGTTATGAAACTTAGAAAGATTCGTTAACAGAAATACTATCTCAACAATCACTCAGCAAAAATATTATACCATTTAAACGGTAAAAATACAAATAAATTTAGCGAAGGTGAGGTTCTGTATGACTGATAAAATCAATAATTCAAACAATCATAATTTAATGGAAGAATTGAGAAATAAAATAGCTTCTCATGCAGAAACCATAGCCTGTGATTTGCTTGGAGAGCCTAATAAACATTTCTCTAGACGTGGAGAAATACGTTGGGGAGATACAGGGAAAATTGTCGTCAATACTAGTGGCAAGCATGCTGGAAAATGGTATGACTTTAGTTCTGGCGAAGGTGGAGATTTATTTGACTTAGCCAGAAAAGAACGTGGCGGTGATTTTGTTAGAGCTAAGGAATATCTAACAAGCATAGTAGGAATGTCAACTTATAATGAGTCTTATCCTCGGCAGGTACATAAAGAAGCCACTCAAAATGAGCTAGCTAAAATTCGAAAAGTTCAATACTTTTATAATCAGTCTTCTCCATTATATTTTACTAATAATACTGAAGTTCAAATCGTAAAAAGATATCTTGAACAACATAGAGGAATTGATTGTTTTACAATGAATTCTGACTTGAGAGCAAGTGTAATTCTTGATAGAGAAACGAATGAAAATTATCCAGCATTTTCAGCATTTTCAAGAAATGCGAAAGGTAAAATTACTGGTGTACAAGTTGTATATTTGAATTCGCAAACGTGCGATAAGGCAGATATTTCAGTCCCTAGGAGGGCTTTTGGCAAAATTAGCGAATCGTTTGTTAGAATTACTCCATTGGCACCACATGATTCGCCTATAACAATTATAACAGAAGGCGTTGAAACAGCTTTAAGTCTAAAACAAGCAGGAATTAATGGAAAAATTATCGCTGCTATTGGCATACATAATTTCAAGAACTATCAACCATTTGAAGGAGAAAACATAATCATAGCGGCAGATAATGATGGACAAAATTCTATAACAATGAATACTGTTGATAAAGCGAAAAAAACACTCGAAAATAGTGGAGCAAAGGTGTTAAAAGTGATGCCAACACAAGAAGGTGATTTCAACGACCTATTACAAATTCATGGGGCTGAAGCTATTAGACAGATTATAATACCTGAAATTGCCAAACTTATTAAATTGAACGAAATACAAAATAAATCATCTGAAATACCTAATCAAAGTGACGTTAAAGAATTATATGCAAAATCTTTGCCCCTATACGACTATAACAAAAAGGAAAAAGCTAATGCGGAAGTAACAACAGTCAACAAATTTTTAGAAAATCATACAGAAATTTATAGTTCAAAAATCTTTGACAATCCTAATTTAAGAGCAAATATGGTTTTTGATGAAGAGACTCAAAAATCCTGGCCTGCACTCACTATTTTTGTTAAAAATGACAAAGATGAAATTACTGGAGCTAAGATATTAGCCTTGAATTCAAAAACATGTAATAAAGCGGATGCAGCTGAAAATTCTGTTGGTACAATTAGTGGATCATTTGTTGAAATTGCTCAACAAAATTCAGACTACTCTTCTATAACAATTCTTACAGAGAATATTGAAACTGCTCTAAGCATTAAACATGCTGGAGTCGAAGGAAAAATCTTATGTGCCATTGAAGCCCAAAATTTGCAAAACTATAATCCTGCCTCAAAAGAAAAGATCATTCTAGCAGTTAAAAATGACGTAAATACTGAAAAAGCTGAAAAAGTTCTAGAGGATAAGGAAGCAGTAGTCTGTACAGTCAAAAATGACTTCAATAATGTATTAAAAACTCAAGGATTATATGCTGTTAGAAATATTATCAGCCCTGAAATAAGAAAACTTAATGAAAAGAATAAATCCATACAAACTAATATACAACCAAGATTATGTCTGAAACACTAGGCAGAGTATGACGCAGCATTTTTTATAAAAAAAACTATAGGCTGAAAAATATGACAAAAAAATTAAAGCATGATTCATTGGCAAAGACAATCATGAGCGATCCAGTGGCTGCACAAGAATTTCTAGAGTATTATTTACCAAGTGATTTCAAGAGTTTAATAGATTTATCAAAAATAAAAGTAGAGCAAGAAAGTTATATAGAAGAATCGTTAAAAAAATATAGCGATATCGTCTATAAAGTTGCAACCAAAAAGCATGGCAATGCTTTTATTTATATATTAATTGAAGCTCAATCAACCGTTGATTATTGGACAGCTCTGCGGTTATGGAGATACACATTGTTATTGTGCGAAAGGCATAAGAAAGAAAAAACTAAATTACCATTAGTGTATAATTTAGTGATCTATAACGGCAAAGAAGTCTACAACGCACCTAGAAATTTGTGGGATTTATTTACCGATTCAATGATAGCTAAGCAATTAATGACCTCTGACTATCAATTAGTCGATTTGCAAAGTATGTCGAATGATGAAATTATTAGGAAAAAGCATATCGGAATGCTCGAATATATGCTAAAACACATTCATCAACGAGATATGTTAAAGCTTTGGCAAGAGTTTCTAATAAACTTCAAACATGTTTTAATACTTGATAAAGAAAAAGGTTATGTTTACCTAAGATCATTTTTATGGTATACTGATACTAAATTACTAGAGAATCAGCAACCAGAATTAGAGCAGATTCTGGCTAAGTATTTATCTGAAGAAGAAAAAGGTAATATTATGAGAACTATTGCTGCAAAATATATTGATGAAGGCATAGCTAAAGGCAGAGCTGAAGCTGCACAAGGGCTTGCAAGGAACTTATTAAAAGCTGGCTTTTCAGTTGAATTTATTGCTGAAAATACTGGGTTATCAAACGAAGAAGTGGTTAATTTAAAAGTTAGCATGGATAATTCTTGAATTAATAATTCACTAACTTAAGTTTTTTGAGCAATGTATATCCCCAAACATATGCTATATTTAAGTTTTGTAGCTTCATAGTTAGTTTTGTGATGGGAAAGTTACCAACAAGCTTTACATAACATGTAAGGTCTGGTAGATTCATAATTTCAGATGGCATAACTAAAAGCTTTTTACGCTCAACATTATTCATATTTACTCCATCTCGCATAGTATTTGATCCATATGACAAGTTCTCTTGAGTTTCAATAATTTCTTCCTCACCTAGTGTTAATGCTGATTTATAAGCTGTAACCTGATCGCTAACTCGAAAAATAAATTTACTATTAAACAAATCAAGCATAGAAGCACATTCAGCAGAACCATATATTGCTTCTAATTGATGAATGTTCTGCAACCCAGCAACAAAGCAGCCTCCATACTTTCTACTTTCAGCTAAAGCAACTGGTAAAGATGAAACTTTTTGTAGAGCTGGCAGTTCATCAAGTATAAACCATATGTTTTTGTTATCATGATTAGGATTTCTACACATCAAAGCTTTGATAGCTATACTTATCCATGCTGAAATAAGTGGCTGTAAAGTAGCTCTTTGACTTGGAGTAGCTGTGATAAATAGCCATCCAGTTTCAGCAGAATTACTAAACCATTCCTTGATGCTAAAATTACCTCCAGGCTTTAAATATTGTAGCGAAGTAATATTCTTTCCAAGAGTAGATTGAATTCCCGCAGAAGTTTCAGGCGCGCTTTCGCTTATAATGCCTGATACAGCGGTGTTTCTAAAAGCTTTTACAAATTGTCTATTATCAGAGTAAATGATTGTATGAATTAATTTTATGATATCTTTGTCATCCTGATATAGCTTCAATGCTTCAGACAAGACTAATTCAGCATTTTTAGCAAAAAAGTCATCGATTCTATGGGTATAATTACTAAAACTACTAGCTATATCATGAAAATCAGCTGCTTCAAAACAATCGTTCCAAGGCAACCATTGCTCGCTATTTTTTTCCAAAGGATTAAGCAGCTTATCACATTTAGAATCAAAAAATCTATCAGTAAAAGCTCCAGTAAGGTCTATAATTATTGCTCGATCCTGTTGTGATCGAATTTGTGGTAGCAGTTCGTTAAGCATATTAGTTTTACCAGTACCTGTTGTTCCGGTAATAAGAATGTGCAGCCTTTCACTATTCTTTACTAATGGCAAGCCTCCAAAACAGATTTTCGAGGCCTTTTTAGCGCTTTTTAGCATTTTAGCTAGATTTCTCTCTCCGTACAAAATCAGCACCTCTAATTTTAGCCTTAATAATCGTTTTTTTACCTTGAGCCGTAAAGAAAACAATTGAGATTATCACACCAATAGCAAAAACAATTAATCCTTCTAATAATGCTGAATTGATTAGGAATTCCCATAATTGCTGTATTTTAAATCCATGTTGACCTGTATAAAATTCATGTAGAAAGTCCTGAGCATTGAGGTGTATCCATTTTTTAAACCTTAAACTATAAAATACGATTCCTATTTGATCGATATCATAAAAATGTTCACCAATTGTTAGCTTAAGCTGTACATATCGCTCAATCGCAAAATAATACAAACTGCTCAGAAAAACTTTTTGATATAATCGACATATAATCCAGAATATCGATAATCCTAACCCAATTGTAAAAACATTGGCACTACCTTGCCCAAACATTCTTAACTTATGAGCAAATAACTGCGATCCCCTTGTGAAATTGCCTTGATTCTGAAAATTCATCAAGAGTATTTTTTCAAAATCTGTAGTTTTTGCTCATACTCTTTTACTCCAGTAAAATTCTCTAATTCTGTTAACTTTTTAAACATTGCTTCGTATTCTGCAATGATATTAGGATTATATTTAATAGCTAAGTTAAAATTCTCCTTAGCTTTTGAGTACTGTCCTAAACTTACTAATGAAATTCCTTTTTCAAGATAGTTTTCAGCAAAATTAGGTTTGTACTTAATAGCGATAGCAATGTCAAAATTTTCTATCGCTTTTTGGTGTTTACCTAATTTCTCAAGAATCATTCCTTTATTATAATAAATATCCGCACAATTTGGATCATATTTAATAGCTATGTTACAGCTTTCTATTGCTTCAGAATATCTATTCAATAAGCTTAATATATACCCTTTATTACAGTATGATTTCACACAACTAGGATCGTATTTAATAGCTAAATCAAAATGTTCTATTGCATTCTGCAATTGCCCTAAAAATGCTAAAGTTAAACCTTTATTAATATAAGCTTCTGCATAATCTGGTCTATATTTAATAGCTATATCATAGTTTTCGATTGCATTTTGAATGTATCCTAAATTCATTAACGCTATGCCTTTGTTATAATAAGCTTCTGGATTATCTGATCTGTACTTAATAGCAATATCAAAATTTTCCATTGCATCTTCATACTGTCCTAATCTAGCTAAAGAAGCTCCTTTATTGTTATGTCTTTCCACTCCTTCAACTTTAACTTGTGCAAAAAATGCTCTACCACCAGCACTAGCACTAGTTCCACTACTTTTACTGTGGCTACTACCTGTATGATCAGTAGTAGCAATGCTACTAGAACCAACCTCCTGTAGAGCTTGAGATTCACTATCAGTGATGCTTATAGACTGAGCTTCATCGTGAGTTATCCTGTCGGCTCTATTTCCATGGTAATGGAGTTTCCTGTTGAAATAAGATTGGCCTCTCTTTTTGTCAGTGAATCAAGAATGCTCTGAGAGTGCGTAAACTGGTTTTGATATCCAGCTTGTAGCATAGCAGAAGCTCGGAAGTTATTTCCCAATGAATCTACGTTTTCATTTATAATTTGTCGACCATCAGCCGTTGTAGTGACTGTTCTACCACCATCATTGATAATATTAGCCATATGTAATGAAGGAGCTAGGTTTTGTTGAGAGATAGTTCTATTGCCTATGCTGTAATTATCCATACTCAAGTTATTGTCGACTATGTTACTGCCTAAGCTGCTAGCAACTGGTATAGGAGAGAACTGGCTGGCCAAGTTAGCTGTAGCATGAGCACAAGCTTTTATCACTGCCCAAGAAAGCATTGGTATCGATGATGCAAGCATTTGAAACGTCGCATAGCTATATAAAATCATCTCTGCGAAGCTTCCTTGCGATAGCATATTCAAGCCATAATCATTACCAAAAGCTCCAGATTTACTGGATAAGCTGATCATTCCTAGGCAATGGATTATTGTAAAAAATACTGGCCAGCTGCTGACCCATATTATTAATAGAATCCAGGTTTTGAGTATATTGTAGCCGCCAGGTAATAGGCCCATTGGAAATACAATAAAGATCATTGAGACTACTAATGCAAAAAAAACAGATTGTAAAATAGGCATCATGTGAGCAGCCATTTCGCCAGCTACTAAGTACGAAAATGACTGTTGAAATAGCCCTCTAATTGCATGCATACTAACTAAATTAGAATAAATTCTTGATAACGAAAACTTCTCACGCCAGTCATCATATGACTCACGATTAGCATTAAGTAACATCGCTTGCTTCATCCATTCATGAATATCTTGTTGCTCTCTCTGTAAATATTTTAGTGTGTCTCCAGTCATGACTTTTAGTCTTTGACTTAACATATTTGACTTATCAGATTGAACTCCAATCGCAGCTGCAAACTTTGTTAGGAGTCCTTCATTTAATTCTTTATGAATTGCCGCTTTAATCAATGGAGTAGCTTGTCTACAGGTCTTGAAACTAATGGCTAAATTACTAGGCTCGCGATAATAAATACCAAAATTATTAGGTATATTTTGCTCGATAAATCCTATAATGTCGTTAGTTTGTTGAGCAGCAGCTTTTTTACCTAGAATATTGCCTATGATGTAAGGCTTCATAAAGCATTGTCTAAGGAATTCCTTCGTATTAGTTAAAGTTATTGGATCCTGTATTTGCACATCTCGAATCTTAGCTACAGCCTTAGCTCCAAACATAATACCAGTTTTTCTGCTCGATAGTCCTTCATAAGCTGGCAAAAGATGCTGTTCCAACATTTTAGATACAAAGTAACTCGTTTGCGATGAAAGAGAAGCAAACATTGCAATACTTATGGGATATTATCAACCTTTACTGGCGCACTCATTGATACTTCATCCTTCAGCCAAACAGTAGATTTGGGGGCAAATAACAGCGTAAAAATAAATATCGATGGAAAAAACCATTCCCATAGCAAAGATGCCGATATTTCCTCTAAAAATAGCCCTAGTAGCAGCCCATATGCCACCAATAGTCAAGGCTAAGTGACCCACTGGAGTGAAGTATTCGCTATTTGAAGCAAAGACCTCTGCCTATGCCATTAAACACATGCCATAACAGATCTCCACCACCAAATGTGTATATTACGTAATCCATTAACTTTTCTCCTTCGCTATTAAATGCTGCTCTATTAATCTAGCCCTTTTATCTATTCGACTTGCATCGGTTTGTAGGCTAGTCCATTTTTCATTTGCAAAAAGTTGTACTCGATTCAATTCCTTCAAATATCTTTCTAAATGTTCATTCGAAACTTGCTTAGCACCTAGTGAAGTAACGGCTCTACGTATTTCGGTGATTACTTCCTTCAAATGCTGAACTAATGTATAGCTAGCTATTAATTCTGATGAGATCTCTAAAATTGTGACTCCAGAAATAGCTTCTAATGTGATATAATCATAAATTGGAAATATATCTCCAATCGAAGATAAAAAGGCTATTTCAGAGTTGCTATATTCAGAATTCTTATCAAACTTATTTTTTAGATCAGTCAATTTTTGCTTAGCTTTACCTGCATAAGACTGCTCTGGTGATATTGTGATATTTCGTTGTAGGCTTGGATGCAGGCAACTAACACTATCACAGCTGTAAATTGAAGCTGATTCTCCACCTTTTAAATGACTAATCCAACTTTTTTCATCCTGAGCTAAGGAGTCAAAAAAGTACACATTATTGTTTGTAACCACGATAGTGCCAGTCATAGACATGATTGAATCACGCATATTTGATGGTATTCCAACCTTTGCTGCTGCTTTAGTGAAGATGTTATAATCATCCAGCATAACTCTGAATCCTTATTTTGTGCTTGTCGCAGAGCTTGTTTTTGATCTAAATAATTACGACATTTTTTACCAGCAGCAAAATAATCAAACCCGCTTTGTGACTGTATATCACGGCAAACAGCTTCTCTCATAGCTGAGTTTCTTGGTAAAGCTGTAGCAAATAATGCTTTTGTTAATTTGCAATCTCCCTTAGCAAATTGATTCATCTCCATTGCTAGATTACGTAAGTCTTTGAGAGCATTCTCAATTTGAGGAGCAAAGGTTTTTAATCCTAATGAAAAAGCATAGACTTTAGCTTGAGAACCAATGTTTTTCATCAATTGAACTAATTCTTCTCCAGAAATAACAGAGAAGCTACCAAGATAGGCATCAATACCGCTACAGCTCATGTTTAAAGATGGTGGAGTTATAGCAAATGGCTGAAATGATGTTTGGCTTGTTCTGGCAGATAATCCGCCAGCCGCATAATATCCAGCCGCTTGATCTTGATATGATCCAGATCTTGTGACATTAATACTCATTCCTTGAAATACGTTTTCGATATTCCAAGCTAGTGATACTGGAGCTTGTAGCAATAATAGCATTGTAATGGCATAAACTCTGATTTTGGTGCTCATGTAGTCTCCAACTTATGATAATATCTATCGATTGCTAGAATATTGTCGATAATTTTATCTTCAGAGATTATGCCTCTAGCTACTGCATATATTTTTTTACCATCGCTAGCTACTGAATATAATACAGGTACAATATGCTTAGGATTTAGTTTATTAAGCAACTCATTATTCTTACTGACAGCTAGCAACTGAAATGCATATTTATTAGCAAAGCACTGAACAATAGGCATAAAGGCCTTACAGAGCAAGCAATCTTGTTTAACTTGCAAAATCAATCCCCAGTTTTTAGCAATGTTTTTGAGTTTGAAATCATTTTTTTGCTCTGATTTTTCTTGATATAGCTTTCTATGTAAGCTATTAGCAGGCTCATTAGCATTAATCAGTTGGTAATCAAGTAGAGTAGCTAGTTGCCACATAGTAGCAAACTTATGAGCCTTCTCCATGATTTGCTTCTGCAATCTTTGAGCTGTAATCACATTTTCGAGCGTTGGATTATCCAGCGCTATACGCTAAGCTCGATTAAATCGCTCCTTTAATTCCTCGATTCTCTGGTCATGAGGCCTACTCATCAACTTAGAATTAGCAGCAGAGTCATCAAGCTCATGACCATGTTTATCATTGTACCATAAAAATCTTGTTGGTGAAGCATCAACAGTGGATAAATGACTAATTAATATCATAAACATTAATAATCTGCTCATTTAGACTAAGTTTGTTGCATACGATGAACTTTATCTTTGATTCCTGCAATAATGTCTTTGTTCATGCTGTTTTGAGCCTTAGTGAGTATATCTCCAAATAGTTCATCCATATTGATTTTAGTGAAATCAACTTTTTGTAACTCTTCAACAGTAAGGCCTCTACACTTTGGACATTCAGGTGTACCAAAGTTCATTTTTAGCTGTTTTCTTGCTTCTTCCTGAAAAATTCTTGCAAGTTTCGACTGAAAGCAGCAATAAGTAGACTTTCTAGCTAAGCAAATACCTAATATCGGAATTCTTGAAGAACAGTAGGTTCCAATATAGTAGCAGTAACCTTTTTTCCTATATAAAGCTAATTCTTGTTCCTTAGACTTACATTGCGATAAGCCTATATCACGCCCCCAGCCAGTCATTGAAGAGCAGCAATTCAAAAAACTAAATACATCTTTTTTGCATTTTCGATGTTTACCTGAAAATACAGAAACGGGATTTGTTTTAATGTCCTTGCTCATCTGATTTAGCATCGCTAGATGAGCTACTTTAGCTATATCTCTATTTGGTATAATAGTTGGAGTGTTGCAATTACCTCCTAAACAAAAGATTGAGTTATTATGCAACGATGAGTGTAGCATTGTTTGCTTCTCAGTTGAACAGCTATAATCGTGCTGCCATAGTAAACAAATATTTGCTACTGATTTTTGGCAAGTGCTGTTTTTTAATTCACAATTCTGAATTTTAAGGTGTTTGCAGCCATCTTTTGGATCGCTAGTACAAGAAAAAAGAATCTTTTGTTTCCAATATGGACGATTGACTTTAAACTTGTCAAAAAATACTCTATCACCACCATCATAGTTGATTCTATTGACCTCATAGCATTCATTACTCTCAGTTAATTGCTCAAGTTCAGGGTTTAAAACTTGCCAATATTCTGCTACTTTCCTTAGTTCTTGAGTCTTATCTCTGTAGTCATAGTGAAGTATACATATTTTTTCATTTACTTCTAATAAAAAATTTCTACCAATATGGTGTATAGATACACCAAGCCTATTAGCAATAGCCCATTTCATTTGTTTTACAATTGCTTCGGGATCATCTACTAGGCAGTATATTTGTGCACCTAATTCATCATCATAGACATCGCTACGACTCTTAAGCCAATTACTATGATTCTCCTTTATTTCTTCTGTTGCAAATTCCATTTGCCGGTTTTGCCAAGAAAGCCATACATTCTCTAATCTGCACTCAACATTTAATTCTCGAATAAGTTCAATGTTAAAATTACTACCTTCATTACAACTTTGAATAATTTCAGTATTAGTTTTACTTGTTTGAGTTACGAAGTTACTGCTATCAAGGGCACTTAAAGGATCAGATTCAATTCTCATTGAATTAGCTATCATATAATTTTGATCGTTGATATTATGTTGAGTTAAGGCATTGTTTTTACTGTTTTCAGCTTGAAATAACATTGCCCCACTTTCTGTACCAAGCTGATTACGGCCATGGTAGGTTAAATCCTCATCATTGTTAGGATAATTGACATTACTACCTTGATGAAATAATTCTTGTGTATTTGAAGAATTTCCAAGATTTACATTATAGTTGCTAGCTTCATTATAACTGCTTTGCATTGAAGCTAAACAACAGCTAATATTGAGCACTATCAAAAAGTTAATATAGATAATAATCTCATTGAGTATTCTCATTCATAATTTCTAATGCTATTGCTAAAGGAATATGGCCAGTTAATTTCTTGGTTAATCCTCTTTTTTCATCATCTATTACTATCACAGGAACAACATCAATTTTATATTGTTCAAACAAGCTAGGATCTATATCGAAGCTAATACCAAGCTCCATAGTTTTATTCTTTGTTTGTGTAAATGAGTTATTAATTAACCCACGCATAATCAATTGAGCTCCAGCCTTTTGAGATTCAGCAAAATAGCTTTTTAAAGCCTCATCACTCATTGAAAATGAGACAAAAATAAAAGTTTTTTGCTGGCCCAAAAAAAAGCATTAGCATTATTAACAAATAATAAAACCATCAACATCATTACTCGTATAACCATATTCCTCTCTAACCCTTATCAAAGCAAACAACAATCTCTTTTTCGCCAAATCAAGTAACCAAAATCTTCACCATTAACTGGAAATTCTCTTCCAGCCTGCCATGTAGCTTCTGTTTGGCCTATGCTCTTGCAGGATCTGGTTTCTGGAATCGGATAAGTCATTTGTAGTCGATACTGACTTTTCTTCATAATAGGCATGGGATACTTGCCACATAAGCCTTTATAACCATAATATCCCCATAACATCAGTTGCCTATGCATTCTAGCCATAAACTTACTTACCATTAATACAGATGTTCCAACTCCACCATTATGCGCCGCAGCTGTTCCAGTAAAAGGGTAAAGCATTCCTTGACATTCAGCACACCAAAAAGCATAATCACTTGCTAATAAACCAGCGCCACAACTCATGCAATCAGCTATACATGCTTGATAAGCAGCTACATTTTGAAACAACAGCGTTTCTGGATTTAAAATCGCAGATTTAGCGTCATCACTCCATAATGGATCAAACTCTGTTAAATATGCTATATCGACTGCAGCCATTTCCAGACAAATAAAATCAAGCAAAATTTCCAGCCAATAAATCACAGGATAGACATACCAATGAATGTGATAAAAAGCACTTCCTTCAGCCTCATCTTTCATGCCTTTTTGAGTAGCACTTCCAAATGACAAACCTCCAAGACTTACCATACACATTGGCGACTTTGTAACATCTACAAGGCGTACTGGCTCCCAAAATCCTACCGGAATATACCAGGTACAGGTATTGGAATCCCTGGCTTAGGACAAAGACATATAAGTCTACCAGAAGCATTAGTATCAGGCATTGAAGTGTTTGTAAAGTACAGAGATATAGTAATTTAACCTATATTATCACATAAATCATTTTTAAGTTGCAATATCACTCATTTTTGGTTTTTTAGGTGAAGTGTTAACAACAGCTACACCTTGAACTGCTTTAGATCGCTTACAGTATAGAACACAACGCCTTTTTGATTTAATTTTTGATGTTTCAACTTTCTCAACATTATCAGGGTCAAAAACTCCTTGAGCAGCCATTTTCTTTATTTCATATAAAGACTTACATTTTTGCCCTTTAGGAATTTTACAATCAAAATTACTTTCGAAAAAGAAGCTTGTTAGGCTCATACAGCCCAATAGCAATAATAAAAACTTCATTATAAATGCTCCTCTAACTTTTGTGATTGGTCGAATTTATTATGCAAATTAACTTTTTCATTGTTAGTTGATTGTGAATAAGTTAAATTATGTGGCTTCTTCTTGTGCTCACGTAAGTCAAAACCTTTTTTAAATACAACATCGATGACTCTACCTGACGCAATAAGAACGACTGGGCTCATAGAATCAGCTTGTTTTATAGCAAAATCAGCTAGCTTATCAAAAGCATTACTAGCTCCAGAGTAAGCTCCAGACTGAAGCGCATCTCCAATCTGAAACTCTTGTTGTTGATGACCTCCAGCTACTAGGTTTAAAGTTGGTAGCATATCAGGTTTAATAGCCTTAGCTTGTAGAAACTTAGCAATATTGCTAAATACTCCATTTAATGCAGCCATGCTTGCTATGTTAGACGATTTATCTACCACGATTCCTTTAATTCCAGAACGTCCATCTTCACCTATCAACCAGCCTTCCGCCTTGTTTTCAATAATATCTCCATAATGAAATTTTACTTTGAAGCAGTTTTAATATGCTTGATGCTGAGCTTAACAAGCTTTAAAGTAAAAACTAGCATTTTAAGCTAATTTTATTTTTCCTTTTGAATTATCCTTTTCAGCTTCTTCTGTAGCAGCATTAATAAGCGTTACATGGCTTGGAGTTTTTGGAGTAAAAGTTAACATTAAATCTTGAATTGTTTTGTGTTCTCCTATTACTGTTAAATAAAGCTTCTTTTCTTCTTCTCGTGGAGCAATAAACAAACATCCAGACTCATGAACTACAACTTCGGCTGCATTTTGAGGATACATAAAAATATCATTGATTTTTTCATCTTTAAGATTAATTCTTGTTGGCCCACTATCAGAAATCTCAAGCTTCAGCAAATTATCAACTTCTAACTCATATTCTACCGCATATACATCACTAAACTTGACTAAAGCAATAAACCCTATCATAAACCTCAAAATTCTAATACTCATTTTTTTATTCCATTCTCTTTAACGCCAGTTAACAACAAAAGGTAATTAGGACTTCGCTTGTAAGTCAAAAGGTAAGTCTTATCGACAGCTATATGTTTACTATCGCTAAACCAATAACGAAGCGTTCCACTAATTAATACTCCATCCTTTATCACTTCAACCTTCTTCGGAAAAAAGACTGAAGACACATTTGAGCCTTTAACAAATTGCAAGTGATCATGAAAAAATTTATTTAAAGATTCAGTATTACTAGATGCAACTTTCATGTCTGCTATTTGTCTTTCTACCTCATTTGGAGAAGTAGTAAATAAGAGTTTCGTTACATAAATTGCCCATTCCTTTAAATAGGTTTCATGGTAATTTTTTGATGAAACCATCATTTTACGATCAGGCTCCATTGCTGGAATTAATAACCACTTTTCTTCTTTGGTAATTGCAGCCATTATCGCAATTATATTAGCTGCAGCTAGCAATATAGTTACTGAAAGTAAGCATTTATTATATTTAACCAGCTCTTGTATAGCATTTTGCTTAAAGAGATGATTCATTACTTGCCAACTTTTTTGCCCAAAAGCCTTGGATATCCTAATGGAGCTGGCAATAAACCTTTAGCTACTAAAAAACTTTTTAGCAAAAAATTCTCAGATACCTTCTTAATTTTCTTAAAGCAATAACATAGAGCAATTCCTCCAACCATAAAGGCTAGGCCTAATTTAGCATGCCTGCTGTTTAGTAGTACAATTCCTGGAGCTACTCCAGCTAGCACTACTCCCCATTCGTCAATGCTCAAACCCATATACTTCAACGGCCTCGATAATGCCCAACATAATTTTTGATTTTGTATAATTACCTTCAGCCTCAATTGTAGCATGAGATTTCTCATTCTGCTACTGCGATTTTCAAAAATTTACAAAATCTAATGTAGAGTAACTACTTAGCTAAGTTGTTGTCAATTTTTCTTCTCCGCAACTTAATTATGGCACTATTCCAGATAGTATCTCGTTCAAACAAACATTGGTACCGAATATACTCAGCATATTTTCGACAACTTTATTTGTAGCAATTGTTGCCTTATCTAAACTATGTATAGTATAAATTTTAGTTATATTAGTATTACTATGTCCTAATATTTGAGATATTGTATCTAGTGTTTCACCATTATTTTTCATCCAAGTTGCAAACGTTCTTCTAAGATCATGTATTGTTACATTCTGTATTCCGGCTTTTTTTCGAATCTTAGCCCATGCTCGATGCATTGTTGAACTTGATATGTGTTTACTATTGTCTGCTGAACTTGGCAATACCCATTCACTTTTTGAGCATAGTTTTCTGGTTTGCAATACTTCTATTAATTTATCAGCTAACCCTATATATAGAGTTTTACCATTTTTACTCTTAGTTTTTGGTATACACCATATTTTTTCGCTAAGGCTTATCTCGTCCCATCTCATTCCTGATACATTACTTTTACGTGCTGCAGTGAATAAACTTATAAATGTAAAAATTTTTCCTGATCGTTCTGCTCGCTTTTGCGATTCTGTTAATTGACTATTTCCCTTTTCTTTTAGCACGGCCATAAGTCTTCTCATTTCTTCATTTGTTACATATCTAGATCTTGATTCTTGCTTGTGCCTTTTTATTCCACATACAGGATTCTTTTCTAATAATCCCCACTCTATAGCCTTATTAAATATAGGGCTTAACAGTTTTAGAATACTGTTTGCTGTTACATAGTGTTTCTTTGCTGTTTTTTCGTCAAAAAGCTTCTGAATATCTTCTTTGGTAATCTCAGATATCTTTGTATTGTATAAAGATTCTAGATATCTCTTTACTCTTTGAGCCATTATTTTCCAACTTTTATGATAAAGACTACTATATTCAGTATATTTTACATGCACCTGTCCGAATGTTAGTTCATTCTTTAATTTTAAGCCTCTTCTCTCTTTTTTCTCTTCTTTCTTTATTTATCTTCCGTCTTTCATCCATTGGATTTATTCCTTTAGCAATATCACTTTTTAACTGCTGTATCTTTTTTCTAGCTTCTGCTACCGTTAGATCTGGAAAATCTCCTATTTTTATTTTTTATAATACATGCCATTAATGTTTATTCATAAATATAGTCTTCTAAATCCAGTATATGATATTATAAACAGTAAGTTCCTTTGTGTTATATCTCTAAACTTGATTATTTTTTCTTCTTTGGTTGGTACTTTTATTTTATTTAATGCTGCTTGTGTAAATTTAAATACTTTTACTGGCATATTTATCACCCTTCATTAATTTAAAATTGAAGTAATTAAATAATAACTTATTAATTTTTAAAATTAGCTTAAACTTATAGTCTGTAGTATGGTTTTTATTGAATAGCAAATACTTTTGTAAAAATAAAAAATATTTTTAAGCGACGTTATCAATTGAAGGTTACTCTAAGCTTATCAACTATAAATTCAAGTTGCTGGATTAAAAATTAGCACTTCAACTAGCCAAATATTAGACATAAATTTACGTTATATTTCCGCAATTAACATCAAGATATTATTGTCATATTGACAAATAATATTAATACAGCTACAGTTAAATTCATGTATCAACTCAAACGAGAATAAACTACATAGCAGATTTTATAAAGCTTATAAAGCTCATAATAGCTCTTAATCTAACTTATTTCTTCTAGTTAGTTAAATCATCTTAAACATGAAAGGTATGTAATATATACCAGTCTCTTCTCCTTTCAGATAATGCATTAATACGGCTAATGGTAGCAATATTCTAGGCCACAGTTGTATTATCCTACTATAGCTTGGTAAACAAAAGTATCCTTTATACTTATGACGCAAGTAATATAGATAATAATTTTTAAAATCCTTGCATGGAGACAAATAAAAATATATCGCTATTGTTAATAACTCAGCTAAGGACAACTTTCCATCTCTCTGTTTCTTTGATTACTACTTGGTATTAATCTCTTCCTTTCCTACTCTTGATATATCTTGCAAAAATTGTCTATTAAATAGTATACCGTTATGATACATTTTTTCATGTTGGGTTATTCCTTTTTTATTTAAATTTTCTTTTTAACTCAACATCCTCTCTTTGTATACCTTTTATTCACTACCTTTTATACTCTTACTTATCCTAAATTGGCGTTAATAACGAAATATTATCCTGTGTATACCATTGTTATGCATTTCAGACTTTCTATTATCCTAAATTAGCGTTAAGCTATATTATCATCTCTTTACTTTTTCTGAGGTTCTGTTATTAATATAGTAAATCTTCAAAATATTGGGTGAATAAAATGCGATATATTGAATTCAAAAGTACATGCATGAAAAAGTTAAATAATCTTTCAATTGAGAGGAAGAAAGCACAGCAACTTGTTAAGTTCGCAAAAATAAACTTACAAAATATACAAAAAAAGAATGAGGAATATAATAAGAAATTTTTGGCTGAATTAGTCACTGACATGACGCAAGGATATAATGATGATCAAAAAATTAAACGTATGGAGAGTAAGATAGAAAAGTACTCAAGTAAGTTTAAATCTTTAATGCAGAAGGATCAATCTGGAAGTAGAAGTAAGGATTTAGATTATGTAACTAATGAAATATCAGAATGTGCAATGAAAGTTCGTTTAGCATTTGAGGAGCAAGTAGTAAAGTACTGCGGAGAAGAAAATCTTATCAATGACTGGGACATGTGAGTAGACATCTTTATAAGAGATGAATGAATTACAGGATGTCTTTTTTGTGATAGGTAAGCTTATATGTATCAATAAAGTGTCTTCTTAAATTAAGAAATATATAGAGTAATTCTCAAAATTATATAATTACTGTTTAATTTAGTGTTTTATGCCAGTTAAAGTGCTTTATGCATAATTTGGCTTAATTTACTATAATATAAGGTATATTTAGTTAATTATCAACTTAAAATTTAACCTAAAAAGCCTATCAATTAATTCTTAATGTAGTGTAATTTAATAAAAATAAGCCAGGAGCTGCGCAAAGATGCAAGCAATATCATATATGCTAGCTACTATAAGTTATTGTGGTTATGTTACTTATAACAAATTAATTCATGGGCCTTTACTAAGTGCTAATTTGGCTATTCATGAAAATTCATGTATTTTTACTAAAGGAACAAGTAATAGTTTTGAATGTGATGGCATTAGAAAATTATTATATATATGTGAGCGTATTAATTGTAGCATACTTAATAAAAAACTGCATTTACTTGAGCTAAATGCATCAGCAGAAAAAAAAATTGATGATGATTTCAAGATCAATAGTTTTTGTTCAGCAAATTCACTAGTTTGGATTGATAATACTACAGTTTTTAATAAAGTTCATAAAGCATATTCTATGCCTATAATAGATTCATTGTCTAGTGCTTGTATTTATCGCCAAACAAAAGTACTTTCTTTTTCATCTTATGAACGGCACAATTTTCAATTGTGGTCTTTAATACGTGGCAGCGTTCTAGAAAAAATAAAAAGTGTATTAAAAAGTGAAAGTATAATGGATAAGGATATGCATCCAACAGAATGGCAAGCGTTTTGTTCATTTATGGATATATTTTTTGTTGAACTTAATCGCAATCCATCTACCTTAATTACTTTCCCAATGTGTTTTGACTTATATGATTACCTAACTGCTGATGGACATACAGATGATTTAGAAAATTTTATTATTGCCCATGGCTTGCGTTCAGACAGTACAAGCAATCAAGACATTTTACGTTGTATAATATTAAACTATTTTCCAATGTCTATGGTAGGCGCTGTAGGTTCTAGCATATACTTTACTTGTAAGATACAGAAAGTATTAGAAACTAATAAATTAGGACAATATTCTCACCACTATGATGCACGTGGCGAGCAGGATCAGCAACAGCCATCACTTTGGCATATAAAAAAGTTTATCAGTCTTGAAAAGAAACTTGCGAAAGCATATAGCTCTTTTCATGATATTGATGAAACGAGTAATGTATCCACAGCAATGACCAACTTTGCAAAAGCGATAGATGACTTGCTTTGTGATTGGTATGGAAGTAATGATATTGGCGATAGTTTATGCTCTGATGCAATAGCTGATGGCAATATAGGTCGACTAGCAATAACTGGAATTGCGACAAGCATATATAGTAGTTATGAGGATTAAGATACAAAAAATAGTGAGACGTTTTAAACAATAGTACTTCTTACATAGCATTCAAAGATTAAAATTACAAATGATTGTTTAGGATAAGAAACAGTTAGAAAGGTATAATCTAAAATGCCTTCAAAGGAAAATATTTTGTTAAACTTTTAATACATTACACTAAATACAATCTTAATTCAGAACTATGTAGCTAACAGGTACAGTTCAATGTTTAAGACTACTGTGTTGTTATAAACGCCAAATTAGGATAAGGGATTAGAAGATGAAGAAGAGGAGATAAGATAGGGATTAAGTTTGGAGATAGAATAAGAAGCAAGAGAAGCAATTATATGAACAAAGAAATTAATAGGGGAGCGATGTCGAGTATGCTCTAAATGCATATGTTTTTTTAGTACATTAAAAACAGACTCAATTAAGGAACGTTTATTTAATAAACGCTTATCATCTATGTCCAATAAATATGTTTTCATATCTTTGCGAAGATTAGTAAATAAACGTAGACCATTGGACAACAGTTGATGAAATAACTCTTTAGATATGTAAGCTTTATATCACCAAACAATTTACCAGATAAGCCTTCAGAAATAACTAAAGCTATAGATAGATCGCTTTTATTGCCTTTAGTAATTTTAACTGACATTATTTCACCTTTATTATTGATTTAAAGATGTTAGAAGAACAATATAAGGAACTCGATAGCAAGAAAAGCGATAGGAATAGATGGTATAACCAAAGAGGATTATGGTAAGAAATTGAAAGCAAATCTGCTCTCGCTTCTTACTAGGAATTTGCAATGGGAAATATCAGGCTAAACCTGCACGAATAACGGAAATTCCAAAAGAAGATGGAGGCAAAAGACCTTTGGTAATATCATGTTTTGAAGATAAGATAATCGAGTCTACAGTAAGCAAGATACTAAACTCTGTGTTTGAGCAAATATTCTTTTAAAGTATTCATATGGATTTCGACCTAAATTAAATGCACACGATGCTTTAAGGAAGTTAAATAGACTTACGTATAACTTCAATAAAGGGGCTATAGTAGAGATTGATATAACAAAGTGTTTCAATACAATCAAGCATTGTGAGTTGATGGAATTTCTAAGAAAGAGAATATCTGACAAGAAATTTCTAAGACTAGTTATGAAACTGATTGAAACACCAATCATAGAAAATGGTACTATAGTTACTAACAAAGAAGGTTGTCGTCAAGGATCAATAGTTTCACCAATCCTGGCAAATGTCTTTCTGCATTATGTTATAGATAGCTGGTTTGCAAAAATCAGCAAAGAAAACTTAATGGGACAAACAGGAATGGTGAGGTACTGCGACGATATGGTATTTGTCTTTGAAAGGGAAGCAGATGCGAAAAGGTTTTATGATGTTTTGCCTAAAAGGTTAAATAAGTATGGGCTAAATATCAATGAAGCTAAATCACAAATGATAAAATCTGGTAGAGACCATGCTGCAAATTTAGCCCAACAATGCAGGAAGATCGCAAGTTATAATTTTCTTGGATTTACTTGCTATTGGAGAAAATCAAGATTTGGCATAACATGGAGACTAAAATATACCTCAAGGAGAGATCGTTTTACTGAGAAACTGAAAGGACTGAGAAAATATTTGCGTGCTCAGCTAAACAAGCAAGATAAAACACAAACATTATCACAAGTCATTAGAGTTATTAGGTGAATGGATCAACTATCATGGTATATCGGATAACAAAAGACGAGTAAGTTCATTTATCAACCAAAGTAAACGGGCAATATATAACTGGTTTAATAGAATGGGAGGAAAACGTAAGATGAATTGGAAAAGACTAACCGAGATACTTAAAAAAGTAAATTTTCCTAAAATTGGAAAGATTGTCTCAATGTTCTAGACAACAAATAAGGCATAATGCTTATCTTATTTTTGAGAGCCGGATGCGGTAATTCTGCAAGTACGGTTCTGAGGAGGGGCCTAATTGAGCAATTGGTTAGGTCTACTCACATAGATTTAATTTGATCTCTGGCATTTATAATTTTGATCTACCTTAACCAGTTTCGAAAGAGGTCTATTAGTTTTATTACTCTCTTTCTTAAATCATATGAATATGCTGCTTCCATATTTCTTATTCTCTTCTTATTTTTACCGCTTTTCTCTCCTAATGTAACTCCCTTTTTGTTTTATGCTATATCTTGAGCTTCTCGTTTCCTTAATTAAGCACGATGTTGTTCTAAGTTGGAGCATATTGAGGTAAAACTCTTACATTAGACCTCTTTCGAAACTGGTTAACGTAGTTCAAAATTATTGCTGATAAATATCGAAATAGACGTGAAAGATTCGGTCTTAGATTTAATTTGATCTCTGGTATTTATAATTTTGAACTACGTTAACCAGTTTCGAAAGAAGTCTATTTACTACGCTTAATTTTTTAAATTTGAATGATCTTCCCATTTTTCTACTTTCTATCTGATCTGCTGTCTTATATCAAACTTTAGTTATAATAAACTCACATTTCTAGTTGCTATTGGTAGTTTGACAATTAATCCGTCAAGTTCCTCTGTAATAATAATTTGACACCCAAGCCTAGATGTATTAGTTAGCCCAAATGCTAAATCTAGCATATCTTCTTCCTCTTCAACAGGTAAAGGAAGTTTTTTATACCAACCTGGATCAACTATTACGTGGCAAGTTGAACATGCTAATGAACCTTCACAAGCTCCTTCGAGGTCTATTTTATTATGGTGAGCTACTTCTAATAATGACAGCCCAATTTGGGCATCAACCATTTTTTCTTCTGTATCATTAATTATAAAAATAACTTTTACTGTTTGTGGTATCATAATAGCAATTAAAAATCTACTTTAGTTTATTATTTAGTAATTTATCAATGTTTTTACCTTGTAAAGCAAGTTTTAAACTACTGTTTAGCAAAAAACTTTTAAAATCTTCAAGCTGCTTAATACCTTCCTGAATTGCACTTATATGACCTGATTTTATAGATTTTTGTAAATGCTGAATGACATTTTCAATTAAATTCATATTGTCTGGAGAGATTAAGTTTGTATTTTGAGCTATTAATTGGTTAATATTGTTAATCATAAAATTAGCTTTAGTAATCGCTTCATTAAGCTGTTTCTTGTTATAATCTAAAAGATTGTTCTGATAAGCATTTTCTAAAATTTTATTTACTTCTTCTCCGCTGATATTCAAAGCAGATTTGATGGTAATAAATTCATATATTCCAGTTCTTTGCTCACTGGTACTAACAAATAACAAACCATCAACATCAATAGCAAAAGTAACTTCAACACTAATGCTACCAGCAGGACCTAATGGTAAATTGCTTAACGTAAATTTTGCTAAAGATCGGCAATCAGCTGCCATTTCTCTTTCACCTTGTACTATATGGAAGTTTATTGCTGTTTGATTATTTGCATAGGTAGTAAATTTCTTAATAATTGCAATTGGTATAGGAGAATTTCTTGGAATTAAAATTTCTGTTATACCTCCCATTACTTCTAATCCTAATGATAGTGGAACTACATCTATTAGTAAATGTTGGTTTGATGAAGTTAAATTTTCAGCTTGAAGAGCTGCCCCAGTTGCTACTACCGTTTCAGGATTTAAATCAGATAATATCTGTACTTTAAAGGTTTGTTTTAATAATTTTTTTATTAAAGGAATATTGCTACTTCCTCCAACTAATATTATGCCTTTTAACTGTTCGCTTATTTTACTTTCTTGGATAACTTGATTAGTAATGTGGATTGTTTTACTAATAATATGACTTATAACTTGTTCAAATTCTGTTCTGGTAATATATAACTTAAGATTTTGGCCATTATATTTTATTGTTTGATTAAAAAATTTATTGTTAGTTAAGTGTTCTTTAGCTATTTTGCAATGCTCAGTAATTAATACTAAAAATTCAGTTGAAAGATGATCTTGGTTAAGAGTCAATTTATTACAAAGATAGTCTCGAATTAAATAATCAATATCATTTCCTCCAAGTTGATTATCTCCTCCTGTAGCAATAACTTGAAAAATTTTATTCTTGATTTTTAGAAGTGAAACATCAAAAGTTCCGCCTCCAAAATCATAAACTAAATAAACACCATTTGAACCTTTATCAAGTCCATATGAATATGCTGCAGCGGTAGGCTCGCTAATTAATCTCAATACATCAAGATCAGCAATTTTAGCTGCTTGCTTTATGCTATTACGAGCTGCATCATCAAAGTGAGCTGGAACTGAAATAACAGCCTTTTTTATTTTTTGATTAAAATACTGCTCTGCTTGCAACTTTAGCTGATTAATAATTTTAGCAGATATTTCTATTGGACTAATAGTTTTATCGGCAATTTTTAAGCTAGTAATATTAGTATTTTTAACTAACAATTCTTTAATTTCTTGTCCAATAGCGCTAGAATTCAATATTTCTTCAGTACTTTTACCTAGTAATCTTTTAACTGATGTGATTGCAATATAATGTTTTTCTTTACTTCCTATAGATATAACATTGCCTTCATGATTAAAACTAACAATAGAAGGAAGCTTGTTTAAACCTTGAGAATTAGCAATAACATATGCCTTACTATTAATTGAATGAGCTACTAAAGAGTTAGTAGTGCCAAAATCAATACCAACTACAATCTCTGAAGTATGAATTGATTGGTTTTGGGGTTCTTCAATGTTAATTAGAGGCATCTCTTAGCCTATGATTTATAATATTTATTAAATTCACCCAATACTTTAACTCCATTGTTTTTACTGTTGCTGCCTCATAATTTCTGCTAGCTAATAAAGACTCTAGCTCTGTAGTAGTGTTATTATAAGATACGTTTAAAATATTCTGTAATTTTTTTAATTCAGTAACAGTATTCATAGCATTTAACCTAGTTTGAAATGAAAAAATTTTTTCCAAAAAATCAATAGTTATTACTGATTTAAGATTTGGCGCAGTTAAATCGATTCCTTTCAGGTTTAGAATATGTTCAGCTCGAGTATATGGACATTTTAATGTTTTATATGCTAGATTTAAATTACTGGATATTTGTAAATATTTATTTTTTTCTTCAACATTTTTAACTTGGTCGGGATGATACTTTAACTGTAACTGAAAATAATTATCTTCAATATTTTCCAAAACCAAACTAAAAGTTTCAGGTAAGTTCAATAGTTGAAAATAATTTATCATAGTAAGTATAATTAAAAATTTGCAGATTTACCACAACCACAGCGATTTTTTTCATTAGGATTACTAAACTCAAATCCTGAATTAAATTTACCTTCAATATAATCCATTGTAGTTCCAACTAAATAAAGTATCGCTTTTTGATCAACTAGCACTGTTACTCCCTTATCTATAATAACTTCATCAAAATCTCCCTTAACATCAGCATATTCTATATAATATGAATAGCCAGAGCATCCTCCTGTCTTAATGCCTACTTTAATGCCTAAAGATGGTTTCTCTCGTTTAGCAAGCAATTCTTTAATTCTTTTAGCTGCCCGACTTGAAATAGTAATAACCTGCTTACGAGCTTCATTAATTTGTAATTGTGAAGAATTAATAGCACTCATAATAAAAATTATTTATGTTTTATTTTGCTTAGACTTGTAATCAACAATAGCTGCCTTAATAGCATCTTCAGCTAACATTGAGCAATGCATTTTAATTGGCAGCAATGCTAAATGTTCAGCAATCTTACTATTTTTAATTTGCTCTGCATCACTTAAAGATTGAGATTTTATCCATTCAGTAACTAAAGCACTTGAAGCTATTGCTGATCCACAGCCAAAAGTCTTAAATTTTGCATCTTCAATTATTCCGTGATCATTTACTTTAATTTGCAGTTTCATAACGTCGCCGCAAGCAGGAGCACCAACTAATCCAGTGCCAACTGATTTATCTGTTTCATCAAGTGATCCAACATTAGATCTATCTTCATAGTACTTTATAACTTCTGAACTATAACCAGCTGTACGAGTACCTGTAACTGTTTTTGCATCATTATTCATAATATTTTTTTCCTCTTATTGATTGAGAGTTAATTAGTTGTTTAATGCACTGACCAATTAATTTGTTTTATATCTATTCCTTTTTGTGTCATTTCCCAAAGTGGACTAATATCCCGAAGTTGATTTACTTGATCAACAATCAGTGATACTGCATAGTCCACTTCTTCTTCAGTAGTAAATCTTCCAAGGCCAAATCTTAAGGAAGTGTGAGCTAAATCTTCATCAACTCCCATTGCCTTTAAAACATAAGAAGGCTCTAATGAAGCAGAAGTGCAAGCAGATCCAGAAGAAATTGCAAGATCCTTGAGTGCTAATATTAAAGATTCTCCTTCTACACATGCAAAGCTGATATTAATATTGCCTGGATATCTGCTTTTAATATCTCCATTTAAATAAGTTTGTGGTATATGGTTCAATATATAGTTAACAAACTTACTAAACATTTTTTGAATACGATTATATTCTTCAAACATTTCAATATTTGCAATTCTTGCTGCTTCTCCAAATCCTACTACTAAAGGAGTAGGTACAGTACCTGATCGCATTCCTCTTTCTTGCCCTCCACCATGAATGATTGGGCTAATACGTATTCTTGGCCTTTTTCTAACATAGAGAGCACCTATACCTTTTGGCCCATAAATCTTATGAGCAGAAATGCTAGCAAGGTCAATATTATATTTAGTGACATCAATTGGTATTTTACCAAAAGCTTGAGCAATATCGGTATGAAAAAAAACTTTTCTCTCACGACAAATTTGGCCTATGGCCTCGATTGGTTGAATAACCCCAATTTCATTGTTAACTGTTGAAATTGATACCATAATAGTACTGTCACTGATTGCATCATTAAGATTATTTATATCAATTAATCCATTACTATTAACAGGTAAGTAAGTAACCTTAATACCTTTTTGTTCTAGATGCCTACAAGTATTTATAACGCATTTATGTTCAGTCATAACAGTAATTATATGATTTTTTTTGTCATTACTATAAAAATCTACTACTCCTTTAATGGCTAAATTATTTGCTTCTGTTGCTCCAGAAGTAAAAATAATTTCTCCTGGATCTGATTTAATTAAGTATGCAACATGTTTACGTGCTACTTCTACTGCTTCTTCTGATTCCCAGCCAAATAAATGACTACGTGAATGTGGATTGCCGAATTTATCAGTTAAATATGGCAACATTGCAGTAACTACTCGAGTATCAATAGGTGTAGTTGCTTGATAGTCCATATAAATAGGAAACTTAACATTATTGTTTTTTAATTTTGACCTTAACTCTGCTGTTTTTGTTGCTGTGTTTATCATAATATTTATTTGATTTAAGCTTGTTTCTTTATATTGCTAGCCTTGATATGATACAAATATTGTTTTTGCCATAATGTATAAAATTGTTTTATTTCTTCTTCAGTGTTATTCCATCCAAGAGATATTCTAATTGCACAGTCTGCTTCATGATCTGGAATCTTCATAGCTGTAAGTACGTAAGATTGTTTTAGCTGGCCTGAAGAACATGCTGAACCAACACTAACAGCAAATCCATTAATATCAAAATAAAGAATTTGTTGTTGAGATGTTACCTCTGGCATCATTATCATGCTAGTATTACCAACTCTGGGAGCATTTTGGCCAAAAATTTTTATTTTATTGTCTATTCTGCTAATTTTGTCTTCAAGATATTGTCTTAATGTTTTAGTAAAATTACTTTGTTTCAGCATTTTAGGTAAAAGTTCAACAGCTTTGCCAAATCCAGCTATTGCAGCAACATTTTCAGTGCCGGCTCTAATCCCATTTTCTTGACCTCCACCAACCATTTGTGGTGTAATAAAATTTGGAGATTTTGCTATAAGAGATGCAGCACCTATTGGTCCTCCAATTTTGTGGCTTGAAATTGTAGCAAAATCGAGATTTAACTGAGTGATATTAACTGGAATCTTAGAAAAAGCTTGGCTGCAATCACTATGAACCCATGCTTGATGTTCTTTAGATAGTCTAACTATCTCTTCAAGTGGCTGTATAACTCCAGTTTCATTATTTACCAACATAATTGTAACTAACAAAGGCAAACCTTTATTACTATAAAGCGTATTTTGTAACTGTATAAGATCAACAATACCTTTGTCATCTACATCTATAATTTGCGTGTCATTATAATTTCTAGCGCAATTTAATATTGATAGGTGCTCTGTTGCACAGGTAATAATTATTCCATTTTTATAGACTTTTTTAAAGCTAGTAAGCAGTAAATTATTTGCTTCAGTACCTGAAGAAACAAATATGCAATTAAATTTGTCATGACTTAATGGTATATCTAATGTATTAGCAATTTGCAATCTAGCTTTTTCTATAAACCCTTTAGCTATTTGTCCAAAATAGTGGATCGAAGAAGGATTAGCTGGCATATGTAACACTTCTAACATAACTTCTAGTGACTCTGAATGTATGGGAGTTGTTGCATTGTAATCAAAATATACTTTTTTATTTTTTTGTTTTGTTTTCGCTTGATTATCTATGTTAAAACTAGAGAAAGAATACTTGTCAGTAGAATTATAATACCTAGCTTTTTCAATAGCTGCTGCAGTGCTATGATCAATAAAGTTATACATTACTGAACCCATTTAATTTAACCTAAGTGATCTTGCTCTTAAAGCTTGTGACTTTACTTTCCCGGAAATTATATCATCCAAAGAGATTTCACTAAAGTAGTGTTTAATTTTATATTCTAATTCTTCCCACAAATAGTGAGCAGTACATCTAATATTTAATGCTAAACATCCTTTGCTATTATTACATCTAGTAATTTGAATTTTTTCTTCAACAGCAAAAATAATATCATTAATAGTTGTTTTTTTTATATCGCAGCTTAATAAATAACCTCCATTTGGGCCTTTAACTGATTTTACTATCCCCTTATTTTTAAGCTTATTGAATAGCTGCTCTAAGTAATTGAGTGCTATATTCTGACGCTTGGCAATTTCAAATAATTTAGCTGGTTTGCTTGACTCTCTACTTGCAATATCTAGCACTCCCATAACAGCATATTTGCTTTTAGTGGTTAATATCAATAGACTTACAACCTCTTGTTTTATTTTGGTATATAGAAAAAATTCTAAATAAACTAGACTAAAAAATATTTGCTATAACTATAGCAAACATCTAATTATTACTGTTGAAATATTTTTTATCATATGCTTTAGTATAGCTTAATTAGATTTTTTATTATCTAATACATTACTATTTTAGTCAACTATTATTAAGTACAAAATATTATGTCTGAAGTGTTTTTTAATGGACCAGCTGGTAGAATTGAGGGAGAATATGTTCAATCGGATGATTCAAAAGCTCCAGTAGCTTTAGTGTTACACCCTCATTTACCACCAGACTTTTTTCAAGGCAACATGAATCATGATGTTATAATCTGCTTACACACTCTTTTAGTAAAAAATGGGTTTTCAGCATTGAAGATTAACTTTAGAGGTATAGGCAAATCTCAAGGCGCTTTTGATAATGGAGTTGGTGAATTAATGGATGCAGCTACTGCTTTAGATTGGCTGCAATTACATAATCCTTCAAGTATAGATTACTTGGTAGCAGGTTTTTCATTTGGAGCTTGGATATGTATGCAATTAATTATGCGAAGGCCAGAAGTAAATAATTTTATTGCAGTATCACCTCCTACTAATAAATTTGATTTTTCATTTTTATCTCCTTGCCCAATACCTGGTTTGATAGTTCAGGGAGAGCAAGATAGTATAGTACCAGAAGAATCTGTACTAGAATTAGTTAACAAGTTATCAAGGCAAAAGAATATTGATGTTGAATATAAATCTTTGAGTGGTGCTGATCACTTTTTTCGAGGAAAGCTAGATGAGCTAGCTAATGTAGTAGATGAGTATATTAAACAAAATAATAGATTATCTACAGGTAAAAAAAACACATCTAAGAAGCATCAAAATAAGTTATTACTATAAACTTAAAGTCATGATAAGATGAATTATATGGCGGATAGAGTGGGATTCGAACCCACGGTACAATTTCTTGTAGCGCCGGTTTTCAAGACCGGTTCCTTAAACCACTCGGACATCTATCCAAACTTTGGTATAACAGATTATTAAAAATAAGGCAAGGAAAACTATATGACTATTGCATAATTTGTTATTTGCTGCACACTCAGCATTATGTTTGAATATCATACGGTTAGTAGGCTGTAATATTGATTAGCTTTTGTAAATAATTGAATGTTAGGAAAATTTTGTAGTAACCCATGGGAACTAAGCTTAGTAATTTTGTATCAATAGATATAGGTAGTAGTAAAATTGCAGCTGTGGCATCTTATGTTGAAAATAATGGCTTAATTAGTGTAGTAAGCCAAGGGTTTTACTATTCATCAGGAATTAAATCTGGCATTATTTCAGATTTTAAAAAAGCTGAAAATAGTGTTATTAGCGCAATATATAATTTAGAAAAAGATCTTGGCAAAACTATAAAACATGTTACTATTTCTCTGTCAAATGTTTGCACAAAATCTTACTATACCTATAGCAAAATTAAAATTGCAACGCAATACGTAACCAAGCAGGACATTATCAAGCTTATATCCAAGGCATTATACAATTTCAAAATACAGAATCAAGAAATAATACACTACTTTCCTATTGAGTTTTCACTTGATAATAATAATTCAATTCAAGATCCAATAGGAATGCATGGTAAGGAGTTAGGATGCAGATTACATTTAATAAGCGCTAATTCTAATGTGCTACTTAATATTATTAATTGCCTTGCAAAGTGTCAGGTAGAGGTACAAGAGGTTGTTTTGTCAATTTATGCATCCGGCTTAGCTTGTTTAACTGAAGATGAAAAAAATTTGGGCGCAATAATAATTGACGTAGGAGCTCAAACTACTTCTTTTGGAGTGTTTTTTGATGGTAAGTTATTATATAGCGGCAATGTAGCTATCGGAGGCTGGCATATTACTTCTGATATTGCAAAAGTACTATCATTAAGCATGAAAACAGCTGAAAAACTAAAAGTATTATATGGCTACGCTATGGTCAATATGGTAAATAAAGATAATATTATTAATTTTGAAGATCTTGATCCCGAAGCTAACTATAGTAATGGCAAATCTAGTATTACTATTTCTCAGTTATCAAAAATTATTCAGCCAAGAGCTGAAGAGATATTAGAATTAGTCAAAATAGAATATGATAAAGTAGGAGTTGACTATTTAATCGCTCGTTGTATAGTGTTAACTGGTGGTGGAGCAATCTTGCGAGGGTTCAGAGAATTAGTAAGTAAAATTTTTGATAAATACACCAGGATTGGAATTCCACATTTGTTGCCTGGTTTAGCAGAAGATTGCAATTCAAGCTCTTATTCGGCTGTAATAGGGGTTATTCAATATTATGCTAACAAGCAGCATAAATTTTATGTGAATGCTAACGATTCAGATAAATTAAAACATGGGTTGTTTAAACAAATAATGTTATGGCTAAGGGAGAATATATAAGTCATGGTACAGTTTATTTCTTTTTATTTATAATATTCTTCAATACTCAAGCAATTACTGCTACTCCCTGGATACCTGATGTTAATAAGTATAACATTTTTATTACCTATAATTCTACAGATTCTAGAGTTACTGAATCTTGTAGAATGCTGTATGAGCAGCGATTATTGCAAAAAAAGGAAGTATTAGAATATAATCAGGCTCTTCATAAAGGCATTTCATCTCTTTTAAGTGAAATACAATCTATACATTATAGAATTATAGAAAGTCTTAATGAAAAGATACAGTCTCAACGAGCCAATGTAAAACTACTACAGCAATGGGAAATATTGATGCTACTTGAAGGTGGTATGTATAGTCCTTTAGGAGAGAAAGGTGTAAGAAAAGCGCAAGAACTAATGATTAAAAAGGCTGATAGCACTCCAACTTCTCAGTTAGCATTTAATGCAATTAATAACTTACAGCTTACTTTAACTAATCTAGAATCTGCTTTGATTGATCCTATGAATATGTCTGAAGAGCTTAAGCGATTATTAAAGCAAGATTTAAAAAATACTATTAATACTATTCAAGGAATGCCAAATATCAGTGTTAAAGATTTAACAACTATTCGTCAGTTAATTGATAAGCTGAAGTTTGAGGTAAAAAAATTAGCTGAGGATAATACTAAATATTATCCTACTAGTACAATATCTATTGCTGTCGAATGCGGAATTTTTTCAGGCTTGGCTTTGGGGATAAATTTTCATTACCAAGAAATGCCTAGTTTTATTAATGATATACTTGGTAAAATTATTGATTTTAAATTATTAGCTAAATGGCAACTATATAAAAGCAACAGAATGCTTATAGCGATTCAGCCTATGTTAGCATTTAAATTTGGCACAGCGCAAAAAGCTAAACAGTTCAGTGAACTTTACTTATTAGCAGCTTATATTTATCGTTTACGCTCAATAAAGCTCATACATTTAGTTGAGGTTGGAGGAGCGATTGAATCTATCAGTCAACTGATGAGTGATTATGTATTAAAATGTGGAATTGGTTACGTTGCAGAATTTAAAAATAGTTTCAAAATTATAGCTCAAAGAAATTATTATATTTATCAAAATAACAAACAGGATCAGAATACCATAATTCATGATCAAATATCTATTGCTCGATCGGTCAAAAAAGATCAATTAGAATTAACAGTCCAGTTTGGCATTTTTATGGAACGTTATAGAGCATATAAAGGACCTAATAGCAAAGGAATAGTAGTAGGTTTATGGATAAAGAATTAGATTTATTAGTTATATCAATTGATAATTTTATTTGTAATATTCAAGATGGTGATATAGATAGCTTAGAATCCTTGTTAGTTAAAGGCCTAACTACTGAGACTGAGGTATTAGATACAATTCAAAAAGAATGCAAGCTTGAGCTAATTAACACTAAGCAACTCATAAAATATAATGTACTTGACCACATCAGGCAAAGCGAATATTGCCAAAAACGATATTTGTTGTGTACTGATATTGATCAAAATAAGATAATAGTATTAAACAATTATAACCCTTTAAAAATAAAATTAATTGCTCAACATTTCTCAACTTATCTAGTTAAATTAGTTAGCAAACAAGATTTTTTTTCTCTGATCGATCACTCTTTTAAAAGACTAAATGTTGCAAGATCTAAATATTTGCTTGATTTGCATAATGATAAGGTCAATGCTAAAAATATTAACTATGTTTTACTTACTGGAAAAATTATCTTAACACTAAGTTTTTTTCATCAGTTTTCTAGAGAAGGGTTTTTATTCATTATGCATTTACTATACTTTGCGCATGGTGTTTTAAAGTTATTATTATTTAAAGTAGCTATGTTAAGATATCAACTTCATTTAAGTAGTTTATATTATAGTGTAGAGCTTTTTCCATTTTATACTATTTTAGTACCTTTATATCATGAAGTAGAGAAGCTTAGAGACATAGTTAAAGCAATAGAGTTACTTAATTATCCTAAAAACAGAATTGAGGTAAAAATTATTATTGAGGAAGATGATGTATATACTATGCTTGAGCTGACTACAATGCATCTAGCTCATTATTTTCATGTTATTAAAGTACCTTTCTCATTTCCTCAAACTAAGCCTAAAGCATTAAATTATGCAATGAATTATATTGTCGGAGAGTATATCACTGTCTATGATGCTGAAGACAGTCCAGAACCTGATCAATTATTAAAAGTAATATATCATTTTCAAAATTTGCAACCTGATTATCAATGTATACAAGCTAGAATTAACTTTTATAACAAAAATGAAAATGTATTAACTAAGTTAATGAGCATAGAATATTGCTTATGGTTTGATTTTTTTTTGTATGGATTAACATGTTTAGGGCTGCCTGTAACTTTAGGCGGAACTAGCAATCATTGTAGAGCAAAGATGCTAAAATCTTTAGGTTACTGGGATGCTTATAATGTTACTGAAGATGCTGACTTAGGATTAAGAATTTATATTGCTGGATTTAAAACTGCAGTTATTGATTCTTATACTTATGGTGAAGCTGTGATTGATTGTAAAGGATGGTTGCATCAAAGATCAAGATGGATTAAAGGGTTTATTCAAACTTCCTTTGTTTTTATGAGTTATAATAAAAATATAAGAAATAGATTGGGGTTATGTGCTAATATTTGTATCTGCCTTTTTATATTGTTCTCGCCTCTTATGTTTTTATTTATTCCGCTATGGCTTATTAGTGGTATAATTGATAATGACTGTACATTAGGAACAATATTGTGGTATAATATGCTTTTTGCGTTAGCTTATATGCATGTGATGTCTTGGATAGCATTGTGTAGGATTAAAGGTCATTGGAGCAATTTGACATTACAAGACTTATTATGTTTTATAATTTGGCCGCTATATTCTATGTTACATGTAATAGCAAGCTATAAAGCAATTTTTGAACTATGTGTTAAACCGTTTAAATGGAATAAGACAAAACATGGAGTTAGTCGCATTAATATTAATTGATAGTTAAATCAAAGGTTTGTTACTATAAAAAGTAAGTTATTATGAGAATTAGTATTATTTGCAAGTATGTATTTAAGTATTTATTGCTAGGAATAAATATAATAATGTGCGCTTTTGTTGTATTTATTATTGCATTCAATTGCTTGAATATTAAGAAGATAGGATATAACAAAGTTAATGAAGAGCTTTATGCTTTTTCTGAATAGCTCTCAAAATAGTAAGAGTCATAAAGCCAAAAACTGTGCTTTGCATAAATATCTGACATTGTAATTGCTTCAGCGATAATTTAGAAATTGCATCATTAATTTATATAAAACAGAGTTTAATATAAGAAGTATGTCAAACTCTAGTAAGAGCAATGATTGTATACTTTTTATGCTTATGTATTATAGTATTAAACATGCATTTTATACTTCATTATTCATAATATTTTTCAAGTCTTCTATTAGCTATTTAAACGCCAGATTAGGATAAGGTAGTAGAAGAGAAGATAAGAGGTAGGAAGTTAAGTTTGGAGATAGAGTAACTTGCAAGAGAAGTGATTATATGAACCAAGAAATTAATAGAAGAACGATATCTAATATGCTCTAAATGCATATGTTTTTTTAATACATTAAAGACAGACTCAATTAATGAACGTTTATTTAATAAACGCTTATCTTCAGTATCTAATAAATATGTTTTCATATCTTTACAAAAATTGTGCGATAGGAATCAATGTAGTAATGCATATCAATATGAAAGAGCTGAAGGACTAGGGTGGTAAGTAAGCCCGCTATACAAAAAGCATTAAAGAGACTAAATATTACATATAAAAAAAGCTATAAAACATACGAAGTCAAAAAAAGAAGAGAAATTAAAATTTAAGAATAAGATAAAAAGGTATAAAAACAAAGGAAAAGTTTTGTTTTTACGAATGATAGTTTTGTTCATAGTCCCCATAGAACTGACGGATATGCAGCAACAAGCATGAGATGTTACAGCGTTTATGATTGAACATTCGTCAAAGAGAACTAATATTATAGAAGCATTAGTAGATAAATCCATGCTAACCGCGTATCAATTTTAACTGCAATGTTAATACTGCTGTGTTTAACTGTTGAATAGAACAGTATTTAATTCCGAAACTACCTAATCATTCTGTAGTTGTGATGAACAATCCAAGTTTTCATAAACATCCTCATTTAAAAACTACGATAGAAAAAGATGGACATGTATTAGACTATTTACCTTTTCATTTTCCTGATTTAGACCTATTGAAAAAATATTTTCAAGCTAATCAAGCAGAATCAAATATTACTGTGACATAGACACCATTTTCGAAAAGTATATAACATAACTATTTTATACTAGTTTAGCTATAGATACCGTGATAAGAATCAAGAAAAGAAATAATAATTTTATAAAAAAGATGTAAGTTTTTATAAAATTATTATTTCTGATGGATTGAAACATTAAGATTAAAAGGAGAATTATTCTTCAAGACGCCATAAATAATATGTAATAACATGTATAGTATTTAGACTACATATCTATTACAACAAAGATATAGATGAATTACAGGAAAGTTATCAGCTTTATGAGGATAAGCTGAATGTTGGTCAAAGAAGAGTTAAGCAATGCTTAGTAGAATTAAGAGATGCAGGTT
The DNA here is from genome assembly GCF_000063545.1 of Orientia tsutsugamushi str. Boryong. Taxonomy (NCBI): domain Bacteria; kingdom Pseudomonadati; phylum Pseudomonadota; class Alphaproteobacteria; order Rickettsiales; family Rickettsiaceae; genus Orientia; species Orientia tsutsugamushi. The sequence goes on from NC_009488.1 coordinate 1,096,563, forward strand.
TTATTGAAGTTGAAAATAGGACAATAATTAAAGACAATGTTAAGTTACGTAATGTCCCTTGCATAAAACTTCTAAAAAATTTTCAGCATTATAACGAAAAATGAAAAGAAGAAAATATAGCCTTACCAGAAAAAAATCTCGCTCCAACATGAAAGAAATTTCATGTCCACCTGAGACTTTTTTCAGGGACATATATTGAAACAAGCGCAAATCTTAGTAAGGAAAGTCAGTTGAAGCATAAAATTGCTGGTTCTTTTGAAGCAGCTATGGCTTATCAAATTTTGACTTCTTGTAGTTTTGGGCAAGCGGTTCGAACTAGGTTTTTTGTTAAGTTGCTTAAAAATATCACACTAACAGAATGTGATGAATCAAAGATATTACAAGCTGTACAGGATGTATATGGATACGAAATTCAAAAATTGCAAGTTACACCATTTGAGAACTCAAAACTGTTTCACAGAAACAAATCAATGAAGAAGAGTATCTCTTAAATCTCAGTAAACAACTAGATTCCAACTCGGTTTGGTACAAAGTACGAGAATCTTTAGTTAAAAGTTATGGTCAAGCTATCGACAAATCATGGTTTAGTACATTGAAAGTTGTAAATGAAGACAGTGTTAATAAAAAAATATTCATCAAAGCAAAAACAGAATTTGAAGATGATTACATTAGAAACAACTGTATGCAAGGTCTTGAATATGCTTTTAAAGCTTAAGGGTTTTCTTTTGAGTTAGTTAACTTCGAATAATTTTAATAAAATTTAAAGAGTGATATGGAAAAAGATCTTGCAAAGATTGCTCCAAATAATATTCAAGCAGAGCAAATGATACTTGGAGCAATTCTGATTAACAATCGTGCGCTATATAACATTAACGAATTTTTACTGCCGGAACATTTTTATGAACCATTACATGGTAAAATATACAAGTCAATTAATCTCATTATTAGTAAAGGAATTAGCGCTACTGTAATTTCGCTCAAAAATATGCTAGGCAATGAACTCGTATTTGAGGAAATAGGTGGAGTGGATTATCTAGCTAAACTTACAACTTTAGCATTAAGTTAGGAGTTAACTTAGCAATAAATGCTTGTAAATATTTTCTTACTCAAAAAAATACTAAAGATAATGTAGTACCATCAGTTGGCTTCTTTTCTTTAGAAATGTCATCTCAGCAAATCTCAACTCGAATTCTTTCTATAGAATCAGAAATTAATAGCTCTGCATTATTTAACGGTAAAATAGGTGAACAAGATGTTGATAAGTTAAAGACTGTACAAGACGAAATACAAAAGTGGAATTTTTTTATAGATGATGCTCCAGCAATCTCGATATCTGCAATTAGATCTCGAGCTCGTAGACTTAAACGTACTCATAATTTAGCAATATTATTTATTGATTATTTACAGCTAATAAAAATTGATTCCAGAGGGAGTCAGTATAATCGAGTGCAGGAAATTTCTGAAATTACTCAGAGCTTAAAAGCTCTTGCTAAAGAGCTCAATATTTCAATAATTGCATTATCTCAATTGTCTAGAGCTGTAGAACAAAGGTCAGATAAAAAGCCTATTCTCTCAGATCTAAGAGAATCAGGCTCAATTGAACAGGACGCCGATATTGTAATGCTCATATATCGGTACGAATATTACTTGTCTAGATCAGAACCAGATCTAGGAACTCCAGAACACATGGAATGGCAGAAAAAGCAAGATAGATGCTTTAATACTGCTGAAATAATTGTTGCTAAACACCGTAATTGGCAAGTTGGTACAGTGAAGTTGCACTATAATAGTAGGTATTCTAAATTTGGCAATATTGTTAAAAACTCTCAGCAAGGCTAATAAGCGCTAGATTATGCATAAGATGAAAAAATGCTGGTCCAAAAAAAATTACAGAAAAATTTTACTCATTAACACCAGAGATATGCAACTCAAGATTGGTTTTTGACATCATGATAACTGAATCAAAAATTTTATAACTTAATTTGCTTTTTTTTAGTTTTTATCTGGGATTGGAGTATACAAAAAGTTTAAATTATGGTATAATTTATTAATAACCATTTAGAGATGGAATGGGACAATAAGGATATTCCAAGTGCCCGCTTTCGCTAGTAGAACTTGGTAGTACCCATTTACTTGTAGATATTAATTTCCTTGCTTGCAATATTTCCATTGCCTCATCTGTTAATGGTATATTTTGCGCCTTTCCGTTCTTAGTTTTTGGTATATGCCATATTTTTCTTTCAAAATCTATATTGTCCCATTCCATCTCTAACACATTACTTTTTCTAGCTCCAGTATATAACGCTAGTAATGCAAAATCTCTTATCAATGGACTTGCTTCTCCGCATAATACTTGTAAAAATCTACCCATTTCATCGTAACTTAGACGTCTCTCTCTTGCTTGCAGTTTATGCTGCTCTATCCCTAGAGTAGGATTGTTTTCTATTAATCCCCATTTTATTGCCTTATTAAATATAGTGCGTAAGGTTGCTAGCAATGCATTTGCTGTGGCATATTTTCCCTCTTTGCTGATATCATTGAATATTGGTTCAATATCACTCATTCGAATCTGGCTTATCTTTTTTCCATATAATGATTGTGCATAAGTATGTACTCTGTCAGTATACTCTTTCCAGTTTATAGTATATATTTTGGCATACTCTTCAATATACTTATAACACAGCTCTTTGAATGTAATCTCTTGTCTTTCTTTTATACGATTCTCATTTTCTTCTATCTGTTGTTGACGTCTTACTTCTCTTGGATCTATTCCGTTCGCCATTAATATCTTTAATTCTATTGCTTTTTTTATAGCTTCTTTAATAGATAAATATGGAAATACCATTATCGTCATTTTTATCCCTTCTTTTCTAAATTTTTTTTCAAAAGACCATGTTTTTCTTACTCTTCCTCCACAGACTGTACATGAGATTTTCAGTTTAAGTCCTATTATATCTAGATGGTGGATAATTAATAATTTTTCTCCCTCAGGAATTTTTATTTTTCTTAGTAACTTATTTGTTAACTTTAATGTTAATGATATTGATTCCATAATTACACCATATATTAATTGTTATATTAATTTATATTACAATTACCTAAACAAAGTATCTATATTATTCTCTTTATTTGAATCAAATTTTTATACTAATTTATTTATAATATACCTGACTTCCAAACCGCTTTATCAACCTTGAGTTGGTATGTATTTTTCAACTATCATCTTAACCTTTAGATTGAAAACTGGCCCCCAATTTCCTGAATTTTTTTTCTACCTATTTTCTATCTTTCGCCTTAATTTTTTGTTATATTGACAAATATTGCAAATATATTTATACTTAAAGTTGAAGCTTGATTAAAAATATTAATAAAAGTTAACATAAGTTAATAGTAGGTTCTATAAAGTGTAGAGGTTAACAAAAATTAACTTTTCTTTTTCTTTATATTTGATATATCTTTGTAGCTTTATTATTAGGTAATAGACCTCTTTCGAAACTGGTTAACGTAGGTTCAAAATTATTGCTGATAAATATCGAAATAGACGTAAAAGATTAGGTATTAGATTTAATTTGATCTCTGGCATTTATAATTTTGAACCTACGTTAACCAGTTTCGAAAGAGGTCTAATGTTTAATACAAGGAACATTACGTAACTTCACATTGTCTTTAATTATTGTCCTATTTTCAACTTCAATAAAACCTGCATTTCTTAATTCTACTAAGCATTGCCTAACTCTTCTTTGACCAACATTTAGCTTATCCTCATAAAGCTGATAACTTTCCTGTAATTCATCTATATCTTTGTTGTAATAGATATGTAGTCTAAATACTATAAATGATAAAAGCTGTTTAGATGTCTTGCTTAATGCTTTTCCATTATCTCCAGTTAGCTTTCTCCATTCAGCTGGTATAAAATTTCCAATAAAACGATAAAATATTGTGTCATTATTGCTACTGTTATTTTTAATAATATTACAACTATTAGTTAAAAAAACGAATACTACAGGACACATTTTTCATCTCCAAAAATACAGCTATAGTAGGTGTTTTAGAAAATAACTTTTTTACAAATTACCCTAAAATTTTTATGCAAAAGGTCGAAAATAGGTTGAAAAATTTTTTATGCCAAACCTATATAAATTTTCATACTTATACTATCTGCCTTAGAGGAAAAATATTACCTATTGTCTTTCTTACTTTCATTTACCACTTCTATAATTATGAGAGCAGCATAACATATTTCTTTTTTTATAGCTATTCCTGAACAAAAAAGTAGAATACATTAATCATTCTCGTTATTACTTAAAGTTTTATTTTTACTACTTAAAAAACTCTTTAATTTTTTTGATCTAACAGGATGTTTAAGTTTTCTTAGAGCCTTGGCTTCAATTTGTCTAACTCTTTCTCTTGTTACTTTAAATTCGCCACCAACTTCTTCAAGTGTATAATCAGTAGGTAACCCAATGCCAAATCTTAACCTTAATACTCGTTCTTCTCTAGCTGTAAGAGTTGATAGAGCGCGCGTAGTAGTCTCACGTAAACTAAATTTGATAGCTTCTTCTATTGGTAATACAGCGTTTTTATCCTCAATGAAGTCTGATAAGCAACTTCCATCTTCTTCACCGATAGGGTTTTCTAAACTAACTGGCTCTTTAGCAATTCTCATTACTTTTTTAACCTTATCTATTGGCATTGACAACTTCTCAGCGATTTCAGAGGCAGTAGGTTCATAACCTAATTCGTTATGCATTTGCTTGCTAACTCTAACAATCTTGCTGATGGTATCAGCCATGTGAACTGGTATACGAATAGTTCGAGCTTGATCTGCAACAGCGCGGCTAATTGATTGCCTAACCCACCAAGTAGCACAAGTGGAAAATTTATATCCAAGAAGATAATTGTATTTATCTACAGCCTTCATAAGCCCGATATTACCTTCCTGAATTAAGTCTAAAAATGGTAATCCGCGATTAACATATGGTTTAGCAACATGTACTACCAAACGTGTATTAGATTCAACCATTTTCTTTTTTGCTACTCTAACTTTCCGTTCACCATTTTGAATAGCTTGAATAATTTCCTTAAACCTTTTTAAAGGCAATAACATTGCTTGTTCAATTTCGCCGAAACAATCAATGGTGGACTTAATAAGATCCTTTTCCTTGCTTAAAAATTTATTCCACTCATCTTGATGTAATAATTTTACTTTCTGTAACCAATTACTACCGCTATTATATTGAAATAAGAAATCATGGCGGCTTATTTTATATTTTTCCGCAGCTTTAAGCAAATTAATTTCTTTACTAATTATATCTTTATTAACACTATATAATTTGTTTAAAATATTTTTAATAGACTGCTTGTTAAAGTGAATATTACTAACTGCTGCAATTAATTCTTTTGATAACTCAGTAAATTTTTTACTTTCTTGATAACTACAGCTAGATTTATGCAATTTAAAATCATGAGCTGCAACTTCAAAAAGCTGAGTTGCTAAGTCGGAAACAACTTGCATCTTATCAAGAATTTTAGGCAAAATTTCTGATTCTACCTTGGTTAAAGGTTCATTTTGCAATTCTTCACAATCACCATCAGAATCATAATCCTGTTGGTTATCATCTTCAGGCTGATCATAAATGTTACTTTCTAGCTCAATAAGATTCCTTACTAATATTCTACTATGAACTAAGTCTTCATACCACTGTATTAAGAGTTTCATAACATATGGAAGATGGCAAATGAAGTGTATCACTGTTTTTTTCCCTTCTTCCATTTGCTTAGCAAGTTCAATTTCTCCTTCTCTCGAAAGTAAAGTGGTATTGCTCATATCTTTTAGATATGCTCTAACAATATCAGTAGAGTATATATTATCATCTAAATCTTCTTCAAATTCTCCTTCAGTAGCATTAGAAGCTAGTGCTACTTCTTCTTCGATTTTATCAGGACATACACCCAATTTAGTATAATCAAAATCTTTATCTAAGTTAATGTCAGAATCAGAAATTTTAGACGATAATTTTTCTGATTCATCAACAAAATTGCTAGCTAACTCTTCTACATTTGTATTTTTTTTAGTTTTTTTATTGCAGATAATAGTTTTATTATTTTTATTACGCAGACTTGCCATGTTCTTCTTGTTCTAAGTGTAAAGCTTCATTTAAAAGGTCAATTTCATGTTCAATTTTAAAAATTTCTTGCTGATACAGACTCGCATTGTCAACACTATTTTGACAATCTATGGTTAAACTATTAACATATTCTTCTTTTATAAGTAGAACTTGATACTTTTTATAAAATAAACTCCATAATAACTTTGCGCCGTATTTTTTATTTATTGTTAGCGACATACGACACACTGTTTCAGGTAATTTAAGTATAGATTCAGTAATGTCAGTTTTTATCGAATCCAGTAGACTGAAGTTATTACCTGATATGCTATCTATCAACCATTTTCTAGCATTATATGCTTCTTTGTTACAAAATTCAAGATTAACAAAATTTTCTGCAATTACATCATCGTTTAGCAACTCTGGAAAGTGTACTATTAGTGATAATAACAGATACTCTAGGTATTCTTTGCTAGTTGGAGTGTTCAGATTTAATTTTTGTTTGTCAAAATATGAATTATTGCTATTAAACCTATTTAATTGCCAATATTTTTGTTTAAAATATGTTTGATAGTTTTTTATTAATATCCAATCTTTGATTTCTTTAATATAATTATTAATTTTTTTCTCTAACTGAGCTTTAGATTCTGCTGTAGAAAATACTTTACCATTTGTTTCTAAACGCCATAAAGTTTCTGAAACTGCTAGCCTTGTATCTATAAGTTTTTGAAACTGCGTAATTCCATGCTGTTTTAATAGTTGATCTGGATCTAATCCATCTGGTAACATGATAAAACTCATACTTTGAGAACAACTAATATGTGGTAAAACTTTTATAACAGCCCTCTGTATAGCTCTGTTGCCAGCTTGATCTCCATCAAAGCATAAAATTATTTCATCGCAAATTTGCCATAATTTGTGTAAATGTTTTTCAGTTAGAGCTGTTCCTAAAGTCGCTACTGTTTCATAAATACCTTGAGATTGCAAAGCAATTAAGTCCATATATCCTTCTACAACTATCGCTCTATTTTTAGAGTAAATATGACTAGTTGCAATATCTTCGCCATATAATGCTTCATTTTTCTTAAATACAGCAGTTTCTGGAGAGTTAAGGTATTTTGGTTGGCTATTATTATTTATAACTCGGCCTCCAAATCCTATGGTTTTATTGGCTAAATTAATAATGGGAAACATAATACGATCCCTAAAAATTTCATAGCTTTGCCCATTATCATTTTTGGCTATTAAGCCAGACTTTACGATAAATGCTAAAGGAATTCCCCTCATTTCTAAAAATTCTTGCAATAAGTTTTTACCTGGAGCATAACCTATCTTATATTTTTCGATTTGGAGATCAGATAAGCCTCTGTCATATAAATATGACCTAATATCATTAGAAAGAGAAGCAATGAAAAAATTCTGTGCAAGCTCAAGTGTATTATGAATTATATCTATTTCTTCATATAATTTTTCTTGCTCTTTTGAAAATATTGGTATATCAATACCATTTTCTTGAGCTAGCCTTAGCGCTGATTCTCTATAAGATAGACCAGAAGTATCTGCCACAAATTTTATTACATCACCATGAGCAGAGCAGCCAAAACAATGATAAAATTTCTTGCGGTCGTTAACAGTAAATGATGGTGTTTTCTCAGAATGAAATGGACAAATTCCTACATATTCTCCTCCTCTTTTAATAAGAGTAACTTTTTGCTTAACAATCGTAGAAACATTGAGTATAGTTCTAATATTTTCATAAAAGAAATTAGTAGATCTCATTAGTATAACCAATTAAAGTGATTGTTGTTAACTTTACATAACAAACTATCATATTTTCTATTGCCTTATAAAACAAGCGCAATTTTTTAGGTATTGTTGAATTAATAGTAACAAATCTGATATTAAAAGTTGCAATTAAGTTTAGTAATAAACTGTAATTATAAGTATATCTTAACAGCAATAAAATTTCAAAGCCTAATCTTCAATGATAGCATTGTAATAACTTGAGCTTGATATAAGAAATATGTTGGACTATATGAAGAATAAGTACGACAACTATTTTATATAGAGTAAAACACTTGCTGCCTTACTTGCTAACCAAGGTTTAGAGCTAATCACAAAAATTAGATCCAAAATGAAAGAAACAGTACTATGAAATCTCTACTTCTTAACAAAAGGCATATTATAGAAACCATTAATTGTTAGTTGAAATATCTTTTCCATATTGATCACACTCGCTATAGGTTTGTTATGAATTTTTAAACTATAGTCATTTACAATGAAGTTTGCGTATAAAATATCCTGTTGGTAAATCTTATGATGCTATTGTCGCTTTTTTTATGCTCATCAAACCTCATTGTAAATGACTATAATGTTCTCTCTGCATTGCTTGCTTATGTTTTTAAAACTAATAAAATTTCTGTTTCTTTTTCAAGTTTGAATTATCTTTTACTTTCTTTGCCTTGCCTACTATTTCTCAATTAGATTGAACTCATGTTATTAAATAGTATACTTTTATAATACATTTTTTTATGTTGGGTTATTCCTTTTTTATTTAAATTTTTCTTTTTAACTCAACATTCTTTCTTTGTATACCCTTTTTATATACCTTTCATTATCATATTCTAGCGTTGTTAAACTACATATATAGGCATTAAAAAAATATAACACTTATTTTTATTAGGTTTTGCAATATTTCTTATATCAAACTCTGATTGTATAAAATAACAATTTTGTTACCTAAACAACGAGCAACTATGCCAGCTAATTCAAGTTCTAAGATGATGACATTAACTATATTCATTGGTAATTTAGTTTGGTTAACAATAACTTCTATGTCTAGTGGTACTGAAGATAATATATTTTTTACAATTGTTCGTTGATCATCAGTGATAGTAGTAGACTGATAGCTGCCATGGTCTTTATATTGTGTAAAATTTTCTTGATCGTAACAATTATTACTAGTATCAAGATTATATGTTGGAAGTTGTTCAATGATATCCTCAACTTGTTCTACTAAATAAGCTCCATTTTTAATCAAATGATTAGTGCCTTGATATCTTGGATCATATGGAAAACCTGGAACTGCAAATAGTTCTCTATTATATTCAAGTGTTAAACGAGCAGTGATAAGTGATCCAGATTTTAAATTTGCTTCTACAACTAAGGTTCCATATGATATTCCAGCAATAATTCTGTTACGTTGAGGAAAATGTTTACTGATAGGAGGGCAATAAATTGGCAACTCAGCTAAAATAAGTCCTTCATTAGCAATTTTATGATATAAATTAATATTTTCTTGAGGGTAAATATGATCAACTCCACCAGCTATTACAGCAATAGTACTAGGTAATGCTGATTGATGTGCTGCAGTATCTATTCCTCTAGCTAAGCCAGATGCTATAACTATTTTGTTATCAACTAATTTTTTAACAATGTTTTTAGTAAAAGTTACTCCATTTAAAGAAGCGTTTCTAGATCCAACTACAGCAAGAATTTTATGATTAAGTAATTTAATATCTCCTTTATAGATAATGACTGGCGGAGGATCTGGAATATGTAATAATAGTTTTGAGTATTCAGAATGATGATGAGTAAGAAGAAAAGCATTGAATTTTCTCAACACTTCTATTTCCTGTAATGCTTCTGAGTTAGTGTAGATTTTTATTGGCTTTCGCTTTCCTCCTTTAAGAGAAAAATATGCAACATTCTGTAAAGCTATTTTAGCGCTACCAAATAATCTAATTAGCTCAAAAAAAGTTTTAGGACCAACATTCTCACTTCTAGCTAAACGTAGGGTATAAATTGTTTCATCATCATACTCAGTAGAACTATTATCACTAACTGGCACTTTTAGCATACAGTCCGTAGCAATTTATAAACTGCAAAGGAACTTAAAATTACAACTTCTCAGCATTTGATGTTAAGTAGTGACATATACCATCTGATGTTGCTTCTATTCCTTCAGTTCCTGGAGTCCAACCAGCTGGGCATACATCACCGTACTTTTTATGAAAATCTATTGCATCAATTATTCTTAAACTTTCTTCAACATTTCGTCCTATACTTAAATCATTAATAGTGACATGGCGTAGTACAAACTCTTGATCAATAATAAATGTTGCTCGAACAGCTACTCCAGCCTGGTTGAGCACATTATACGTCTTGGAAATATCTTTATTTATGTCTGACACTAATGGAAATTGTATGTCACCTATTCCTCCCTTATTATAAGGAGTAAGTTTCCAAGCTTTATGGCAAAAATGTGAGTCTACACTAATTCCAATCACTTCAGTATTTCTTTTTAAGAACTCACCATATCTATTATTAAAAGCAATAATTTCCGTTGGACAAACAAAAGTAAAGTTTAAAGGATAAAAAAATAAAACTGCCTTTCTACCGTCCAGTTCATGTTTTAAGTTAAATTTTTCATTAATATTGTTCTTTGGCAAAACTGCTGGAGCTGTAAAATCACAAGCTGACTTACCTACAAAAATTTCCATAGCTACTACTCTCTAACTAAATAAATTATTTGAATAAATTATACTAATAAAATATATCCATGTACCCATAATATTCTAAATTAAAAATACTGCAACTAGAATCTAACAGCAATATACCTATTAAATTTGTCCAAGAAAAAAGAAATTGTAATAAGCTAAACTTAAGATATTAGTAAAAAAGTGATAAATTATTTTAAGATACCTAAACATGCGCCACTTACCATATAAGCAATATAGCATAAGTCAAAAAAATATTTACATTAGAAAGGATATTAGTTTGAAAACGCAAAAATAGAATAAAATTGGAAGGCAAAGAAGAGAAGATAAAATTGGAATTAAGTTTAGAGATAGAATAACTTGAAGAAGAAGCAATTATATGAACTAAGAAATTAATAGGAGCACGGTGTTTAGTATGCTCTAAATGTAAGATGGTTTTTTTAATACACTAAGTACAGATTCAATTAAGGAAGGTCTATTTAATAAACCAGAGTTTGATATTTAGATATAAGGAGATAGATTATAGTATATTTGGAATAAGGATTACAATAATAGATCTCTTTCGAAACTGGTTAACGTAGTTCAAAATTATTGCTGACAAATATCGAAATAGACGTAAAAGATTCGGTCTGTGCGTCAAGAAAAGGTGAATTAATCTTACTGGTGAAAGTCCAGTTATGGAAGGAGAAGCTAGATCCACCATATAGCGAGTCTTGTGCTGCTGAAGGTAACGACAGTAGTAAAGCGTAGACAGTGAAACATTCGAGCCGAAACCAAATGGTGAACGTGATAGCCCTGAAAGTGAGATGTAGTGGAAGCCGATATGTTCTAGCACATAGTAGGCAAAAGAAGATTGGAGGTCAAACTAGTAAAAATCCAAAAATTTTCAACCACCGGGGTCGCAGGCGTCAGCGAGTTTGTAAAGATTAATGACACAACTTGAGAAGTCCTTATAACTCTTACGTAATTAAGTAAGTATTCAAAGTACAAGTGGTGAAACATAAGGCTTTGGAGATGGTGTAAGGATGGCTGAGTTAGCCATAGTAGTGATGAAACCTAGTAATGTGGGTGGAGCAAAGGGGTTAGCAGAAAAGTAAGAATGCAAGAGGGAAACAATGGCTGTACACAGCATAGACAGAAATACATGGTTAACGAAACTTGAGCGTATAAAGTTGCTATCATCGAAAAATCAAGACATAAAGTTTAATAATCTAAATCAAGACATAAAGTTTAATAATCTTGGACATATCATTGATTTAAAGATATTAGAAGAACAATATAAGGAACTCGATAGCAAGAAAGCGATAGGAATAGATGGTATAACCAAAGAGGATTATGGTAAGAAGTTGAAAGCAAATCTGCTCTCGCTTCTTACTAGAATTTGCAATGGGAAATATCAGGCTAAACCTGCACGAATAACAGAAATTCCAAAAGAAGATGGAGGCAAAAGACATTTGGTAATATCATGTTTTGAAGATAAGATAATCGAGTCTACAGTAAGCAAGATACTAAACTCTGTGTTTGAGCAAATATTCTTAAAGTATTCATATGGATTTCGACCTAAATTAAATGCACACGACGCTTTAAGGGAGTTAAATAGACTTACGTATAACTTCAATAAAGGGGCTATAGTAGAGATTGATATAACAAAGTGTTTCAATACAATCAAGCATTGTGAGTTGATGGAATTTCTAAGAAAGAGAATATCTGACAAGAAATTTCTAAGACTAGTTATGAAACTGATTGAAACACCAATCATAGAAAATGGTACTATAGTTACTAACAAAGAAGGTTGTCGTCAAGGATCAATAGTTTCACCAATCCTGGCAAATGTCTTTCTGCATTATGTTATAGATAGCTGGTTTGCAAAAATCAGCAAAGAAAACTTAATGGGACAAACAGGAATGGTGAGGTACTGCGACGATATGGTATTTGTCTTTGAAAAGGAAACAGATGCGAAAAGGTTTTATGATGTTTTGCCTAAAAGGTTAAATAAGTATGGGCTAAATATCAATGAAGCTAAATCACAAATGATTAAATCTGGTAGAGACCATGCTGCAAATTTAGCCAAACAAGACAAGAAGATCGCAAGTTATAATTTTCTTGGATTTACTTGCTATTGGAGAAAATCAAGATTTGGCATAACATGGAGACTAAAATATACCTCAAGGAGAGATCGTTTTACTGAGAAACTGAAAGGACTGAGAAAATATTTGCGTAGTCAGCTAAACAAGCAAGATAAAACACAAACATTATCACAAGTCATTAGAGTTATTAGGTGAATGGATCAACTATCATGGTATATCGGATAACAAAAGACGAGTAAGTTCATTTATCAACCAAAGTACACGTGCAATATATAACTGGTTCAATAAAATGGGAGGAAAACGTAAGATGAATTGGAAAAGACTAACCGAGATACTTAAAAGAGTAAATTTTCCTAAAATTGGAAAGATTGTCTCAATGTTCTAGACAACAAATAAGGCATAATGCTTATCTTATTTTTGAGAGCCGGATGCGGTAATTCTGCAAGTCCGGTTCTGAGGAGGGGCCTAATTGAGCAATTGGTTAGGTCTACTCACATAGATTTAATTTGATCTCTGACATTTATAATTTTGAACTACCTTAGCCAGTTTCGAACGAGGTCTAATTTTTAAATTAGCTAAATATCCTCAAACACAGATTTTACCTGCAATAATTAGTTTACATGCATGCATGTGCGACATGAAGTCGCACTATTCTTACCACAACGTTTATATTAGTCAGATAGTATTATAAATATTATAACTTCTAGCACATTTACTAATTATTTGTGTAGCCTTAGACATATACTCTCGTACTAACTCCATACAAGGTTTTGTTGAATATCACTCATTCGAATCTTGCTTATCTTTTTTTCATATAATGCTTGTGCATAAGTATGTATTCTTTCAGCATTCTCTTTCCAGTTTATAGTATATATTTTGCTATACTCTTCAATATACTTATAACACAGCTCTTTGAATGTAATATCGTTAGCTTTTCTTTCTCTTTCTTTTATATGATTCTCATTTTCTTCTATCTTTTTTGTTGACGTTTTACTTCTCTTGGATCTATTCCGTTCGCCATTAATTTCTTTAATTCTATTGCTTTTTCTAGCTTCTCTAACAGATAAATATGGAAATACAACTATCTTTATTTTTAAAAACTCTGGTTTTTAAATTTTTGTTCTACATAAAGTGTTAATCTTCCACTAGATGATTTTCTTCCACGAAGCCACTGTACAACTTTATCACTATAGATTCGTGTTTTTTTCCTTTGGAGTTTTAATTTTACGTAGTGCTCGATTTGTAAACTTTAATGATATTGAAGGCATAATCACTCCACATAATATTAATGTATATATTATTATTAATATATATTACACTTACTTAAACATCTGATCTATATTATGCTTCTTTTTGATAGCAAATTTTTTATACTAATTTGTTCATAATACATATAACTTGAAAATCATTTATCAATCTTAAGTTGTATATATTTTTCGATCATTAGATTAACCTCTAGATTGAAAACTTGTCCACAATTTCCTAAATTTTTTCAACCTATTTTCAACCTATTGCTTTAATTTTTTTGTTATATTAACAAATATTGCAAATATGTTTATAGTTAAAGTTGAAGATTGATTATAAATATTAATAAAAATTAACATAAGTTAATAGTAAGTTCTATAAAGTGTAGAAGTTAACAAAAATTAATATTTTTTCTTCTTTATATTTGATATGTCTTTGCACCTTTACCTATAGACATGTTATATAGTATAAGGTATTGTTGAGTCTGAATTAATATGATTCAATGACACGCTAATTGTGTAGTCTGACTTACACCTGTATCTGCCATACAACTTGCAAACGTCCTTCTTAGATCATGTATTCTGAAATTTTTTATGCCTGCCTTTTCACAAATCCTATTCCATGGTCCATGTGGCTGTTCTAAGTGTTAGCTTTTTGCTACTATCACTTGGTAGCACCCATGTACTTTTAGATGTTAATTTCCTTGCTTGTAATATTTCTATTATCTCATTTGTTAATGATATATTTTGCACCTTCCAGTTCTTAGTTTTTGGTATATTATTTTTCTTACAAAATCTATATTGTCCTATTCCATCTTCAACACATTCTTTTTTCTAGCTCAAGTGTATAAACGTCAGTTTAGGATAAGAAAAAGTATGAAAGGTATAATACAAAAGGTCTACAAAAGATATTGTGTAATATCTTTAAATATAGTTTCAATTAATAACAGTTTATTTATTGCTCACATGTCTGTAAATGCAATTTTAGAATAAGAAACAATTAGAAATATGTAATATACAAGTGTTATAATGGTGAATGTTAAGGTTATTAAGTATAGTATTATGAAAGAATATTTGTAGAAATATGAGCAATAAATAAACGGTTATTAATTGAAACTACAGATAATGTATAATTATACATTAGACCTCTTTCGAAACTGGTTAACGTAGTTCAAAATTATAAATGCAAGAGATCAAATTAAATCTAAGACCGAATCTTTTACGTCTATTTCGATATTTATCAGCGATAATTTTGAACTACGTTAACCAGTTTCGAAAGAGGTCTATTATCTCTTGTATACCTTTTATTCACTACCTTTCATATTTTCTCTTATCTTAAATTAGCGTTTATAACTATGAAATGCTAAAAATTAATTTAGAGCAATGATAAATTTATTATATTTTTCTGATAAAAAGATGAAAGAAAAAGTAACATATCTAAATAGATGGTGGGCTTGAGAAGACTTGAACTTCCGACCTCACGTTTATCAGACGTGTGCTCTAACCAGCTGAGCTACAAACCCACTATTTTATATAACAAATAAGGCTTGATATTATCAAAAAACGCCATTGTAATAACTTACACATATTTAATTGTAATATATTCCAATGATTTTAAGAATCAAATATTATTTTTTACACACAGTATAATAATGTTGATTTCATGTAAAAAAGTATAGGAATAGCAATAAAAAAATTATGTTCTTTATTTATATAGAACACATTTGTATTAAATACAGGCGTAATAAAAAAAATTGTTATTACGCCTGGAATAGATACCATGTTAAAAATCAAGAAAAGATAAAATAATTTTATAAAAAAGATGTGAGTTTTTATAAAATTATTAAGCTAGCAGGTAAGCGCAGTAGCACTTTTTCTCCCAAAGAGCCGTACAAGCGAATTACTCCGCATACAACTCAAGCATATGATGTATATGAACATTTTCACCATTATCTGTTAAATCAAAACAAATAAGACATTTACCTTTTTGTTTACACCAAAGAATCTACCTGATTTTAAACAAGCACTTAGGGATATCAGCTTGACATTTTTATGCAAATATTCTCTAAGTTTTGAATTATTATGAGAAGATTTACTTTTGACTGGAGTATATCGTTTAATCATTGTTCATTGTAATTTCTATAGATATAGATCTTTTATTCTCTCAATATTCCATGAGAGACTTTTTTTCCATTCTATTAATATTCATTTTTTAAACAACTTTATAGAGCCTTTAGACTGTTTAACTAGTAAAGCTACACTTCTTCTTGTACTATTGATGTTATATTGTTGAATAGACCTCTGTCGAAACTGGTTAAGGTAGTTCAAAATTATTTCTGATAAATATCGAAATAGACGTAAAAGATTCGGTCTGTGCGTCAAGAAAAGGTGAATTAATCTTACTGGTGAAAGTCCAGTTATGGAAGGAGAAGCTAGATCCACCGTATAGCGAGTCTTGTGCTGCTGAAGGTAACGACAGTAGTAAAGCGTAGACAGTGAAACATTCGAGCCGAAACCAAATGGTGAACGTGATATCCCCGAAAGGCTTATATAGTGGAAGCCGATATGTTAGACTACATAGTAGGCAAAAGAAGATTGGAGGTCAAACTAGTAAAAAAAAACCCAAAAATTTTCAACCACCGGGGTCGCAGGCGTCAGCGAGTTTGTAAAGATTAATGACACAACTTGAGAAGTCCTTATAACTCTTACGTAATTAAGTAAGTATTCAAAGTACAAGTGGTGAAACATAAGGCTTTGGAGATGGTGTAAGGATGGCTGAGTTAGCCATAGTAGTGATGAAACCTAGTAATGTGGGTGGAGCAAAGGGTTAGCAGAAAAGTAAGAATGCAAGAGGGAAACAATGGCTGTACACAGCATAGACAGAAATACATGGTTAACGAAACTTGAGCGTATAAAGTTGCTATCATCGAAAAATCAAGACATAAAGTTTAATAATCTAAATCAAGACATAAAGTTTAATAATCTTGGACATATCATTGATTTAAAGATGTTAGAAGAACAATATAAGGAACTCGATAGCAAGAAAGCGATAGGAATAGATGGTATAACCAAAGAGGATTATGGTAAGAAGTTGAAAGCAAATCTGCTCTCGCTTCTTACTAGAATTTGCAATGGGAAATATCAGGCTAAACCTGCACGAATAACAGAAATTCCAAAAGAAGATGGAGGCAAAAGACCTTTGGTAATATCATGTTTTGAAGATAAGATAATCGAGTCTACAGTAAGCAAGATACTAAACTCTGTGTTTGAGCAAATATTCTTAAAGTATTCATATGGATTTCGACCTAAATTAAATGCACACGACGCTTTAAGGGAGTTAAATAGACTTACGTATAACTTCAATAAAGGGGCTATAGTAGAGATTGATATAACAAAGTGTTTCAATACAATCAAGCATTGTGAGTTGATGGAATTTCTAAGAAAGAGAATATCTGACAAGAAATTTCTAAGACTAGTTATGAAACTGATTGAAACACCAATCATAGAAAATGGTACTATAGTTACTAACAAAGAAGGTTGTCGTCAAGGATCAATAGTTTCACCAATTCTGGCAAATGTCTTTCTGCATTATGTTATAGATAGCTGGTTTGCAAAAATCAGCAAAGAAAACTTAATGGGACAAACAGGAATGGTGAGGTACTGCGACGATATGGTATTTGTCTTTGAAAAGGAAACAGATGCGAAAAGGTTTTATGATGTTTTGCCTAAAAGGTTAAATAAGTATGGGCTAAATATCAATGAAGCTAAATCACAAATGATAAAATCTGGTAGAGACCATGCTGCAAATTTAGCCAAACAAGGCAAGAAGATCACAAGTTATAATTTTCTTGGATTTACTTGCTATTGTGGTAAATCAAGATTTGGCACAACATGGAGACTAAAATATACCTCAAGAAGAGATCGTTTTACTGAGAAACTGAAAGGACTGAGAAAATATTTGCGTGGTCAGCTAAATACGCAAGACAAAACGCAGGCATTATCACAAGTCATTAGAGTTATTAGGTGAATGGATCAACTATCATGGTATATCTGATAATAAAAGACGAGTAAGTTCATTTATCAACCAAAGTAAACGGGCAATATATAACTGGTTTAATAGAATGGGAGGAAAACGTAAGATGAATTGGAAAAGACTAACCGAGATACTTAAAAGAGTAAATTTTCCTAAAATTGGAAAGATTGTCTCAATGTTCTAGACAACAAATAAGGCATAATGCTTATCTTATTTTTGAGAGCCGGATGCGGTAATTCTGCAAGTCCGGTTCTGAGGAGGGGCCTAATTGAGCAATTGGTTAGGTCTACTCACATAGTTTTAATTTGATCTCTGACATTTATAATTTTGAACTACCTTAGCCAGTTTCGAACGAGGTCTATTGTATTATCAAGCAATTTTGTTAACGTTTATCTGATAGTGGTAGACACAAAATGCTTATCCTTATTGTTTCTATACGTAAATTATTACTCCATACAAATACTGTATTCTTTCCTATTCTAAAACGTTTTGATACTGATTCAAAACTAATTTTCTTTCTTTATGTTATTGTTCAGCACTTTTTTCCAAAATCTATAGTATATGTCATACTAATTACTTGTTCACTACATCTTATTACTATAATTGTTTTATAGTAGTTTAGCTATATTTCCATTATATCGAACTTTGGTAATAAAAAATAATTGTATAATTTAATTAATTAAAGTAACATTGATCTCAATTTAAAATTGAAAATACCAGTTTAACTAAGATTAAGATGTAATCAATATGAATACTGCTTTGAGTTTTGCTATTAAGCGTGGTGATGTAAAGGCTGTACTAGATATTTTAAATACAAATCCTGGTCTTGTTAATTTTCAACAAGATGGCGATTTCAAAACTCCTCTACATACATCAGTTGAGAATAAACAATCAGAAATTACTAAGGTGCTATTAGAGCGTAATGCTAATGTCACACTGCAAGATAAGGATGGAAACGCACCATTGCATTTTGCTGCTAGGGATCACAATTTAAGAATGACTGAAACACTGTTAAGTTATGGTAATGCTATTGTTGATATACAAAACAACAATGGGCAGACTCCTTTACACCTAGCATCAACAAGACCACGCACTTACCAAGGTCCTTCCGACTTGCTAAGTACAGAATCACTAAAGATTGCTCAAGCATTATTAACTCATGGTGCAAAAGTTAATTTACAAGATGATAATGGTAATACAGCTTTACATTACGCTACAAACAGTTTTCACCACCTAGAGATAACTGAGATATTGTTAAATCATGGTGCCAATGTTAATGCGCAAAATAATCTTGGTGATACTGCTTTGCATCGTGCTGCAAAAAATGGACTCCTACCTACTGTTGTTTGTTTATTGAAAAGTGGTGCAAACGTGCATTTAAAAGGTGAAAATGGTAACAGTGTTTTACATTGTGCTGCGCAGCAAGGCCGTGGTCCAAATGAAAAAATTGTAAAAGCTGTATTACATCATGGAGCTGATGTTAATGCACGAAACAATGATGGTAGCACTCCGTTACATCATGCTGCTGAAAAAATACATGATCCATTACCAGCTATTCAAGCTTTATTAAAGCATGGTGCTGATATTAATGCATGTGATGGCAGAGGTTGTACACCGCTGAATAATGCTATTTCATCTAGTTCGATCATCAATATGCAAACAGGAATTCCTGAATTTTTAACTTCTCATATTACCAAGTTAGAATATTCTAGTGATAAAAAGACTAGTTCAGCAGGTAGCCTAACAAATCAGCAACTTATACAACAATCATCAACTCTTAGTGAGTATAAGCTGGCGTGTGAAAAAGAACTAAAAGAATTAAGTAACATCAAAGTTGGTGGTGGCCAAAAAAGTATGTTGAGTGCTTTTCTTGCTAATACAACAAATGATAATGAATCATCAAGATATATACATGATCCTAAAGTTCAAGAAATTTATGAATGTTGTGAAGAAAAATTTCCTATATATTCCGGTGCCCTCAAAGAACATATAGATGCAGGAAGTACTAGAAACCAGCTGCTACATGGGGCACTTGAATCAATGGATGATATATGTAAAGAACAGCTTAAAGAGCATTCTACGGAAAGCAAGGTAGGTTGGGATACTATACCACCTGAAGTTAAATTTAATATACTAAAGCATCTGAGTAATGAAGATTTATCAAAAATTCAACAAAATAAGACAAGCGAAGCTAAGAAAAAAGATCCTCAGCCTTCAGGTCACAGATGCATATAATTTAATAGATTAATCACAAAATTAACAGCTTAAAAAGACAAAAAAATTTATTGTGATAACTTAAGAGTTAGAAGAGTTATATTATAAATCTGGTTTACACTTTAACATTAGGCTGTGAATTTGTTTATAGCAATTAATATGCAGTATCATTAAATTAGAGCTGATATTATCACTACCTTTTGACTTTAGAATAATATGATGTATAGCTAAACCAGCATAAAACAGTTATGTTATATACTTTTCAAAAAATGGTCTAAGTCATAGTGATATTTCATTCTGCTTGATTTAGCTTGAAACAATTTTTTCAATAAGATTTAAATCAGAGGAATAAGGAGGTAAATACACAATAAAAGTATTTTTGAGTCTTACATATAAGCTATATTTATCAAAAAGTGTTAACCAATCGATAAACAGTAATATTATATAATATAAGTTTTCATAAAACAGTTATGGTTAAGTTTCTAATAGAATCTGTAGGTTGTAATTTGTTATATCTGCTAACTTATTCAAGATTTAAATCTAATTCAGTATTATTGGTTTAAAGTTGAAAATAAAATACGTAAAGTAGTTTACTTAATTTAGCGGCTTTTTTGATCCTGTCTCTTTTACTTTACAATCTGTAACTTCTTTTCCTAATTAAGCGACATCTAGCTCGAATTATTAATCACATAATTGATATGATTATGAGTTTTATCGTTTCAGTAATGATGTACAGACTTGCAAATCTGTACCATAAACTTTAATATCAAAGAATAATAAATTATTATTCTAAATTTAGTGAGTCCAAATGATTATAAATTTTATACAAACAGATAGTCAGAATTTTTTTAATTGCTTAGAAGGAATAAATAAAACAGATGTTACAGATATATCCAATAGTCAGTCTATATGTTTATTGATTGGTTCAGATTTAGTGTTAACAGATAGCATGTTACAGCTTGATCAGCAATGTGGTGGAATTATATCAAAATTTTTGCAACAAAATACGA
The DNA here is from genome assembly GCF_000063545.1 of Orientia tsutsugamushi str. Boryong. Taxonomy (NCBI): domain Bacteria; kingdom Pseudomonadati; phylum Pseudomonadota; class Alphaproteobacteria; order Rickettsiales; family Rickettsiaceae; genus Orientia; species Orientia tsutsugamushi. The sequence continues at coordinate 1,117,757 of NC_009488.1, forward strand.
AGAATAAGCAAATATTTAGTGGCAAGTTTGGTGAAATTAAATTTTTAACTATTGCTAACGGTGAAGAGATTAAAAATATAATTTTGTTAGGTATTGGCCAAAGTAATCAACTGAAGGAGTTTCAAATTCAGGAACTAGGAGGAATTATACAAAAATCGATTGCTGCAAATACAATAATGGATGTAATAATTTTGGTGGATTATGATATTAGTAATTACAACAGATTTAAAATTGCATCATTGATTGCATCAGGGGCTGAATTAGCATCTTATAAATTTAAAAAGTATTTCACTAAAAAGAATATTAATAATAATGATAATAAGTTGCAAGAAACTAGCGAAATGCATTTATTTATCAGCTTAAAAGATGCTAGTGATATTGAGCAGGCTAAAGCTTATTTTAACAATATTTTACAACCAATTAATGAAGGTGTTGTGTTAGCTAGAAATCTAATCTCAGAACCTCCAAATAAATTATATCCTGCTACTTATGCTCAAAAGATTGAAGAAGAATTTAAGATATTAAAAAATGAGTTTGGGGTTGAAGTAAATGTAAAAATTTTAGGCACACAAGAGATGCGTGATTTAAATATGGGAGCATTACTTGGAGTTGGGCAAGGATCCCAAAAAGAATCAAAATTAGTATCAATATCTTATTTAGGAGCAGTTAATAAAGATCAAGCACCATTAGCTTTAGTAGGAAAAGGAGTAACTTTTGATACTGGAGGAATTAGTTTGAAACCATCTGCTGGTATGGAAGATATGAAATATGATATGGCTGGATCAGCAGCAGTAGTTGGAGCTATAAAAGCTTTAGCGCGTAGAAAGGCAAAAGTAAATGTAGTTGGAGTAGTGGCTTTAGTTGAAAATATGCCAGGCAGTAACGCTCAAAGACCTAGTGATGTTGTAACAACAATGTCAGGTCAAACAGTAGAAGTACTTAATACTGATGCAGAAGGGCGGTTAATACTTGCTGATGCATTATGGTATGTTCAAGAAGTATTTAAGCCTGAGTCTATTATAGATTTAGCAACTTTAACTGGAGCAATAACTATAGCACTTGGTTATAGTTATGCTGGATGTTTTTCTAATAATAATGAATTAGCTCAGAAATTAATTATATCAGGCGAAAAGGTTAATGAAAATTTGTGGCGTATGCCATTACATAAAGATTATGAAGACATGCTTAAATCTAATATTGCTGATATAGCAAATATTGGCAATGTTCGTGGTGCCGCTGGTAGCTGTACTGCCGCTAGTTTTTTACAAAAATTTATTCAATTTAAGCAGAATCATGATAGTAGCAAAACTTCTATTCCATGGGCTCATTTAGATATAGCTTCTGTTGCTTGGAACAGAAAAGGAGGCAATATTTGTCCTGCAGGAGCAGTAGGATTTGGAGTTAGATTAATTAACCAGTTTGTAGAAGATAATTATGAATGCATCAAATAAAGAAATCACATTACCTTACATTTTTGTTATAGGAAATGAAAAAGGTGGTGCAGGTAAGACTACTGTTGCTATGCACTTAATTGCTGCTTTGCTTGACAATAACCTAAAAGTTGGAAGTATTGATACTGATTCACGTCAGCATTCACTTACTACTTATATACAAAATCGCAATGCTTATAATGATAAGCATGCAAATAGTAAAGTTACTGTTCCATTGCATTTTTTAGTAACTAGAGGTGATAATAGATTTGAAAATGATGAATGTCAGCAGTTTGAAAATATACTTAATGAATTGAAGCAAAAAGCTGATGTTATAGTTATTGATACCCCAGGCAGCTATTCTACTATTTCATGTTTAGCTCATTCATATGCAGATACTATTATTACTCCTGTGAATGATAGTTTTTTAGATATTGATGTATTGGCTAAAATTGATGCTAAAAGTTTCAAAGTTATTACTCCATCGATTTATAGTCAGATGGTTTGGGAGCAAAAAATGCGCAAAACTCAACGTTGCGGTGTATCCATTGAATGGGTAGTGCTAAGAAATAGATTAAGTAATTTAGATGCTATTAATAAGAGAAATATAAATTATGTTTTAGAACAATTAGCTAAACGTATTTGCTTTAAAAATGCTTCTGGTTTTAGTGAAAGAGTAATATTTAAAGAGTTATTTTTGGATGGCTTAACTTTACTTGATTTGACTCAGGTTAAATTAAGTAGAAGTTTGAATATTGCTCACGTAGCTGCTAGACAGGAATTACGAGATTTTCTTAACTGCATTAATATTGATAAAATTATGGATGTAACTAAAAATAAAGCAGCAGCTGTATAAATAGCTTTAAATTAAAAACTTTAATTAATAACAAAAAAATTCATTGCTAAAAAAATTAAAATACAATAATTATGTATAGTAGTTATAATAAATAATTGATCTATTTAATAAAAAATTACTAGCAAATATTTTTATAACGGCTAGATTTAGTTGTAATTAAGTTAACAAAATTAAACAGACAAAGTTGCTATATTTTTTTGTTAATAATATTACTTTTGAACTACAAAATGTAAATTCGCACACATTGCTTATATAGTTAGTCGCTAAATGAATAGTGTTTTTCAAGCATTGTGGAGGTATAACTAACAAAATTATGGAAAAAAACATGTCAAATAATAATATATCTACCCTATCTTCTGTAACAATAAGTGAACTATTAGATGCTGGAATCCATTATGGACATAAGGCTTCACGATGGAATCCTAAAATGGCTCCTTATATTTATGGTAAAAGAGATGATGTTCATATTATTAATCTAGATTATACTGTTTCGCAGATTGATGTTATTAGCAAAGTCATTTATAAGGAAATTAAAGAAAAAAATGGCAGAATATTATTCGTTGATACTAGGAGGCATCGTGATATTGTCGCTCAATATGCTGAAAATTGTGGTCAATATTATGTTACTCATAGATGGTTAGGAGGAATGCTGACTAATTGGGTAACGGTATCAAAAGCAATAAATAAACTTGATCAATTAGAAAAAAAATTAGCAGATCCAGAAAAGATAGTTGGCTATACTAAGAGAGAGATATTATCCATGCAGCGTATGCGAGATAATTTGCATCGCTCGTTTGGTGGTATTAGAAATATGGGAGGAAAGCCTACATTGTTAATAGTAATGGATATTAATAAAGATCATATAGCTGTTAAAGAAGCTAGAAGAGAAAAAATACCAATTATTGCAATAGTAGATACTAATTCTGATCCAGATCTAGTTGATTATCCAATTCCTGGTAATGATGATGCTATTAGGTCTATACGCTTATACTGTAAAATATTTTCTGATGCTGTGCTTCTCGCTATTGAACATATGCTTGCTGCTTCTGGAGTTGATTTAGGCGCAATTAATGGTGATAATCCTAGCGAAAGGCTTAAAGCTGCTAAAAAAATTACTAAAATGAAACTTAGTAAAAAAGTAACAAAAATAAATGTTGAACAAGATCAAAATAAATTAGAAAAAGATAATAAAGATTTATGAAAGAAAAAGAATTAGTGGTTAATACTAAAACTAATGGATCTAAATCCGAAGATGTAATTATAAGTATTAGCTTAGTCAAGAAGTTACGCGATGCTACTGGCGCTGCTATGACTAGCTGTAAGCAAGCATTGCAGGAGGCTAAAGGTGATATTGAAGAAGCTATTAAAGTTTTACGTAAGACTAACTTAGCTCAAATGTCTTCAAAGTTACAACGTAAAGCTGACGAGGGAATAGTAGCATTAGCTGTAGATAACAACAAAGGGGCAATTATAGAAATTAAGTTTGAAACAGATTTTGTTGCACGAAATGAAAGATTGCAAAAATTAGCTATGGAAGCTGCTCAACTAGCTTTAGTGCATGATAATTTAACAGACTTAAAAAACGCTAAATTATCATCAGGAGAGACTCTTGAATCTCAAATAAGCCAAGATATTGCTGTTATAGGCGAAAATATACAAGTAAGCAGAATTAGACAAGTTAAGCTAGTTGACAATGGTATTATAGCATCATATATACATAATAGCGTAGCTCCTAATTTAGGGCAGATTGCTGTATTAGTAGCTTTAGAAGGTAATGTTGAATCAGACAAGCTGACAAAACTAGGAAAAAATATAGCAATGCATATTGCTGCTACTAATCCTAGGTTTTTAAGTTCAAATGAGGTACCAGAAAGTGTAATTATGCAAGAAAAGGAAATTTTTACCGCTCAAGCTCGTACTACTGGCAAACCAGAAAAAGTAATTGAAAAAATGATTGAGGGGCGAGTAAGTAAGTTTCTAGAAGAAACTGTGTTGCTAGAGCAAGCTTTTGTTATTGATGGTAAAACAAAAATTTCTGAAGTGTTGAGTAATGCAGCTAAAGAACTTGGCAGTGAAATTAAGATTACTGGATTTTCTTGCTTAAAAGCTGGAGAAGTAGTAGAATAGTGACTAAGAATTTTTTCTTAGTCCTTGTAAGAATTAAAGCTTGTTACGTTAAATGGTAGAGAATACGACTTTTTAATAGCTAATGATCTCTCAATACCGCATTAAATTTCTTTTCTATCTTTGATATTATATTGCTGCTAATTTCTTTTATTATTGGTTCAGTTAAAGTTTGATCATTAGATTGCATTGTTACTCTAAGAGCTAAGGATTTTTTATTATCATCTATTTTTTCTCCGGTATATACATCAAATACTTCAACTGTTTTAATTAAATGTTTGTCAACTTCATTAATAGATGCTACTACTTCTGATGCTGGTATACATTGGTCCATTATAAACGCAAAATCTCGTTCAATATGCTGATAATTAGATATTATAATTGGTTTCTTATGACAATATTGAGCTTTTTTTATTGGTAACAAATCAATATTTAGCTCGAATGCAATAACTCTACTTGTAATATTAATTCCACAAAAATCAACTTGAGATAAAATTTTAGGATGAATTTCACCAAAACATCCAATACAAGTTTTACCTAGCATAATGCTACCAAATCTACCAGGATGGTAATATTCCTGTGCAGTAGTATCAATAATTTTGCAATTTTCAATATTGATTCCTAACTCAAGTAGTATAACCTCTAAATCAGCTTTTATATCAAAAATATTCCACTGTAATATTAAGCTATGTGGATGCATCAATTCCTTATTACCACATTTTACAGCAGCAAGCATGCATTGTTCATTGCATGTCTCTGTTTTAGAAAAAACTGGTCCGATTTCAAAAAAAGCTTGATTTTTAAGTGACCTTGCTTGATTTTTTGCTATTGCTTCAAGTAAATTAGGAATAATTGTAGGCCTCATATAATCAAGATCTTGACTTATAGGATTCAAAATTTTTAATTTCTCATTATAAGTACTAAAATATTTAACTATTTTGCTATTCATAAATGACCAAGTGATCACTTCATTATATCCACATGCAGCAGCAACTCTTTTGATTGTTAAAATGTTTTGTTGCTTACTAGGTAATGCTGTAAATGATTGGTTATTCCTCTTAATTGGTACCTCAGGCAGAAACTTATAGCCGTATACTCTTAATAATTCTTCTACTATATCTTCTTTAATTGCAATATCAGAACGCCATGATGGTATTTCAAGTTTCAAAATACTAGAAGTATCATCAGCAATGTTGGAAATAGTGAATCCCAAATTACCTAAAATATTTATTATTGTTGACTTTGTTAATCTAATTCCAGTTTTCTTCTCAAATTCATTAATTGGAAACTCTAAGGTTTTAGCTGGTGTTGTTGTAGCATCATCATATAGGACAGTTTCTGAAATCTTGCCTCCGCAGATTGAAATAATTAAGTTTAAGGCAATAGCATGAACCTTACTGGCCATATTATAATCAACTTGTCTTTCAAAGCGGTAACGTGCATCGCTTTCAATATTCAATTTTCGACCAGTAGTCATAATACTATCTGCCAAAAAGTACCCAGTTTCTAAGATTATATTCTTAGTTTCAGACTTACATTCACTATCTAATGTTCCTATAATACCAGCTAATGCAATAACCTTATTACCACAACTTACAACTAAATCTGCAGTATCTAATTTATAACTTTGATGATTTAACGCTATTATGCTTTCATTTGCATAAGCTTTTCTAACTTCAATTTCATTGTTTGACAACTTATCTTTAGCATAAGCATGTATTGGGTAACCAAAACTATAACAAACATAATTAGTAATATCTACGACAGGAGAAATTGATTTAAGACCAACATTACGTAAAAAATGTTGCAACCAAGAAGGGCTACTACAAGCATTATTAATATCTTGAATTTCAGTAATAATAAATAATGAGCAAGTATCCTTAGCAGATATCTTCAATTTTATATTGCTTTTAAAATGTCCGTTAGTAGAGGTTTTAAAATTATCATCTACTAATTGTAGCTTACCTAATCCCTTAGCATGAAGCTCTCTAGCAATGCCATAAATTCCTAAACAATCTCCACGATTTGGCGTAACATTAATTTGAATAACTGGATCATTATATCCAAAAGTTGCTGCAAACGAATCTCCTACAGTTGCAGTAGGTGATAATTCCATTATACTATTATTATCATTACTATCCAGTAGTAATTCTTCTTCTGAACATAACATTCCATCGCTTGCAACTCCCCTAATGCTAGTTGCTTTGATTACAAAATTACCATTAGGAATTTTAGTACCAGGTACAGCAAGAACTACCTTAAGGCCTACTCTTACATTTGATGCTCCACATACAATTTGTAATATTTTTGTTCCAGAATTAACTTTGCAAATTTGCAACTTTTGTGCGTTAGGATGAGGTTTGATATCTATAATCTCAGCTATAATAAAATCTTTTAATTTAACAGAACGATCTATTATTGATTCAACTTCTAGACCAAGGTCTGTTAATGCCTGAGTAATATCGATTAAGTTTGCATCAGTAACTAAAAACTGTTTTAACCATTTTAGTGTAAACTTCATCTGCTTAGACCATGTAATATTGTAGGTATATTAAATGCTGAAAAGCTATAATGCTGTAGCCACCTCTGATCGTTTTCAAAGAATTTTCTTAAGTCAGTAATACCGTATTTTAACATTGCTAATCGTTCAATTCCTAATCCAAAAGCTAACCCTTGATATTCATCTGGATCAATATTAACATTACGTAAAACATTAGGATGTACTATACCACATCCTAATACTTCCAACCATTTATTGTTGATTAAGCATTTAATATCTACCTCAGCTGAAGGCTCAGTAAATGGGAAAAAGCTTGGTCTAAACATTATTTCAATATCTTGCCGCTCAAAAAACATTTTTATAAAATTAATAATTATATGTTTTAAATGCCCCATATGAATATTTTTATCTACTATTAACCCCTCTATTTGATGAAACATTGGTGTATGAGTTGAGTCAAAATCTGAACGATAAACACGTCCTGGAGCAATAAGATAGATTGGAGGTTTTTGCTGTTCCATAGCTCGTATTTGAATAGTAGAAGTGTGAGTCCTTAATAAGCTAGTATCACTGTTATTTAAATAAAAGGTATCATGCATCTGTTTTGCTGCATGGTTACTACCAATATTTAATGCGCCGAAATTATACCAATCATTTTCTATATTTGGGCCTTCGACAGCTGTAAGATTAAACATAGAAAATATACTTAATAGTTCTTCAGTAACCTGAGAAATTGGATGAATACTACCATAAAATTTTTTTCTTGATGGCAAAGTTACATCAACTTTCTCACTAGCAAGCAATGTCACCATTTCTTGCTTTTGAATTTTAGCTAGCTTAGCAGCAATTAATGTTTCAATCTCAGTTTTAACTAAATTGACTCTACTACTATACTCCTTTCTGTTTTCAACATTTAGTTCTACTATCTTTTTTAATTGTAATGTAATAATGCCTGACTTTCCTAAATATGATAATTTAAGATCATTTAATGCCTTCTTTTCATTAATGTTGCTAATTTCTTCTTTAAATTTAGTTAAAATTTGATTAAGCATTGAGTATTATAAAATCATTAAATTTAATACAAAAATTAGTATAACTAATTTTGATTGTCAACGTAATTCGGAAACTTTTCTGAGTGTGATACTAAGGGTAAGTGAACTAGCTGTTGAAAGAAAAGAACATAGTTAGAAATGAAAGACCTAATATACTATAAAAAATTAAAGCAGGCTACCATAAGCCCTTCATATATAAGAATTTTTAAAAAAGTTTTTCCTACTTATATTTCCACAAAAAAACTACTTTTGTTAAGCTAAATATGCTCTGCACTCACTGTTATATCTGATATTTAATGACAGTAATGATAATGCAACAATCTTTTATTATTTTGTCATGAATTTTCTTTCAGAATAGTGGAGATGGTGAACAAATGCTGATGGAAAAGCTTTAAGAAAAACTAAAAAGCAGTGGCTAGCACTAATAGTTCACCAACTATAAGTATATAATAATGAAAATTATAGAAGAATTACAGGGAAATTACAACTTTTTAATAGAATTATTTGGCATTGAGCAATCTAAAGTTAGCAGTATTTATCTAAATTACAAAAAGTTGGTTTTATTGAATATGAAAATAGAACTGTAACTAAAGGTAGATATAAGTTGAGTCATATTCTATAGTTAAACTATTATAAAACAATTATAATAGTAAGATGTAATGAAAAAGTAATTAGTAAAACCCTCAATCTCTCCATGATAATTAATAACTTATGCAGCTTACATTCAAAAACCATCCTGTAGAACTTTTGCCAATTCGGACTATATTTTAAAACGTCAATTTAGGATAAGGAGTCATGAGAATAAGAGAATTGTTTTTAACAAGTTGACTTAATCCATTCATTTATATAATAATTTTTAAGTTAATTTAGATAATTACTGATAACTTTAGCATAAAATCTCTAAAAAGTTAATAATTATTAATCTCTTATGTTGTAGTTAAGTCACATATGCAAGATTTTATTATTTATTTTATAAGTAAATTTCGGTGCTGATTTTAGCTAGCATAAAGCTTACAGTTTTTTTATTCAGCTCTATAGCAATTTCTGGTAGTTTAAGGTATTGAGCAAGAGGTAAGAATTCTTGCTTAGTTTCAATGATAATTTTTTGTCTTTTTTTATCTGATTTTATGAATACGGTTTGAATGTTATGTAAACAGTTGCTAATAACAAATCTTTTTTTTTGCTAACGCAATATTTTAATCATTTCTCTAGAACTGATTTTTTTATTCCAATTAATTCTGATAATATCAAAAACCTGTTCTGCAATATTTTTACCAAGAAACTTATTTAAAAGAGTGGGCAATTTTTGTGATGAAATGCTTGTTTACTACTTCTCCAAATGAGGTAGAAAGATAAATAGCTGACATGAAGGTAGTATCTAGTAATACTGAATCTTTAGATAAGTTTTTTCAGAATCTTAGCCCATGCTTGATGTATTGTTGAACTTGATATGTGTTTACTATTGTCTTTTACACTTGGCAATATCCATTCACTTTTTAAGCATAGTTTGCTGTTTTGCAGTACTTCTATTAATTTATCAGCTAACCCTATATACGTCAATTTAGGATAAGGAGTCAGGAGAAGAAGAAGAGATAAAGATGGGGATTAAGTTTAGAGATAGAATAACTAGCAAGAGAAGCAATTATACGAACAAAGAAATTAAGAGGAGAACGGTGTCTAATATGCTCTAAATGCATATGTTTTTTAGTACATTAAAGACAGATTCAATTAAAGAACGTTTATTTAATAACCGCTTATCTATAGCAATATCCCTTTTTAACTGCTGTATCTTTTTTCTAGCTTCTACTACCATTAGATTTGGCTAATCTCCTATTTTTATTTTATAATACATGCCATTAATGTTTATTCCTAAATATAGTCTTCTAAATCCAGTATATGATATTATAAAAAGTAAGTTCATTTCTTTTTTATCTCTAAACTTGAATGTGTTTTCTTCTTTGGTTGGTACTTTTATTGTATTTAATGCTGCTTGTGTAAATTTAAATACTATATACTGCCATATTTATCGCCCTTTATAAATTTAAAATTGGCGTAAACTTATAGTCTGTAGTATGATTTTTATTTGATAGCAAATACTTTTGTAACAATAAGAAATATTTTTAAGCAACATTATCAACTGAAGGTTATTCTAAGCTTATCAACTATAAATTCAAGTTGTTGGATTAAAAATTAGCATTCCAACTAGCCAAATATTAGACATAAATTCACTCTATATTTCTGCAATTGACATCAAGATATTATTGTCATATTGACAAATAATATTAATACAGCTACAGTTAAATTCATGTATCAACTTAAACGAGAATAAACTAAATAGCTGCTTTTATAAAGCGCATAAAGCTCATAATAACTCTTACTCTAACTTATTTCTTCTAGTTAGTTTAAATCATCTTAAACATGAAATGCACCTGATTGAAACACCAATCATAGAAAATTGTACTATAGCTATTAACAAAGAATGTTGTAGTCAAAGCTCAATAGTTTCGCCAATTTTGGCTAATGTCTTTCTGCATTATGTTATAGATAGCTGGTTTGCCAAAATCAGCAAAAAAACTTAATTGAACAAACAGGAATGGTGAGGTATTGCGACGATATGGTATTTGTCTTTGAAAATGAAGAAGATGCGAAAAGGTTTTATGATGTTTGGCCTAAAAAGTGAAATAAGTATGGGCTAAATATCAATGAAGCTAAATCACAAATATACTTCTTTCGAAACTAGAGAATAATGATAAAAGGAATAATCGTAGATTAGCATGGAGAAAGAGCTGTGAATGAAAACGTTATTGGTATGCTAAAACGGGTTCAAAATTATTGCTGATAAATATCGAAATAGACGTGAAAGATTCGGTCTTAGATTTAATTTGATCTCTGGTATTTATAATTTTGAACTACGTTAACCAGTTTCGAAAGAAGTCTATTATATGAAAAAAAGATAAGCAAGATTCGAATGAGTGATATTGAACCAATATTCAATGATATCAGCAAAGAGGGAAAATATGCCACAGCAAATGCATTGCTAGCAACCTTACGCACTATATTTAATAAGGCAATAAAATGGGGATTAATAGAAAACAATCCTACTCTAGGGATAGAGCAGCATAAACTGCAAGCAAGAGAGAGACGTCTAAGTTACGATGAAATGGGTAGATTTTTACAAGTATTATGCGGAGAAGCAAGTCCATTGATAAGAGATTTTGCATTACTAGCGTTATATACTGGAGCTAGAAAAAGTAATGTGTTAGAGATGGAATGGGACAATATAGATTTTGAAAGAAAAATATGGCATATACCAAAAACTAAGAACGGAAAGGCGCAAAATATACCATTAACAGATGAGGCAATGGAAATATTGCAAGCAAGGAAATTAATATCTACAAGTAAATGGGTACTACCAAGTTCTACTAGCGAAAGCGGACACTTATCGCATCCAAATACCGCATGGAAGATAATTTGTGAAAAGGCAAGCATAAAAAATTTCAGAATACACGATCTAAGAAGGACGTTTGCAAGTTGTATGGGGGATGCAGGCGAAAGTCAGAGGACAATTAGTATAGCATTGAATCATATTAATCCAAACTCAACAATACCTTATACTATAGCTTGTATGGAGTTAGTACGAGAGTATATGTCTAAGGCTATACAAATAATTAGTGAATGTGCTAGAAGTTATAATATTTATAATACTATCTGACTGATATAAACGTTGTGGTAAGAATAGTGCGATTTCATGTCGCACATGCATATATGAACACTAATTATTGCAGGTAAAATCTGTGTTTGAAGATATTTAGCTAATTTAAACATTATAGTAGCAGAATGAGAAATCTCATGCTACAATTGAGGCTGAAGGTGATTATACAAAATCAAAAATTATGTTGGGCATTATCGAGGCCGTTGAAGTATATGGGTTTGAGCATTGACGAATGGGGAGTAGTGCTAGCTGGAGTAGCTCCAGGAATTGTACTACTAAACAGCAGGCATGCTAAATTAGGCCTAGCCTTTATGGTTGGAGGAATTGCTCTATGTTATTGCTTTAAGAAAATTAAGAAGGTATCTGAGAATTTTTTGCTAAAAAGTTTTTTAGTAGCTAAAGGTTTATTGCCAGCTCCATTAGGATATCCAAGGCTTTTGGGCAAAAAAGTTGGCAAGTAATGAATCATCTCTTTAAGCAAAATGCTATACAAGAGCTGGTTAAATATAATAAATGCTTACTTTCAGTAACTATATTGCTAGCTGCAGCTAATATAATTGCGATAATGGCTGCAATTACCAAAGAAGAAAAGTGGTTATTAATTCCAGCAATGGAGCCTGATCGTAAAATGATGGTTTCATCAAAAAATTACCATGAAACCTATTTAAAGGAATGGGCAATTTATGTAACGAAACTCTTATTTACTACTTCTCCAAATGAGGTAGAAAGACAAATAGCAGACATGAAAGTTGCATCTAGTAATACTGAATCTTTAAATAAATTTTTTCATGATCACTTGCAATTTGTTAAAGGCTCAAATGTGTCTTCAGTCTTTTTTCCGAAGAAGGTTGAAGTGATAAAGGATGGAGTATTAATTAGTGGAACGCTTCGTTATTGGTTTAGCGATAGTAAACATATAGCTGTCGATAAGACTTACCTTTTGACTTACAAGCGAAGTCCTAATTACCTTTTGTTGTTAACTGGCGTTAAAGAGAATGGAATAAAAAAATGAGTATTAGAATTTTGAGGTTTATGATAGGGTTTATTGCTTTAGTCAAGTTTAGTGATGTATATGCGGTAGAATATGAGTTAGAAGTTGATAATTTGCTGAAGCTTGAGATTTCTGATAGTGGGCCAACAAGAATTAATCTTAAAGATGAAAAAATCAATGATATTTTTATGTATCCTCAAAATGCAGCCGAAGTTGTAGTTCATGAGTCTGGATGTTTGTTTATTGCTCCACGAGAAGAAGAAAAGAAGCTTTATTTAACAGTAATAGGAGAACACAAAACAATTCAAGATTTAATGTTAACTTTTACTCCAAAAACTCCAAGCCATGTAACGCTTATTAATGCTGCTACAGAAGAAGCTGAAAAGGATAATTCAAAAGGAAAAATAAAATTAGCTTAAAATGCTAGTTTTTACTTTAAAGCTTGTTAAGCTCAGCATCAAGCATATTAAAACTGCTTCAAAGTAAAATTTCATTATGGAGATATTATTGAAAACAAGGCGGAAGGCTGGTTGATAGGTGAAGATGGACGTTCTGGAATTAAAGGAATCGTGGTAGATAAATCGTCTAACATAGCAAGCATGGCTGCATTAAATGGAGTATTTAGCAATATTGCTAAGTTTCTACAAGCTAAGGCTATTAAACCTGATATGCTACCAACTTTAAACCTAGTAGCTGGAGGTCATCAACAACAAGAGTTTCAGATTGGAGATGCGCTTCAGTCTGGAGCTTACTCTGGAGCTAGTAATGCTTTTGATAAGCTAGCTGATTTTGCTATAAAACAAGCTGATTCTATGAGCCCAGTCGTTCTTATTGCGTCAGGTAGAGTCATCGATGTTGTATTTAAAAAAGGTTTTGACTTACGTGAGCACAAGAAGAAGCCACATAATTTAACTTATTCACAATCAACTAACAATGAAAAAGTTAATTTGCATAATAAATTCGACCAATCACAAAAGTTAGAGGAGCATTTATAATGAAGTTTTTATTATTGCTATTGGGCTGTATGAGCCTAACAAGCTTCTTTTTCGAAAGTAATTTTGATTGTAAAATTCCTAAAGGGCAAAAATGTAAGTCTTTATATGAAATAAAGAAAATGGCTGCTCAAGGAGTTTTTGACCCTGATAATGTTGAGAAAGTTGAAACATCAAAAATTAAATCAAAAAGGCGTTGTGTTCTATACTGTAAGCGATCTAAAGCAGTTCAAGGTGTAGCTGTTGTTAACACTTCACCTAAAAAACCAAAAATGAGTGATATTGCAACTTAAAAATGATTTATGTGATAATATAGGTTAAATTACTATATCTCTGTACTTTACAAACACTTCAATGCCTGATACTAATGCTTCTGGTAGACTTATATGTCTTTGTCCTAAGCCAGGGATTCCAATACCTGTACCTGGTATATTCCGGTAGGATTTTGGGAGCCAGTACGCCTTGTAGATGTTACAAAGTCGCCAATGTGTATGGTAAGTCTTGGAGGTTTGTCATTTGGAAGTGCTACTCAAAAAGGCATGAAAGATGAGGCTGAAGGAAGTGCTTTTTATCACATTCATTGGTATGTCTATCCTGTGATTTATTGGCTGGAAATTTTGCTTGATTTTATTTGTCTGGAAATGGCTGCAGTCGATATAGCATATTTAACAGAGTTTGATCCATTATGGAGTGATGACGCTAAATCTGCGATTTTAAATCCAGAAACGCTGTTGTTTCAAAATGTAGCTGCTTATCAAGCATGTATAGCTGATTGCATGAGTTGCAGCGCTGGTTTATTAGCAAGTGATTATGCTTTTTGGTGTGCTGAATGTCAAGGAATGCTTTACCCTTTTACTGGAACAGCTGCGGCGCATAATGGTGGAGTTGGAACATCTGTATTAATGGTAAGTAAGTTTATGGCTAGAATGCATAGGCAACTGATGTTATGGGGATATTATGGTTATAAAGGCTTATGTGGCAAGTATCCCATGCCTATTATGAAGAAAAGTCAGTATCGACTACAAATGACTTATCCGATTCCAGAAACCAGATCCTGCAAGAGCATAGGCCAAACAGAAGCTACATGGCAGGCTGGAAGAGAATTTCCAGTTAATGGTGAAGATTTTGGTTACTTGATTTGGCGAAAAAGAGATTGTTGTTTGCTTTGATAAGGGTTAGAGAGGAATATGGTTATACGAGTAATGATGTTGATGGTTTTATTATTTGTTAATAATGCTAATGCTTTTTTTTGGGCCAGCAAAAAACTTTTATTTTTGTCTCATTTTCAATGAGTGATGAGGCTTTAAAAAGCTATTTTGCTGAATCTCAAAAGGCTGGAGCTCAATTGATTATGCGTGGGTTAATTAATAACTCATTTACACAAACAAAGAATAAAACTATGGAGCTTGGTATTAGCTTCGATATAGATCCTAGCTTGTTTGAACAATATAAAATTGATGTTGTTCCTGTGATAGTAATAGATGATGAAAAAAGAGGATTAACCAAGAAATTAACTGGCCATATTCCTTTAGCAATAGCATTAGAAATTATGAATGAGAATACTCAATGAGATTATTATCTATATTAACTTTTTGATAGTGCTCAATATTAGCTGTTGTTTAGCTTCAATGCAAAGCAGTTATAATGAAGCTAGCAACTATAATGTAAATCTTGGAAATTCTTCAAATACACAAGAATTATTTCATCAAGGTAGTAATGTCAATTATCCTAACAATGATGAGGATTTAACCTACCATGGCCGTAATCAGCTTGGTACAGAAAGTGGGGCAATGTTATTTCAAGCTGAAAACAGTAAAAACAATGCCTTAACTCAACATAATATCAACGATCAAAATTATATGATAGCTAATTCAATGAGAATTGAATCTGATCCTTTAAGTGCCCTTGATAGCAGTAACTTCGTAACTCAGACAAGTAAAACTAATACTGAAATTATTCAAAGTTGTAATGAAGGTAGTAATTTTAACATTGAACTTATTCGAGAATTAAATGTTGAGTGCAGATTAGAGAATGTATGGCTTTCTTGGCAAAACCGGCAAATGGAATTTGCAACAGAAGAAATAGTAGAGAATCATAGTAATTGGCTTAATGGTCGTGCAGATTTCCATGACGTAGATAAAAATAATGAAAAAATATACAAGTTAGCAGGTGATAGCCAAATGGCTGCAAGACGAATGAGGAGTGCTGTTGCTGATAGGCTTGGCGTATCTATAGAGCATATTGGAACAAAGTTTATATTATATCAAAAAGAGGTAAAATATGTATACTTCGCTATGACTACAGAGATAAGACTCAAGAACTAAGGGAAGTAGCAGAATATTGGCAAGTTGTAAAGCCTGAACTTGAACAATTAATAGAAAGTAATGAATGCTATGAGGTGAATAGACTCAACTATGAGAGTGGTGATAGAGTATTTTTTGACAAGTTTAGAGTCAATCGTTCATATTGGAAACAAAAGATTGTTTTTTCTTGTACTAGCGATCCAAAAGATGGTTGCAAACACCTTAAAATTCAAAATTGTGAATTAAAAACAGCACTTGCCAAAAAATTGAGTATTGCTTTATATTTTTATTTTAAGATATAATAACCACATATATTTTTAGGGTGAAAAATATATGAATAACGATGATTTAGCACGTAACTTATATTACGCAGCCGCACAGAACAATGTAGAGAATGTAGAGCGTATTCTAGCACAAGATAATGCTTGTAACATTATCAATACAGTATTTGTTAATGAGGTACTTGGTCCGAGTGGATCTGCTTTGCATGCAGCAGTTTCGCGTGGGTACATAAATATAGCAATACTTCTGTTAAAAAAGGGCGCTGATGTCAATATCAAAAAACAATATGGATCCACTCCTTTGCATCTTGCTAGTAAGTTGAACCATGACATAAATATGTTAACGCTTCTGTTAAACAGTGACGCTGATGCCAATTTACCAGATGGTAATGGTATCGCCCCTGTACATTGTATTATCAATGCTGAATGCGACATCGATAAATTAAAGCTTCTACTTGATAATGGAGCTAATGTTAATTTGATGGATAATGATGGTTGCACTACTTTACATCATGCTTCTGGATGTGGGCGCATAGATATAGTAGAGTTTTTATTGAATAATAATGCTGATATTAATATAACAGGTAAGAATACTGTAGTACATTCTGCTGCTAAAAATGGCTACAAAGACATGGTACAGTTTTGGTTAGATAGATATCCTAACATGATAAATTTAAATTTACAAGATAATGATGGTAACACTGCCTTACATTTAGTTGCCAAGCATAGATTCACCATATTACCACATGACTTCACCATATTACCACATGATATACATATGCCCAACCTTATAAATGCTGATAATAATGACAAGCGCTTTATAGATATAGCGGAAATGCTGTTGAATAGAGGAGTAGATACAAACATACAAAATAATGATTGTCAAACTGCTTTACATTTAGCTCTTTTAAGCTACTCTGGATTGTTAGATATAATACATCTAATGATGGATAATTTAGATAGTTTTTTATGCCGATCAATAGATTTGATAAAAAGTTTATGTAAGAATAATAATGTTAATTTTATTTTAAAGAATAACGATGGTTATACAGTTTTAGATTTAGCTTTAGCTATTGAACATGATCAGCACAAAATCGCAGAGCACTTGCAAGAGAAAAGGCTATTATGGAGGACAGAACAAATAGATGCTATAAATGAATCGCTGACAATAATAGCAAGAAATAATGAGCAGATATTAAAAACCTATCCAGAAAAAAATGATGCTGAGAAATTTTTGGGAAATTGGCGTGAGTTAGCACGTCTCGGAATGGCTGAGCGGATATTAGACGCATTGGATGATGATGATTTTAGAACATTTCAACAGCTTAACGAAGAACGTAAAGTAGAGTTGGATAAAGTAGCGTTGGGAGAGAACACTAATTCAGGACTGGATTGTTAGATATAATACATCTAATGATAGATAATTTAGATAGTTTTTTATGCCGATCAATAGATTTGATAAAAAGTTTATGTAAGAATAATAATGTTAATTTTATTTTAAAGAATAACGATGGTTATACAGTTTTAGATTTAGCTTTAGCTATTGAACATGATCAGCACAAAATCGCAGAGCACTTGCAAGAGAAAAGGCTATTATGGAGGACAGAACAAATAGATGCTATAAATGAATCGCTGACAATAATAGCAAGAAATAATGAGCAGATATTAAAAACCTATCCAGAAAAAAATGATGCTGAGAAATTTTTGGGAAATTGGCGTGAGTTAGCACGTCTCGGAATGGCTGAGCGGATATTAGACGCATTGGATGATGATGATTTTAGAACATTTCAACAGCTTAACGAAGAACGTAAAGTAGAGTTGGATAAAGTAGCGTTGGGAGAGAACACTAATTCAGGACTGGATTGTTAGATATAATACATCTAATGATAGATAATTTAGATAGTTTTTTATGCCGATCAATAGATTTGATAAAAAGTTTATGTAAGAATAATAATGTTAATTTTATTTTAAAGAATAACGATGGTTATACAGTTTTAGATTTAGCTTTAGCTATTGAACATGATCAGCACAAAATCGCAGAGCACTTGCAAGAGAAAAGGCTATTATGGAGGACAGAACAAATAGATGCTATAAATGAATCGCTGACAATAATAGCAAGAAATAATGAGCAGATATTAAAAACCTATCCAGAAAAAATGATGCTGAGAAATTTTTGGGAAATTGGCGTGAGTTAGCACGTCTCGGAATGGCTGAGCGGATATTAGACGCATTGGATGATGATGATTTTAGAACATTTCAACAGCTTAACGAAGAACGTAAAGTAGAGTTGGATAAAGTAGCGTTGGGAGAGAACACTAATTCAGGAAATGATTTAAGGTTTAACGGCATCTATTTTTAGTTGCTTTGTTTTGATTTGTTATGTGCTTAGATTTGTAGTAACTAGTATTATCGCAAATAAGATAATAACTATTATGGGTTATAGTTGAAGCATTTCAGCAATCTTTGATTGTGTCATGCTTCCCTTCTTTGACTAAACTTCATTTTAGATAGATATAAAAATAATTCAATAATGAATCCATTAGCAATAATGCTAATTATGGGGCTACTTAATTACTTGTCGATAGAATTAGCTGATACTAACTCTTTGGCTACAGGGGTTTTTATGGTACAATGATAAACATGGTCATGAGCTTGATGACTCTGCTGCTAATTCTAAGTTGATGAGTGTGGCTCATGACCAGAGAATCGAGGAATTAAAGGAGCAATTTAATCGAGCTCAGCGCGTATAGCGCTTGATAATCCAACGCTCGAAAATGTGATTACAGCCCAAAGATTGCAGAAGCGAATCATGGAGAAGGCTCATAAGTTTGCTACTATGTGGCAGCTGGCTACTCTACTTGATTATCAACTGATTAATGCTAATGAGCCAGCTAATAGCTTACATAGAAAGCTGTATCAAGAAAAATCAGAGCAAAAAAATGATTTCAAACTCAAAAACATTGCTAAAAACTGGGGATTGATTCTGCAAGTTAAACAAGATTGCTTGCTCTGTAAGGCCTTTATTCCTATTGTTCAGAGCTTTGCTAATAAATATGCATTTCAGTTGCTAGCTGTCAGTAAGAATAATGAGTTGCTAAATAAACTAAACCCTAAGCATATTGTACCTGTATTATATTCAGTAGCTAGCGATGGTAAAAAAATATATGCAGTAGCTAGAGGCATAATCTCTGAAGATAAAATTATCGACAATATTCTAGCAATCGATAGATATTATCATAAGTTGGAGACTACATGAGCACCAAAATCAGAGTTTATGCCATTACAATGCTATTATTGCTACAAGCTCCAGTATCACTAGCTTGGAATATCGAAAACGTATTTCAAGGAATGAGTATTAATGTCACAAGATCTGGATCATATCAAGATCAAGCGGCTGGCGGATTATCTGCCAGAACAAGCCAAACATCATTTCAGCCATTTGCTATAACTCCACCATCTTTAAACATGAGCTGTAGCGGTATTGATGCCTATCTTGGTAGCTTCTCTGTTATTTCTGGAGAAGAATTAGTTCAATTGATGAAAAACATTGGTTCTCAAGCTAAAGTCTATGCTTTTTCATTAGGATTAAAAACCTTTGCTCCTCAAATTGAGAATGCTCTCAAAGACTTACGTAATCTAGCAATGGAGATGAATCAATTTGCTAAGGAAGATTGCAAATTAACAAAAGCATTATTTGCTACAGCTTTACCAAGAAACTCAGCTATGAGAGAAGCTGTTTGCCGTGATATACAGTCACAAAGCGGGTTTGATTATTTTGCTGCTGGTAAAAAATGTCGTAATTATTTAGATCAAAAACAAGCTCTGCGACAAGCACAAAATAAGGATTCAGAGTTATGCTGGATGATTATAACATCTTCACTAAAGCAGCAGCAAAGGTTGGAATACCATCAAATATGCGTGATTCAATCATGTCTATGACTGGCACTATCGTGGTTACAAACAATAATGTGTACTTTTTTGACTCCTTAGCTCAGGATGAAAAAAGTTGGATTAGTCATTTAAAAGGTGGAGAATCAGCTTCAATTTACAGCTGTGATAGTGTTAGTTGCCTGCATCCAAGCCTACAACGAAATATCACAATATCACCAGAGCAGTCTTATGCAGGTAAAGCTAAGCAAAAATTGACTGATCTAAAAAATAAGTTTGATAAGAATTCTGAATATAGCAACTCTGAAATAGCCTTTTTATCTTCGATTGGAGATATATTTCCAATTTATGATTATATCACATTAGAAGCTATTTCTGGAGTCACAATTTTAGAGATCTCATCAGAATTAATAGCTAGCTATACATTAGTTCAGCATTTGAAGGAAGTAATCACCGAAATACGTAGAGCCGTTACTTCACTAGGTGCTAAGCAAGTTTCGAATGAACATTTAGAAAGATATTTGAAGGAATTGAATCGAGTACAACTTTTTGCAAATGAAAAATGGACTAGCCTACAAACCGATGCAAGTCGAATAGATAAAAGGGCTAGATTAATAGAGCAGCATTTAATAGCGAAGGAGAAAAGTTAATGGATTACGTAATATACACATTTGGTGGTGGAGATCTGTTATGGCATGTGTTTAATGGCATAGGCAGAGGTCTTTGCTTCAAATAGCGAATACTTCACTCCAGTGGGTCACTTAGCCTTGACTATTGGTGGCATATGGGCTGCTACTAGGGCTATTTTTAGAGGAAATATCGGCATCTTTGCTATGGGAATGGTTTTTTCCATCGATATTTATTTTTACGCTGTTATTTGCCCCCAAATCTACTGTTTGGCTGAAGGATGAAGTATCAATGAGTGCGCCAGTAAAGGTTGATAATATTCCCATAAGTATTGCAATGTTTGCTTCTCTTTCATCGCAAACGAGTTACTTTGTATCTAAAATGTTGGAACAGCATCTTTTGCCAGCTTATGAAGGACTATCGAGCAGAAAAACTGGTATTATGTTTGGAGCTAAGGCTGTAGCTAAGATTCGAGATGTGCAAATACAGGATCCAATAACTTTAACTAATACGAAGGAATTCCTTAGACAATGCTTTATGAAGCCTTACATCATAGGCAATATCTTAGGTAAAAAAGCTGCTGCTCAACAAACTAACGACATTATAGGATTTATCGAGCAAAATATACCTAATAATTTTGGTATTTATTATCGCGAGCCTAGTAATTTAGCCATTAGTTTCAAGACCTGTAGACAAGCTACTCCATTGATTAAAGCGGCAATTCATAAAGAATTAAATGAAGGACTTTTAACCAAGTTTGCAGCAGCAATTGGAGTTCAATCTGATCAGTCACACATGTTAAGTCAAAGACTAAAAGTCATGACTGGAGATACACTAAAATATTTACAAAGAGAGCAGCAAGATATTCATGAATGGATGAAGCAAGCTATGCTTCTTAATGCTAATCGTGAGTCATATGATGACTGGCGTGAGAAGTTTTCGTTATCAAGAATTTATCCTAATTTAGTTAGTATGCATGCAATCAGAGGCCTCTTTCAACAATCATTTTCGTATCTAGTAGCTGGAGAAATGGCTGCTCACATGATGCCTATTTTACAATCTGTTTTTTTTGCATTAGTAGTCTCAATGATCTTTATTGTATTTCCAATGGGCCTATTACCTGGCGGCTACAATATACTCAAAACCTGGATTCTATTAATAATATGGGTCAGCAGCTGGCCAGTATTTTTTACAATAATCCATTGCCTAGGAATGATCAGCTTATCCAGTAAATCTGGAGCTTTTGGTAATGATTATGGCTTGAATATGCTATCGCAAGGAAGCTTCGCAGAGATGATTTTATAATAGCTATGCGACGTTTCAAATGCTTGCATCATCGATACCAATGCTTTCTTGGGCAGTGATAAAAGCTTGTGCTCATGCTACAGCTAACTTGGCCAGCCAGTTCTCTCCTATACCAGTTGCTAGCAGCTTAGGCAGTAACATAGTCGACAATAACTTGAGTATGGATAATTACAGCATAGGCAATAGAACTATCTCTCAACAAAACCTAGCTCCTTCATTACATATGGCTAATATTTATCAATGATGGTGGTAGAACAGTCACTACAACGGCTGATGGTCGACAAATTATAAATGAAAACGTAGATTCATTGGGAAATAACTTCCGAGCTTCTGCTATGCTACAAGCTGGATATCAAAACCAGTTTACGCACTCTCAGAGCATTCTTGATTCACTGACAAAAAGAGAGGCCAATCTTATTTCAACAGGAAACTCCATTACCATGGAAATAGAGCCGACAGGATAACTCACGATGAAGCTCAGTCTATAAGCATCACTGATAGTGAATCTCAAGCTCTACAGGAGGTTGGTTCTAGTAGCATTGCTACTACTGATCATACAGGTAGTAGCCACAGTAAAAGTAGTGGAACTAGTGCTAGTGCTGGTGGTAGAGCATTTTTTGCACAAGTTAAAGTTGAAGGAGTGGAAAGACATAACAATAAAGGAGCTTCTTTAGCTAGATTAGGACAGTATGAAGATGCAATGGAAAATTTTGATATTGCTATTAAGTACAGATCAGATAATCCAGAAGCTTATTATAACAAAGGCATAGCGTTAATGAATTTAGGATACATTCAAAATGCAATCGAAAACTATGATATAGCTATTAAATATAGACCAGATTATGCAGAAGCTTATATTAATAAAGGTTTAACTTTAGCATTTTTAGGGCAATTGCAGAATGCAATAGAACATTTTGATTTAGCTATTAAATACGATCCTAGTTGTGTGAAATCATACTGTAATAAAGGGTATATATTAAGCTTATTGAATAGATATTCTGAAGCAATAGAAAGCTGTAACATAGCTATTAAATATGATCCAAATTGTGCGGATATTTATTATAATAAAGGAATGATTCTTGAGAAATTAGGTAAACACCAAAAAGCGATAGAAAATTTTGACATTGCTATCGCTATTAAGTACAAACCTAATTTTGCTGAAAACTATCTTGAAAAAGGAATTTCATTAGTAAGTTTAGGACAGTACTCAAAAGCTAAGGAGAATTTTAACTTAGCTATTAAATATAATCCTAATATCATTGCAGAATACGAAGCAATGTTTAAAAAGTTAACAGAATTAGAGAATTTTACTGGAGTAAAAGAGTATGAGCAAAAACTACAGATTTTGAAAAAATACTCTTGATGAATTTTCAGAATCAAGGCAATTTCACAAGGGGATCGCAGTTATTTGCTCATAAGTTAAGAATGTTTGGGCAAGGTAGTGCCAATGTTTTTACAATTGGGTTAGGATTATCGATATTCTGGATTATATGTCGATTATATCAAAAAGTTTTTCTGAGCAGTTTGTATTATTTTGCGATTGAGCGATATGTACAGCTTAAGCTAACAATTGGTGAACATTTTTATGATATCGATCAAATAGGAATCGTATTTTATAGTTTAAGGTTTAAAAAATGGATACACCTCAATGCTCAGGACTTTCTACATGAATTTTATACAGGTCAACATGGATTTAAAATACAGCAATTATGGGAATTCTTAATCAATTCAGCATTGTTAGAAGGATTAATTGTTTTTGCTATTGGTGTAATAATCTCAATTGTTTTCTTTAAGGCTCAAGGTAAAAAAACGATTATTAAGGCCAAAATTAGAGGCGCTGATTTTGTAGAGTATCCCCCCAATGCCTTATCTAAAATACTAAAAAACGCTAAAAAGGCCTCAAAAATCTGTTTTAGAGGCTTGCCATTAGTAAAGAATAGTGAAAGGTTACACATTCTTATTACTGGAACAACAGGTACTGGTAAAACTAATATGCTTAACGAACTGCTGCCACAAATTCGATTACACAAAGATCGAGCAATAATTGTAGACACTACTGGGGCTTTTACTGATAGATTTTTTGATCCTAAATGTGATAAACTGCTTATAATCCTTTGGAAAAAAATAGTGAGCAGTGGTTGCCTTGGAATGATTGTTTTGAAGCAGCTGATTTTCATGATATAGCTAGTAGTTTTAGTAATTATACTCCTTGTATGATAAAAATAAGTGAAATTGCAATAAAATAAAAGATTATAGCAATAGCACAAAAGAAAGCTAGTATACAGTTATGCTCCTAAGGCTACTAGCCTGAATTTTAGATAAGTAACTATCTTTTTTAACTAAAAACCGGACGGTATTCTTAGGCAAAAAAGCCTGTATTTACAAGGTTGGTTTTGAGATATTTAACATAAAATTTGGTGATTATGAATAGTATAATTGTAGGAATTGATATTTCTAAAGAGACATTTGATGCCGCTGTGTTAATTAATCATAAAGTTCAAACAAGAAAATTTAATAATAATTCTGAAGGATTTAACAAATTAGTAACATGGTTAAAAAGCAGAGAAACTGGACATGTTTGTATGGAAGCAACAGGTATCTACTGGAAAAGCTTAGCGAAATATCTGTACGATTATGGCTATAAAGTGAGCGTAGTAAATCCTGCACGTATTAAAGGTTTTGCAATAAGTAAACTTAGTCGTACAAAAACAGATAAAGCAGACAGTGTATTAATCGCAGATTTTTGCAAAGCAATGAAACAGGAAGCATGGTATCCACAGCCGCATTATATTCAAGAACTACAGCAGCTGGTTAATCGCCTGAATGTTTTAATTAAGCATAAAACACAAGAAACAAATAGATTAGAAGGAGCTTCTAAAGCAATTGCTAATAATATTCAAATGCACATTGAATTTCTTGAAACACAAATTAAAGAAATTGAACAACTAATCAATGACCATATTAAAAATAACAAAGATCTTCACAATAAAGCTATGTTACTTGAATCAATACCAGGTATAGGAGCAAAAACACAAGCTATAGTTCTGGCTTTTTTAGCAGATATTGAGAAATTTAGTTCTGCTAAACAAGTTGTAGCTTTTGTAGGTCTTAATCCTAAGCATCGTCAATCTGGTAGTTCTGTGCGTGGCGCTAGTAGAATCTCTAGAACTGGTAATTCAGATCTACGTAAGTCTTTTTATATGCCTGCTATGTCTGCCTTAAGACATAATTGTATTATCAAGCATTTTTCTCAACGTTTATCTAACACTGGTAAACCCAAAATGCTTATCCTTACTGCTGCTATGCGTAAGTTACTACATATTATTTATGGCGTTTTGAAGCATAATTCTCCTTTTAATCCTAATGTTTCAATCCAGCAAAAATAATAATTTTATAAAAACTTACATCTTTTTTATAAAATTATTATTTCTTTTCTTGACTCTTAACACGGTATCTTGTGCAAGTAGAAATATATGTAATGCTATGTATGCTAGTTAGAAAAAGTTTGCATTCTAACTAGCATAAAGCTCACAGTATTTATTTAGCTCTATTGCAATCTCTGGTAGTTTAAGGTATTGAGCAAGAGGTATAAATTCTTGCTGAGTTTCAATGACGATTTTTTGTCTTTTTTCATAAGGTTTTATATGTATGGTTTGAATATTATGGAATCGATCGAAAAGCTTAATTAATAATAGTTCTATTTTATTTTGCCTATAAAATGTTTGAATCATTTCTCTAGAACTGATTTTTTTATTATCCTTAATCCTGGTGAGGTCTAAAACCTATTCTGCAATATTATTACCAAATTCTTGACTTATTATTTCTTTGGTTAGTGTTGTGTCTTCGAGTGTATCATGTAGTATTGCTGTAATAATTGTATCAGTTTCAAAGCTGTAGTCTGATACCATATAAGCTACTTCTAATTGATGTGTGTAGTATAGTTCTCCAGTATCTCGCTTTTGCTGACCATGATATTTTTGGGCATAAAATATAGCTTTTTCAACTTTATCAAGATCAATTTCAGTATTAAATCTTACGTTGGTTTCAAACAGCTTATTTAGTAAGCTTTCGCTATAAAAGTCTATCATTTTTCATCTCTAAATAATCTTTAATAAATTATACAATAAATTAAACTTTTTATATACTTCAATCTCAGATAAAAACTGTAAAAGAAGCGAATTAATTTGATTAAAAAAGTTGTACTGGAATATTGCAAGTAATGGTTGTAAACTTGTCTTTTTCACTCTCTATTTCCATTTCTCCATTAAGTTGATTAATAAGGTAATTTACAAACCATAATCCTGATTCAAGCATTAGCGGACAGTCTCTTACCAAGTCAAAATCAGCTAATTTAGCTTTTATATTCCCTAATTTTTCTTTTGAAATACCGCTTCCTTTATCGTGTATTCTAAATTGTAGTATGTTATCGCTTTTTATATAATTTTTTACAGTAAACAAATGAACTGTAATTATAACCTTGTAGCTGTGATTAAATCTAATGACGCTTCCTATTAATTGACTTAATATAGCTTGTAAGTGATCACTATTTCCAATCACAATATCCTTCATTTTGTACTGAAAATTGTAATTGATTTTTATATCTTTCTCTTTTGCAATGTCTTCTAGTCTCCTGACAGCATCCTTTACTAACTTTTGTATGCTAAATTTTTTTAAACATAAATTTTCATTCTCAATTTCGCTTCTAAGCGTGTAAACTACATCATTACAGTACTCTTGGAGATTTACTGCTCGATTTAATATTGTTTTCAGCTTATCTTTATTTTTTGAATCACTTAACATGATCTCGCTTGCTAGCCTTACAATTTCACTAGTTGCAATATTAAATCTATATTTGATATTCTGTATCAGATTCACACAATATTCTTTCAATGATTCAGCTACCTCGACCTGATACTTAGCTTTTCTTAACTTTGTTATTATCTCCATATATTCATCGATATTCTCCCTTTCTCTATTCACTAGCGTAATTGGTATTGGAGGTATTTGTACCATCCATTGGTTAATTGTTTTCTTTTTTGCTTTCATAGCATTATCCTAAAGAAGAGTTAAAACTAGTTATTGGCACTTCAAATGCAAAAGTTATGTAATTCTTTTCCTCTTTTGCTCTTAGTCTTCCTTTTAGCTGATGTGTAAGATGTTTAATAAATGCTAATCCTTCTCCTAGTTCTTGATATGTTACCAAATTCAAATTCTCTAGTTCAGCATTTATTCTTTCTAATTTTTCTTTAGAAGGACTTAGTCCTATGTTTTGTACTGTAAATTGTAATATTTCTGAATACTGATTGATGTTAATAGTAATTTTGCTATTCTTACTACTATTTATAATAGCACTACCAATTAACTGGCTTATTACTGCTTTTATTCGAAAACTATCTCCAATCAGAACTGTCTTTATATCATTTTGAACATTTAGATTTATATTCTCATTTTCAAAATTTTTCCTCATTCTGATAACAGTATTATTTATTAGTGATTCTATGTTAAATGTTTCAATCCTTATATTTGTTGATGCTATGTATTGTCTAAATAAAAAAATTATTCCATTCAGAGAAGCTATTATATTTATCTTTTTTTTATCATAGTTATTTACGATTCGCCTAAAATATTGTATCCAATCTATGAAATTTATGCTTACTTGCCCAGATTTTTCCAGCTGACAGTATAGTTTTTGCAATTCTGCATCTACCTGTTTTATTGTTGTGCTATTAATTCCATCTGTAGATAATTTTTCAGTTAATTTATTGATTTTATTTTGACCTTCGTATTCTATAGGCATAGAATTACCCTGCTATTTAAGTTGTTAAATTGCTTCCTAGAGATTAAAAAGAAAATTTTGCGGTTTAAGTTTTAATCTCTATCAGAATATTATCTAAATCTTAAATCTCAGATAACATCAGGTATACAGTATCATTTCGGTTTTTGTCAGTACATGACTTTTTGTCATAATTATGAAATTTTTTCATCTTTTTTAAAATAGATGCGAAATTATCGCATTGTATCTCTAGCTACAAAAATATCATTAAAAAAGATTTACAAAAAAGCTCTGCAATAGTTATTATTACTAGCTTTAAGGCTTATTTTTTGCTCTAATTCATGGTAGAGATTAAACTAAATCAAAATTCTTGTGTCAACAGCAATTTCTAATGAACTAAAGCCTTTTCTTCACTGGGTTGGAAGTAAAAGGAGAATTGTTAATAAATTAATAGAGCATCTTCCTTCAGGGCCATACTATAATTACCATGAACCATTCCTTGGTGGATGGGCTCTTTATTTTTTCAGGTCAGGCATCTGTTTAAACAATGTTTTTTATCCGATATTAACTAAGGTTTATTGCTGATACTTTTGCTGATGAAATTATAATTTTGCTTTGCTGAGGTTTAAAAAAAGTAGGAAGTCAAAACATGACTTCCATATAGCGCTATAATTGATTATTCAACACCTAAATCACCTGATAAAAACTCTTCAAATTGATCAAGATTTAAAATGTGAGTTTGTTCATAATAATTGTTTAGTTTTTGATCTTCAGCAAACTCTTGTAATTCATTTTTGGCATCCTCATTTAAATCATTAGATACAATAATTAAAACTTTAGCACGTTCTAACTCTGTCTTTTTAATCATGCCAAGAGATTTATTCTGATGTGCAGCCATCTCAGATGTAAGTTCATCCTTATGATTATGACTAAAATCTTTTACTAAATACACCGTATTATATGACCTTGGATGATCATAATTTACATATTCTACTGAATATATTCTATTACTAAAATGATGATCATTAACTTGTCCATTACCTTTACTTTCATAAAAACGAGCTACCTGAGTAATATTAAAATTTTGGTCATCAGTTTCTCCAATAACAATTAAAGACTTATTTGTTTTTTCTGTCTTGAATAAAAAATCGATTGTTTTCTTTCCAAGGTCTGATAACTGTTCAAAATATCTTCTATACATAATCACCTCTCATTTAAGATTAAGTCATATTATTATACTTTATACTATCTATATTTTCAAGAATTATCCTTAACTAATATTTTTTCTAACCTCTTCTGTACATTGAATTCTGATTTATTATTCTAAACTGATTATTTCTGTTGAAAGTAGTAAGGAAAATAGCGAGAGATTAGTTTCTAAAAGAGATATATGACTTTGAAACGGAATAAAATTTAGTTAGATATCATTTATACCTTAAATCTCAGATAACATCAGGTATACAGTATCATTTCGATTTTTATCAGTACATGGCTTTTTGTAATATTTCTGAAAATTTTTTCATTTTTTTAAAATAGATGCGAAATTATCGCATTGTATCTCTAGCTACAAAAATATCATTCAAAAAAGATTTACAAAAAAAGCTCTGTAACAGTTATTATTACTGGCTTCAAGGCTTGTTTTCTGCTATAATTCATAGTAGAGATTTAATTAATCAAAAATTCTTGTGTCAACAGCAATTTCTAATGAACCAAAGCCTTTTATTCACTGGGTTGGAGGCTAAAGGAGAATTGTTAATAAATTAATAGAACATCTTCCTTCAGGGCCATACTATAATTACCATGAACCATTCCTTGGTGGAGGTGCTTTATTTTTTCAAGTTAGGCATCTGTTTAAACAATGTTTTTTGTCTGATATTAATCTCGACTTAATTACTAGTTATCACGCTGTAAAAAAGAATCCAAATGAAGTCAACAGGTTACTAAATCTATATCACAAAAACCATTCTGAAAATCACTACTATAAAATAAGAGACAATTATTATAGTAATGATCCTAATGATATCACGGCAAAATTTATATATCTTAATAAATACTCTTTTAGAGGAATTTATAGGCTAAACAGAGATGGTACATCTGCTCAAACATTTTCTGATAAGCAATATCTTAAGCTTCATATTTGCTCTAGAATAAATAAATGTAGTAACCTTCTGGCTGGTGTATCAATTTGCGCTATGGATTTTTCGTTTATAGAACCTAAAAAAGGTGACTTCGTTTATCTTGATCAGCCTTACCACCAATCAGGAGAACGTTTCTATACCAGAGTTCCATTTGATGAAAAAGAGCAAATCAGACTACGGGATTTTGTTTATGAACTAAACAATAAAGGTGTTAAAATTATGCTTTCAAATAATAATACTGCATTCATTAGAGACATATACAAAGACTTTTTCATCACTCATATTCCAGTCACATACTCAATCAATGAACAGCGAAATTTCGTTAATGAGCTAATCATTACTAACTAATAAAACCTGTTAGTAATTAGAAATGAAGCCGCGACCCAATACGTATATGAATAGGAAATGGTCTATAGTTAGCCATTGTGCTACATTCAATGTCTAAATATTCTAAATATCTATCTTTTTTTGATAAGTTTATTGTTGTACCAACTCCAAGCTCTATACCAGTACAACTACAACACTTGAAAACTGATATTAGTCCACCTGTAACAAAAATTGACGCTTTGTTACCTTCAATTATATTGTAATAATAATTTCCTTGAATAAAGTTATCTTGAAAGATATAAATTCCTAATTTTACATCTATTCTATGCCGATCTAATCTATAACCAACTCCAGCTTCTAATATATAATAATAACAGTTAGTAGTTTCAAGAGCACTTGAAAATTTTAGATAAAATGGAAAAGCATTAGACACAATACTGGATTTAGAATTTTCAGAGTTGTTATATCTATCTGCTGCATATATAGATTGTGAAAATAATATAACAGATGCTAATATAACAGCATAACACGGTTGTAAAAGTGATTTCAAAATACTCATAGCAGTATCTATCTAATTTAATATTTTTTATACAGTTAATGTTAATTATACTTTTTGTCAATTCTATTTCCTGGAATTAATCTATAGTTGTCTGTTGAAAATTAATACCATGGTACCGATTGTTCAGTTAAAAGATTTAATACATCTGCATTACCGCTTTTAGCAGCATAATCTATAGGATTCATGCCGTTATCATCTTTTGCATCAATATCTGCTCCATAATCAATCAAAAGCTGTATAACATCTATGCTTTCAGCGCGAACAGCAATATGTAGTAGTGTTTCTCCATTATCATATTTTTTATTAATACTAGTAGAATTATGTTTTAGCATAATTTCTAAAGGTTCTACACATCTGCATTCAACAGCATCAGATAAAGGGGTATTACCTTGATTATCTTCGATATTTACATCAGCATTATATTTTAGCAGGTGCGACATGAGGTCGCTCAAACAGAGACTACAGAGATGTAGCAAGGTTGCATTTGAACCTTAGTTACCGCTATTGCGGTGCGAGATTGGCAACGGTCTTGTACTAAGTGCGATAGAAAGCCTAACTAAAGTACTAATCTGGATGGGAAATAGGGCAAGGTAAAGTTAAAATTGGTTAAACGAAAGTGAATCTTCGTATGGAAAATATCGTAAACGCAGAAGCAGATACTCCAGATAAATTCTGTTATATGGATAAAGCTGAAAAGCTTAGCTGTAAGAAGGAATACGCATCCTTCTTTAAAAATGCCAGCTCCTCGGTATAAAGAAGATAGCCAACTTAACGTATCCTCTGATGAGTGAAACATGGTAAGCCTATTATTAGGCAGCTGATAGTAGGTAAGAGAGGTCTTAGAAAGCAAATGACACTAAGTCGAAAGACTACAGGAATTAATAACTGAGTGTATAGGCATTTATATGTGCTAATCAGAAATGATGCTAACTTAAGACTGGTGATTTACCCTAAATAGGTAAACAAGATTATGAATTAATTGGAAAAGTTGGATGCTAAACGCAAATGTAACAATTGAGACTAAGGATAATTTCAAGAAAATCTATTGGCATTCAATAGATTGGAAAGAAATTATACAAAAGGTTAATAATCTTCGTAGACGTATTTATATGGCATCTGCAAATGGTAATATGAAGTTAGTACGTAACTTACAAAGATTGATGTTAAGGTCAAGAGCAAATAGGTTACTTGCTATAAGACGTGTTAACTCAAATCAACAAAGGACGAAAAAGTCCTGGAGTTGATAAAATAGTTGTTAATACAGATAAAGAAAGGAATCTGTTGATGGAAATAGCAGATAACAGACTATCATCTGTAAAACCGATTAAGCGTGTGTACATACCAAAAAGTAACGGCAAATCTAGACCTTTAGGGTTGCAGACTATTTTGGATAGGTGTAGGCAAGCTGTTGTAAAATCAGCACTTGAACCATATTGGGAAGCTAAGTTTGAAGGTTGCAGTTATGGCTTTAGACCTGGACGTAGCGCTCATGATGCAATACAGAGAATATCTGGTATTATTCGCCATGGAACTAATAGAAATTGGATATTAGATGCTGATATCAAAGGAGCATTTGATAATATTGATCATAATTTTCTTTTGGAAATTATAGGAAATTTCCCGGCTCGTAATTGGATTCAAGCATGGCTTAAATCTGGTGTAATGCAGGATTATCAAATTATCAAAACAACAACTGGCACTCCACAAGGTGGATTAATTTCTCCATTACTTTTAAACATAACTCTTCATGGAATGGGTGATATACTTAATATTATCTATAATAAATATGATCACCTTCATTCTAAATCCGAATATGCTTTAGTGAGATACGCTGATGATTTTGTAATTTGTGCTAAGTCAGAAAGCTCATGTATCAGAGCCAAAAGTATTATTAATGATTGGTTAAGTATTAGAGGCTTAGAATTGTCGAAGGAAAAAACCAGGATACTTCATATTAATGAGGGTTTTGATTTCATTGGATTTAATATTCGACAATATAACACCAATAGTACAAGAAGAGGTATAGCTCTACTAGTTAAACCGTCTAAAGACTCTATAAAGTTGTTTAAAAAACGAATGTCAATAGAATGGAAAAAAAGTTTCTCATGGAATATTGATAGAATAATTGATAATCTAAATTCTAAAATATTTGGATGGTGCAGTTATTTTAACAAAGTCGTATCAAAAAAAAATTTTTCCAATTTAGACTGCTGAATGTGGATTCGACAAGCAAGATTTGCATGTAGAAAACATCCTAAAAAATCCTGGGAATGGCTTAAGAAAAAGTATTGGGGACGCATTAAAGGCAGAAATGATAATTGGGTCTTTATGAATAAAGATCTATATCTATGGAAATTACAATGGACAACGATCAAACGACATATTCTTGTTAAAGGTAAATCTTCTCCCGATAATTCAAAACTTAGAGAATATTGGCATAAACGTCAGGCTGATAGTCCTAAGTATTTGTTTAAATCCAGGCAGATTCTTTGGCGTAGACAAAAAGGTAAATGTCTTGTTTGTTTTGATTTAATAGATAATGGTGAAAATGTTCATGTACATCATATAACTCCTATAAGATGTGGTGGCATTGACCATATTAACAATTTGTGCTTATTGCATGAAAACTGCCATCAACAAGTACACAGTAATCGCGGACAACTTATTGCAGCTGTTTGTAAATTGCTTGAGCCGTATGCGGAGTAATTCGCTTGTACGATTCTTTGGGAGGAAAAGCGCTCCTGCGCTTACCTACCCGCTTAATGCTATATGATCATTGCAATATGTAGGATATTTTTCGAAAAATTCATAATATACTTGAATTCTGTCAACGACAAGATGTAAAGCAGTGTGCAACGACAAGATGTAAAGCAGTGTGCCCATCATTATCTTGTGCGTTTACGTTAGCTCCATTGTTCAGCAAAATCTCAGCAATAGGTAGATTCTTATATTTTAAAGCAACAGATAAAGCTGTAGTACCATCTTTATATTTTGAATTGACAAGTGTACTATCCTTATTAATAAGCTGCTTCACTTTTTCAATATCACCATCTTGAATAGCGCTATGTAAGGTATATTTAGCCTTAGATTTGAATATCATATATATTTAATCCATTCATTCTCAATTATTTACTACATTTTAACTAGCATGAAGTTTACAATATTCACTTAAGCGTTCTCCAATCTCTGGTAGTTTAAGGTATTCAGCAAGAGCTATAAATTCTTGCTGAGTTTCAAATATTATTTCTTGCCTTTTTTGAGGAGGTTTGATGAATATAGTTGTAATATTATGGAATCTATCAAAAAGTTTGATCAGTAATAGTTCTGTTTTATTTTGGCTGCGTAATATTTGTATCATTTCC
The DNA here is from genome assembly GCF_000063545.1 of Orientia tsutsugamushi str. Boryong. Classification (NCBI taxonomy): domain Bacteria; kingdom Pseudomonadati; phylum Pseudomonadota; class Alphaproteobacteria; order Rickettsiales; family Rickettsiaceae; genus Orientia; species Orientia tsutsugamushi. The sequence continues at coordinate 1,151,977 of NC_009488.1, forward strand.
ATAGCACTGATTTTCTTATTATCCCTAACTCTGGTAAGGTCTGAAACCTGTTCTGCAATATTACTACCAAATTCGTAACTTATTCTTTCTTTAGTTAGTTTTGTGTCTTCAAGTGTATCATGTAGTATTGCAGTAATAATTGTATCTGTTTCAAAGCTGTGGTCTGATACCATGTGAGCTACTTTCAATGGATGTGTATAGTATAGTTCTCCAGTATCTCTCTTTTGCTGGCCATGATATTTTTTAGCGTAAAGTATTGCTCTTTCAACTTTATCAAGATCAATTTTGGTGTTAAATCTTACGTTGGTTCTGAGCAGCTTATTTATTAAGCTCTCACTATAAAAATCTATCATTTTCCATCTCTAAATGGTTATTAATAAATTATACCATAATTCAAACTTTTTGTATACTCCAATCCCAGATAAAAACTGGAAAAGAAGCAAATTAAATTATAAAATTTTTGATTCAGTTATCACGAACTAACCTTAAGTTGTATATCTCTGGTGTTAATGAGTAAAATTTTGCTGTAATTTTTTTTTTTGGACCAGCATTTTTTCATTTATGCATAATCTAGTGTTTATTAACCTTGCTGAGAGTTTTTAACAATATTGCCAAATTTAGAATACTGATTAGTATAGTGTAACTTCACTGTACCAACTGGCCCATTACGGTGTTTAGCAACAATTATTTCAGCAGTATTATGACATCTATCTTGTTTAGCAATCCATTCCGTATATTCTGGCGTTCCAGGAGCTGGCTCTGATCTAGATAAGTAATATTCGTCACGATATATAAGCATTACAATATCGGCATCCTGTTCAATGGAGCCTGATTCTCTTAGATCTGATAGCAACGGCTTTTTATCAGGCCTTTGTTCAACAGCTCTAGATAATTGTGATAATGCAATTATTGGAATATTAAGTTCTTTTGCAAGTGCTTTTAGGCTTTGAGTAATTTCAGAAATTTCATTTACTCTATTATATTGACTTCTATTTGAATCAATCTTAATTAACTGCAAATAATCAATAAATAATATTGCTAAATTATGAGTGCGTTTAAGTCTACGAGCTCGTGATCTAATTGCTGATATTGAGATTGCAGGAGCATCATCTATAAAAAAATTCCACTTTTGTATTTCATTTTGTACAGTCTTTAACTTATCAACATCTTGTTCACCTATTTTACCGTTAAATAATGCAGAGCTATTAATTTCAGATTCTATAGAAAGAATTCGAGTAGAGATTTGCTGAGATGACATTTCTAAAGAAAAGAAGCCAACTGATGGTACATTATCTTTAGTATTTTTTTGAGTAAGAAAATATTTACAAGCATTTATTGCTAAGTTAACTCCTAAAGCAGTTTTACCCATTGAGGGCCTGCCAGCTAATATTATTAGGTCAGAATTTTTAAATCCTCCAAGCTTTGAATCAAGGTCAGGTAGTCCACTACTAATACCGTTAATAGAGTTTTTATTTTTAATAGCAGATGAAATTGATGTCCATGATTCTTCAATTGAAGTTTATAATTTTATAAATCCTTGACTTAAAGTTCCTCTTGAAGCTAGATCATATAATTGAGATTCAGCAGTTTCGATCTTACTGATAGCTGTATCTGCTAAAGTAGAAGAATATGCATTCGTTGCTATTTTTTCTGCAATTTCAATTAAATAACGCCGCAGTGCGAGATCATATACTATTTTGCCGTATTCATTAACATTAACTATACTTAATGCTAAAGTTGTAAGTTTAGCTAGATAATCTACTCCACCTATTTCCTCAAATGCGAGTTCATTGCCTAGCATATTTTTGAGCGAAATTACAGTAGCACTAATTCCTTTACTAATAATGAGATTAATTGACTTATATATTTTACCATGTAATGGTTCATAAAAATGTTCCGGCAGTAAAAATTCGTTAATGTTATATAGCGCACGATTGTTAATCAGAATTGCCCCAAGTATCATTTGCTCTGCTTAAATATTATTTGGAGCAATCTTTGCAAGATCTTTTTCCATATCACTCTTTAAATTTTATTAAAATTATTCGAACTTAACTAACTCAAAAGAAAACCCTTGAGCTTTAAAAGCGTACTCAAAATCTTTCAGATAATTTCCTCTGATGTAACTATCTTCAAATTCTGTTTTTGCTTTAATGAATATTTTTTTATTAACATTATCTTCATTTACAACTTTTAATTTACTAAACCATATTTTATCAATAACTTGCTCATATTTGTAATGTTGAAGTATGTATTTTCGTACTTTGTACCAAGTTGAGTTGGAGTCCAATTGTTTACTCAGATTCAAGAGATACTCTTCTTCATTGATTTGTTTCTGTGAAACAGTTTTGAGTTGCTCAAATGGTGTAACTTGTAATTCTTGTCGTATCCATATACATCTTGTACAGCTTGTAATATCTTTGATCTATCACATTCTGTTAGTGTAATATTTTTAAGCAACTTAACAAAAAACTTAGTTCGAACTGCTGGCCCAAAACTACAAGAAGTCAAAATTTGATAAGCCATAGCTGCTTCAAAAGAACCAGCAATTTTATGCTTCAACTGGCTTTCCTTACTAAGATTTGTCCTTGTTTCAATTTGCGCAAGATATTTTTCCTTATTAAATTTTTCTACGTTATCAAGTCCACAGTTGTCACTATTTGCCTGATCAGTAGTTCGTAATTCATTTGCTAACGCTTTTGCCATATAGTTTAGAACTGATGCCTTACCGCCAAAATGATAATTCGAATATTGATCTGCTAGCTTTAATAGTAATTTGTTGATAAAGTATATGTTAAAACCTCTATCAGACTTATGTTGCAGTGTAACTACATCTTCTGGTGTTAGTTGGGTAAAAGTCTTCTAGCCTGTACCTTTTGAACCATTCTTTTTTACCATTCGAAGACTTGAGAATCTTTGTTATTAGTGATTCAATGTCTTTATTGCGATTTTTAGTTGAAGTCCGTATATCATTTTCAAAATCATCAACATTTTGAAAATTTTGTTCTTCATTTTCATTTTTGTTATTCTCTACTAACTCACCTTCAGTAGATCTAGATATTTTAGATTTTTTTTATATATCTATATATGTCCCTGAAAAAAGTTTCAGGTTGACCTGAAATTTCTTTCATGTTGGGACGAAATTTTTTTTCTGGTAAGGCTATATTTTCTTCTTTTCCTTTTTCACTATAGTGCTGAAAATTTTTCAGAATTTTTATGCAAGGAACATTACGTAACTTAACATTGTCTTTAATTATTGTCCTATTTTCAACTTCAATAAAACCTGCATCTCTTAATTCTACTAAGCATTGCCTAACTCTTCTTTGACCAACATTCAGCTTATCTTCATAAAGTTGATAACTTTCCTGTAATTCATCTATATCTTTGTTGTAATAGATATGTAGTCTAAATACTATGAATGATAAAAGCTGTTTAGATGTTTTACTTAATGCTTTTCCATTATCTCCACTTAGCTTTCTCCATTCTGGTGGAATGATATTTCCAATAAAGTTATAAAATATTGTGTCATTATTGTTACTATTATTTTTAATAATATTACAACTATTACTACAGGGCGCATTTTTCATCTCCAAAAATACAGCTATAGTAGGTGTTTTAGAAAATAATTTTTTTATAAAATTACAGTCAAATTTTTGTTCAAAAGGTTGAAAATAGGTTGAAAAAAATTTTTATGCCAAACATATATAAATCTTCATACTTATACTATCTGCCTTAGAAGACCAATTTTGCTTATAGGTAATGTTCTATACTAAAAAATATCATGACAAACAACTTCGAGATACAGGAGAGCCATATTATATGCATCCATTAGAAGTAGCTTATATGATAGCAGACTACAGCTTTGAAACAGATACGATTATTACAGCAATACTACATGATACACTTGAAGACACAAAACTAACTAAAGAAAGAATAAGTTACGAATTTGGTAGTAATATTGCAGAACATGTTTCAGACCTTACAAACGCCAGATTAGGATAAGGGAAAGCATGAAAAGTATAATGAAAAAGGTCTACAAGATATAATGTACAATTATAATTATGCAATATATTTAAATATAATTTCAATTAATAACGGTTTATTTATTGATCATATTTCTACAAGTATTAGTTCATAATACTATACTTAATAACCCGAACATTGGCCATGGTAACACTTGTATATTATCTCTTTCTAACTGTTTCTTATTCTTAAAATTACGTTTGCAGATATGTGAGCAATAAATGGCTATTAATTAAAACTTATATTTAATATCTCACATAATTATAATTGTATATTATATCTTGTAGACCTTTTTCATTATGCTTTTCATAATTTTTCTTATCCTAATCTGGTGTTAGAAACAATAATCTTCACACATTTATTGTGTAATTCTTATATAAAATTGTTTTTATGAATGGCGTTACTCACATCTGTCTTCATCAATTACCAAACTTCTATCACTGCTATCTTCACCAGATAGCAATACATCATCAGATTCTTTAGATGATATATTTGATGTTATATCTAATATATTTATGTGATTACTTGAAGTACTAGTGCTAGCATCAACATTATTGCAATTAGAAAACAAAGAATGATAAGATGGATGAGGATAAGGTGGAATATCCTTATAAAAGCAGTATGGAGTCATCTCATCAAAAATATCAAAAAAATGCGGTAAGACACTAGTACCATTTATATCACATTTGCTTTGAGGTTCAATAGTAGAAGATTCTACAGTTAAATCAATTACTTGCTGTTCTTGGTCTTGCTGATTATGTTTCGTGCTTAAGTTTGGAGCTAGAATACTTATAAGTTTTGAATAACTATCAGTATAATTACCTGATTCCAAGTTATTTAGCAGTATTTGCTTCGTATCTTCATCGCAAATACATTCCTTAAGATTAGGCATACTGTTTAGCAGTATATTTGTAAATTTTGGAGTATAAGTATTGAGATCTTCTTTTGAATTGCGATCAAAACTACCTGATAGATCAAGTGTTATTAGATTTAAATATTTTATCGAACTAAAATAATTAACTATATGTTGCAGTGCTGTATGGTAATTTAAAACTATTTTTTCCAAACTTGTTTTTGTTAAAATACTTTTAAGCCCTGTAGAAAATCTACTGTCAAAATTGTTGCACTTAAGTTCAAATACAGTTAACGCATTATTATCTTCTAACAAAGCAGATAATTTGTGCATAGACGGTAAACTAAATTGATCTAAAACGATTTCTACCTTTTTAAGGTTTGAGCTACATATTTCTTTTTTTAACTCTATTAAAAGAGGGTATAACAGTGAATTTTTGATTTTAATATTACTGCCTTTATCACTAATTTTTAGAAATTGTATATTTTCTCCTTTGTACATATCTGTGACAATACTAATGTTTAGTGCATTTTTACTGAAAATGTTCCAGCTGTTGCTAACTTTGAATATAACTTCATCTTGAGATACAGATTTATCATATGGCATGATTTGTACTCCTATTGTGTTTTCATCAAACATAAAATCCTCACCCTTAACTATGTTAGATAATCAATTACTTATACTTAAAATGAATAAAGTGTTTTGTAAAACTAAAATTTTATAAATAGTCAGAGAAGCTTATATAGTCATTTACAATGAAGTTTGCGTATAATATCGTGTTAGCAGCAAATCTTATGCAGCTATTATCGCTTTTTTCTATACGCAAACTTCATTGTAAATGACTATAGTTAGTAATGATTAGCTCATTAACGAGATTGCGTTTTTGATTGATTGAGTATGTAACTCCAATATGAGTGATGAAAAAATCTTTGTATAAATCTTTAATAAAGGTAGTGTTATTATTTGAAAGCATAATTTTAACACCTTTATTGGTTAGTTCATATACAAAATCTCGTAGTCTGATTTGCTCTTTTTCATCAAATGGGACTCTAGTGTAGAACCTTTCTCCTGATTGGTGGTAAGGAGGATCGAAATAAACAAAGTCATTTTGTTGAGGCTCTATAAATGAAAAATCCATTGCGCAAATTGATACATCGGTTAAAAGTTTACTACATTTGTTTATTCTAGAGCAAATATGAAGCTTAAGATATCACTTATCAGAAAATGTTTGAGCAGATGTACCATCTCTGTTTAGCCTATAAATTCCCCTAAAGGAATATTTATTAAGATATATAAATTTTGCAGTAATATCGTTAGGATCATTACTATAATAATTGTCTCTTATTTTATAGTAGAGACTTTCAGAATGGTTTTTGTGATATAGATTTAGTAACCTGTTGACTTCATTTGGATTCTTTTTTACAGCGTGATAACTAGTAATTAAGTTGAGATTAATATCAGACAAAAAACATTGTTTAAACAGATGCCTGACCTGAAAAAATAAAGAGCCCATCCACCAAGGAATGGTTCATGGTAATTATAGTATGGCCCTGAAGGAAGATGCTCTATTAATTTATTAACAATTCTCCTTTTACTTCCAACCCAGTGAAGAAAAGGCTTTAGTTCATTAGAAATTGCTGTTGACACAAGAATTTTGATTTAGTTTAATCTCTACCATGAATTAGAGCAAAAAATAAGCCTTAAAGCTAGTAATAATAACTATTGCAGAGCTTTTTTGTAAATCTTTTTTAATGATATTTTTGTAGCTAGAGATACAATGCGATAATTTCGCATCTATTTTAAAAAAGATGAAAAAATTTCATAATTATGACAAAAAGTCATGTACTGACAAAAACCGAAATGATACTGTATACCTGATGTTATCTGAGATTTAAGATTTAGATAATATTCTGATAGAGATTAAAACTTAAACCGCAAAATTTTCTTTTTAATCTCTAGGAAGCAATTTAACAACTTAAATAGCAGGGTAATTCTATGCCTATAGAATACGAAGGTCAAAATAAAATCAATAAATTAACTGAAAAATTATCTACAGATGGAATTAATAGCACAACAATAAAACAGGTAGATGCAGAATTGCAAAAACTATACTGTCAGCTGGAAAAATCTGGGCAAGTAAGCATAAATTTCATAGATTGGATACAATATTTTAGGCGAATCGTAAATAACTATGATAAAAAAAAGATAAATATAATAGCTTCTCTGAATGGAATAATTTTTTTATTTAGACAATACATAGCATCAACAAATATAAGGATTGAAACATTTAACATAGAATCACTAATAAATAATACTGTTATCAGAATGAGGAAAAATTTTGAAAATGAGAATATAAATCTAAATGTTCAAAATGATATAAAGACAGTTCTGATTGGAGATAGTTTTCGAATAAAAGCAGTAATAAGCCAGTTAATTGGTAGTGCTATTATAAATAGTAGTAAGAATAGCAAAATTACTATTAACATCAATCAGTATTCAGAAATATTACAATTTACAGTACAAAACATAGGACTAAGTCCTTCTAAAGAAAAATTAGAAAGAATAAATGCTGAACTAGAGAATTTGAATTTGGTAACATATCAAGAACTAGGAGAAGGATTAGCATTTATTAAACATCTTACACATCAGCTAAAAGGAAGACTAAGAGCAAAAGAGGAAAAGAATTACATAACTTTTGCATTTGAAGTGCCAATAACTAGTTTTAACTCTTCTTTAGGATAATGCTATGAAAGCAAAAAAGAAAACAATTAACCAATGGATGGTACAAATACCTCCAATACCAATTACGCTAGTGAATAGAGAAAGGGAGAATATCGATGAATATATGGAGATAATAACAAAGTTAAGAAAAGCTAAGTATCAGGTCGAGGTAGCTGAATCATTGAAAGAATATTGTGTGAATCTGATACAGAATATCAAATATAGATTTAATATTGCAACTAGTGAAATTGTAAGGCTAGCAAGCGAGATCATGTTAAGTGATTCAAAAAATAAAGATAAGCTGAAAACAATATTAAATCGAGCAGTAAATCTCCAAGAGTACTGTAATGATGTAGTTTACACGCTTAGAAGCGAAATTGAGAATGAAAATTTATGTTTAAAAAAATTTAGCATACAAAAGTTAGTAAAGGATGCTGTCAGGAGACTAGAAGACATTGCAAAAGAGAAAGATATAAAAATCAATTACAATTTTCAGTACAAAATGAAGGATATTGTGATTGGAAATAGTGATCACTTACAAGCTATATTAAGTCAATTAATAGGAAGCGTCATTAGATTTAATCACAGCTACAAGGTTATAATTACAGTTCATTTGTTTACTGTAAAAAATTATATAAAAAGCGATAACATACTACAATTTAGAATACACGATAAAGGAAGCGGTATTTCAAAAGAAAAATTAGGGAATATAAAAGCTAAATTAGCTGATTTTGACTTGGTAAGAGACTGTCCGCTAATGCTTGAATCAGGATTATGGTTTGTAAATTACCTTATTAATCAACTTAATGGAGAAATGGAAATAGAGAGTGAAAAAGACAAGTTTACAACCATTACTTGCAATATTCCAGTACAACTTTTTTAATCAAATTAATTCGCTTCTTTTACAGTTTTTATCTGAGATTGAAGTATATAAAAAGTTTAATTTATTGTATAATTTATTAAAGATTATTTAGAGATGAAAAATGATAGACTTTTATAGCGAAAGCTTACTAAATAAGCTGTTTGAAACCAACGTAAGATTTAATACTGAAATTGATCTTGATAAAGTTGAAAAAGCTATATTTTATGCCCAAAAATATCATGGTCAGCAAAAGCGAGATACTGGAGAACTATACTACACACATCAATTAGAAGTAGCTTATATGGTATCAGACTACAGCTTTGAAACTGATACAATTATTACAGCAATACTACATGATACACTCGAAGACACAACACTAACCAAAGAAATAATAAGTCAAGAATTTGGTAATAATATTGCAGAATAGGTTTTAGACCTCACCAGGATTAAGGATAATAAAAAAATCAGTTCTAGAGAAATGATTCAAACATTTTATAGGCAAAATAAAATAGAACTATTATTAATTAAGCTTTTCGATCGATTCCATAATATTCAAACCATACATATAAAACCTTATGAAAAAAGACAAAAAATCGTCATTGAAACTCAGCAAGAATTTATACCTCTTGCTCAATACCTTAAACTACCAGAGATTGCAATAGAGCTAAATAAATACTGTGAGCTTTATGCTAGTTAGAATGCAAACTTTTTCTAACTAGCATACATAGCATTACATATATTTCTACTTGCACAAGATACCGTGTTAAGAGTCAAGAAAAGAAATAATAATTTTATAAAAAAGATGTAAGTTTTTATAAAATTATTATTTTTGCTGGATTGAAACATTAGGATTAAAAGGAGAATTATGCTTCAAAACGCCATAAATAATATGTAGTAACTTACGCATAGCAGCAGTAAGGATAAGCATTTTGGGTTTACCAGTGTTAGATAAACGTTGAGAAAAATGCTTGATAATACAATTATGTCTTAAGGCAGACATAGCAGGCATATAAAAAGACTTACGTAGATCTGAATTACCAGTTCTAGAGATTCTACTAGCGCCACGCACAGAACTACCAGATTGACGATGCTTAGGATTAAGACCTACAAAAGCTACAACTTGTTTAGCAGAACTAAATTTCTCAATATCTGCTAAAAAAGCCAGAACTATAGCTTGTGTTTTTGCTCCTATACCTGGTATTGATTCAAGTAACATAGCTTTATTGTGAAGATCTTTGTTATTTTTAATATGGTCATTGATTAGTTGTTCAATTTCTTTAATTTGTGTTTCAAGAAATTCAATGTGCATTTGAATATTATTAGCAATTGCTTTAGAAGCTCCTTCTAATCTATTTGTTTCTTGTGTTTTATGCTTAATTAAAACATTCAGGCGATTAACCAGCTGCTGTAGTTCTTGAATATAATGCGGCTGTGGATACCATGCTTCCTGTTTCATTGCTTTGCAAAAATCTGCGATTAATACACTGTCTGCTTTATCTGTTTTTGTACGACTAAGTTTACTTATTGCAAAACCTTTAATACGTGCAGGATTTACTACGCTCACTTTATAGCCATAATCGTACAGATATTTCGCTAAGCTTTTCCAGTAGATACCTGTTGCTTCCATACAAACATGTCCAGTTTCTCTGCTTTTTAACCATGTTACTAATTTGTTAAATCCTTCAGAATTATTATTAAATTTTCTTGTTTGAACTTTATGATTAATTAACACAGCGGCATCAAATGTCTCTTTAGAAATATCAATTCCTACAATTATACTATTCATAATCACCAAATTTTATGTTAAATATCTCAAAACCAACCTTGTAAATACAGGCTTTTTTGCCTAAGAATACCGTCCGGTTTTTAGTTAAAAAAGATAGTTACTTATCTAAAATTCAGGCTAGTAGCCTTAGGAGCATAACTGTATACTAGCTTTCTTTTGTGCTATTGCTATAATCTTTTATTTTATTGCAATTTCACTTATTTTTATCATACAAGGAGTATAATTACTAAAACTACTAGCTATATCATGAAAATCAGCTGCTTCAAAACAATCATTCCAAGGCAACCACTGCTCACTATTTTTTTCCAAAGGATTATAAGCAGTTTATCACATTTAGGATCAAAAAATCTATCAGTAAAAGCCCCAGTAGTGTCTACAATTATTGCTCGATCTTTGTGTAATCGAATTTGTGGCAGCAGTTCGTTAAGCATATTAGTTTTACCAGTACCTGTTGTTCCAGTAATAAGAATGTGTAACCTTTCACTATTCTTTACTAATGGCAAGCCTCTAAAACAGATTTTTGAGGCCTTTTTAGCGTTTTTTAGTATTTTAGATAAGGCATTGGGGGGATACTCTACAAAATCAGCGCCTCTAATTTTGGCCTTAATAATCGTTTTTTTACCTTGAGCCTTAAAGAAAACAATTGAGATTATTACACCAATAGCAAAAACAATTAATCCTTCTAACAATGCTGAATTGATTAAGAATTCCCATAATTGCTGTATTTTAAATCCATGTTGACCTGTATAAAATTCATGTAGAAAGTCCTGAGCATTGAGGTGTATCCATTTTTTAAACCTTAAACTATAAAATACGATTCCTATTTGATCGATATCATAAAAATGTTCACCAATTGTTAGCTTAAGCTGTACATATCGCTCAATCGCAAAATAATACAAACTGCTCAGAAAAACTTTTTGATATAATCGACATATAATCCAGAATATCGATAATCCTAACCCAATTGTAAAAACATTGGCACTACCTTGCCCAAACATTCTTAACTTATGAGCAAATAACTGCGATCCCCTTGTGAAATTGCCTTGATTCTGAAAATTCATCAAGAGTATTTTTTCAAAATCTGTAGTTTTTGCTCATACTCTTTTACTCCAGTAAAATTCTCTAATTCTGTTAACTTTTTAAACATTGCTTCGTATTCTGCAATGATATTAGGATTATATTTAATAGCTAAGTTAAAATTCTCCTTAGCTTTTGAGTACTGTCCTAAACTTACTAATGAAATTCCTTTTTCAAGATAGTTTTCAGCAAAATTAGGTTTGTACTTAATAGCGATAGCAATGTCAAAATTTTCTATCGCTTTTTGGTGTTTACCTAATTTCTCAAGAATCATTCCTTTATTATAATAAATATCCGCACAATTTGGATCATATTTAATAGCTATGTTACAGCTTTCTATTGCTTCAGAATATCTATTCAATAAGCTTAATATATACCCTTTATTACAGTATGATTTCACACAACTAGGATCGTATTTAATAGCTAAATCAAAATGTTCTATTGCATTCTGCAATTGCCCTAAAAATGCTAAAGTTAAACCTTTATTAATATAAGCTTCTGCATAATCTGGTCTATATTTAATAGCTATATCATAGTTTTCGATTGCATTTTGAATGTATCCTAAATTCATTAACGCTATGCCTTTGTTATAATAAGCTTCTGGATTATCTGATCTGTACTTAATAGCAATATCAAAATTTTCCATTGCATCTTCATACTGTCCTAATCTAGCTAAAGAAGCTCCTTTATTGTTATGTCTTTCCACTCCTTCAACTTTAACTTGTGCAAAAAATGCTCTACCACCAGCACTAGCACTAGTTCCACTACTTTTACTGTGGCTACTACCTGTATGATCAGTAGTAGCAATGCTACTAGAACCAACCTCCTGTAGAGCTTGAGATTCACTATCAGTGATGCTTATAGACTGAGCTTCATCGTGAGTTATCCTGTCGGCTCTATTTCCATGGTAATGGAGTTTCCTGTTGAAATAAGATTGGCCTCTCTTTTTGTCAGTGAATCAAGAATGCTCTGAGAGTGCGTAAACTGGTTTTGATATCCAGCTTGTAGCATAGCAGAAGCTCGGAAGTTATTTCCCAATGAATCTACGTTTTCATTTATAATTTGTCGACCATCAGCCGTTGTAGTGACTGTTCTACCACCATCATTGATAAATATTAGCCATATGTAATGAAGGAGCTAGGTTTTGTTGAGAGATAGTTCTATTGCCTATGCTGTAATTATCCATACTCAAGTTATTGTCGACTATGTTACTGCCTAAGCTGCTAGCAACTGGTATAGGAGAGAACTGGCTGGCCAAGTTAGCTGTAGCATGAGCACAAGCTTTTATCACTGCCCAAGAAAGCATTGGTATCGATGATGCAAGCATTTGAAACGTCGCATAGCTATTATAAAATCATCTCTGCGAAGCTTCCTTGCGATAGCATATTCAAGCCATAATCATTACCAAAAGCTCCAGATTTACTGGATAAGCTGATCATTCCTAGGCAATGGATTATTGTAAAAAATACTGGCCAGCTGCTGACCCATATTATTAATAGAATCCAGGTTTTGAGTATATTGTAGCCGCCAGGTAATAGGCCCATTGGAAATACAATAAAGATCATTGAGACTACTAATGCAAAAAAAACAGATTGTAAAATAGGCATCATGTGAGCAGCCATTTCTCCAGCTACTAGATACGAAAATGATTGTTGAAAGAGGCCTCTGATTGCATGCATACTAACTAAATTAGGATAAATTCTTGATAACGAAAACTTCTCACGCCAGTCATCATATGACTCACGATTAGCATTAAGAAGCATAGCTTGCTTCATCCATTCATGAATATCTTGCTGCTCTCTTTGTAAATATTTTAGTGTATCTCCAGTCATGACTTTTAGTCTTTGACTTAACATGTGTGACTGATCAGATTGAACTCCAATTGCTGCTGCAAACTTGGTTAAAAGTCCTTCATTTAATTCTTTATGAATTGCCGCTTTAATCAATGGAGTAGCTTGTCTACAGGTCTTGAAACTAATGGCTAAATTACTAGGCTCGCGATAATAAATACCAAAATTATTAGGTATATTTTGCTCGATAAATCCTATAATGTCGTTAGTTTGTTGAGCAGCAGCTTTTTTACCTAAGATATTGCCTATGATGTAAGGCTTCATAAAGCATTGTCTAAGGAATTCCTTCGTATTAGTTAAAGTTATTGGATCCTGTATTTGCACATCTCGAATCTTAGCTACAGCCTTAGCTCCAAACATAATACCAGTTTTTCTGCTCGATAGTCCTTCATAAGCTGGCAAAAGATGCTGTTCCAACATTTTAGATACAAAGTAACTCGTTTGCGATGAAAGAGAAGCAAACATTGCAATACTTATGGGAATATTATCAACCTTTACTGGCGCACTCATTGATACTTCATCCTTCAGCCAAACAGTAGATTTGGGGGCAAATAACAGCGTAAAAATAAATATCGATGGAAAAAACCATTCCCATAGCAAAGATGCCGATATTTCCTCTAAAAATAGCCCTAGTAGCAGCCCATATGCCACCAATAGTCAAGGCTAAGTGACCCACTGGAGTGAAGTATTCGCTATTTGAAGCAAAGACCTCTGCCTATGCCATTAAACACATGCCATAACAGATCTCCACCACCAAATGTGTATATTACGTAATCCATTAACTTTTCTCCTTCGCTATTAAATGCTGCTCTATTAATCTAGCCCTTTTATCTATTCGACTTGCATCGGTTTGTAGGCTAGTCCATTTTTCATTTGCAAAAAGTTGTACTCGATTCAATTCCTTCAAATATCTTTCTAAATGTTCATTCGAAACTTGCTTAGCACCTAGTGAAGTAACGGCTCTACGTATTTCGGTGATTACTTCCTTCAAATGCTGAACTAATGTATAGCTAGCTATTAATTCTGATGAGATCTCTAAAATTGTGACTCCAGAAATAGCTTCTAATGTGATATAATCATAAATTGGAAATATATCTCCAATCGAAGATAAAAAGGCTATTTCAGAGTTGCTATATTCAGAATTCTTATCAAACTTATTTTTTAGATCAGTCAATTTTTGCTTAGCTTTACCTGCATAAGACTGCTCTGGTGATATTGTGATATTTCGTTGTAGGCTTGGATGCAGGCAACTAACACTATCACAGCTGTAAATTGAAGCTGATTCTCCACCTTTTAAATGACTAATCCAACTTTTTTCATCCTGAGCTAAGGAGTCAAAAAAGTACACATTATTGTTTGTAACCACGATAGTGCCAGTCATAGACATGATTGAATCACGCATATTTGATGGTATTCCAACCTTTGCTGCTGCTTTAGTGAAGATGTTATAATCATCCAGCATAACTCTGAATCCTTATTTTGTGCTTGTCGCAGAGCTTGTTTTTGATCTAAATAATTACGACATTTTTTACCAGCAGCAAAATAATCAAACCCGCTTTGTGACTGTATATCACGGCAAACAGCTTCTCTCATAGCTGAGTTTCTTGGTAAAGCTGTAGCAAATAATGCTTTTGTTAATTTGCAATCTTCCTTAGCAAATTGATTCATCTCCATTGCTAGATTACGTAAGTCTTTGAGAGCATTCTCAATTTGAGGAGCAAAGGTTTTTAATCCTAATGAAAAAGCATAGACTTTAGCTTGAGAACCAATGTTTTTCATCAATTGAACTAATTCTTCTCCAGAAATAACAGAGAAGCTACCAAGATAGGCATCAATACCGCTACAGCTCATGTTTAAAGATGGTGGAGTTATAGCAAATGGCTGAAATGATGTTTGGCTTGTTCTGGCAGATAATCCGCCAGCCGCTTGATCTTGATATGATCCAGATCTTGTGACATTAATACTCATTCCTTGAAATACGTTTTCGATATTCCAAGCTAGTGATACTGGAGCTTGTAGCAATAATAGCATTGTAATGGCATAAACTCTGATTTTGGTGCTCATGTAGTCTCCAATTTATGATAATATCTATCGATTGCTAGAATATTGTCGATAATTTTATCTTCAGAGATTATGCCTCTAGCTACTGCATATATTTTCTTACCATCGCTAGCTACTGAATATAATACAGGTACAATATGCTTAGGATTTAGTTTATTAAGCAACTCATTATTCTTACTGACAGCTAGCAACTGAAATGCATATTTATTAGCAAAGCACTGAACAATAGGCATAAAGGCCTTACAGAGCAAGCAATCTTGTTTAACTTGCAAAATCAATCCCCAGTTTTTAGCAATGTTTTTGAGTTTGAAATCATTTTTTTGCTCTGATTTTTCTTGATATAGCTTTCTATGTAAGCTATTAGCAGGCTCATTAGCATTAATCAGTTGGTAATCAAGTAGAGTAGCTAGTTGCCACATAGTAGCAAACTTATGAGCCTTCTCCATGATTTGCTTCTGCAATCTTTGAGCTGTAATCACATTTTCGAGCGTTGGATTATCCAGCGCTATACGCTAAGCTCGATTAAATCGCTCCTTTAATTCCTCGATTCTCTGGTCATGAGGCCTACTCATCAACTTAGAATTAGCAGCAGAGTCATCAAGCTCATGACCATGTTTATCATTGTACCATAAAAACTCTGTAGGCAAAGAGTTAGCAGTAACTAATTCTATCGACAAGTAACCAAATAGTAGCACTATTATTACCGATAAGTGTATTGCATTCATTCTCTCAATCCCAAGGGACGCCGCTATCATACTTCAGCCACCATTGATCTTCAGCATTTACTATTTCTGCAGTATCTTTTTTTGAAATAGGTAAAAGATAATCTTCAATATTTTTTATATGATTTTTAAAAAATATTCTCATCTCTTTTTTAGTAATCACACGGCTAGTGCGTATAATGGCTTATTGCCAAATAGAATGCAAATGTGTTAAGTCACGTAAATAAGATGCTGTATGTTCACCATAAGAAGAATATATTTTATAAATTAACTCTTTTTGTTGATTAGTATAAATACTGAAATCTATTTCTCCTGGACCAGGAATTGCATTAGCTTCAAAGCTGCCAAATATCGAACGTAAATGCCGTACTACAGGTCCATTTTGCCATGCTTCAATATCTTCTTTAAAAAGAGGCTTATCAAATAAAGCTAGATGCACACCTTGGGAAAAATACACTAATTTTTGCAATTTCAATTGAGTTATTACATCTCCTGCTTCTCTATCAACCAATACCAGAAAATAGCTAGCAACATCAAAGCAACTCAATAACTCACCCTTTTGTTGTACAGTCATGATTTTATTATTATATCTTATGACTATTTTATAACAATTTGTATCACAAATAAATCATGATAATGCTTTATAATACCTGCTTATCACAGATATCATTTAAAAATCAAGATTACTTTTTAATACCTGCAATTTCTTGTCTAAGTATATTTATTAACTTGTATAATGTTCCATTATTAGGATCATATTTAATAGCTAAATCAAAATTTACTATTACTTCTTGGTGTTGTCCTAATTTATATAAGCAAACTCCTTTATTACAATAAGCATTTGCATGATTAGGTTTATACTTAATAGCTAAATCAAAACTTTCTATTGCTTCTTTATATTGTTCTAATTTACTTAAACAAATTCCTTTATTGTAATAACGCCAATTTAGGATAAGAGAAAATATGGAAAGCAGAGAATAAAAGGCATACAAGAGATAATGTATAATTATATATTATCTGTAGTTTTAATTAATAATAGTTTATTTATTGCTCATATTTCTACAAATATTCTTTCATATACTATACTTAATAATCTGAGCATTCACCATTATAACACTTGTATATTACATATTTCTAATTGTTTCTTATCCTAAGTTTGCATTTACAGACATGCGAGCAATAAATAAACTGTTATTAATTGAAACTATATTTAAAGATATTACATAATATCTCTTGCAGGCCTTTTGTATCATGCTTTTCATGCTTTTTCTTATCCTAAACTGACGGTTATAATGACCTTCTGATTTATATCTTTTATACCAATTTCTTACTGTGTTTGCTGCTATATCAAATTTTACTGAGGTAGCATTACAACTTTTTCCTCGATTAACACATTTCATTACTTTATCTCGAAAGTCTTGTCTATATGATTTTGGCATTTTCTTTTCAGAATATTATATGCAAACTTCATTGTAAATAACTATATATAAAGTAACATGCATATGCTGATGTTACATGAAATATTATGATGGCAACAAGGAAAAGTTAAGATATTACAACAAAAAACAAAGAATTTTAGAATTTTATTGCTTTTTAATTATATTTAGCAAATATTACAAAATAGCTAAGGTTTAAAAATGTAAAATTCATGAATAATTATTCATATTTTGCATTTGACTGCAGTGCAAGCTATGAAAGATATTATAAATTTTCTAAAGGTAATTTATGAGGTGTGATAATGCCTAAATCCAATCTCTGTTCATACAGCAACATTAAAAACGCTATTAAAAATGGCAAAATGAACACAGTACAGAACATTATAACTAATGACAATACTGCTATCAAGTTACAAGATAAACATCATAACTCTCTTTTGCATCTTGCTGTTAGATATGATGATCCAGATATTGCGAGGTTATTGGTGGAGGCTTCTAGTAACGTAAATGCAAAAAATAAAAATGAGGAAACTCCTTTACATATTGCTGTTAAATATCTTAATCTAGATATTATCATGCTTTTGTTGGATAATGGTGCTGATGTAAATGCAAAAAATAAAAATGAGGAAACGGCCTTACATACAGTTTTTGCACATCCTAATACATCTGCAACAAGGGCTAAGCAAGTTGCTGATATTACTAAATTGTTGATAGAGCGTGCGGCTAATATCAATGAAAAAGATGGTAAAGGTTATACTCCATTGAGTCATGTCATAGATTTCTGGCTTAACAATTTTGATGCAATTAAGCTTCTGGTTAAGCATGGTGCTGACATCAATAAGGAAGATAAGAAAGGTAACACTATTTTACACAATGTTGTCAAAAAGTATAAGTCTTGTGAAGATGCAGTCTACCTCCTTGGTCTACCAAAAAAGGATTATAAGCTTGAGTATACTAATTATATAGAACTTCTGCTTAAGCTTGGTGCTAATATAAATGCTACAAATAAAAACGGTGAGACTATTTTACATGCTGCTGCTCACTATAGTAGTAAAGATTCAGATATGATAAAGCTTCTGCTTAGTTATAATGCTAATCCTAGTATAACAGATAAACAAGGCAAGTATCCTATGAATAATGCTACCAGTAGCAAAATTTTCGATATTCTATACGATGCTTATTTTAGCTGCTTAACTTCGCAGTCTGATTTAGCAGCAGAATATCAGAACGTTAATAATACTAGCTATGCTGAAGATTGTGGTCTCATGGATGAAAATCAAACAGAATTGGTTTATCTGGAAGAGTGCATAGCAATAGACTTCTTTCGAAACTAGGCAATGATGTAGAATAGTGTTATATAGTCATTTACAATGAAGTTTGCGTATAATATCTTGTTGGTAAATCTTATGATAAAGCTATTATCGTTTTTTTCTATGCTCAAACCTCATTGTAAATGACTATATTATCTCTTTCTAACTGTTTCTTATTCTAAATTTGCATTTGCAGACATGAAAGCAATAAATAAACCGTTATTAATTGAAATTATGTTTAAATATGTTGCATAATTTAATTGTACATTAGACTTCTTTCGAAACTATACAATGATGTAAAATGGTGTTATAAAAATCTGATTTGAAGTAATAATGAAATTAGATCAGATTAAAGAGTTAAAGGATGAAAAATTTCGTCGATTAACAGTAGTAAGGAAGGGAACATTCTCAAAGATGGTGGATATTTTGAGGAAAGCTGATGGTGTTAAGAAATCAAAAGGAGGGCGTAAAAATAAGCTCAATTTGGAGGAACAGTTATTGATGGCCTTAGAATACCTTAGAGAATACCGTACTTATTTTCATATAGGTCAGAACTATGGGATTAGTGAAAGTTCAGCATATAAAGCTGTAAAATGGGTAGAAGACACCTTAGTTAAACACCCAAACTTTGCTCTTCCAGGTCGTAAAGCTCTAATGAATAGCGATATGAATTATGAAGTAGTCTTGATTGATGCTACTGAGAGTCCAATAGAAAGACCCAAAAAAAACAAAAATTCTATTATTCAGGAAAGAAGAAAAGGCATACACTAAAGACTCAAATAGTGGTAGACAAGAAAACACACCAAGTAATATGTACAGATTTTTCTAACGGTAAAAAACATGACTTTAGATTATTTAAGGAATCCAAAATTCTTATCCATCCTAAGATTAAAGCGATTACTGATACAGGATATCAAGGTATACAAAAAATTCACAATAATTCTGCATTACCAAAGAAAAAAAGCAAGAAAAATCCTTTAACTAAAAATGATAAAAAGAATAATCGTAGGTTAGCAGGAAAAAGAGTTGTCAATGAAAACGTTATTGCTATGCTAAAACGGTTCAAAATTATTGCTGACAAATATCGAAATAGACGTAAAAGATTCGGTCTTAGATTTAATTTGATCTCTGGCATTTATAATTTTGAACTACCTTAACCAGTTTCGAAAGAGGTCTATTATCTCTTGTAAACTTTTTTCATTATGCTTTTCATACTTTCTCTTATCCTAATCTGGCGTAAATAATAATTTTATAAAAAAGATGTAAGTTTTTATAAAATTATTATTTTTGCTGGATTGAAACATTAGGATTAAAAGGAGAATTATGCTTCAAAACGCCATAAATAATATGTAGTAACTTACGCATAGCAGCAGTAAGGATAAGCATTTTGGGTTTACCAGTGTTAGATAAACGTTGAGAAAAATGCTTGATAATACAATTATGTCTTAAGGCAGACATAGCAGGCATATAAAAAGACTTACGTAGATCTGAATTACCAGTTCTAGAGATTCTACTAGCGCTACGCACAGAACTACCAGATTGACGATGCTTAGGATTAAGACCTACAAAAGCTACAACTTGTTTAGCAGAACTAAATTTCTCAATATCTGCTAAAAAAGCCAGAACTATAGCTTGTGTTTTTGCTCCTATACCTGGTATTGATTCAAGTAACATAGCTTTATTGTGAAGATCTTTGTTATTTTTAATATGGTCATTGATTAGTTGTTCAATTTCTTTAATTTGTGTTTCAAGAAATTCAATGTGCATTTGAATATTATTAGCAATTGCTTTAGAAGCTCCTTCTAATCTATTTGTTTCTTGTGTTTTATGCTTAATTAAAACATTCAGGCGATTAACCAGCTGCTGTAGTTCTTGAATATAATGCGGCTGTGGATACCATGCTTCCTGTTTCATTGCTTTGCAAAAATCTGCTATTAATACACTGTCTGCTTTATCTGTTTTTGTACGACTAAGTTTACTCATTGCAAAACCTTTAATACGAGCAGGATTTACTACACTCACTTTATAGCCATAATCGTACAGATATTTCGCTAAGCTTTTCCAGTAGATACATGTTGCTTCCATACAAACATGTCCAGTTTCTCTGCTTTTTAACCATGTTACTAATTTGTTAAATCCTTCAGAATTATTATTAAATTTTCTTGTTTGAACTTTATGATTAATTAACACAGCGGCATCAAATGTCTCTTTAGAAATATCAATTCCTACAATTATACTATTCATAATCACCAAATTTTATGTTAAATATCTCAAAACCAACCTTGTAAATACAGGCTTTTTTGCCTAAGAATACCGTCCGGTTTTTAGTTAAAAAAGATAGTTACTTATCTAAAATTCAGGCTAGTAGCCTTAGGAGCATAACTGTATACTAGCTTTCTTTTGTGCTATTGCTATAATCTTTTATTTTATTGCAATTTCACTTATTTTTATCATACAAGGAGTATACTTAATAGCTAAATCAAAATTTTTCATTGCTTCTTAATATTTGTTTAACTCAAGAAATGAAATTCCAACATAAAAATGTTTTTCTTCTAACATGGCTTTATCCTGCATTAAAATTTCTGATGTAACAGGTTGATTGTTGTTTCGTTTTGATGCGATGGTCGTATTTAACAGTAGACCTCTTTCGAAACTGGTTAACGTAGTTCAAAATTATTGCTGATAAATATCGAAATAGACGTGAAAGATTCGGTCTTAGATTTAATTTGATCTCTGGTATTTATAATTTTGAACTACGTTAACCAGTTTCGAAAGAAGTCTAGTGTTAATAATAAAACAGCTGTTATATATTTTACAAATTTCATATGATTATTAATTACCCTTTAAATTTTTGATTAGCTACTGAACACCAAATAATTACTAAATTATAGGTGTTACAATTAATCCTTCTTTTATATTTTTTTTCAGTCTTATCAATAAGACTATCAGAAATTCTATTAATATTCTTTATTTTTTATTATTACAACCAGTTATAACAAATGATGTTGCATTAAATACGTGTGATTTTCTATAGGTAAAGGCATTGATATAAAGTCAATAGGAACTAGCTATAGTATTTAATGATGACTTTGTTGCATACGATGAACTTTATCTTTGATTCCTGCAATAATGTCTTTGTTCATGCTGTTTTGAGCTTTAGTGAGTATATCTCCAAATAGTTCATCCATATTGATTTTAGTGAAATCAACTTTTTGTAACTCTTCAACAGTAAGGCCTCTACACTTTGGACATTCAGGTGTACCGAAGTCTATTTTTAGCTGCTTTCTTGCTTCTTCCTGAAAAATTCTTGCAAGTTTTGACTGAAAGCAGCAATAAGTAGACTTTCTAGCTAGGCAAATACCCAATATCGGAATTCTTGAAGAACAATAGGTTCCAATGTAATAGCAGTAACCTTTTTTTCTATATAGAGCTAATTCTTGTTCCTTAGATTTGCATTGCGATAAGCCTATATCACGCCCCCAGCCAGTCATTGAAGAGCAGCAATTCAAAAAACTAAATACATCTTTTTTGCATTTTCGATGTTTACCTGAAAATACAGAAACGGGATTTGTTTTAATGTCCTTGCTCATCTGATTTAGCATCGCTAGATGAGCTACCTTAGCTATATCTCTGTTTGGTATAATAGTCGGAGTGTTGCAATTACCTCCTAAACAAAAAATTGAGTTATTACGCAATGATGAGTGTAGCATTGTTTGCTCATCAGTTGAACAGCTATAGTCATGCTGCCATAGTAAACAAATATTTGCTACTGATTTTTGGCAAGTGCTGTTTTTAATTCACAATTTTGAATTTTAAGGTGTTTGCAACCATCTTTTGGATCGCTAGTACAAGAAAAAACAATCTTTTGTTTCCAATATGAACGATTGACTCTAAACTTGTCAAAAAATACTCTATCACCACTCTCATAGTTGAGTCTATTCACCTCATAGCATTCATTACTTTCTATTAATTGTTCAAGTTCAGGCTTTACAACTTGCCAATATTCTGCTACTTCCCTTAGTTCTTGAGTCTTATCTCTGTAGTCATAGCGAAGTATACATATTTTACCTCTTTTTGATATAATATAAACTTTGTTCCAATATGCTCTATAGATACGCCAAGCCTATCAGCAACAGCACTCCTCATTCGTCTTGCAGCCATTTGGCTATCACCTGCTAACTTGTATATTTTTTCATTATTTTTATCTACGTCATGGAAATCTGCACGACCATTAAGCCAATTACTATGATTCTCTACTATTTCTTCTGTTGCAAATTCCATTTGCCGGTTTTGCCAAGAAAGCCATACATTCTCTAATCTGCACTCAACATTTAATTCTCGAATAAGTTCAATGTTAAAATTACTACCTTCATTACAACTTTGAATAATTTCAGTATTAGTTTTACTTGTCTGAGTTACGAAGTTACTGCTATCAAGGGCACTTAAAGGATCAGATTCAATTCTCATTGAATTAGCTATCATATAATTTTGATCGTTGATATTATGTTGAGTTAAGGCATTGTTTTTACTGTTTTCAGCTTGAAATAACATTGCCCCACTTTCTGTACCAAGCTGATTACGGCCATGGTAGGTTAAATCCTCATCATTGTTAGGATAATTGACATTACTACCTTGATGAAATAATTCTTGTGTATTTGAAGAATTTCCAAGATTTACATTATAGTTGCTAGCTTCATTATAACTGCTTTGCATTGAAGCTAAACAACAGCTAATATTGAGCACTATCAAAAAGTTAATATAGATAATAATCTCATTGAGTATTCTCATTCATAATTTCTAATGCTATTGCTAAAGGAATATGGCCAGTTAATTTCTTGGTTAATCCTCTTTTTTCATCATCTATTACTATCACAGGAACAACATCAATTTTATATTGTTCAAACAAGCTAGGATCTATATCGAAGCTAATACCAAGCTCCATAGTTTTATTCTTTGTTTGTGTAAATGAGTTATTAATTAACCCACGCATAATCAATTGAGCTCCAGCCTTTTGAGATTCAGCAAAATAGCTTTTTAAAGCCTCATCACTCATTGAAAATGAGACAAAAATAAAAGTTTTTTGCTGGCCCAAAAAAAAGCATTAGCATTATTAACAAATAATAAAACCATCAACATCATTACTCGTATAACCATATTCCTCTCTAACCCTTATCAAAGCAAACAGTAATCTCTTTTTCGCCAAATCAAGTAACCAAAATCTTCACCATTAACTGGAAATTCTCTTCCAGCCTGCCATGTAGCTTCTGTTTGGCCTATGCTCTTGCAGGATCTGGTTTCTGGAATCGGATAAGTCATTTGTAGTCGATACTGACTTTTCTTCATAATAGGCATGGGATACTTGCCACATAAGCCTTTATAACCATAATATCCCCATAACATCAGTTGCCTATGCATTCTAGCCATAAACTTACTTACCATTAATACAGATGTTCCAACTCCACCATTATGCGCCGCAGCTGTTCCAGTAAAAGGGTAAAGCATTCCTTGACATTCAGCACACCAAAAAGCATAATCACTTGCTAATAAACCAGCGCTGCAACTCATGCAATCAGCTATACATGCTTGATAAGCAGCTACATTTTGAAACAACAGCGTTTCTGGATTTAAAATCGCAGATTTAGCGTCATCACTCCATAATGGATCAAACTCTGTTAAATATGCTATATCGACTGCAGCCATTTCCAGACAAATAAAATCAAGCAAAATTTCCAGCCAATAAATCACAGGATAGACATACCAATGAATGTGATAAAAAGCACTTCCTTCAGCCTCATCTTTCATGCCTTTTTGAGTAGCACTTCCAAATGACAAACCTCCAAGACTTACCATACACATTGGCGACTTTGTAACATCTACAAGGCGTACTGGCTCCCAAAATCCTACCGGAATATACCAGGTACAGGTATTGGAATCCCTGGCTTAGGACAAAGACATATAAGTCTACCAGAAGCATTAGTATCAGGCATTGAAGTGTTTGTAAAGTACAGAGATATAGTAATTTAACCTATATTATCACATAAATCATTTTTAAGTTGCAATATCACTCATTTTTGGTTTTTTAGGTGAAGTGTTAACAACAGCTACACCTTGAACTGCTTTAGATCGCTTACAGTATAGAACACAACGCCTTTTTGATTAATTTTTGATGTTTCAACTTTCTCAACATTATCAGGGTCAAAAACTCCTTGAGCAGCCATTTTCTTTATTTCATATAAAGACTTACATTTTTGCCCTTTAGGAATTTTACAATCAAAATTACTTTCGAAAAAGAAGCTTGTTAGGCTCATACAGCCCAATAGCAATAATAAAAACTTCATTATAAATGCTCCTCTAACTTTTGTGATTGGTCGAATTTATTATGCAAATTAACTTTTTCATTGTTAGTTGATTGTGAATAAGTTAAATTATGTGGCTTCTTCTTGTGCTCACGTAAGTCAAAAACTTTTTTAAATACAACATCGATGACTCTACCTGACGCAATAAGAACGACTGGGCTCATAGAATCAGCTTGTTTTATAGCAAAATCAGCTAGCTTATCAAAAGCATTACTAGCTCCAGAGTAAGCTCCAGACTGAAGCGCATCTCCAATCTGAAACTCTTGTTGTTGATGACCTCCAGCTACTAGGTTTAAAGTTGGTAGCATATCAGGTTTAATAGCCTTAGCTTGTAGAAACTTAGCAATATTGCTAAATACTCCATTTAATGCAGCCATGCTTGCTATGTTAGACGATTTATCTACCACGATTCCTTTAATTCCAGAACGTCCATCTTCACCTATCAACCAGCCTTCCGCCTTGTTTTCAATAATATCTCCATAATGAAATTTTACTTTGAAGCAGTTTTAATATGCTTGATGCTGAGCTTAACAAGCTTTAAAGTAAAAACTAGCATTTTAAGCTAATTTTATTTTTCCTTTTGAATTATCCTTTTCAGCTTCTTCTGTAGCAGCATTAATAAGCGTTACATGGCTTGGAGTTTTTGGAGTAAAAGTTAACATTAAATCTTGAATTGTTTTGTGTTCTCCTATTACTGTTAAATAAAGCTTCTTTTCTTCTTCTCGTGGAGCAATAAACAAACATCCAGACTCATGAACTACAACTTCGGCTGCATTTTGAGGATACATAAAAATATCATTGATTTTTTCATCTTTAAGATTAATTCTTGTTGGCCCACTATCAGAAATCTCAAGCTTCAGCAAATTATCAACTTCTAACTCATATTCTACCGCATATACATCACTAAACTTGACTAAAGCAATAAACCCTATCATAAACCTCAAAATTCTAATACTCATTTTTTTATTCCATTCTCTTTAACGCCAGTTAACAACAAAAGGTAATTAGGACTTCGCTTGTAAGTCAAAAGGTAAGTCTTATCGACAGCTATATGTTTACTATCGCTAAACCAATAACGAAGCGTTCCACTAATTAATACTCCATCCTTTATCACTTCAACCTTCTTCGGAAAAAAGACTGAAGACACATTTGAGCCTTTAACAAATTGCAAGTGATCATGAAAAAATTTATTTAAAGATTCAGTATTACTAGATGCAACTTTCATGTCTGCTATTTGTCTTTCTACCTCATTTGGAGAAGTAGTAAATAAGAGTTTCGTTACATAAATTGCCCATTCCTTTAAATAGGTTTCATGGTAATTTTTTGATGAAACCATCATTTTACGATCAGGCTCCATTGCTGGAATTAATAACCACTTTTCTTCTTTGGTAATTGCAGCCATTATCGCAATTATATTAGCTGCAGCTAGCAATATAGTTACTGAAAGTAAGCATTTATTATATTTAACCAGCTCTTGTATAGCATTTTGCTTAAAGAGATGATTCATTACTTGCCAACTTTTTTGCCCAAAAGCCTTGGATATCCTAATGGAGCTGGCAATAAACCTTTAGCTACTAAAAAACTTTTTAGCAAAAAATTCTCAGATACCTTCTTAATTTTCTTAAAGCAATAACATAGAGCAATTCCTCCAACCATAAAGGCTAGGCCTAATTTAGCATGCCTGCTGTTTAGTAGTACAATTCCTGGAGCTACTCCAGCTAGCACTACTCCCCATTCGTCAATGCTCAAACCCATATACTTCAACGGCCTCGATAATGCCCAACATAATTTTTGATTTTGTATAATCACCTTCAGCCTCAATTGTAGCATGAGATTTCTCATTCTGCTACTATAATGTTTAAATTAGCTAAATATCTTCAAACACAGATTTTACCTGCAATAATTAGTGTTCATATATGCATGTGCGACATGAAATCGCACTATTCTTACCACAACGTTTATATCAGTCAGATAGTATTATAAATATTATAACTTCTAGCACATTCACTAATTATTTGTATAGCCTTAGACATATACTCTCGTACTAACTCCATACAAGCTATAGTATAAGGTATTGTTGAGTTTGGATTAATATGATTCAATGCTATACTAATTGTCCTCTGACTTTCGCCTGCATCCCCCATACAACTTGCAAACGTCCTTCTTAGATCGTGTATTCTGAAATTTTTTATGCTTGCCTTTTCACAAATTATCTTCCATGCGGTATTTGGATGCGATAAGTGTCCGCTTTCGCTAGTAGAACTTGGTAGTACCCATTTACTTGTAGATATTAATTTCCTTGCTTGCAATATTTCCATTGCCTCATCTGTTAATGGTATATTTTGCGCCTTTCCGTTCTTAGTTTTTGGTATATGCCATATTTTTCTTTCAAAATCTATATTGTCCCATTCCATCTCTAACACATTACTTTTTCTAGCTCCAGTATATAACGCTAGTAATGCAAAATCTCTTATCAATGGACTTGCTTCTCCGCATAATACTTGTAAAAATCTACCCATTTCATCGTAACTTAGACGTCTCTCTCTTGCTTGCAGTTTATGCTGCTCTATCCCTAGAGTAGGATTGTTTTCTATTAATCCCCATTTTATTGCCTTATTAAATATAGTGCGTAAGGTTGCTAGCAATGCATTTGCTGTGGCATATTTTCCCTCTTTGCTGATATCATTGAATATTGGTTCAATATCACTCATTCGAATCTTGCTTATCTTTTTTTCATATAATGCTTGTGCATAAGTATGTACTCTGTCAGCATTCTCTTTCCAGTTTATAGTATATATTTTGGCATACTCTTCAATATACTTATAACACAGCTCTTTGAATGTAATATCGTTAGCTTTTCTTTCTCTTTCTTTTATACGATTCTCATTTTCTTCTATCTGTTGTTGATGTTTTACTGCTCTTGGATCTATTCCGTTCGCCATTAATGTCTTTAATTCTCTTGCTATTTTTCTAGCTTCTTTAATAGATAAATATGGAAATTCCACTATCCTTATTTTTAAACTCTGGTTTTTATATTTTTGTTCTAAAATCCATGTTTTTCTTACTATTCCTCCACAGACTGTACATGAGATTTTCAGTTTAAGTCCTATTATATCTGGATCGTGGATAATTAATAATTTTTCTCCCTTAGGAATTTTAATTTTACGTAGTGCTCGATTTATAAACTTTGATGATATTGAAGTCATAATCACCCCACATAATATTAATATTTATTATTAAAGTATTACGTTTAATTAAACAGATGATCTATATTATACTTTTTATTTGATAGCAAATTTTTATACTAATTTGTTCATAATACATATAACTTGAAAATCACTTATCAATCCTAGATTGTATATATTTTTCGATCATTAGATTAACCTCTAGATTGAAAACTGGCCCCCAATTTCCTAAATTTTCTGTCAACCTTTTGTCAACCTTTTGCTTTAATTTTTTTGTTATATTGACAAATATTGGAAATATATTTATAGTTAAAGTTGAAGATTAATTATAAATATTAATAAAAGTTAACATAAGTTAATAGTAGGTTCTATAAAGTGTAGAAGTTAATAAAAATTAACTTTTCTTCTCCCTTATATTTGATATGTCTTTGCACCTTTACTTATTGATATGTTATATCTGATACGATATTGTTATTTTAAATGAATTCTAATATATTCTATTATTTTCTCTGGGGTATCATCAAGAGTAAAATGTGACATGTATTTGCCATTTTTATCTATTAAATATATAAAAGTAGAGTGATCTATTAGATAATCATTACTGTTTCTATCACTTAATGCAGAAATAGAATAATAAACACCGAATTTCTTAGTTATATCCTCGATTTGAGGTTTAGTACCTGTTAATGCAATAATTTTGCTGTGAAAATTTGTCATGTAATTCTTTAAAGTACTAGCATTATCTCGTTTAGGATCAACTGTAACAAAAATTGTAGAGATATCTATATGATACATATCTAAAACTTTAATAACTTTTGATAATTTTTCTAATGTAGCTGGACATACATCAGGACAAAAAGTAAAGCCAAAATAGATAAGATAAGGTTTACCTCTTAAAGATTTACTGTAAAATTCTCGGTTATTAGTATCAATTAAAGTAAAATCTCCACCAAGTAAAATTTCGCTGCTTGTGACCATAGAATAGCTAATATTATCTGTATTAGCTACTTTTTTTTTAGATTGAGGCCATAAAATAAATATGAAGTATAGAGATAACATTCCTATAATTATAGACAGAATAGCTAATAGCTTAAAAAAGCACTTGTTACTTGTAATATTCATTTATTTGCGATTTTCATTTTTAATTTAAACTAAATTACTAATATTACTTTAAGAATTTTTTTACTACAAGTTAATTTTTTACTAATCTAAATATAATATATATATACCACTATAAAACAAAAATGAAGTTAGAGCATCAAAGAAAGGAGAAATAATAGAGAAAAAATAAGAAGAGATAGGAAATATATGGAAGCAGCATATTCATAAGATTTAGGAAAGAGAGTAATGAAATTAATAGAAGATGGATAAACAATAGCAAAAGCAAGCAGAGTATTTAAATTAAAGAGTATTTAAATAAGTAGAAAATAATATAGATAGTAGGTAATAGAGATCTTATAGAAAGCAAACTACACGTAATTGAAAGACTATAGGAATTAATAACTGAGTGTATAAGCATTTATATGCTAAATCAGAAATAATACTAACTTAAGATTGGTGACTTTTAGCCTAAATTGCAAACAAGATTATGAATTAATTGAAAAAGTTGAAAGCTAAATGCAAATGTAACAATTGAACAAATGATAAATTTAAGAAAATCTATTGACATTCAATAGATTGGAAAGAAATTATATAAAAAGTTAATAATCTTCGTAAGTAGAAGTATTTATAGTCATTTACAATGAGATTTGAGTATAGAAAAAAACTCCAATTGCCTCATAAGATTTAACAAATTGAGTAATTGGATTTCTAATCTACATCTTCATATTAGACAACACTTCTCTATCAGATTTAAATCTAGAGAATAAGGTGGCAGAAAAATAACTTTACAACCAACATATTTTATTAACTCTTTTGTTTTTTAGATTTATGAAACGCAGCATTACCCATTAGACTTCTTTCGAAAGTAGACAATGATGTAGAATGGCGTTATAAAGATCTGATTTGAAGTAATAATAGACCTCTTTCGAAACTGGTTGATGTAGTTCAAAATTATTGCTGATAAATATCAAAATAGACGTAAAAGATTAGGTCTTAGATTTAATTTGATATCTGGCATTTATAATTTTGAACTACATCAACCAGTTTCGAAAGAGATCTAATGAAGTTCGAATAGATTAAAGAGTTAGAGAATGAAAAATTTCGTTGATTAACAGTGGTAAGGAAGGGAACATTCTCAAAGATGGGTAGATATTTTTAGGCAAGCTGATTGTCTTAAGAAATCAAAATGTGTGAGTAAAAATAGCTCAATTTGGAGGAACAGTTGCTGATGGTCTTAGAACACCTTAGAGAATACCGTACTTATTTCCATATAGGCCAGAACTATGGGATTAGCAAAAGTTCAGAATATAAACGTCAATTTAGGATAAGGAGTCAGGAGAAGAAGAAGAGATAAGATGGGGATTAAGTTTAGAGATAGAATAACTAGCAAGAGAAGCAATTATATGAACAAAGAAATTAAGAGGAGAACGGTGTCTAGTATGCTCTAAATGCATATGTTTTTTTAGTACATTAGACCTCTTTCGAAACTGGTTAAGGTAGTTCAAAATTATAAATGCCAAAGATCAAAATAAATCTAAGAACGAATCTTTTACGTCTATTTCGATATTTGTAAGCAATAATTTTGAACTACCTTAACCAGTTTCGAAAGAGGTCTATTAAAGACAGACTCAATTAAAGAACGTTTATTTAATAACCGCTTATCTTGTATGTCCAATAAATATGTTTTCATATCTTTACGAAGATTAGTAAATAAACGTAGACAATTGGTCAGCAGTTGATGAAATAACTCTTTAGATATGTAAGCTTTATCACTAAACAATTTACCAGATAAGCCTTTAGAAAAAACTGAAGATACAGATAGGTCGCTTTTATTGCCTTTAGTAATTTTAACTGACATTATTTTGCCTTTATTATTGATTATAAGATGAAGCTTAAAGACTAAGAACCAGCCATAACTACTTTTACCAATTTTAGAAATTTTGTTAAAAACTCTATTGCTGGAGGTACGTTTATTATGACAAATTGCTAACTTTGTAGAATCGATGCAATATATACTTTTCAAAAAGCCTATCTGAACTCTAATAGTTAACATAAAAGAGGGATATAATCTAAGGGAGATAAGAATAAGGAAGGGGAATAATTGTTTGCTTAAGATAGTGGTTGATAACATTACGGAGCTGATTATAGGTATAAGGTTTTTCAATGAAGGCTACTACTCCCATGGAATAAAGCAGGTTTTTAGTTTCATAGGTTTGACTATAACCTGAAATAATAATAATAGGAATGCCATACATTTTTGTTACCGTATAAATTTCCTGCACAACTTGCTCTCCACTTTTTTCAGGCATTACCATATCAAGTAATACCAAAGAGTACTGTAATGGATTTTCCTTAATCAACTTAACAGCTTCAAAAGCATTATTAACTGGTTCTGGAGTATATTGTTCAGCATATATATCTAAAGATATCGCATCTAAAATATTTTGATCATCATCAACTATTAAAATGCTTTTATTAACTCTAATATGATTTTCAAGCTCCTTGAGAGAATTAATAGAGTTGCATTCATAACCAAATCCTTTTAATAATTTTGCTATTCTGTCTTTATATATTTTACCAAAAACCTCGCTTTTACTATAAACAGCTTTATTGAAGCCGCCTTCTGGCTGTCGTAATGGTAATCTAAAAGTAAATTTGCTTCCTCTATTATTAGGTCGATTTTCTGCCCAAATTTCACCATGATGTGCTAATATAATTTCTTTAGCAAGTGTTAGCCCTAACCCACGGCCACAAGCCTTAGATTTAGTTCTGCTACTTTCCTCAAATGGTACAAAGATTGCTTCTAGCTCATTTTCTGGTATTCCAACGCCTTCATCTTCAATTGATACTTCTACTCCAGATCTATATGGCTTTACTGTAATTAGAATCAAACCAGACTGAGAATATTGAATCGCATTTGAAATAAGATTCAGCATCACAGTTTTAATTCTGGTATGATCAAATTCAAACATTGTCTCAGCTTGAGGAACATAGTTTAAACTAATTATATGTTTTTCAGCTACATTTACTTTGTTGCACTCAGCAATTATTTCTTTTAGCATTAATTGAAAGTTATTGAGCTCTATGTCAAATATCATCTGCCCTTGTGCAAATTTTGATAAATCAAACAAATTATTGCTGTACGCTACTAATCTCTCGATACCAGAATTTGCTAATGTTACCATAGTTAATACTCTTTCTTTTTCTTTGAGAATCATCTGGGTATCTTTATAGTATTTTGGTAAAAATTTGCTTAGTAAATTAATAGTAGTGCGAACGACTGATAATGGTGACTTTATTTCATGACTTAAATTATTAAGTATATGTTTTTCAGTATTAAGAAGTATTTCCATTTTTTGGCTTTTAGTATTTAAACGCAGATTAAGAACATCAACATCATTTTTTAGCTCTAGCATAGATCTAGTGTTATCTACAAATTGATTTTGTCTTAATCTAATGAACAATAGTATAGCAGTCAATAATGCTAATGCCCATATGACATACATTCCTAAATTATTATCAACTTCATTATAATCAGCTAAGTAACCTCGCCAACTGGCTAATATGTTAAATACTCTAGCTCCAACTGGCACACCTAACAATATCATAAACAAAGCTGTATGCCATTGTAATAATATTCCTGCTACAACTAAGTTAGATATAAAACACATTAGTAATATTGGAGATGAACCACCAATCATAGTTAATAAAGTATTACTAAATACTAAAGTATAAAATATCGTAATATGCCAAATCAGACCTAAATATTTAGTTCGAAAATCTGCATTCCATTTATTATTATATAGCAAAGCCGTAGTCATCACTAACCCTAAAAGTATAACTGACACTTTTGTAACTAACCAAGCTGAGGCAATATTATGTTCTACCTGTCCACATAATGACATAACCATTAATGATGCTGCTGTAATAACGGAGTACTCAATATAATAATGCCTACCACGGAATGTTTCATTATTGCAGTAAGCGCAAATATTATCCCAGCTAAAACTATGAGATAAAGACTTAAAGAAGCTTGAAATAGAATTAATCTGTTGCTTGCGTTTTTCTTTAAGAACATTTAGTGGCCTACGATCACTAGGTCCAACCCATCCTCCTGGCTCCCCAAGACAGTAGTGCATTATCATCATTACAACAAAATTTGCTATAGTTGCTGGCATTAGATCACCTATTGGTAATGCTGCATTAAAAAATTTGTTCCAAATAAATGTAGTTGAGATTCCAGCAATCATACCTGATACTATAACTCTAGTGGTAGTTCTAAATCCTAAAATTGTAAACATTACTGGTATTCCTATTATTGGGCTATAAAAACTAGCTCCAAATAATAATATACCTATCAAATTTTTTTGCGAAATAGCCATACATAATCCCAATATACCAATAAATATGGAAAATATTCTAACTGCTATAATCTCTAATGTTGTATTTTTTTGAAATAATCCTAAAGGCTTACACAAATCGTTTGCAAATACAACTGAGGCAGAATTAATATATGAGTCCGCTGTTGACATAATCATTGCAGATATTCCAATTACTACTAATCCCTTAAATCCAGGATATGCATAGCTATCTATTATATACGGTACTAAATTATTAGTTTCTATGTTTTGATGTGATGATAGCAGTATTAATCCTATAAATCCAACAAACACGCAAAATAGCAAATGCATTGGGATCATAATTTTAAAAGCTTTAGCTGCTTGTACTGTATTACGAGAAATTAAAATTCTGTGAAACATAGCTGGATTTGTATCTGGTAAAAAACAATAAAAAAATATTCCATAATATCCTAGTGTATTGATATTATGATAGTCTAGCAATATTTTAGGATCAAATATAGGATTTGCAGTTAAAGTATTTGCTATAGATTCCCAACTACCTAACATTCCCCAAATCAGTATTGCTAAAGTTGGAATAAATGCTCCAAAGGCTAAAGACTGAAAAATATCAGTAAATACTACAGCTCTAATGCCTCCAAATGCAGAATATATAATAACTACCATACTGCTAATTACGGTTGCATATACACTATCTATTACTAAAAAATGATTAAATATTGTAGAAAAAACTTTAATTGCATAGCAATCCCTGTTGCAGACCTGATAATAACACAGGTAGCCCCTATGATTCTAATATGTTTACCATATAAATCTCCCATTACATCTGCCACAGATAATTTACCAAAAAATTCCTGCATTCTTGGAATTAAGATATAAGGATAACAAAGTAACCCTAGTATTTGCCCAATAATAGGAAGTACTGCAAGTATCCCAAGTGCATATATCTCATATAATCCTAAACTAAAAGTACTACCACCAATAAAGGTGGCTATAAGAGTTGAGACAAGTGATGCTGTACTAAAATTTCTTCCCCCAAGAGCATAATCTCTAACAGACTTTACTTCCTTTCCATACCATAACCCTATAGCTAGATTAGATATCAAGAATAATCCTACTAAAATTAGGTCTATATTCAATGCTGGCATTTAAAACTTACTCCTTCTCATGTTATTGTATGTATATAAATAATATTAAGACACATAATAAAACTTAACTGTATATTAATGTGCTTAGCTTGTATAAAGCTTTCTTTATTTAGCTACACTAACGTAATAATTAATTAGTGATATAATATGTTAGTATTGTCAATATCATACTTTTAGTAGAAAATTCTTTAGCTTAATGTAAACAAACAGTGTAGGCAGTTTTACTTGAATGTGCTATGAAGAGTATATAAGCTTGCTATAGAAAGAGCAGAGTTGAAAAAGAAGATCTAACTACATAAATAGAAATAGAGCCTATGTAGATTTCAGTAATATAATAGCATACCGTAATCAAAGTTTGATATAAAATATCGTAGCACAAAATCTAGTTGAAATAAAAATCATTACTTTATTTAATACTGATGTGTAGAGTTAAACATGTATTTTTGTGCTTCTTTTATTCAGAATAATTTGAAAAAGTTCTTTATTATACAAAAGTCTTTGCTATAGAAAGTGTAGCAGTTTGTATGGTTTCTTAGGGTACTATGTCTGTCTTTATATATGTCTTCTTTATTCTTATAATTTTTCTGTTTTTTAATATTAATTTATCGCTGTAACTCTTATTCTTCCTCCTTTCATTGTTCTGCGCATATTGAACTTGAGCTAAGATTAAGTATGGTTATATTTGTATTGCACAAATAGTAAACTTAAATTATAAGTCTACTTAAACCAATAAATTAGTAGTTAATATGCAAAGAAAGATAGTATTAGATACAGAAACAAGTGGTCTTGACCATAAGCAAGGACATAGAATTATAGAAATAGGCGCAGTTGAGTTAGATAGCGATTGTACAGAAATACGCAACACTTTTCATTACTATATAAATCCAGAGCGAGATATATCTAAAGAAGCATATAAAGTACATGGATTATCTCGTGATTTTCTTTCTGATAAGCCTAAGTTTCGAGAAATTGTTGATGAGTTTTTGCAATTTATTGACAGAGCGCAGCTTAT
The DNA here is from genome assembly GCF_000063545.1 of Orientia tsutsugamushi str. Boryong. Classification (NCBI taxonomy): domain Bacteria; kingdom Pseudomonadati; phylum Pseudomonadota; class Alphaproteobacteria; order Rickettsiales; family Rickettsiaceae; genus Orientia; species Orientia tsutsugamushi. The sequence goes on from NC_009488.1 coordinate 1,187,835, forward strand.
TATGCATAATGCAAATTTTGATATGCAGTTCTTAAATTCTGAATTATTTAGAATTCGTAAATCTGCTATTCCAAATACTTGTGTAATAGATACTTTAACATTAGCAAGAAAGCGCTTTCCAAAAGAAAGGGTGAATCTAGACGCATTATGTTATAAATTTCGTATTGATACTTCAGATAGGCATTTGCATGGAGCTTTAAAGGATGCTAAGTTGCTTGCTTTAGTTTATGGACGTATGATGCATGGTATGCAGGTAGTTCTACTTGATGATACTAAACATAACAAAGAGATAATAATATCTAATTGTGCTACAAACATTAACAATACAGTAGTTGTAGAGCCTACATGCGATGAAATTATACAACATCAACAATTGTTATCTAAAATTCATAAGCATTTGTAAAAAGAATTATAGTATTTATTTTTTGTATATTAAGTATCTTGAAGTAAGAAATAAAATATGGTATAATTGCCGCTTAATAGCATATTTAATTGTGTTTAAAGCTAGTTTTACAAAAACTTTATTAACTTGTTGTAACTCAAAAGCTATATGAGTTTTTTTAATAGCTTTCAAGGTTTATAATTTAAGGTATGTAAAAAATTTAAAGATTATACTGAAAGTATGGAACATCAACAACAGGAACAATTTAAGATTGGAGATAAGGTAGTTTATCCATCTCATGGAGTAGGTGAGGTAATTGGTATTGAAAATCAAGTATTTTGCGGAAAAGAGTTAAGGGTGTATGTTGTTTCCTTTCCAATGGATAAAATGACTTTAAAGGTGCCAGTAAATAGCAAAAGTACTTCAGGATTAAGAGCGATCAGTTATAAAACTGACACTGATAAAATATATAAAATATTATCCAGTCAGTCTCAACCAGGAAATAGGATGTGGAGTCGCCGTGCTCAAGAATATGAAAATAAGATTAATTCTGGAGATCTTTGTTCTATTGCAGAAGTAGTTAGAGACTTGTATAAAAATGCTGAAGTTGATCGCTCTTATAGCGAAAGGATAATTTATGAGTCAGCAATAACTAGACTTGCAAGAGAGTTAGCTATCTTGGAATCTGTAAAATATGAAGAAATAATTGAAAAGCTAACTGAAATCTTGAAAAATAGAAATACTGTATAATCAACATACATAAGAAGTTTATTGTGAATGTTATTGGTATTGAGTCTAGTTGTGATGATACAGCTATTGCTATAGTTAATAGTAATAGAGAGATAATTGCTAATGTAGTAATTTCCCAATATACTGAACATCTTCCTTATAGCGGTGTAGTACCTGAAATTGCAGCTAGGGCTCATCTGAAAAATTTGCAATATGCTATGAAAGAAACTTTAAATCAAGCAAAAATTAATTTCACAGATATTGATGTAATTGCAGCTACATCTGGTCCTGGCTTAATTGGGGGGATAATAGTAGGCTCAGTATTTGGGCAGGCAATTGCATGCGCATTAGGCAAAGATTTCATTGCAGTAAATCATTTAGAAGGGCATATACTAGCAGTGCGACTAAATGAGAACATTAGTTTTCCTTATTTGGTATTGCTTGTTTCTGGAGGGCATTGCCAATTTATTGCAGTATTAGGAGTTGGTAAATATAAGATTTTAGGACAAACTATTGATGATGCTGTTGGTGAAGCATTTGATAAAACAGCTAGACTATTAAAACTTGGATATCCTGGAGGACCAATCATTGAAAAATTAGCTAGTAAAGGTGATCCTCACAAATATTCTTTACCATTGTCAATGACAAAGAAATCTGGCTGTGATCTATCATTTTCTGGATTAAAAACAGCAGTTAAGCAATTAATATTTAGTATAGAATCTTTATCTGAAAAAGTAATTTGTGATATATGCGCTTCGTTTCAATACACTGTAGTTCAGATTCTACTGTGCCGTAGTATTAATGCTATTAAATTGTTTGAAAGTTATTGTAGCAATAATTTTAAAATTAATAGGAAAAATTATTTTGTTATATCAGGAGGAGTAGCAGCTAATCAATATCTGAGACAAGAAATATTTAATTTAGCTAATACATATGGCTACTGCGGTGTTGCTCCACCTAGCAATTTGTGTACTGATAATGCAGCAATGATAGCTTGGGCAGGAATAGAAAGATTAAACGCTAATTTATTTAGTAGTAATTTTGTTCCAAGAGCTAAATGGAGTGTTGAAGAACTTTAATTTAATAGCCCCATGAATGTAAAGAACATAAGATATTTTACTTCTAATTTAGCTAAGTCTGCACAGATAGCAAATGAATTACAACAAAAATATAATATTCTATCATTAAATGATAAAGATAATTACAGTGATAGTATTGATACTATCATAGTTATTGGTGATGATGGTGTATTCTTAGATGCCTTAAAAAATTTTCTGCATCTAAACGTAGGCTTTTATGGTATTAATGTTGGAAATTTAGGTTTTTTAATGAATAGCTATAACAATAAGCACGATTTAATAGAACAAATTAGCTCTGCTAAAGTAGTTGCAATTAATCCTTTACGAGCTAAAGTTGCTTATAACGATGCTACTGAGGAAAAAATTTGTTTTGCTTTTAATGAGTGCACTATCTTACGGTATAGCTCTCAAGCAATTAAGGTAGATATTAAAACTGATAATGTGTTTCGACTTAATTTATTTGGAGACGGTGTATTAGTAGCAACAGCAGTTGGTAGCGCTGCATATAATTATGCAGCTGGAGGAATGGTGTTACCGTTGGCAGCAAATTTATTATCAATTACTGCAATATCTCCGTTTAGGCCAAAAGGATGGCATGGAGCATTAATACACAATCGTAGCAGTATCGATATTACTATACATGATTATACAACAAGGCCAGGGTATTTTACAGCTGATTTACAAGAAATTTATAATGTTACTACTGTAAATATTACAGAAGCTCAAGATCAGAAAGTTAAATTACTTTTTAATGCTGAAAGTGATCTAGAATATAAATTGCTTAAAGAACAATTTAGTACATAGAGAAATATCAGAGTTGAAAAAAAATCTTCTTTAGTATACAAAGAATCGGCTATTGCATATCAATATAGTAATATAGCAAGAACTTCAGTATTGAAAAATACTTAATCTTCAGGATTAAACTCAAGAACAAGTTGTTGCCATGCATTATATTCTTCTTTTGGTAACTCTTGAAATGGGCTTGCTGCCCAAATTGCTCGTTTAACATTTTGAATAAATACATTGCAAACTGTAGTGTTACTGTTAGGGCAGTTATGACTAATATCTGTAATATTTTCAATTGTGCCATCTAATGTTAAGTTTACCATTAATACTGTACTGATTCCTGGTATGAATCCTATAGTATGATTCCAATGCGCTTGAATTTGATACTTAATTGCGTCTGTATAACTTGTGCTATTAGTATTATTAGTATTTTGTCTGCTAGCATGATTGTTAGCTATATATTGTTGTTCAGCTGCAACATTGCTTGTAACAAGATTATTCTTTTGAGTAATTGAATGCCTTATATCGGTAGTATGAGCAACACTAGTTTTATCCTCGATATGACTACTTTTTAAAGGTGGATCTATAACTTTAGGAATTATAGGCTGAGTAGTAGAAGCGCTACTTTCTGTTATAGTAGGAACATTAGTTTTATGTTCGATAGGTGGGCTTTGTAAAGTTGGATCTATGACTTTCGGTGTAGCTTGAGGAGCGGAAGCAATTTTTTCTGGAATATAAGAAGTACTACTAGCTTTTTGTTCGATAGAACCACTTTGTAAAGGTGGTTCTGTAACTTTAGGAATTATAGGCTGAGTAGTAGAAGCGCTACTTTCTGTTATAGTAGGAACATTAGTTTTATGTTCGATAGGTGGGCTTTGTAAAGTTGGATCTATGACTTTCGGTGTAGCTTGAGGAGCGGAAGCAATTTTTTCTGGAATATAAGAAGTACTACTAGCTTTTTGTTCGATAGAGTCGCTTTTTAAAGGTGGTTCTGTAACTTTAGGAGTTATAGGTGGAGTAGGTAATGGAGCAGGAGTAGTGATAAGCTTTGTCTTATTGCTAATTGAGTTATAATTAGTTAGATTATTTCTAGCATTATGCTTTTTAGGTTTACGAAGATTGTTTTGTTTTAATTGAAAAGTGGTTTGTTTGTTATTGGTTGCTTTTTGAGCATTGCTGGTTGTTTTATTGGTTACTTTATTCATTTGAACAAGCTCAAGACTGATTATTTTATTATGAAGTTGAGGTTGTTGTGAGGTAAAGAATATTGCTGCATAACTTAATATTAAGTGGCAACTAAATGATATAAGAAAGAAAACATAAAAATTATTACTTGTGTTCATTACAGTTATCTGTAATTAAAGCTACTTTTGTAAACCCAGCACTTGTAATTTCAGCAAGTAGTTTTGCTATTTCGCCATACTGCAAATTTTGATCTGCTTTGATAAAAATTCTGGTATTAAATTTTCCTTTAGTTCTAGTAAGTGCTTTAAGCTTATTGACTAATTGCGTTTTACTGATTTTAGTTTTAAATATATATATATTATTGCTTTTATCAATACTAATAGTTAAAGGTTCGCTTTGCTCTGATAATGGTTGACTTGCGCTAGTTTTAGGTAAATTAATATTAACGCCTAAAGTCAACATTGGAGATGTGACCATAAATACAATTAATAATACTAACATTACATCTACTAGAGGCGTGACATTTATATTGCTAATTAATGCTCTCTTAGAGCGTTTTTTAGCGAATACATTGCTAATAGCATTTATTGTATTGTTGTCCATATTGATTATCTTTTGTCTATAGTTTTACACAATACAGTATAAAATTTTCTAATAAAATTCTCTAATTTGCTTTCTACCAATGACAACTTATGAGTTAATATATTATAAAATATTCCAGCTGGAATAGCTGCAAATAATCCTATAGCAGTTGCAAGTAAGGCTTCTGCTATACCAGGTGCTACAACTGCTATGCTGGTATTTTTTGTGGCCGCGATTGCCTGAAAGCTATGCATAATACCCCATACAGTGCCTAATAATCCTATAAATGGTGCTGTGGAGCTAATTGTTGCAAGAACAATTAAGTAAGTTTCTAATTGCTCTGATATCTGATTTTTTGTTAACTCGATTGTATACAAAAGTCTATCTTTCAAATTACTGTTATTACCTGCAGTCACATTATGTTCATATTTGTATTCATTCAAAACTATTGTTAACATTGATGATATGGAATTACCATTGTTTTTATTAATTTTACTATATAGTTCATCTACCTGTTGATTAGATTGTAGTAGTTTATTAAACGTATTTATTTCTTTTTTTATATTATTAAAATGATAGTATTTATAAAAAATTATGGCCCAAGACCAAATTGATGCTATAATTAGTGTAACCATAACTGTTTTACAGATTATATCTGCTGATAAAAACGCTGAAATAATAGAGATTTGAGAAGTTAGAGAAGAATGTTCTAGCATTTAATACTTATTCTTAAATTTAAATAATTTCATATTATACTTTACCTTATCATAGGAGTTAAGTTTTACTTTCCAGTATACTTAAAGTGTTGTGAGCACGCAATAAGATATTGCTTTGCATTATTGAATGATTTAATTGATTGTTAAAAAGGATATTATTTTAATGGATTACTTGAGTTGCAAATTTGTAAGATTAAGACGTAATCGACAATATGAATGGCTAAGAGATTTAGTTGCAGAGACAAGCATTTTGTCTTCAGATTTAATTTTGCCGATTTTTATTACTGATGGTATGAATAAAGAAATAATAATTAACACTATGCCTAGCGTTAAAATTGTTTCACCTGATTTAGCTTTGCAGAAAGTTGAGGAAGCTATTGATTATGGTATAAGAGCTGTTGCATTGTTTCCTAGTATTTCTGCAGCACAAAAAAGCAATGATGCAGCAGAAGCTTGTAATGCTAATAACCTTATTTGTCAAACTATTAGATTATTAAAAAGTAATAATAGGTTTAGAAAAGTAGGAATTATTGCTGATGTTGCACTGGATCCTTATACTATACATGGCCATGACGGATTACTAACTGATGATTGTTTAGATATAGATAATGATAGGACTTTAGCAGTGCTATGCAAGCAATCACTAAAGTTAGCTGATGCTGGAGCTGATATAATTGCCCCATCCGATATGATGGATGGTAGGGTTAAGGCAATACGAGGATCCTTAAATAGCAAAGGGTATTGTAATACTATTATTTTATCTTATGCAGTTAAATATGCATCAAATTTTTATGGACCATTTCGTAATGTAGTAGGAGCAAAATTATCTTCTGGACCATCCTCAAAAAAAACTTATCAAATGGATTATCGTAATACTAGAGAAGCATTAAAAGCAGTAGAAATTAATATTCAAGAAGGAGCAGATATGGTAGTAGTTAAGCCTGCTATGACATATTTAGATATAATTTCTAATGTTAAAAATAATTTTAATATTCCAGTTTTTGCTTATCAAACTAGCGGTGAATATTCTATGATAAAGTATGCAGCTCTTAATGATTGCATGGACTTTGATCAAGCAATATTAGAATCAATTCAATGTATTAAAAGAGCAGGCGCAACAGCAATTTTTACTTATGCTGCGATTAAACTAGCAAGGTTTCTAGCAGCTAATCATTAGATATGATTTAGGTATAGATGATTTTTGCAAGTATTTTGAAAAAGGAATAAAAAAAATGTATGCTTCAAATCCTAAATACAAAGGTAAAATGAGTTGTAATCTGAGCTTATCGGAAATTATAACTAAACTACTATAAAACAGTTATAATAGTTTGGCTATCACCATGGTCTAGATATACTTTTCAAAAAGTATATAATATAACTGTTTTATAGTAGTTTAGCTATATCATACTTACTCTTTGTGTATGTTGATAAGCTTTTTTACCATAGCGCCTGCTACCTCCATAGTTACAGTATGCAGTATCTTCTATTCCAGACTCATCAATAAGTGCTATCTTGTCTTTTGGTATTATCTTAATTGTTTTTGTGAATTCATTTCTTAACATATTGTTACTTTTGAATAATAAAAACTTTTTTATAGCTATATCGAAAGTTCTTGATCGTTCTTAGTATTATGCTACTTGCAATCTTTCTGATATAAACTTGCTAATTCTTTGCTAGTTTTATCAGTATTATTTTTAAGCATTTTTTATTAAAGGTATTAGGTTAGTTATTCTATGACTATATCATTTTGAGTTATGCTACATCTTTTTTCTATATATTTTCTATCTTTCATTAAAAGCATATTGATATAAATTCATATTTTGTCTTGAAAGATTAATATAAATTAAGTATTATGCGATATTATACATTTAATAAGGAAATAAGCTTATGAAAGCAAAGAAAAAAAAGCATAATAAAGTTGTTAATCTTAAAAATAAAACTGAAAAAACAGCAAATAACAGTGCTGCTGAACAGCAAATAATGGAAATAAATGCTGCATTTTCCGATAAAATTAAGAAATCTCTATATAAAGGTGCTGTATTAGAATCAATCTTCGCTTGCGCATTAAAAACTGAAGATATCGAAACTTTAAAAATTATAGAATCGCAAAATATTAAAATAAATACAGAATGTATTACTGAATTATTTGTGGGCTTTATTACAGAATTCAGTAAGTATAAATTTGCTATACAATGGCTACAAGAACAATTTTCATCAATAATAGATGATTTAGTTACTGAAACCCCAAAAATTATAAAGTGTATGATAATAGATAGTTGCGAAAATAGAGATGATGAACTCATTTCCTTCATTATAAAAAATTACAGTAACAAAATAGATATTGATGAGGCTTTTGATAGCCTTGTTACATTAAATTTTGGACGTGGTATAACTCTGTTATTAAATAACTGTAAAGTAACACAAGAGTCTATACAAAAAGCTATAAAAACAGCTCAAACATTAGGCAATATTGCAGCTGAAAAGATATTAAATCCTAATATTAAACTAAAAAAACCACCACGCAAAAAAAAAAGTGAAATACAATATTCTAATTTCAAAGAAGCTGAAATAAAAGATAAATTCAAACATTGTACTTCTTGCCCTAATGATTACGAGATATTTTTAACTAAATTTTTTAAGATTGTTCACTCTTGTAATAAAAATGATATTAATAAATTCATTAGCGATTGCGAAATATGCCTACAATCCAGTAATGAGGATAATGAAAAAAATTATGTTATAGATTTCCTTATACAGGTTCAAAATTATTTTATATTACCTGCTCACAAAACAGAAAGCCTTACTAAAGTTATATTGCCTTATTTTGAAGCAAAAGAAGATTGGTATAACATTGCAGTATTCCATATAAACAGATGCATTGAGAACAAGATATTTCATTTCGAAAAAGCTATTGATGCTGTTTTTAAAATTAACAAAACCTCTGAAAGAGATAAGTATGCTTTTGTATCAACGGTATTGAAATATAATATACTAAATGATGCAGTAAATTGGGCTAGATATTTAAAATTTTCAGATAAACTACAAAAATTTTCTACAGGTGTATATAATACACTGAATACAGCTATTTTATATAAAAAAATTTCAACTTTTATATTGAAAGGTGATAAAAACAATGCTGAAAAATATATAGAAAAATTACACGAATCGCTCCCAAAAGAAATTATACACTTAGAATACAGATTGAAATTTGATAGTAATTTTGATTACAGTAATGAAGTACAACGTGTATATAATATAAAGGCTAAAATTGACCAACAAAAATTAATGATTGCAGGTAGAATTTTATCAGAACCATTTCTAAGGGTTCTGATAAAATTTTGGCAACATTTTGATACCTGTAATAATGATCAGCAATGTAATAACATTCAACAAATTTACGATGATTTAGCAAAATATCGCTCATTATCAAGTGCGCAAGATGATATAATAAATCTTCTTAATAACTCTTCTATAAAAAACAAACCTGCATCAGATGTGATAGTTACAAATGATCTTAAAAAAGATGACATAGCTGATAAACGTAAAAATAATCAAGGCGTATCACTGAAAAAAGAATCATTAAATGACTATGCTACTACATCTTCTCATAAGAAGAATCAAGTAACTACCAAAAATGAGTTGGAGCAAAATGTAGAGACAAAATCAGGAGATGCAGTAGATTTTTTAGATAATGTGAACACAGATGAAGTAAGTGAAGTAGATGAAAATATAGATAATTCATGTGTAAATAATACTGTATTTGATGAACAGTATACACCAGATGAGTTTTATACAAAATTAATGCAAGTATATACAAATCACAATACTTTGTTTACAAATCATGATAAGCATCAGCACATTCATTGCCATACTAAAAAACATACTTATTGTACCTTTGATCCAGATGTAAAGAAGTGTACATGGAATGGAAAGACATATTATTGCGCTATCTCTAAAGACCTCAAATTAGATTCTGTAAAACAGATGTATTATCGTAATGCTTTAGAAAAAGAATTTGTTTCATCGAATATCAACCAATCTGGTATAAAATGCTTGCCTAATAAGATGTTTGAATTAAAGGTTTGCAAAGAAGATTTTAGATTATTAGCTTGTAATACATACGTAGACAATAAAGGAAATTATTTTATTATTTTTAATAAAGAAACTAATCATACAGGAATATCAAATATTATTAGTAACTCAACTCTTAGCAATAATCCAATTTTGACAGAATCATGTAAAGACTGTAATGACGAAGCTGATAGTACTACAGTAAATACTGATATTACCCCATGTGTAATAGGACAAATGCTTAATCAAACTGAATATTATAATGATTGTTAATCATGCAACAAAAAAGTACACAAAATTAAATTTATTGTAACAAGTTTTCCAAGAGTTGGGAGATTTATATTAACTATAGTTCGATATAAGAGCTACATTAAAAATAGCTAAGATAAGGATTACAGACTTCTTTTTAAACAGCAAGTATATGCCATCGTGGTTGATTTAAGGATCTATCACATGGTATATAATATCTCTACGCTTATGCTATTACATTACTGTAATTTACACAATGCTAAATACCTAGTTTATCTATGCTTCATAGCACATACTAATTCTTTCAAGAGAATTCCTGTTTTTGTTAGTTCTTCTATAATTAGAATGTAATATTCTGGTGTATTAAGCTAGCATAAATAAATTTCTCCAAATCACCATCTAATACACGTTTTGTATCAGAAGTTTCAACGTTAGTACGTAGATCCTTAACTAGTTGATATGGCTGCAGAATATAAGATCTGATGTGATATCCCCAACTATTATCTGTTTTAGCAGCATTATGGTTATTAATGATTTCATTTTGTTTTTTTTGTTCTAGCTCATAAATTTTAGCTTTTAACATCCTCATAGCTTCAGCTTTATTTTTGTGTTGAGATCGATCATTTTGGCATTGTACAACAATTTTAGTAGGAAAGTGAGTGATGCGTATCGCTGAATCAGTCGTATTAACATGTTGTCCTCCTGCTCCAGAAGCTCTATAAGTATCGATTCTAATATCTTTATCCTCAATAACTACTTGAATATTATCATTAATCACCGGGTATACCCACGCACTAGCAAAACTGGTCATTCTTTTACCAAGAGCATTAAAAGGAGAATTTCTAACAAGACGATGTACTCCTGATTCTGTTTTAAACCATCCGTAAGCATTATGTCCACAGATTTTAACTGATGCTGATTTAACACCTGCTTCCTCACCATCTAATAAATAAACAACCTCTGTTTTAAAATTCATGCTTTCAGCAAATCTTAGGTACATTCTTAACATCATTGAAGCCCAGTCGTTACTTTCAGTACCTCCAGCTCCAGCATTAATATCAAGAAAACAATCATTAACATCAACATCACTAGTAAATAAGCACTCGACCTGTAGCTTTTTAGCTTCTTCCTGTAGTTTCTTCCATTCTTGTTCTATATTATGAATAAACTCAATATCATTTTCTTTGATAGCAATGTTACTTAATTCAACATAATCATCAAATGCCGAAGCAATTTTATTATATGTAGCTAACTTATTCTCTATAGTTTTTTTTTCCTTTAAGACTAAAGATGCATGTTGATAATTATTCCATAATGAATGGTCCTCTACATCATGTTCTAACTTAGCTAGTTGAGACTTTAAGCTTTCTGGATCAAAGTGACCTCCTAATTAACTCTAGAATTTTGTTGGTTTCTTTTATGTAATCTTTAAGTTCTATTCGCATTTATATAATTGTAATATATTTCAAGCAATTATATTAAGAAGTAGAATGGAATTAAAGATTTTTTTATTATATGGTATGAATGTATATTGATATTATAGCTATAGTGGTTAAAATCACTTGAAATAAATAATAATTAAGATCACTAAAAAAATGCAACAGCAATCTAATATTAGAAATTTTGCAATTATTGCTCATATTGATCATGGCAAATCTACTTTAGCTGATAGATTAATAGAATACTGTAATGCTTTGGAAGCAAGAGAAATGTGTCAGCAAGTACTTGATTCAATGGACATAGAAAAAGAAAGAGGTATTACTATTAAAGCTCAAACTGTAAGGCTAGTTTATAAGGCTGATGATGGTTGTGTATATCATCTTAATTTAATGGATACACCTGGGCATGTGGATTTTGCATATGAGGTTAGTAGGTCTTTGGCAGCTTGTGAGAGTTCATTGTTAGTAGTAGATGCTAGCCAAGGAGTTGAAGCACAAACTTTAGCTAATTTATATCAAGCAGTAGACAATAATCATAAAATTTTGATTGTTCTTAATAAAATTGATTTACCAGCAGCAAATCCTCAACAAGTTCAGCAACAAATTGAAGATGTTATTGGTATTGATGCAAGTGATGCTTTAATGATTTCTGCTAAAATTGGTTTAGGTATCAAGGATGTTTTGCAAGCAATAGTAACTAAATTACCATCACCTAATGGTGATTCTCAATCTCAACTGAAGGCATTATTAATTGATAGCTGGTATGACTCTTATCTTGGAGTTGTTATACTAGTTAGGGTAGTAGATGGGAAAATTGAAAAGGGTATGCGAATTAGAATGTGTTCTAATAATGCAGTTTATACAGTTGAGAATGTTGGCTTTTTTTCTCCTAAAAAACAAATTTCAGGTGTACTATATACTGGTGAAATAGGGTTTGTTACTGCAGCAATTAAACAGGTTGCTGATTGCAGAGTTGGTGATACAATAACTGATGATAAAAAGCCATGCGCTCAAATATTACCAGGGTTTAAACCTAATTTGCCAGTTGTTTTTTGTGGATTATACCCTTCTGATGCTTCACAATTTAACCATTTAAAAGATTCCTTGCAAAAATTAAGATTAAATGACGCTAGCTTTGAATTTGAACAGGAAAGCTCTGGCGCTCTTGGATTTGGATTTCGTTGCGGCTTTTTAGGATTGCTACATCTAGAAATTATTCAAGAACGTTTAGAGCGTGAATTTGATCTTGATATGATTACTACTGCACCAAGTGTTATGTATAAAGTATACTTAAATACTGGAAAAGTGATTGATGTGCATAATCCAGCAGATTTACCTGAAATGCAAAAGATTAAAAGCATGAGTGAGCCATGGGTTGAAGCAACTATTTTTATACCTGATCAATATTTGGGAGCTATTCTTGGTTTATGCACTGAAAAACGTGGAGTGCAAGTAGATCTAACTTATGTAAATGGCAGAGCTAAACTAGTATATCTGTTGCCTCTAAATGAAATAGTATTTGATTTTTATGACAAACTAAAATCTTACTCTAAGGGATATGCAAGTTTTGATTGGCAGATAGATAGCTATAAACAAAGCGACTTAATCAAGCTTAGTATATTAGTTAATGGAAATCCTGTTGATGCTTTATCAACAATTGTACACCGTTCAAAAGCAGAATTTAGAGGACGAGAATTATGCAAAAGGCTTAAAGATTTAATTCCAGCTCATTTATTTCAAATTGCAATTCAAGCAGCTATTGGTAGCAGAATAATTGCGCGAGAAACTATTAGGGCTTTAAGAAAAGACGTATTGGCGAAGTGCTATGGTGGCGACATTACTAGAAAACGAAAATTACTTGAAAAGCAAAAAGCTGGGAAAAAACGCATGAGAAACATTGGTAACGTTGAAATACCTCAATCAGCGTTTATTGCTGCATTGAAGATTACTAATAAAGATTAAGAATAGTAAAGATGAAATAAACGAAGAGATAGTATGCCATTAGATCAGTTTAATTTGAGCTAAGAAGAACTACTAACCTATGAACAAGAGTTAAAGCGTATATGAGATAATAAAGCAGTTGAAGATTATAAACTCGAACGTGCTAAAGCTGAATTCATAAAGTTTGGTGAGGTTAAAGGTAAAGCTAAAGCAAAAAAAGATTTTACAATAAAATTATTGAAATCTAAATTCTAAGTTGAGATGATTGCTGAATATACGGATTTATCAATACAAGAAGTATTAAATCTGAAAAATAGTGCAAAATAATAATGAATATACAACATATAAAATTTTCCACTTTGATGTGTTGTGTGCTATTGCTATTAAATCATATAGATGCTTTATATTACACTATAAGTTCTAAATTATACTCAACATTGAGAAGGCCATGCTTTAATACTCCAATGTTCTTAACATATCTTCAATGTTTAGACTACTGTGTTATTATAAGCATCTCTTAGTAGCTAAAGGTTTATTGCTAGCTCCATTAGGATATCCAAGGCTTTTAGGCAAAAAAGTTGGCAAATAATGAATCATCTCTTTAAGCAAAATGCTATACAAGAGCTGGTTAAATATAATAAATGCTTACTTTCTGTAACTATATTAGACCTCTTTCGAAACTGGTTAAGGTAGTTCAAAATTATAAATGCCAGAGATCAAATTAACTCTAAGACCGAATCTTTTACGTCTATTTCGATATTTATCAGCAATAATTTTGAACTACCTTAACCAGTTTCGAAAGAGGTCTATTACTGTCTGCAGCTAATATAATTGCGATAATGGTTGCGATTACAAAAGAAGAAAAGTGGTTATTAATTCCAGCGATAGAGCCTGATCGTAAAATGAGTGTTTCATCGAAAAATTACCATGAGACTTATTTAAAAGAATTGGTAATTTAGAGTTTTTATCAACACGTCTTCTATAACATATAATACAAGTCTTTTTTCGAGTTTTTTGCTTCAACTTTCTCAAGATTATTAACGCCAGATTAGGATAAGGGAAAGCATGAAAACCATAATGCAAAAGGCCTACAAGAGATAATACGCAATTATAATTATGCAATATTTAAATATAATTCTAATTAATAACAGTTTATTTATTGATCATATTTCTACAAGTATTAGTTCATAATACTATACTTAATAACCTTAACATTGACCCATTGTAACACTTGTATATTATCTCTTCCTAACTGTTTCTCATTCTAAATTTGCATTTGCAGATATGAAAGCAATAAATAAATGGCTATTAATTAAAACTATATTAGACCTTATAAATGCCAGAGATCAAATTAAAACTATGTGAGTAGACCTAACCAATTGCTCAATTAGGCCCCTCATCAGAACCGGACTTGCAGAATTACCGCATCCGGCTCTCAAAAATAAGATAAGCATTATGCCTTATTTGTTGTCTAGAACATTGAGACAATCTTTCCAATTTTAGGAAAATTTACTCTTTTAAGTATCTCGGTTAGTCTTTTCCAATTCATCTTACGTTTTCCTCCCATTTTATTGAACCAGTTATATATTGCACGTGTACTTTGGTTGATAAATGAACTTACTCGTCTTTTATTATCAGATATACCATGATAGTTGATCCATTCACCTAATAACTCTAATGACTTGTGATAATGTTTGTGTTTTATCTTGCTTGTTTAGCTGACTACGCAAATATTTTCTCAGTCCTTTCAGTTTCTCAGTAAAACGATCTCTCCTTGAGGTATATTTTAGTCTCCATGTTATGCCAAATCTTGATTTTCTCCAATAGCAAGTAAATCCAAGAAAATTATAACTTGAGATCTTCTTGTCTTGTTTGGCTAAATTTGCAGCATGGTCTCTACCAGATTTAATCATTTGTGATTTAGCTTCATTGATATTTAGCCCATACTTATTTAACCTTTTAGGCAAAACATCATAAAACCTTTTCGCATCTGTTTCCTTTTCAAAGACAAATACCATATCGTCGCAGTACCTCACCATTCCTGTTTGTCCCATTAAGTTTTCTTTGCTGATTTTTGCAAACCAGCTATCTATAACATAATGCAGAAAGACATTTGCCAGAATTGGTGAAACTATTGATCCTTGACGACAACCTTCTTTGTTAGTAACTATAGTACCATTTTCTATGATTGGTGTTTCAATCAGTTTCATAACTAGTCTTAGAAATTCCATCAACTCACAATGCTTGATTGTATTGAAACACTTTGTTATATCAATCTCTACTATAGCCCCTTTATTGAAGTTATACGTAAGTCTATTTAACTCCCTTAAAGCGTCGTGTGCATTTAATTTAGGTCGAAATCCATATGAATACTTTAAGAATATTTGCTCAAACACAGAGTTTAGTATCTTGCTTACTGTAGACTCGATTATCTTATCTTCAAAACATGATATTACCAAATGTCTTTTGCCTCCATCTTCTTTTGGAATTTCTGTTATTCGTGCAGGTTTAGCCTGATATTTCCCATTGCAAATTCTAGTAAGAAGCGAGAGCAGATTTGCTTTCAACTTCTTACCATAATCCTCTTTGGTTATACCATCTATTCCTATCGCTTTCTTGCTATCGAGTTCCTTATATTGTTCTTCTAATATCTTTAAATCAATGATATGTCCAAGATTATTAAACTTTATGTCTTGATTTAGATTATTAAACTTTATGTCTTGATTTTTCGATGATAGCAACTTTATACGCTCAAGTTTCGTTAACCATGTATTTCTGTCTATGCTGTGTACAGCCATTGTTTCCCTCTTGCATTCTTACTTTTCTGCTAACCCTTTGCTCCACCCACATTACTAGGTTTCATCACTACTATGGCTAACTCAGCCATCCTTACACCATCTCCAAAGCCTTATGTTTCACCACTTGTACTTTGAATACTTACTTAATTACGTAAGAGTTATAAGGACTTCTCAAGTTGTGTCATTAATCTTTACAAACTCGCTGACGCCTGCGACCCCGGTGGTTGAAAATTTTTGGGTTTTTTTTTACTAGTTTGACCTCCAATCTTCTTTTGCCTACTATGTAGTCTAACATATCGGCTTCCACTACATCTCACTTTCAGGGCTATCACGTTCACCATTTGGTTTCGGCTCGAATGTTTCACTGTCTACGCTTTACTACTGTAGTTACCTTCAGCAGCACAAGACTCGCTATATGGTGGATCTAGCTTCTCCTTCCATAACTGGACTTTCACCAGTAAGATTAATTCACCTTTTCTTGACGCACGGACTATTGCTCTAATTCAAGAAAGTAGTAACAGCAATAATAGACTTCTTTCGAAACTATACAATGATGTAAAATGGTGTTATAAAAATCTGATTTGAAGTAATAATGAAATTAGATCAGATTAAAGAGTTAAAGGATGAAAAATTTCGTCGATTAACAGTAGTAAGGAAGGGAACATTCTCAAAGATGGTGGATATTTTGAGGAAAGCTGATGGTGTTAAGAAATCAAAAGGAGGGCGTAAAAATAAGCTCAATTTGGAGGAACAGTTATTGATGGCCTTAGAATACCTTAGAGAATACCGTACTTATTTTCATATAGGTCAGAACTATGGGATTAGTGAAAGTTCAGCATATAAAGCTGTAAAATGGGTAGAAGACACCTTAGTTAAACACCCAAACTTTGCTCTTCCAGGTCGTAAAGCTCTAATGAATAGCGATATGAATTATGAAGTAGTCTTGATTGATGCTACTGAGAGTCCAATAGAAAGACCCAAAAAAAACAAAAATTCTATTATTCAGGAAAGAAGAAAAGGCATACACTAAAGACTCAAATAGTGGTAGACAAGAAAACACACCAAGTAATATGTACAGATTTTTCTAACGGTAAAAAACATGACTTTAGATTATTTAAGGAATCCAAAATTCTTATCCATCCTAAGATTAAAGCGATTACTGATATAGGATATCAAGGTATACAAAAAATTCACAATAATTCTGCATTACCAAAGAAAAAAAGCAAGAAAAATCCTTTAACTAAAAATGATAAAAAGAATAATCGTAGGTTAGCAGGAAAAAGAGTTGTCAATGAAAACGTTATTGCTATGCTAAAACGGTTCAAAATTATTGCTGACAAATATCGAAATAGACGTAAAAGATTCGGTCTTAGATTTAATTTGATCTCTGGCATTTATAATTTTGATCTACCTTAACCAGTTTCGAAAGAGGTCTAATTTTTGTTTTTTTTATGTCTTTCTATAGGAGTCTCAGTAGCATCAATCAAGACTACTTCATAATTCATATCACTCGTCATTAGAGCTTTACGACCTGGAAAGAGCAAAATTTGGGTGTTTAACTAGGGGGTCTTCTACCCATTTTACAGCTTTATAACGCCAGTTTAGGATAAGAAAAAGCAGGGAAAGCATAATGTAAAAGGTCTACGAGAGATAATGCACAATTAAATTATGTAATATATTAAACTATAATTTCAATTAATAACAGTTTATTTATTGCTCATATTTCTACAAGTATTAGTTCATAATACTATACTTAATAACCTGAACATTGACCATTGTAATACTTGTATATATATCTCTTTCTAACTGTTTCTTATTCTAAATTTGCATGTGCAAACATGCGAGCAATAAATAAATGGCTATTAATTAAAACTATATTTAATATATCACATAATTATAATTGCACATTATCTCTTGTAGACCTTTTGTATTATGACTTCCCTGCTTTCTCTTATCCTAAACTGACGTTTATATGCTCAACTTTCACTAATCCCATAGTTCTGACCTATATGGAAATAAGTACGGTATTCTCTAAGGTATTCTAAGGCCATCAGCAACTGTTCCTCCAAATTAAGCTTATTTTTACGCCCACCTTTTGATTTCTTAAGACCATCATCTTTCCTCAAAATATCCACCATCTTTGAAAATGTTCCCTTCCTTACTCCTGTTAATCGACGAAATTTTTCATCACCTAACTCTTTAATCTGATCTAATTTCATTATTACTTCAAATAACATATTTATAACACCATTCTACATCATTGTCTACTTTCGAAAGAAGTCTATTATAGTTAAAAAACAGAAACAGGGCTCCAACAAAAATCTCCATTGATAAACTAAAAGAAGGTATGAGTCAATTGATGCATATCAGTATGGAAGAGCTGAACGACTAGGAGTAAGTAAGTCTGGTATACAAAAGAATTAAAGAGATTAAATATTACATAATAAAAAAAGCTATCAAACGCCAGATTAGGATAAGGGAAAGTATGAAAAGCATAATGAAAAAGGGCTGCAAGAGATAATATACAATTATAATTGCGCAATATATTTTAATATAATTTCAATTAATAAAGGTTTATTTATTGCTCATATTTCTACAAGTATTAGTTCATAATACTATACTTAATAACCTGAACATTGACCATTATAACACTTGTATATTATCTCTTTCTAACTGTTTCTTATTCTAAATTTGCATATAAAATATCCAAATACAAAAAAAGCAAAGAGATTAGAATTCCAGAATAAGATAAAAAGGTATAAAGATAAAGGAAAAGTTATTGTCTTTACAAATGAGAGCAGTTTTGTTAATAATACACCTAGAACTCACGGATATGCAAAGGCATAAGATGTTACTGCGTTTATGGTTAGCATCCATAAAAGAAAATTAATATTATAGGAGCATTAGTAGATAAATTTCTGCTCTAGCTGTTAGATAGAACAGTATTTAATTCCAACATTAACTAATAATTCTGTGGTTGTGATAGATAATGCAAGTTTTTATAAAAGTCAGCATTTTAAAAACTATAATAGAAAAAGATGGACATATTAGAGTAGACCTCTTTCGAAACTGGTTAAGGTAGTTCAAAATTATAAATGCCAGAGATCAAATTAAATCTAAGACCGAATCTTTTACGTCTATTTCGATATTTGTCAGCAATAATTTTGAACCGTTTTAGCATACCAATAAAGTTTTCATTGACAACTCTTTCTCCTGCTAACCTACGATTATTCTTTTTATCATTTTTAGTTAAAGGATTTTTTCTTGCTTTTTTTCTTTGGTAATGCAGAATTATTGTGAATTTTTTGTATACCTTGATATCCTGTATCAGTAATCGCTTTAATCTTAGGATGGATAAGAATTTTGGATTCCTTAAATAATCTAAAGTTATGTTTTTTACCGTTAGAAAAATCTGTACATATTACTTGGTGTGTTTTCTTGTCTACCACTATTTGAGTCTTTAGTGTATGCCTTTTCTTCTTTCCTGAATAATAGAATTTTTGTTTTTTTTGGGTCTTTCTATTGGACTCTCAGTAGCATCAATCAAGACTACTTCATAATTCATATCGCTATTCATTAGAGCTTTACGACCTGGAAGAGCAAAGTTTGGGTGTTTAACTAAGGTGTCTTCTACCCATTTTACAGCTTTATATGCTGAACTTTCACTAATCCCATAGTTCTGACCTATATGAAAATAAGTACGGTATTCTCTAAGGTATTCTAAGGCCATCAATAACTGTTCCTCCAAATTGAGCTTATTTTTACGCCCTCCTTTTGATTTCTTAACACCATCAGCTTTCCTCAAAATATCCACCATCTTTGAGAATGTTCCCTTCCTTACTACTGTTAATCGACGAAATTTTTCATCCTTTAACTCTTTAATCTGATCTAATTTCATTATTACTTCAAATCAGATTTTTATAACACCATTTTACATCATTGTATAGTTTCGAAAGAAGTCTAGTATTTACCGCCTTATTTTCCTGATTTAAATCTTATTGAGGAAAAATAGTTTCAAGCTAAATCAAGAATAATGAAGTATCACTGTAACTTAGACCAGCTTTTCAAAAAGTATATAATATAACTGTTTTATAATGGTTTAGCTATATATGCTTCATGACGTATGCAAAATTTTTGCCAAATTGATTTCCACCCCTTATCATGACTAATGGATTCAAACTTAATTACTTTTGCAAAGTTTACGTGTTGTACAAACTTATCAGCAATAAATGTGGGTACTATCTTGTCTTTCATGCCAGATAAATGAAGCTGTGGTATGTACTTAACTTGTTCAGCATAGTCAATAGGATTAAGAGAATCTGTCATGTGAGGATTATTATGAAAATTATTAAATGCAATATGATCAAGATTACCAGCTATAGTTGTAATTGTCCTGACATTAGGGTTAATTGCTGCAACTAATACTGCTAGTCCTCCACCACCAGAGTAACCAATAATATCACATGGTTGATTATTACTAATTTTTACAATAGCCTCATTGATAGCATCGACAATTTCTTTGGCAAATCTTTTGTTAGTCCAGTATTCTTTTACGCAATTTTGCTGCAGTGATAGAGGAGTATATTGGCAAGGCCTGGCTATATAAACCACATTTGGTCGCGGATCAATAGTAGCAAGCTCTATTACCAACGGAAGTAATGGTGTCGGATTATTAGATATACTGTCATTATAATATATCAAGCCATCACCTTCAATATAAAACACAAAGTTTGTATTTGGGTTTGTGATTTTATGAAAAACTGTAAGTAAGAACTTATTAGTTTTTATTATATCATGTTTCATTTCTGTATTTTGAACAACTTTGTTTGCCCTATTTACACGAGCATTATAGCTTGTATTGATATAACTCGATAATAATAAACTTATAAGTAAGTTTATTAACACTAACTCTAGATTTTTTTTTCGTGCCACAAATACAGAATAATTCATAATTATTTTTATTAATGCTTATTACGTTTATTACTAATAACTAGTATACTCAAAAGTTCATTTGAAATATTCTATAAGCTAAAATGGTAGATCATCATCATCTAGTGATTGACTTAAATTTGACTGTGTTTTGTTTTGAACAGACAGCGTATCACTTGGTGTTTTAGTATGAAGAGATGATGCATCACTAGAAGATTTTGAATCAAGCAAAATTAAACTCGCATTATAATTTTGTAATATTATTTCAGTGGTATATTTTTCTTGTCCAGATGAATCTTGCCATTTTCTAGTTTGTAAACTACCTTCAATAAGCACTTTACTACCTTTTTTAACATAATTTTTGATAATATTGACTATGCCATCATTAAATACTACTATACGATGCCACTCTGTTTTCTCCTTCTTTTCATTGCTATGCTTATCACGCCATGTTTCTGTTGTTGCTAAGCTAAATGCTGCTATCTCTTTACCGTCATTTGTTTTTCTAATTTCTGGATCATGACCAAGATTTCCTATTAATGTTACTCTATTTAAGCTGCCAGCCATTACACTTTTCTCCAATAAATTTATGAAAACAACGTTTAATATAAGTTAAAATTTTATATTATGCTAATATTTTTTGTTATGTTTATTTTGAAACATGTTTTAGTAAGTATGATATACACTGATTTATATGAATCATGACTTACGAAAAACAAGCTTATAACGCCAGATTAGGATAAGTGGAAATATGAAATTTAGAGAATAAAAGGTATACAAAGAGAGAATGTTGAGTTATAAAAAAAATTTAAATAAACAAGGAATAACCCAACATGAAAAAATGTATTATAACAGTATACTATTTAATAGACAATTTTTGCAAGATATATCACGAGTTGGAGAGAAAGAGGTTAATACCAAGTAGAGTAATCAAAGGAACAGAGATGGGAAGTTGTCCTTAGCTGAGTTATTAACAATAGACCTCTTTCGAAACTGGTTAAAGTAGTTCAAAATTATTGCTGACAAATATCGAAATAGACGTAAAAGATTCGGTCTGTGCGTCAAGAAAAGGTGAATTAATCTTACTGGTGAAAGTCCAGTTATGGAAGGAGAAGCTAGATCCACCATATAGCGAGTCTTGTGCTGCTGAAGGTAACGACAGTAGTAAAGCGTAGACAGTGAAACATTCGAGCCGAAACCAAATGGTGAACGTGATAGCCCTGAAAGTGAGATGTAGTGGAAGCCGATATGTTCTAGCACATAGTAGGCAAAAGAAGATTGGAGGTCAAACTAGTAAAAATCCAAAAATTTTCAACCACCGGGGTCGCAGGCGTCAGCGAGTTTGTAAAGATTAATGACACAACTTGAGAAGTCCTTATAACTCTTACGTAATTAAGTAAGTATTCAAAGTACAAGTGATGAAACATAAGGCTTTGGAGATGGTGTAAGGATGGCTGAGTTAGCCATAGTAGTGATGAAACCTAGTAATGTGGGTGGAGCAAAGGGTTAGCAGAAAAGTAAGAATGCAAGAGGGAAACAATGGCTGTACACAGCATAGACAGAAATACATGGTTAACGAAACTTGAGCGTATAAAGTTGCTATCATCGAAAAATCAAGACATAAAGTTTAATAATCTAAATCAAGACATAAAGTTTAATAATCTTGGACATATCATTGATTTAAAGATGTTAGAAGAACAATATAAGGAACTCGATAGCAAGAAAGCGATAGGAATAGATGGTATAACCAAAGCTGATTATGGTAAGAAGTTGAAAGCAAATCTGCTCTCGCTTCTTACTAGAATTCGCAAATGGCAATATCAAGCTAAACCTGCACGAATAACAGAAATTCCAAAAGAAGATGGAGGCAAAAGACCTTTGATAATATCATGTTTTGAAGATAAGATAATCGAGTCTACAGTAAGCAAGATATTAAACTCTGTGTTTGAGCCAATATTCTTAAAGTATTCCTATGGATTTCGACCTAAATTAAATGCACACGATGCTTTAAGGAAGTTAAATAGACTTACGTATAACTTCAATAAAGGGGCTATAGTAGAGATTGATATAACAAAGTGTTTCAATACAATCAAGCATTGTGAGTTGATGGAATTTCTAAGAAAGAGAATATCTGACAAGAAATTTCTAAGACTAGTTATGAAACTGATTGAAACACCAATCATAGAAAATGGTACTATAGTTACTAACAAAGAAGGTTGTCGTCAAGGATCAATAGTTTCACCAATCCTGGCAAATGTCTTTCTGCATTATGTTATAGATAGCTGGTTTGCAAAAATCAGCAAAGAAAACTTAATGGGACAAACAGGAATGGTGAGGTACTGCGACGATATGGTATTTGTCTTTGAAAAGGAAACAGATGCGAAAAGGTTTTATGATGTTTTGCCTAAAAGGTTAAATAAGTATGGGCTAAATATCAATGAAGCTAAATCACAAATGATTAAATCTGGTAGAGACCATGCTGCAAATTTAGCCAAACAAGACAAGAAGATCGCAAGTTATAATTTTCTTGGATTTACTTGCTATTGGGGCAAATCAAGATTTGGCACAACATGGAGACTAAAATATACCTCAAGGAGAGATCGTTTTACTGAGAAACTGAAAGGACTGAGAAAATATTTGCGTGGTCAGCTAAATACGCAAGACAAAACGCAGGCATTATCACAAGTCATTAGAGTTATTAGGTGAATGGATCAACTATCATGGTATATCTGATAATAAAAGACGAGTAAGTTCATTTATCAACCAAAGTAAACGGGCAATATATAACTGGTTTAATAGAATGGGAGGAAAACGTAAGATGAATTGGAAAAGACTAACCGAGATACTTAAAAGAGTAAATTTTCCTAAAATTGGAAAGATTGTCTCAATGTTCTAGACAACAAATAAGGCATAATGCTTATCTTATTTTTGAGAGCCGGATGCGGTAATTCTGCAACTCCGGTTCTGAGGAGGGGCCTAATTAAGCAATTGGTTAGGTCTACTCACACAACAACAAGATGTAAAGGAGTTAGGCCATGCACATTCTGCATATTGGGATCAGCATCGTGATCAAGTAGAAGCTGTACAATATCTAGGTTGTTAATAAAAGAATTTGCTGTACAATGTAATGGAGTTTGATCAACATTGTCTTTTACATTTGTATTAGCGCCATTCTTTACTAAAAACTTGATAATTGCATTTATATCGTCATTTACACTGTGGTTATTAGTCTCATGCTGTGTTAAAATCCCGACAGAATCTGCAATATTTTTACCATTATAATTACCACCATCCGGAATAATAGACATATGCAAAGCTGTATGTAAAGCAGTGTGTCCACTATTATTTTTTGCATTGATGTCAGCTCCATTGTTCAGCAAAATCTTAGCAATAGGTATATTCTTATATTTTAAAGCAACAGATAAAGCGGTAATACCGTCTTTATATTTTGAATTGATAAGTGTACTATCATTATTAATAAGATGCTTCACTTTTTCAGTATCACCATCTTTAATAGCACGATGTAAAGCATATCTATATTTAGCCTTAGATTCAGACATCATTTTACTCCTGAAATTATACTATCACTATTGTAATATAATCTTCAGTACAGCTTTGCTTAGCAGCAAAGTATAGAACGATAAATAATTATTCATGAATTTTCAACCTTTTTGAACCTTCGCAATCTGTTAAATGATTATCATATAGCTTACAATATAACAAAAAAATAAATAAAGCACCATAATTTTTCTGAGTAGAATTTTGTATATCACTGCTATTAATCATTAATCTAACTTGCTATAAACTCAACTAATTTCAACAAAAACCCTTGAGCTGCAAAAGCATGCTCTAGAATGTGCTTATAATTTGATTTGATATAGCTATCTGCAAAGCTTGTTAAAGCCTTAATGAATATCTTTTTATTAACATTATCTTCATTTACAACTTCTAATTTACTAAACCATGTTTTATCAATAACTTTCTTATATTCGTAATGTTGAAGTATGTATTTTCGTACTTTGAACAATATAGAGTTAGAACCTAGCTCTTTACTAAGTTCTGAAAGGTAATCTTCATCACTTATTTGTTGCTGTAAAACTGTGGTTTTTTGATACTCCGTTGTGCTATTGGTAACTTGTTTTGATTCATCAAATGGTATAACTTGTAACTGCTCAATATCGTTGCCATGCACAGCTCATACCTCTTGTAGTATCTTGAATTTAATATGATCTGACAGTGAAATATTCTTAATCAACTTGATGTAATATTTGTTTTTAACTGCTGCTCCAAAATCACAAGATGTTAAAATTTGATAAGCAGTATCTGCTTCAAAAACTCCAGCTATTTTACGCTTCAACTGAGCCTTCATACTACGGTCTGTACCAGCTTCAATGTTTGCTATATACTGTTCTTTAAATCTTCCTACGTCATTAAATCGAAAATTTCCACTATTAGCCTGATCAGTAGTTAGTAATTCATTTGCTAACGCTTTTGCCATATAGTTTAGCACTGCTGTCTTATTTTCAAAATGACGTAGTAAATATTTATTTGATAACTTCAACAGTAATTGATTTATAAAGTATATGTTGAAGCTTCTACTAGACATACGTTGCAGTATAACTGCATCTTCTGGTGTTAGTGGATAAATAATCTGCTAGTCTTTTTCTTTTGAGCAAGCATTCATTCTTTTCAACCTCTAAATCCTTAGTAATAGCTGGAGTTGCTAACTCACTATTTTGCTCATAATCCTTGTTTGCTTGCTTTTCATTACTAAAATCACTAAGCTCATAGAAA
Organism: Orientia tsutsugamushi str. Boryong; assembly: GCF_000063545.1. Taxonomy (NCBI): domain Bacteria; kingdom Pseudomonadati; phylum Pseudomonadota; class Alphaproteobacteria; order Rickettsiales; family Rickettsiaceae; genus Orientia; species Orientia tsutsugamushi. The sequence goes on from NC_009488.1 coordinate 1,213,515, forward strand.
TTCAAATTCTGTTGTTGCTGTTGATCTTCTTTTTCATTTCCTACTAACTCAATTTCTATAAAATCATCAGATTCAGTATATTTAAACTTCAAATTTTGCTGTTGATCTTCATTTTTATTTTGATCATTCTCTACTAACTTATCTTCAGTAGATCTAGATCTATTATTATTTTTTTATTATTATTATATCTATATATGTAGCTGCAATTTTTTGCAGGTTCACCTGCAAATTCTTGCAAATTGATGTGAAAATTTTTTTGTTGTAGAAGGACAATTTTTTCTTCTTTTTTTCTTTTTCAGTGGAACGCTGAAAATTTTTTAGAAGTTTTATACAAAGAATATTACGTACCTTGAGATTGCCTTTAATTATTGTTCTATTTTCAACTTTAATAAAACCTGCATTTCTTAATTCAACCAAGCATTGCCTAACTCTGCGGTAACGAAGGTTTAACTCCTTTTCAAAAAAGTAATAACTTTCCTGTAATTCATCTATATCATTATTGTAATAGATCTGTAGTTTATATACTATCAATGATAGAAGCTGTTTAGATGTCTTGCTTAAAGCTTTAGCATTATCTCCAATCAGATCTTTCCATTCTGCTGGAACAAAATTTCCAATAAAACGATAAAAAACAGTTGCATTATTGCTACTGTTATTATTAGCAATTTTGCAATTATTGCTTGCCAAATTACGCAAATCTCGCACCATTTCAACCTCCAAAAATGTCAGGTATAGCAGGTGATTTAGGCAATTTTTGCTATCAAAAACCACGTTTTTATCCCGCGTAAATATAGCAATTTAGTAGCTATACTCAAAATTTAACACTCTGAAAGGCTTATAATAACTTAAGTAGTTTTAAATATTGAAAGGTATATATTACATCGATTCTACAAAGTTAGCAATTTGTCATAATAAACGTACCTCCAGCAATAGAGTTTTTAACAAAATTTCTAAAATTGGTAAAAATAGTTATGGCTGGTTCTTAGTCTTTAAGCTTCATCTTATAATAGACCTCTTTCGAAACTGGTTGACGTAGTTCAAAATTATAAATGCCAGAGATCAAATTAAATCTAAGACCTAATCTTTTACGTCTATTTTGATATTTATCAGCAATAATTTTGAACTACGTCAACCAGTTTCGAAAGAGATCTAATCAATAATAAAGGCGAAATAATGTCAGTTAAAATTATTAAAGGCAATAAAAGCGACCTATCTGTATCTTCAGTTTTTTCTAAAGGCTTATCTGGTAAATTGTTTAGTGATAAAGCTTACATATCTAAAAAGTTATTTCATCAACTGCTGACCAATTGTCTACGTTTATTTACTAATCTTCGTAAAGATATGAAAACATATTTATTGGACATACAAGATAAGCGGTTATTAAATAAACGTTCTTTAATTGAGTCTGTCTTTAATGTACTAAAAAAACATATGCATTTAGAGCATACTAGACACCGTTCTCCTCTTAATTTCTTTGTTCATATAATTGCTTCTCTTGCTAGTTATTCTATCTCTAAACTTAATCCCCATCCTATCTCTTCTTCTTCTCCTGACTCCTTATCCTAAATTGACGTTTGAAAGCAATAACTTCAGATAGGCCATAGGCAATAATATGAAATTATCAGGAAAATGTAATACGTGAAACCCATACGTTACGTTTGATATAGCATGTGATGGAAACTGTGATAACTAAACTACTGTGCCTTAACTTGCCCATCCTTAGAGGCGAAGATAATGGCAATATTTCTTTGTTAAATGACAAGATATACTTGCTAGCAATATTAGAGCAGCAAATATTAAATATACAGTACTGAATTGAGATTGTACTTAATGTAATGTATTAAAAATTATAACAAAAAATTGTGCTTTATATACCACTATGATTATACTTTTCATTTCCATTACTCAGCTCTAATCTGCTAATTATATCAAACTCAGGTTATAATCAAGGTGTTTTAGACAAACTTTTACTAGATTTGATAAAAATACTTTTTTCATCTAGTATATTTTTTACAGTTGTTGTTTTATAGTTACGATAAAGTAAGTGCACAGAGCCAGTTAAAGTAATTTTTGCGCGATTTAAAAATTATATTTACCATATAGTATTTTAATGATAAAATTGCTTTTGATAATTTTATTAGTGATATATACTTCTAAAGTAACTTAAGTAATTACTTAAAATAAAAAGATATGGCAAGATTTCCGATTACTATAAAAGGGTTTCATAAGCTTGAGCAAGAACTTAAGCATTTAAAGTATGTTGAGCGGCTTAAGATTACAACAGACATATCTACTGCTAGAGAGTTTGGAGATTTATCTGAAAATGCTGAGTACAAGGCAGCAAAGGAAAGGCAGTTATTAAATGATAAAAAAATTTACGACTTAGAAAATAAATTAGCAAATGCAGAAGTTATTGAAATAACTAAGATTAATAGTAACTCAGTTAAGTTTGGGGCGCGAGTAGTATTATTGGACCTAGATACTGAAAAGGAAGTAGTATATCAAATTGTTGGAGAGTATGAAGCAGATATTACACAAAACCTTATTTCTATAGCATCTCCAATAGCACAAGCATTGATTGGAAAAAAGGCAGGAGATATTATTGAAGTTATTACTCCTAAAGGTGGAAGATTTTATGAGCTACTAAAAGTTCAATATGTTGATTTTTAAAGTAATGCATTTAATTCATAGTTACATATAAAATAAAGAAATTGTTATGGATAATGAAATAGATAATTTACCAATATCAGCTTCAGATACAGATAATGGATTTTATATTTACTTACAAAAGATTAATAGAATTCCTTCTTTGACTGCCGAGGAGGAATATATGCTTGCAAAGTCTTATTTTGAGCAAAACAACTTAAAGGCAGCGCATTCATTAGTCAAAAGCCATCTTAAGCTGGTTGCTAAAATAGCTTTGTCTTATCGTGGCTATGGTCTTCCAGTAGTTGATTTAGTTTCAGAGGGGAATATAGGGTTACTACAAGCAGTAAAAAAATATAATCCTGAACTTGGCTTTAGGTTGTCTACATATGCAATTTGGTGGATTAAAGCTGCAATACAGGATTATATTTTACGATCATGGTCTCTAGTAAAATTAGGAACAACAGCAGCTCAAAAAAAACTGTTTTTTAATTTAGGTAAAATTAAAAATAAAATTACTAAGATGCATGCAAGAGCTATTAATTCATCTGATTATAAGCAAATTGCTGATGAGTCAGGAGTATCAATAGCAGAAGTATCAGAAGTTAATCAACGATTATCAAACTCCGATCTATCGCTTAATACTCCTATTAGTTATCACGAAGATGATGCTACTGAATTAGTTGAATTAGTACCAGAGCATAGACCAAATCAAGAAATAATTTTAGCTAATCAGCAGGATTTAAACTTAAAAAAAGAAGTTTTGGAAAACGCTTTACAAACTCTTACACAAAGAGAATTATATATTATTCGTGCACGAAAGCTACAAGATGAACCTGATACGCTAGAAAAATTAAGTTTGCACTTTAATGTCTCCAAGGAGAGGATTCGCCAGATAGAAAGCAAAGCTTTTGAGAAGCTACAGCAGTATGCAATGAACACTAAGCATAAGTTATTACATTTTGTTTAGTAATGTAGAGTAAGGCTTGATTTTTTTGCTGTAGTATAATATTTCAATTTCATTATTGCTATATAAGCTTTGATGCAAGATTTATACTTTATTACTTGAAGAACTAGATAATCTGTAAATTAAATATCAATAGTATAAATTAAACATTGTATTATCTTATTGTTTGCTACTTATTACTATTTACTATTTCTATTTTTTAAAACTCTTCAAGCGTATTTTTCTTTTGCTATTTATTGTACCAGTAATTAATAGACCTCTTTCGAAACTGGTTAACGTAGTTCAAAATTATTGCTGATAAATATTGAAATAGACGTAAAAGATTCGGTCTGAGATTTAATTTGATCTCTGGCATTTATAATTTTGAACTACGTTAACCAGTTTCGAAAGAGGTCTAATAAAAGCGAAATAATGTCAGTTAAAATTACTAAAGGCAATAAAAGCTACCTATTTATAGCTTCAGTTATTTCTAAAGGCTTGTCTGATAAATTGTTTTGTGATAAAGCTTACATACCAAAAGCATTATTTCATCAACTGCTAACCAACGATTTACGTATGTTTACAAATCTTCGTAAACATACGCAAACATACTTATTGAACATAGAAGATAAGCTTTTATTAAAAAGATGTTCCTTAATTGAGTTGTCTTTAATGTACTAAAAAAACATATGTATTTAGAGATACTAGACATCGTTCTCCTATTAATTTCTTGGTTCATATAATTGCTTCTCTTATACAACTTATTCTATCTCCAAACTTAACCCCTATTTATCTCCTCTTCTTTTCTTTCATCTATTCTATCCTAATCTGATGTTTAAATAGTATACTGTTATAATACATTTTGTCATGTTGAGTTATTCCTTTTTTTTATTTAAATTTTTCTTTATAACTCAACATTTTCTCTTCCTATACCTTTTATTCTATGCCTTTCATCTTTTTCTTATCATAATCTGACATTATTAAACTCTATTTCTTAACCTGAACTTTAATTGTTTTAGTACTTTGATCTTTCATACAAAAAGTCAGATCGAATGAATCACCAACTGTTAATTGTTTTGTAACTCCAGTTAGCATAATATGGAAACCTCCAGGTTTTAACTTAAATGTAGTTTGCAGAGGAATTAATAAATGCTCAATATGGCTCATACTAATAACTCCATTATTATCTCTTATGGATTGATGGAACATAGCTGCATTAGCTATATTAGGAGCAGAAACACCTATAATTTCAAGATTACTAAGAGACTGATTGTTAATTGTTAAGTAAACAGCAGTATTTTTACCTTTCTCTGCTGGTCTTGCCCATGCATTTAGGAATTGAACTGCAGTATTGCTAAATTCGTTATTATTAGATAGTGATGTATTGTCTTGGTCAAAATGTTGGCTATTGTGATGTACTAAGCAACAGCTAGAACTAACCTCTTTTGGCTCTAATTGAAGCTCTGTAGCATAAATTTGCCAAGTAAAAATATTTGATAAAGTTAATAAAATTACTGTACTTTTTCTCATATATCTTTCCAATTTGTAAAAAATAGTATATATAATAACTGTATTTCTTTATGTATAAAAGATAAAATGAATACAAAGTATAATTATTTATATTTATTATATCCAAAAGCAACATAGCTAATAAGTCTGATAATAGAAGAGATGTTACCATATCTCGCATTCTATAAGGTATGATCGAGTAATTATGAGGTAGTTTTGTGATTTCAGTTTTCATCAGCTATCTAGTCAAAAATAGCGTAAAAATTTCCCGCATTATGCTTTTCTGATAGCCTAGTGTTGCCTATGGATTATCTGCTGTTAATGCTTTCAAAAATCTATAATATAGAATTTAGTAATCATTATATAATTCCATCTTCTCAAACGGCTAGAGTTACCAATAGTATAAACTTTAAATTTAATGATGTAGAAAGATTTAAAGAACAGTATCTAACTAAGATTAAATCTATTATAGATCATAGTATAAAGGCTTAGTTGAAGCGTAAAATAGCTTGAGCTTTTGAGAGGCGGATACTGCTTATCAAATTTTGATCTCATGTGCTTTTGAGTAAGTAGTTGAAAACAAATATTACATCAAGTTACTTAAGAATACTTCACTATCAGATCATATTAAATTTAAGATATAGCAAAACCAGTAAAAACAGTTACGTTGTATACTGTCCAAAAATGGTGTCTACGCCACAGCAATACTTCATTCTTCTTGATTTAGCTTGAAACTATTTTTTCAATAAGATTTAGGAAAATAAGAAGGTAAATACTATAAATATATGTTCATTTTTTCTATCATAGTTTTTAAATGAGAACTTTTATAAAAACTTGCATTACATATCACAACTACAAAATTATTAAGGTAATTTCTGAATTAAATCCTGTTCTATCGAACAGTCAAAAATTGATACTGTTAGCAGCAATTTATCTACTAATCATCCTGTATAGCCAAGGAACTATAAAATAGTAGTTATATTATATACTTTTCGAAAAGGATATCTAGGGCATAGTGATAGCCAAACTATTATAACTGTTTTATAGTAGTTTAGCTATATATTAAAAGAAGAGTATAAATTGTTAAAATTAAGATTTGGTCTGGTGGTAGTATCATGTTGTCATAGACTAGTCAAATGGCATGGTTAACATAGTGCGATGTGAAGTTATGTATATGATTGTTTAACGGCGAGAGCAGATTAAACCTGTTGTTCTACCAACAGAAGCCTACTGGTACATGCAATGGAGTGATCCTATGTATGAAGCTATCAGGACAATACATTCAGTTGTTAAGAAGATTTAACTAACTTGAAGAAATAAGTTAGAGTAAGAGTTATTATGAGCTTTATACACTTTATAAAAGCTGCTATTTAGTTTATACTCGTTTGAGTTGATATATAAACTTAACTGTATTACAATATGATGATAACACCTTAATGATAATTGCGCAAATATAACGCAAATTTATATATGACACTTAGCTAATTGAGTGCTGATTTTAAATCCAACAACTTAAATTTATAGTTGATAAGCTTAGAGCAATCTACAATTGATAATGTTGCCCTAAAATATTTTTATTGTTACAAAATTATTATAAAATTATTTGCTTTTAAATAAAAAACATACTATAGATTCATAATTTAATCAAATTATAAAATAAGTTATTATTTAATTACTTCAATTTTAAATTTATGAATGTGGTGATAAATATGTCAGTTGGATAATTCCATCTTATCATATAACTTTCTTCTACTCCGCTTTTTCCAGCTGAAGCCTTTCAATTGATTTTTCAGATTTGGCTTTGATATATATTTTCCTTTTCGTGTTTTGTAATTCTATAGATGTTTTTATTATTCGTCTTTATTTCTATGCTCTACAGACATTAAACTGCTTTATTGCTTATATAGCTAAACTACTATAAAACAATTATAATAAATTGTCATAAAAAAAATTCATAGCCTAAGGTTAAAGTGTAAACCAGCTTTTTGATTTATGCTATATAATATAACTCTTCTAACTCTTAAGTTATCACAATAAATTTTATTTTGTATTTTTAAGCTGTTAATTTTGCGCTTAATCCATTAAATTATATGTATCTGTGACCTGAGAAAGGCTGAGGATCTTTTTTCTTAGCTTCGCTTGTCTTATTTTGTTGAATTTTTGATAAATCTTCATTACTCAGATGCTTTAGTATATTGAGTTTGACTTCAGGTGGTAGAACATTCCAACTTTCCTTGCTTTCCGTGGAATGTTCTTTAGGATGTTCTTTACATATATCATCCATTGATTCAAGTGCTCCATGTAGCAGCTGGTTTCTAGTACTTCCTGCATCTATATGTTTTTTGAGGTCATCGGAATATATAGGAAAATTTTCTTCACAACATTCATAAATTTTTTGAACTTTAGGATCATTTATATATCTTGATAATTCATTATCATCTGTTGTATTAGCAAGAAAAGCACTCAACATACTTTTTTTGCCACCACCAACTTTGATGTTATTTAGTTTTTTTCTAGTTCTTTTTCACACGCAAGCTTATACTCACTAAGAGTTAATGATTGTTGTATAAGTTGCTGATTTGTTAGGCTGCCTGCTGAATTAGTCTTTTTATCACTAGAATATTCTAACTTGGTAATATGAGCAGTTAAAAATTCAGGAATTCCTGTTTGCATATTGATGATCGAACTACATAAAATAGCATTACTCAGCGGTGTACAACCTCTGCTATCATATGCATTAATATCAGCACCATACTTTAATAAAGCTTGAATAGCTGGTAAGGCACTATATATTTTTTCAGCAGCATGATGTAACGGAGCGCTACCGTCATTGTTTTGTGCATTAACATCAGCTCCATGATGTAATACAGCTTCTACAATTCTTTCATTTGGAGCACGGCCTTGCGCAGCACAATGTAAAACACTGTTACCATGTTGACCTTTTAAATGCACGTTTGCACCACTTTCCAATAAACAAACAACAGTAGAGAGGAGTCCATTTCTTGCAGCACGATGCAAAGAAGTATCACCTACATTATTTTGTGCATTAACCATTGGCACCATGATTTAACAATATCTCAGTCACATCTAGGTGGTGGAAAATGGTTTGCTGCGTAATGTAAAGCTGTATTACCATTCTTATCTTGTAAATTAACGTTTGCACCATGGGTTAATAATGCTTGAGCAATTTTTAGTGATTCTGTACTTAGCAAACTAGAAACAGATTGGGAACTAACTAGTCTTGTTAATGCTAGGTGTAAAGGAGTACGACCCATGTTGTTTTGTACATCAACAATAGTTTTATTATAACTTAACAGTATTTCAGTTATTTTTAAATTGTAACACTGAGCAGCTAAATGCAATGGTGTGTTTTGATTATTATCTTGCAGTGTAGCATCAGCATTATGCCCTAATAGCACATTAATAATTTTTTCTTGTTTATATATACTGAACTGATAAATGCATAGGGGTTCTGCCATACCTATCTTGCGAATTAACAATAGTAGGATCTACATCTAAAATACGCTTTACAGCATTTACATCACCATGCTTAATAGCTAAACTCAAAGCAACAGTATTCATATTGATTACCTCTTAATCTTAGTTAATTAGCACTTTTCAATTTTAAATTGAGTTCAATATTATTCTAATTAATTAAACTATACAATTATTTTTTATTACCAAAGTTCGATATAAGGAGAATATAGCTAAACTACTATAAAACAATTATAATAATAAGATGTAATGAAAAAGTAATTAGTATGACATATACTATAGATTTTGGAAAAAAGTGCTAGCATAAAAGAAAGCGAGAAAATTAATTTTGAAAAAGTATCAAAACGTTTTGAGCTTGATCATGCAAAAACTCTGTTCTTTTATTAGCTAACTCAATAAATATCTCTCCTTTACGATATGACTGCCAGTTGCTTAAAAAATTCTCTATATTATTACTACCAACCATCAATACTTGCAGGCTACTTTCAGCTGGTAAATTTTCATCGCTTTTCAGAAATTCAGCAATTTCATTTTGAGCCGAAACGCTAGCTCCAACCAATGGCCATGCAAGCAATACAAAACCTATTGAACCACAATTAAAGAATAGCTGAGTCTCCTCATCATATGATTCATAGACAAAATGTTTAGAAAATCTTTCTCGATCAAAATCCTTATGTATGCTTGCGTTCACCTTGACTCTGTTTTGATTTAAATAAATTAATAAGATATTTTTTTGGTTTTTTAGGTGAAGTGTTAACAACAGCTACACCTTGAACTGCTTTAGATCGCTTACAGTATAGAACACAACGCCTTTTTGATTTAATTTTTGATGTTTCAACTTTCTCAACATTATCAGGGTCAAAAACTCCTTGAGCAGCCATTTTCTTTATTTCATATAAAGACTTACATTTTTGCCCTTTAGGAATTTTACAATCAAAATTACTTTCGAAAAAGAAGCTTGTTAGGCTCATACAGCCCAATAGCAATAATAAAAACTTCATTATAAATGCTCCTCTAACTTTTGTGATTGGTCGAATTTATTATGCAAATTAACTTTTTCATTGTTAGTTGATTGTGAATAAGTTAAATTATGTGGCTTCTTCTTGTGCTCACGTAAGTCAAAACCTTTTTTAAATACAACATCGATGACTCTACCTGACGCAATAAGAACGACTGGGCTCATAGAATCAGCTTGTTTTATAGCAAAATCAGCTAGCTTATCAAAAGCATTACTAGCTCCAGAGTAAGCTCCAGACTGAAGCGCATCTCCAATCTGAAACTCTTGTTGTTGATGACCTCCAGCTACTAGGTTTAAAGTTGGTAGCATATCAGGTTTAATAGCCTTAGCTTGTAGAAACTTAGCAATATTGCTAAATACTCCATTTAATGCAGCCATGCTTGCTATGTTAGACGATTTATCTACCACGATTCCTTTAATTCCAGAACGTCCATCTTCACCTATCAACCAGCCTTCCGCCTTGTTTTCAATAATATCTCCATAATGAAATTTTACTTTGAAGCAGTTTTAATATGCTTGATGCTGAGCTTAACAAGCTTTAAAGTAAAAACTAGCATTTTAAGCTAATTTTATTTTTCCTTTTGAATTATCCTTTTCAGCTTCTTCTGTAGCAGCATTAATAAGCGTTACATGGCTTGGAGTTTTTGGAGTAAAAGTTAACATTAAATCTTGAATTGTTTTGTGTTCTCCTATTACTGTTAAATAAAGCTTCTTTTCTTCTTCTCGTGGAGCAATAAACAAACATCCAGACTCATGAACTACAACTTCGGCTGCATTTTGAGGATACATAAAAATATCATTGATTTTTTCATCTTTAAGATTAATTCTTGTTGGCCCACTATCAGAAATCTCAAGCTTCAGCAAATTATCAACTTCTAACTCATATTCTACCGCATATACATCACTAAACTTGACTAAAGCAATAAACCCTATCATAAACCTCAAAATTCTAATACTCATTTTTTTATTCCATTCTCTTTAACGCCAGTTAACAACAAAAGGTAATTAGGACTTCGCTTGTAAGTCAAAAGGTAAGTCTTATCGACAGCTATATGTTTACTATCGCTAAACCAATAACGAAGCGTTCCACTAATTAATACTCCATCCTTTATCACTTCAACCTTCTTCGGAAAAAAGACTGAAGACACATTTGAGCCTTTAACAAATTGCAAGTGATCATGAAAAAATTTATTTAAAGATTCAGTATTACTAGATGCAACTTTCATGTCTGCTATTTGTCTTTCTACCTCATTTGGAGAAGTAGTAAATAAGAGTTTCGTTACATAAATTGCCCATTCCTTTAAATAGGTTTCATGGTAATTTTTTGATGAAACCATCATTTTACGATCAGGCTCCATTGCTGGAATTAATAACCACTTTTCTTCTTTGGTAATTGCAGCCATTATCGCAATTATATTAGCTGCAGCTAGCAATATAGTTACTGAAAGTAAGCATTTATTATATTTAACCAGCTCTTGTATAGCATTTTACTTAAAGAGATGATTCATTACTTGCCAACTTTTTTGCCCAAAAGCCTTGGATATCCTAATGGAGCTGGCAATAAACCTTTAGCTACTAAAAAACTTTTTAGCAAAAAATTCTCAGATACCTTCTTAATTTTCTTAAAGCAATAACATAGAGCAATTCCTCCAACCATAAAGGCTAGGCCTAATTTAGCATGCCTGCTGTTTAGTAGTACAATTCCTGGAGCTACTCCAGCTAGCACTACTCCCCATTCGTCAATGCTCAAACCCATATACTTCAACGGCCTCGATAATGCCCAACATAATTTTTGATTTTGTATAATCACCTTCAGCCTCAATTGTAGCATGAGATTTCTCATTCTGCTACTATAATGTTTAAATTAGCTAAATATCTTCAAACACAGATTTTACCTGCAATAATTAGTGTTCATATATGCATGTGCGACATGAAATCGCACTATTCTTACCACAACGTTTATATCAGTCAGATAGTATTATAAATATTATAACTTCTAGCACATTCACTAATTATTTGTATAGCCTTAGACATATACTCTCGTACTAACTCCATACAAGCTATAGTATAAGGTATTGTTGAGTTTGGATTAATATGATTCAATGCTATACTAATTGTCCTCTGACTTTCGCCTGCATCCCCCATACAACTTGCAAACGTCCTTCTTAGATCGTGTATTCTGAAATTTTTTATGCTTGCCTTTTCACAAATTATCTTCCATGCGGTATTTGGATGCGATAAGTGTCCGCTTTCGCTAGTAGAACTTGGTAGTACCCATTTACTTGTAGATATTAATTTCCTTGCTTGCAATATTTCCATTGCCTCATCTGTTAATGGTATATTTTGCGCCTTTCCGTTCTTAGTTTTTGGTATATGCCATATTTTTCTTTCAAAATCTATATTGTCCCATTCCATCTCTAACACATTACTTTTTCTAGCTCCAGTATATAACGCTAGTAATGCAAAATCTCTTATCAATGGACTTGCTTCTCCGCATAATACTTGTAAAAATCTACCCATTTCATCGTAACTTAGACGTCTCTCTCTTGCTTGCAGTTTATGCTGCTCTATCCCTAGAGTAGGATTGTTTTCTATTAATCCCCATTTTATTGCCTTATTAAATATAGTGCGTAAGGTTGCTAGCAATGCATTTGCTGTGGCATATTTTCCCTCTTTGCTGATATCATTGAATATTGGTTCAATATCACTCATTCGAATCTTGCTTATCTTTTTTTCATATAATGCTTGTGCATAAGTATGTACTCTGTCAGCATTCTCTTTCCAGTTTATAGTATATATTTTGGCATACTCTTCAATATACTTATAACACAGCTCTTTGAATGTAATATCGTTAGCTTTTCTTTCTCTTTCTTTTATACGATTCTCATTTTCTTCTATCTGTTGTTGATGTTTTACTGCTCTTGGATCTATTCCGTTCGCCATTAATGTCTTTAATTCTCTTGCTATTTTTCTAGCTTCTTTAATAGATAAATATGGAAATTCCACTATCCTTATTTTTAAACTCTGGTTTTTATATTTTTGTTCTAAAATCCATGTTTTTCTTACTATTCCTCCACAGACTGTACATGAGATTTTCAGTTTAAGTCCTATTATATCTGGATCGTGGATAATTAATAATTTTTCTCCCTTAGGAATTTTAATTTTACGTAGTGCTCGATTTATAAACTTTGATGATATTGAAGTCATAATCACCCCACATAATATTAATATTTATTATTAAAGTATTACGTTTAATTAAACAGATGATCTATATTATACTTTTTATTTGATAGCAAATTTTTATACTAATTTGTTCATAATACATATAACTTAAAAATCACTTATCAATCCTAGATTGTATATATTTTTCGATCATTAGATTAACCTCTAGATTGAAAACTGGCCCCCAATTTCCTAAATTTTCTGTCAACCTTTTGTCAACCTTTTGCTTTAATTTTTTTGTTATATTGACAAATATTGGAAATATATTTATAGTTAAAGTTGAAGCTTGATTAAAAATATTAATAAAAGTTAACACAAGTTAATAGTAGGTTCTATAAAGTATAGAAGTTAATAAAAATTAACTTTTCTTCTCCCTTATATTTGATCTACCTTTGCATTTTTACCTATAGAACATCTTATTAATAACATTATCTTCATTTACAACTTTTAATTTACTAAACCATGATTTATCGATAGCTTGACCATAACTTTTAATCAAAGATTCTCGTACTTTGTACCAAGTTGAGTTGGAGTCCAATTGTTTACTCAGATTCAAGAGATACTCTTCTTCATTGATTTGTTTCTGTGAAACAGTTTTGAGTTGCTCAAATGGTGTAACTTGCAATTCTTGAATTTAGTATCCATATACATCTTGTACAGCTTGTAATATCTTTGATTCATCACATTCTGTTAGTGTGATATTTTTAAGCAACTTAACAAAAAACCTAGTTCGAACCGCTGGCCCAAAACTACAAGAAGTCAAAATTTGATAAGCCATAGCTGCTTCAAAAGAACCAGCAATTTTATGCTTCAACTGACTTTCCTTACTAAGATTTGCGCTTGTTTCAATTTGAGCAAGATATTTTTCCTTATTAAATTTTTCTACGTTATCAAATTTACAGTTGCCACTATTTGCCTGATCAGTAGTTCGTAATTCATTTGCTAACGCTTGTGCTATATAGTTTAGAACTGATGCCTTACAGCCAAAATGATAATCCGGAGATCGACCTGCTAGCTTTAATAGCAATTTGTTGATAAAGTATATGTTAAAACCTCTATCAGACTTATGTTGCAGTGTAACTACATCTTCTGGTGTTAGTTGGGTAAAAGTCTTCTAGCCTGTACCTTTTGAACCATTCTTTTTTACCATTCGAAGACTTGAGAATCTTTGTTATTAGTGATTCAATGTCTTTATTGCGATTTTTAGTTGAAGTCCGTATATCATTTGCAAAATCATCAACATTTTGAAAATTTTGTTCTTCATTTTCATTTTTGTTATTCTCTACTAACTCACCTTTAGTAGATCTAGATATTTTAGATTTTTTTATATATCTATATATGTCCCTGAAAAAAGTTTCAGGTTGACCTGAAATTTCTTTCATGTTGGGACGAAATTTTTTTTCTGGTAAGGCTATATTTTCTTCTTTTCCTTTTTCACTATAGTGCTGAAAATTTTTCAGAATTTTTATGCAAGGGACATTACGTAACTTAACATTGTCTTTAATTATTGCCCTATTTTCAACTTCAATAAAACCTGCATCTCTTAATTCTACTAAGCATTGCCTAACTCTTCTTTGACCAACATTCAGCTTATCTTCATAAAGCTGATAACTTTCCTGTAATTCATCTATATCTTTGTTGTAATAGATATGTAGTCTAAATACTATGAATGATAAAAGCTGTTTAGATGTTTTACTTAATGCTTTTCCATTATCTCCACTTAGCTTTCTCCATTCTGGTGGAATGATATTTCCAATAAAGTTATAAAATATTGTGTCATTATTGTTACTATTATTTTTAATAATATTACAACTATTAGTTAAAAAATCGAATACTACAGGGCGCATTTTTCATCTCCAAAAATACAGCTATAGTAGGTGTTTTAGAAAATAATTTTTTTATAAAATTACAGTCAAATTTTTGTTCAAAAGGTTGAAAATAGGTTGAAAAAAATCATTATGCCAAACATATATAAATCTTCATACTGATACTATCTGCCTTAGAAGACCAATTTTTCCTATAGATCATGTTATTACATAGAAGATAAGCAGTTATTAAAAAACGTTCCTTAATTGAATCTGTCTTTAATATACTGAAAAAACATATGCATTTAGAGCATACTAGACATCGCTCTCCTATTAATTTCTTTGTTCGTATAATTGCTTCTCTTGCTAGTTATTCTATCTCCAAACTTAATTCCAATCTTATCTCCAAATAAGTGAATATTTCAACAATAGTTGAATGCTAAAAAATATAAAAAAGATGAGAACAAAGCAGTAATATTAAAAACTGCTATAGCCATAAAAAAACAAGAAGAATTATTATAATAGATCCCCTTCGAAACTGGTTAACGTAGTTCAAAATTATAAATACCAGAGATCAAATTAAATCTAAGACCGAATCTTTTACGTCTATTTCGATATTTATCAGCAATAATTTTGAACTACGTTAACCAGTTTTGAAAGAGATCTAATGTCTATTCTAACGGTATCAATTTTTGATTGCAATGTTAATACTGCTATTTTTAACTGTTTGATAGAACAGGATTTAATTCAGAAATCACCTCATAATTCTGTAGTTATGATAGACAATGCAAGTTTTCATAAACGTCATCATTTAAAAACCATCATAGAAAAGAGATATATAGTCATTTACAATGAGGTTTGAGCATAAAAAGAAGAGATAAAAATTAATAGTATTGGTTATAAAGTTATTTTTTTGCTACCTTATTCTCCAGATTTAAACCTATTGAAAAAATAATTTTAAGCTAAATTAAGAAGAATCAAATATTACTATGACGTAGACACCATTTTCGATTCAAAAAGTATATAACATAACTGTTTTACAGTGCTTTAGCTATAGAATTTGTACTATACGCTGAATTAGTATTATTAAATGTGCTATCTTTTATATTACTTAAATTTAGGTCAGTATTATTTAAGTTGGCATTATCAAAATTAGAATTTGATATCTTAGCTAATGTAAATTTAGTATTGGTAAAATTAGAGTTTTTAAAATCTGATTGATTAATTTTTGCTTCATGAAAATTACAGTTGCTAAAGTCTGAATCAGTAATGCTTGTATTAGATATGCTAGTTCTTCTGAAAATACTATTTTGTAAATTTATATTAGATAAATTATATCCTGATATTTTTAACTCGCTAAAATTCATTGAAGATAGATCTTGGTAGCTAAATGCTTGGTTTAAACTATAAGCAATGTTAGCAGTTATTGCATTCTCAATTTTATCAGAATTTAGAATAATACAATTTGTTAATTGGAGCTTATTAAAATCACAATTTTTATGAGTAACATTGTTCATTATTCCACCAATCATAACTGAATTTTTCAATGAGCTTGAGTCAAAAAAATTATTAATAAAAGCTGCTTGTTGCAAATTTAGTAAATTTAAATAGCTATGATAAAATTTGTTGTCTCTAAATCTTGTTCTAATTAAAACAATATTATTAAAGTTTGACTCTTTAAAAGTTACATTAATAAGTTCACTATCATCCATATAGGAATCTTTAATTACTAACTTACTAGATTCGCTATGCTTAATAGCTATATTATTTAGCTGCGATTGATTTATAGTAGTATTAGAAATTGCTCCTTGTGTAATAATAGCAGAGTTAGCTTGGCATTCATGAATTACTGTATTATTTATGTTGCTCTTACTAAATGTTACTTTATTTAATTGATTTTTAATAAAAACCACCTTATCTAATGTAGTTGTTGAAAAATATGCTTGTTGTAGATCGGAGTGATCAAAAGTTGTATTTGTTATGACAGATAACAATATCGGTACATTAGTTAAAGATGATTGGCTAAACCTCGAATTGTTAATTTTAGTATTATCAATAACAGCATGTGATAAAATTGAAGAAAAAAAAGTAGAATTATCAATCGTGCTATAATTAAAATCGCTGGATTCAAGGTAGTTCGCAATAACTTTAGTAAAAGAAAAATGTGAATGCGTTAAATCTGCTCCTAAAAAATTATTGTTTATTAGTTTACTACGATGAAACTTTCCAAGGCTAATACTAGCACTTTGAAAGTTTGAATTAACAATAGTACTGTTTAAAAAATGAATGGATTTAGCTATAACATTTACAAATTTAGTATTTTGTATATTACATGCATCAAAACGACTGTCTTCTAAGTTTGACCTAGAAAAATCAGAATTGTGAATCTCTGATTTAATAAATTTAGATGCTCCAAAATCAGCATTAATAGCTTGAAACTGAGACATCATAGATTGTTCCAGTTTACATTCCTGTATTACAGAGCCATTAGCTGTTGCATTAGTAAGATCGCAGTAAGATAAATTTACTCTTATGAATTGAGCATTGCTAATATCTACGTTTGAAAAATCAGTATGACTTAGGTCTAATGATATCAACCTTAAACCACGTAAATTTGTACCAAACTTTTTCTTTAGCTCTATTGGAGCCTTTTTAGCGTTTTGAGTATCAATATACTTTCTAATTTCTTCATTTTGTTTTGGAGTAAGTAATTTGTTTTTGGGCATAATGCCAACACGAGCTCTGTGTGCTGTTAGTAGCAGCAGAACCATCATTATATTAGTCAGTTTTAAAACCATTCTCGGTATGTATTTACGTTTTTTAATATTAAGTGTTTTAAAATACCTAAAGAACAATCATCTGTCTATCATTAAAATATATCATTAAAGGAATATATTATTACCAGTTAAGCTAGACACTCTTTATTTTGCTGTCCTGTTGCAAGTAAATTATCATCACTCGGATAATCATTATTATGTGCATCTTTATTACTACAATTAATGTTCAGCAATTTAAGCTTTCGATGTAATGCTGACCTTTCCATTCCAACAAAAGCAGAAGTTTTAGAAATATTATTATTAAATCTATTCATTTGAGCAACAAGATATTCACGCTCAAATACTTCTCGAGCTTTTCTTAAAGGCATAGACATCATATTAACCTTAGCCTTAGATTTTATAATACTTACTGCCTTATTATTGATAATATCATGTGGAAGCATATCTACCTCAATTTCATGGTTGCTATTTGATGTTAGTGGATTCATGATTAAGGTCCATTCTATTGCATTTCTCAATTGTCTTATATTTCCTAGCCAATCATAAGCTTGCAAAGCTGCAATTGCTTCATTTGAAAACTTTCTGGCCTTCAATCCAGATGACTTTGCTAGCTGCTGAACAAAATGTTGCACAAGCAGAGGAATATCTTCCTTACGCTTAGCAAGTGATGGAACATGAATTGGAATCACATTTAGCCTGTAATATAAATCCTGTCTAAATCTTCCTAGTGTTACTTCTTCTTGAATATTTTTAGCAGTAGCGCTAATTAATCTAATATTAAGTTTAACTGATGTACTAGAACCATTTTTTTCGAAATTATTATCTTGTAAAAATTTCAGTAATCGAGATTGAAGGCTTAGAGGTAAATCAGCAATTTCATCAATATAAAGTGTACCATTATTGGCAGCTTCAAGCGCGCAAACCTTATAAGTAAAATCTGAGTTGTTATTAATATTTCTCTCACCAAATAATTCGTATTTTGCTTGTTCTTCAGTAAGAGCTGTTGGACAAAAAGTAACAAATGGTCCTAATGCATATTTTGAACGCCGATGAATGAGTTGTGCTACTAGCTCCTTTCCACACCCAATATTACCAGTAATCATTACTCTGCCAGAAGTTGGCGAAATTTTCTCTATTTCTGCTTTAAGTTTGTTGATTGCAGGTGACTGCCCTATAATCTCTGATCTATCAATTACTTTGGTTTTAAGATCAATGTTTTCTTTTTTTAACCTTGCTGTTTCACATGCTCGCTTTAATACTGTAACTATTTTGTCAGCTGTAAATGGCTTCTCTACATAATCATATGCTCCCATTTTGATAGCAGTAACTGCTGTTTCAATTGTAGCATGACCACTGATAATTATAACAGGAACTAAAGGATGTTTTTTTCTTATAATTTCTAATATTCCTAATCCATCTAAATCACTGCCATGCAACCATACATCCAGAATTACTATTTTAGGTAGTTTTACATCTAGAATACTTAGTGCTTCAGAGCTATTTTCAGCAGTGGTTGGTGTAAATCCTTTACTTTTAACAATATCTGATAGCAGTGCTCTAACATCGTGTTCATCATCTATTATTAAAACATGGCCCATAATTTATCTCCTGAGAATTGTACTAATGATTTAAGTGGTTAACTAAAATTTGCTTATAATCTTAAATTAGTACTCTATTCTAGATAAATCAATAAGAAATAATTATTTTAACTATAAAATTGATAAAAATTAGTGCTATGCTACTCATAGCACCGATTAAGACAGGTTTGCAATTTTAAATTGTCAAATATAATTTGAACTGCTGCTCCTCCATTTGGTAAATTTCGAATTTGTAATGTACCAAAGTGATCCTCAACAATTTTTTTTACAATGGAAAGTCCTAAGCCACTACCTCGTAAGCGTGTTGTAACATATGGCTCAGTAATATAGTTAATTAAATCTAGAGAGAATCCATTGCCAGTATCTTGAACCTCAATAGTTACAATTTCAAAGACAGGTTGTTGTAAGAATATTTTAATTATTTTAGTGGAATGAAACTTAGATTCCAAAGATTCTTCAGCATTGTTTAATAAGTTCGCAATAATTTGATGAATTTGAGTAACATCTGCTACAAAATCTAGTTTGCTGAGTGTACTAATAAACTTATACTGTATTTTCTCATTTATTATTTGCCTTGATTCAACTAACCCTTTAATCACTGCAACTAGATCGCAGTTAGTAAACTTAGGAACTGGTATTTTAGCAAAATCAGCAAATTCTTTAATAATTGTTTTAATATCTTTAGCATGCCTTGAGATAGTGTTTAGATACTTTGTAAACATAATAGGATCACTTACTTCTTTACCAAATTTATCTGCTAGCATACTAGCAGATAGCTGTATAGGAGTAAGTGGATTATTAATTTCATGAGCTACTTTTCTTGCTATATCAGACCAAACTAATGTTTTCTGCGTTATTGTTAAATCTTTGTTTTGATATTCTAATTGCTTTATCATTTGGTTAAATACAGAAGTTAGAAAATCTAATTCATTCTCAATATTTGTGTGCTTTAATTGAATATTTAGCTTTGCTAGTTTAATAGATTTAGTCGCAGTAACTAATAATTCTGTAACCGGTAGAAAAATTCTATTTGCTAAAATCAAGCTCATATGAATTGCTATTAGCAGCATTAATAAAGCAATACAGAGAAAAGCAATTAAACATTTTACCTGTAGTAAAATTAGTTGATATTTTAGCTTAATATATTCTTGATTAGAATCAAAATTTTTAGTTAGATAATCTATAATTTCTTTATGTTTTAAAAAGTGCCAAAGCTTGTTAGTGTTAGTGTATAATTTTGCTATTTTCTTGCTAGTTAGCTCATTTGCTATATTCAACATCGTATTTGGTTCGTTAGAGTTGCTCTTTAAATAAAGCCTGCTAATTGTTGATGAATAGCAAAAAATTTTGTTAATATATTGGTCAAAGTAATTTTGAATAGCAAAGTTAAAAAAAAATATAAACAATACTGCAAGCGCAATTATTGGTATTACAGCAGTTATACTAAAAGTCACTGCAACTTTTTGTTGTAACCTTTCAGTCACTGTTTTAACATTATATCTTAAGTATTTCCATACTACTTTAGCTAGTAATATTATGATAATTAATAAAGATGTGAAATCTAATAATAAAGAATAACTGATAAATTTAGAGTTATAGGTAATATAATCCTTAGTAAAAAAAACAATAAAGAAGTATACTGAATTAAGCAGTAGAATTAGGCTATAAATGCAATATAAGACTACTGTTTTTTTGAATGAATTTGATATTTTATTGTTAGTAGCCATATTTTTAACTAATTTAAAGTTATTAATATTTTTATCAACTATTAATATTAAGCAATATTTTTAATGATATATTAAATTTTTTTTATTTATAGCTGAAGCTAAATGTGTACTGTTGTTTTTATTACTTAACTGCTGTTATCAATAAGGTATCGAAAGAACACAAGTTCGATATAAGAATAGATTAATTAGTAGAAAGAGGTATTGCAACAACCGCTTAAACACTATAAAATAGAAAACAAGATAAGTAATATTAAAACCTGCTAGAGCTATAAAAAGAAACAAACATAACTGTGATGATCTATCTAGCAGATATTTTCTAGTGAATAGAAAGTTTTGAAAAGAAAGAATTGCAAAATAATGTTTAACACTATACATACATCTCAATATTTTGCACCACTTACTCTCCCTATATTTTGATACATTACTTATATCGAACTAAAATTAAAACAACCATCAAAAAGCTGAATTATTATAGACAAATAGTTATGAGTGGATTATATATATTTGTTATATTAGCTTTTATTTATTTTCTTTAAAAAGATTTAATGTATTTTTGGCTTGGTAGCTCAGTGGTAGAGCGTAGGACTGAAAATCCTTGCGTCGCCGGTTCAATCCCGGCTCAAGCCACCATATTTACTCATGCTATCTTGAGTACTTTTGAATTTATTGACTTAGCTTGAATCTATTACTCTTCAATTTAGTCTTATATTCACATTCTTGTTTATAACAATATACTTCTACTATATTGGACTTATTCAATATAGCGGCATCAATTATCTTTGCTGTAGTGTATTTGCATTTATCATTTGGTATTACACTAATTATCAAATCAGCTGGTACGCATTCAGTATTTTTAAATCTAATAGATACTATTTTACCTGAGTTAGTAATAATTCTATGGTTCAATGTTTCTATTGCACTATCACGAAATAGAATTTCATCCTGCCCATACCAATTACTCCAATAATTTAAAAAAAAATCTGGTATGTTAGAAGAAGCATGTATCTCGAATTTACTATTGGCATTCTTAATACCAAGAGCTGTAAGTTCACCATTGAAAACAAGATCTGGTTTAGAAACTAATGCTGCTCTTATAATAGCTATAATAATTATTACTACTCCAATCATCCTCCAGCATTTATGCCAAATAACTACCCATAAGAATCCAAACAAATAGAGTAATAAGCTAACATCATCAATATGCCCAAAGTAAGTTACTGCATACGGAAGCGTTGAGATTATCTTAGCTATTTTAATTATAACATCAACTCCTTGCCCTGCTAATAACAAGGAATAGTTTTCTATGTTAAAAGGCATTAGTAATAAAGATACCAGAGTTAATGGCATAACCCAAAATGCTGTTAATGGCACTATCAATAGATTTGCTAATACTGAGTAGTTAGGGAAACTGTAAAAATGATATATTACAATTGGAGCAGTTGCTATGCTAGCAAAAGCACTTGAATATATATTTGACTCAAAAAATAGCTGTATTTTAGATAATATATCTTTTTGATCTACATTGAATTTATATAGCTGTATAACACTTTGGAGCTCATAGCAACTAATCAATGATATCACAGCTATAAACGATAGCTGAAAACTCGGATGCATAATATATTCTGGATTAAATAACAGAATTATAATAGCAGCTAAGCCAACTGATCGTAATGGAACTACTCCACGCTTTATTAGCACAACTACCATAGTAGTTGAAGTCATTATAAAAGCTCTAATTGTAGCAATATGCCCATCAGCTAATACTAGATAGCAAAAACTACCTATTAAAGACATTATTATTGCTATAGTTCTTACATCACAATTAAAAGCAACAGTGGTTGATAAATTTAAGATAAATCTGCATCCAATAAACAATGCAATTGCAACCATAGAAAGATGTAATCCTGATATGCACAATATGTGTGATACTCCAGCTTGCCTCATACTGATAATAATATCTTTATTAAGTGCATGATTTTCTCCTAATAAAATCGCATTAATAAAACCACCTAAATAACTATCTAAAGCATCTATAACTCTATCATGTATTTTAATTCTAATATACTCAATAGTAGCAATTAATTTATGGCTTAGTAATCCATTGTTTTGATTATTACTTTGAACTAATTTCACTGATGATGTTGCATAACCTATTGCGCTGATATTGTTAAAATATGCAAGTATATTGAATGGTAATTCATTAATCATTAGTGTATTACTTGTTGGAGGATATAAAGTTACATTTAAAGTAACTTGATCTCCAACCGTAATATTATGCACTTGTTTTCTAAAAGCTGATATTTTTATACTTGCTAATGTATTATAATTATCAAGTGTTTCAACATAGCAGTTATCAATAACTAGTATCACTCCTCTAGAAGTAGGATGAATTTTTTTTATTGTTCCATAAATTTTAGATTTTATAATCGTATCAATATGGTATGTGTTTGCGGTTAAATATCTTATTTTACCAACTATGATACCTAAATAGCAACAAAACAGAATTAACAGTAATGTTCGGCTTAAAAAGCTATTTCTTATAACTATGAAAATAACTATGAAGATTGGTAATACAAGCAAAATTTGCCAAATCTGGAGTTCAAAAGGCAAAGCAAAATATAGCGCTATGCCAAATATAAAACTAACAATAAACCATAAACCAATATTATGATACTCTTCTGCTATTAATTTATTAACTGAAGATATAATCATTAATTTGTTATTAGGTTGTGTTGTAAAATCAAAATTTGATCTGACTAGATAAAATATTATAGAAACACAGAAATTATACTTCTTTCATTTCTTCTATGTTTCTATCTTAATATTTATGCTATAATACTACTTTGATACTAACATAAATAGATAAAAAACTTAAGATATACTACTATCTTTCACTGCTCCACATACTTCATATTGAGATTCCATTACTGGTTCTATTACTGGTTCCATTGGTAGTGGCCTGTTTTCGTACTTTTTCGTTTCTTCAATGCTATCAATATTAATAGTTATATCTGCATTTTCTCTATATTTTTTGTATGCTAAAGTAGCAGCGTAACCAGCTAATAGACCTACTACACATCCACTAGATATCCATAATAGCACTGTTGACAAATTGTTTTTATCATTATTAGCATTCATTTCATTATAACTAGCTACTAATAACTTTATACTACAGTTTGGTGCTACTACACATGCTCCTCTGCTCCACTCTGTTAGAGTAGCATTTATATCATAATTATTACTAGCATATACTTTAGCAACAACTATGTTGTTATCATTTATCCCTGACGTAAAATTAGCAGGAAAAATTAACTTCAAGTTTTGGTCATCTTTGATGATTGCATCTTTATTAGAAACAAGGTTATGTAAAACTGTCATAGGAATATAAGGACCATCAATTCTATTGATATAACTATTATGAATTTTATTGAGATAATGAATAAACATAGATCCACATATGCTGTAACATTTGAAAGCCATCTTACCAGCAGCATCAGCGCCAGAAATTAATACTTCGCTGATACTGTCACCTGGAATAAGTACGCAATCTTTCACCCAACTAGTAGTGTTGGATGTAACTTGTTGAACTGCTTTTGTAATAAAACTATAAACATCTCTCATTGCAATCACTCCGTTAATTAATTAAAAATTTATAGAAGTAATTTTATGTTATAAATTTATAATTATTAATTAATTTATGGTAACATTCTGACTTTAATTTCTGAATATTATCTCTTAATTTGAATGCTTTTATGCTTATATATGAACATTACCTATAAGCAAAATTGGTCTTCTAAGGCAGATAGTATAAGTATGAAGATTTATATATGTTTGGCATAAAAATTTTTTTCAACCTATTTTCAACCTTTTGAACAAAAATTTGACTGTAATTTTATAAAAAAATTATTTTCTAAAACACCTACTATAGCTGTATTTTTGGAGATGAAAAATGCGCCCTGTAGTAATAGTTGTAATATTATTAAAAATAATAGTAACAATAATGACACAATATTTTATAACTTTATTGGAAATATCATTCCACCAGAATGGAGAAAGCTAAGTGGAGATAATGGAAAAGCATTAAGTAAAACATCTAAACAGCTTTTATCATTCATAGTATTTAGACTACATATCTATTACAACAAAGATATAGATGAATTACAGGAAAGTTATCAACTTTATGAAGATAAGCTGAATGTTGGTCAAAGAAGAGTTAGGCAATGCTTAGTAGAATTAAGAGATGCAGGTTTTATTGAAGTTGAAAATAGGACAATAATTAAAGACAATGTTAAGTTACGTAATGTTCCTTGCATAAAAATTCTGAAAAATTTTCAGCACTATAGTGAAAAAGGAAAAGAAGAAAATATAGCCTTACCAGAAAAAAAATTTCGTCCCAACATGAAAGAAATTTCAGGTCAACCTGAAACTTTTTTCAGGGACATATATAGATATATAAAAAAAATCTAAAATATCTAGATCTACTGAAGGTGAGTTAGTAGAGAATAACAAAAATGAAAATGAAGAACAAAATTTTCAAAATGTTGATGATTTTGAAAATGATATACGGACTTCAACTAAAAATCGCAATAAAGACATTGAATCACTAATAACAAAGATTCTCAAGTCTTCGAATGGTAAAAAAGAATGGTTCAAAAGGTACAGGCTAGAAGACTTTTACCCAACTAACACCAGAAGATGTAGTTACACTGCAACATAAGTCTGATAGAGGTTTTAACATATACTTTATCAACAAATTACTATTAAAGCTAGCAGATCAATATTCGAATTATCATTTTGGCGGTAAGGCATCAGTTCTAAACTATATGGCAAAAGCGTTAGCAAATGAATTACGAACTACTGATCAGGCAAATAGTGACAACTGTGGACTTGATAACGTAGAAAAATTTAATAAGGAAAAATATCTTGCGCAAATTGAAACAAGGACAAATCTTAGTAAGGAAAGCCAGTTGAAGCATAAAATTGCTGGTTCTTTTGAAGCAGCTATGGCTTATCAAATTTTGACTTCTTGTAGTTTTGGGCCAGCAGTTCGAACTAAGTTTTTTGTTAAGTTGCTTAAAAATATTACACTAACAGAATGTGATAGATCAAAGATATTACAAGCTGTACAAGATGTATATGGATACGACAAGAATTACAAGTTACACCATTTGAGCAACTCAAAACTGTTTCACAGAAACAAATCAATGAAGAAGAGTATCTCTTGAATCTGAGTAAACAATTGGACTCCAACTCAACTTGGTACAAAGTACGAAAATACATACTTCAACATTACAAATATGAGCAAGTTATTGATAAAATATGGTTTAGTAAATTAAAAGTTGTAAATGAAGATAATGTTAATAAAAAAATATTCATTAAAGCAAAAACAGAATTTGAAGATAGTTACATCAGAGGAAATTATCTGAAAGATTTTGAGTACGCTTTTAAAGCTCAAGGGTTTTCTTTTGAGTTAGTTAAGTTCGAATAATTTTAATAAAATTTAAAGAGTGATATGGAAAAAGATCTTGCAAAGATTGCTCCAAATAATATTTAAGCAGAGCAAATGATACTTGGGGCAATTCTGATTAACAATCGTGCGCTATATAACATTAACGAATTTTTACTGCCGGAACATTTTTATGAACCATTACATGGTAAAATATATAAGTCAATTAATCTCATTATTAGTAAAGGAATTAGTGCTACTGTAATTTCGCTCAAAAATATGCTAGGCAATGAACTCGCATTTGAGGAAATAGGTGGAGTAGATTATCTAGCTAAACTTACAACTTTAGCATTAAGTATAGTTAATGTTAATGAATACGGCAAAATAGTATATGATCTCGCACTGCGGCGTTATTTAATTGAAATTGCAGAAAAAATAGCAACGAATGCATATTCTTCTACTTTAGCAGATACAGCTATCAGTAAGATCGAAACTGCTGAATCTCAATTATATGATCTAGCTTCAAGAGGAACTTTAAGTCAAGGATTTATAAAATTATAAACTTCAATTGAAGAATCATGGACATCAATTTCATCTGCTATTAAAAATAAAAACTCTATTAACGGTATTAGTAGTGGACTACCTGACCTTGATTCAAAGCTTGGAGGATTTAAAAATTCTGACCTAATAATATTAGCTGGCAGGCCCTCAATGGGTAAAACTGCTTTAGGAGTTAACTTAGCAATAAATGCTTGTAAATATTTTCTTACTCAAAAAAATACTAAAGATAATGTACCATCAGTTGGCTTCTTTTCTTTAGAAATGTCATCTCAGCAAATCTCTACTCGAATTCTTTCTATAGAATCTGAAATTAATAGCTCTGCATTATTTAACGGTAAAATAGGTGAACAAGATGTTGATAAGTTAAAGACTGTACAAAATGAAATACAAAAGTGGAATTTTTTTATAGATGATGCTCCTGCAATCTCAATATCAGCAATTAGATCACGAGCTCGTAGACTTAAACGCACTCATAATTTAGCAATATTATTTATTGATTATTTGCAGTTAATTAAGATTGATTCAAATAGAAGTCAATATAATAGAGTAAATGAAATTTCTGAAATTACTCAAAGCCTAAAAGCACTTGCAAAAGAACTTAATATTCCAATAATTGCATTATCACAATTATCTAGAGCTGTTGAACAAAGGCCTGATAAAAAGCCGTTGCTATCAGATCTAAGAGAATCAGGCTCCATTGAACAGGATGCCGATATTGTAATGCTTATATATCGTGACGAATATTACTTATCTAGATCAGAGCCAGCTCCTGGAACGCCAGAATATACGGAATGGATTGCTAAACAAGATAGATGTCATAATACTGCTGAAATAATTGTTGCTAAACACCGTAATGGGCCAGTTGGTACAGTGAAGTTACACTATACTAATCAGTATTCTAAATTTGGCAATATTGTTAAAAACTCTCAGCAAGGTTAATAAACACTAGATTATGCATAAATGAAAAAATGCTGGTCCAAAAAAAAAAATTACAGCAAAATTTTACTCATTAACACCAGAGATATACAACTTAAGGTTAGTTCGTGATAACTGAATCAAAAATTTTATAATTTAATTTGCTTCTTTTCCAGTTTTTATCTGGGATTGGAGTATACAAAAAGTTTGAATTATGGTATAATTTATTAATAACCATTTAGAGATGGAAAATGATAGATTTTTATAGTGAGAGCTTAATAAATAAGCTGCTCAGAACCAACGTAAGATTTAACACCAAAATTGATCTTGATAAAGTTGAAAGAGCAATACTTTACGCTAAAAAATATCATGGCCAGCAAAAGAGAGATACTGGAGAACTATACTATACACATCCATTGAAAGTAGCTCACATGGTATCAGACCACAGCTTTGAAACAGATACAATAGATTAATTCTAGGAAATAGAATTGACAAAAAGTATAATTAACATTAACTTTATAAAAATATTAAATTAGATAGATACTGATATGAGTATTTTAAAATCACTTTTACAACCGTGTTATGCTGTTATATTAGCATTCGTTGTATTATCTTCACCATCAATATGTACAGCGAATAATAATGTAAACTTCAATACTTCTAAAGTTAGTATTGATACTTCACAATTCTATATAAAATTTTCAACTGGTATTGCTACTAACTACGATACATTAGAAGCTGGAATTGGTTATAGATTAGATCGGCACAGAATGGATATAAGATTAGGATTTATTGGGCATCACAACTGTAGAGATAACTTTGTTCAAGGAAATTATTATTACAATATAATTGAAGGTAACAAAGCATCAATTTTTGTTACAGGTGGCCTAGTATCAGTTTTCAATGGTGATAGTGGTACTGGTATAGATGTAGGAGTTGGTACAACAATAAACTTATCAAGAGATACATATTTAGACATTGAATGTAGCACAATGGCTAACTATAGACCACTTCCTATTCATATACGTTTTGGATGGCGGGT
Source organism: Orientia tsutsugamushi str. Boryong (assembly GCF_000063545.1). Lineage (NCBI taxonomy): Bacteria > Pseudomonadati > Pseudomonadota > Alphaproteobacteria > Rickettsiales > Rickettsiaceae > Orientia > Orientia tsutsugamushi. Next base: position 1,242,222 of record NC_009488.1, read on the forward strand.
TCACATTTAATAACTAATAAGTTTTATAGTTGGTAATTATTAGCCCATTAACGAGATTGCGTTGTTCATTAATTGAGTATGTAACTCCAATATGAGTGATGAAGAGGTCTTTGTATAAAGCTTTAATAAAGGTAGTGTTATTATTTGAAAGCATAATTTTAACACCTTTATTGTTGAGTTCATAAACAAAATCTCGTAGTCTGATTTGCTCTTTTTCATCAAATGGGACTCTAGTGTAGAACCTTTCTCCTGATTGGTGGTAAGGAGGATCGAAATAAACAAAGTCATTTTGTTGAGGCCCTATAAATGAAAAATCCATTGCGCAAATTGATACATCGGTTAAAAGTTTACTACATTTGTTTATTCTAGAGCAAATATGAAGCTTAAGATATTACTTATCAGAAAATGTTTGAGCGGATGTGCCGTCTCTGTTTAGCCTATAAATTCCCCTAAAGGAATATTTATTAAGATATATAAATTTTGCAGTAATATCGTTAGGATCATTACTATAATAATTGTCCCTTATTTTATAGTAATAATTTTCAGAATGGTTTTTGTGATATAGATTTAGTAATCTATTAACCTCATTTGGATTCTTTTTTACAGCGTTATAACTAGTAATTAAGTTGAGATTAATATCAGACAAAAAACATTGTTTAAACAGATGCCTAACTTGAAAAAATAAAGCCCCACCTCCAAGGAATGGTTCATAGTAATTATAGTATGGCCCTTGAAGGAAGATGCTCTATTAATTTATTAACAATTCTCCTTTTGCCTCCAACCCAGTGAAGAAAAGGCTTTGGTTCATTAGAAATTGCTATTGACACAAGAATTTTTGATTAATTAAATCTCTACTATGAATTATAGTAGAAAATAAGCCTTAAAGCTAGTAATAATAACTGCTGCAGAGCTTTTTTTATAAATCTTTTTTGAATGATGTTTTTGAAGCTAGAGATACAATGTGATAATTTCGCATCTACTTTAAAAAAGATGAAAAAATTTTCAGAAATATTACAAAAAGTCATGTACTGATAAAAATCTAAATGATACTGTATACCTGATGTTATCTGAGATTTAAGATCAGCTAATATTTAGCTAGAGGTTATTTCATTAAAACTTCATAATCTGCTATTAAAGGTATAAATGAATCTCTAGCTACTCTTTAATCACTACTTCAAATAGCAAAAGTAATGCTATGGTTATTAATGGCCTAATTATTTTAGGCTATCTCAATTTATAACTCAAGATTAATAATAAATATATAATTGTTAAATATTATGCGGGATTTTAAAGGGTAAAGTATGCATATACAAGTCTTAAGCGCAGCAAAACACTTGTTCTATCGAATGTTTAACCTTATACAAACAAAATAAAGTAACACAAATTTTTTCAGTTTCACAGGAAAAATGGTTTGCTTTTTTTAATGACTTGCACAGTCATACAGAACAAAAAAATTTAATACAACTTCTAATAACTCATCTTATAAAGATAAAATCTAATTTAAAAACAAATCAGCAAAAAAAGTGTTTAACTGGTTATTTAACTGATCCAAATTATAACTTAACCAGAAAGGAACAAAAATATATTTTAAAATTAATAAATGAAAATGATTTTATTTGGAATAAGAAAGGTCAAAACTTTCTTGATTTTTGTATGTATAAAATTATACGAATGCATTCCATAGCACTTGAAATACCAATCAAAAAATGTTCTAGCAATATGCTAATAAATAAAGGTATCAAACCCTTTCAGGAATTTATTACACCAGAACATTTTAAGAATATAATTTATCTTGAACAAAAACTACTATACCGCACACTTAAGTATGATCATTGCATTAATTCGAAACAAAGAAAAGTAACTATCAAACAACTACTATTGGCTCCAGGACAACTTGAAATAAAAGAAGATCTTAATTCGATAGAGAAAAAAGATTTTGACTTAGTTAATACAGCCCTTGATTTTTATATTTTGGATATTATAGGTCGTTTTAAAGATGTGTTTGAACCTGATGTTTAAATTAAGAGCAAAAAAGATAAGTCCAGAACTTTTTCAGTTAATATACTAAATTATCAAAGTCTTTTTATAACTCAGAATCAATTGTATATCTCATTTTGAAAGATATTTTGTTTTTTTTAGATGTAAATAACAATGCGATAATTTCGCATCAATGTGTAATATTATGAAAAAAAATTTCATAAATATGACAAAAAGTCATGTACTGACAAAAATCGAAATGATACTGTATACCTGATATTATCTGAGATTTAAGATTTAGATAATATTCCGATAGAGATTAAAAGCATATAAACAACTAAATTTATCTTTTTAATCTCTAGCATAACAGTTTTAACACTTAAAACAGCAGGGTAATTCTATGCCTATAGAAGACGAAGGTCAAAATAAAATCAATAAATTAACTGAAAAATTATCTACAGAGGGAATTAATAGCACAACAATAAAACAGATAGATGCTGAAATGCAAAAACTATACTGCCAGCTAGAGGAATCTGAGGAAGTAAGCATAAATTGCATAGAGTGGATACAATATTTTAGGCTAATAGTAAATAACTACGACAGAAAAAAAGTAAATATAATAGCTTCTCTAAGTAGAGTGATTTTTTTTATTTAGACAATACATAGCATCAACAAATGTAAGGATTGAAACATTTAACATAGAATTGCTAATAAATAATACCGTTATCAGAATGAGGAAACATTTTGAAAATGAGAATATAAAGCTAAATGTTCAAAATGACATAAAGACGGTTCTGATTGGAGATAGTTTTAGAATAAAAGCAGTAATAAGTCAGTTAATTGGTAGTGCTATTATAAATAGTAGTAAGCATAGCAAGATTACTATTAACATCAATCAGTATTCAGAAATATTACAATTTACAGTACAAAATATAGTACTAAGCCCTTCTAAAGAAAAATTAGAAAGAATAAATTCCGAACTAGAGAATTTGAATTTGGTAACATATCAAGAACTAGGAGAAGGATTAGCATTTATTAAACATCTTATACATCAGCTAAAAGGAAGGCTAAGAGCAAAAGAGGAAAATAATTACATAACTTTTGCATTTGAAGTTCAAATAACTAGTTTTAACTCTTCTTTTGGCGAATGTTATGAAAAAAAAATAAGTAACCAATGGATAGTACAAATCCCTTCAATGCTAATTACGTTGGTAAATGGAGAAAGGGAGAATATCGATGAATATATAGAGATAATAACAAAGTTAAGAAAAGCTAAGTATCAGGTCGAGGTAGCTGAATCATTGAAAGAATATTGTGTGAATCTGATACAGAATATCAAATATAGATTTAATATTGCAACGAGTGAAATTGTAAGGCTTGCAAGCGAGATCATGTTAAATGATTCTGAAAATAAAGATAAGCTGAAAACAATATTAAATCGATCAGCAAATCTCCAAGAGTACTGTAACGATGTAGTTTACACGCTTAGAAGCGAAATTGAGAATGAAAATTTATGTTTAAAAAAATTTAGCATACAAAAGCTAGTAAAGGATGCCGTCAGGAGACTAGAAGACATTGCAAAAGAGAAAGATATAAAAATCAATTACAATTTTCAGTACAAAATGAAGGATATTGTGATTGGAAATAGTGATCACTTACAAGCTATATTAAGTCAATTAATAGGCAGCACGATTAGATTTAATCACAGCTGCAAGGTTATAATTACAGTTCATTTGTTTACTATAAAAAATTATATAAAAAGCGATAACATACTACAATTTAGAATACACGATAAAGGAAGCGGTATTTCAAAAGAAAAATTAGGGAATATAAAAGCTAAATTAGCTGATTTTGACTTGGTAAGAGACTGTCCGCTAATGCTTGAATCAGGATTATGGTTTGTAAATTACCTTATTAATCAACTTAATGGAGAAATGGAAATAGAGAGTGAAAAAGACAAGTTTACAACCATTACTTGCAATATTCCAGTACAACTTTTTTAATCAAAAATAACACATTTTAATGACTTAAAAATTCACAATTTATTTTGCTTCTTTCCTAGATTTTGTCTGAGATTGAAGTATATAAAAAGTTTAAATTATGGTATAATTTATTAAAGATTATTTGGAGATGGAAAATGATAGACTTTTATAGCGAGAGCTTACTAAATAAGCTGTTTAGAATCAACGTAAGATTTAACACTAAAATTGATCTTGATAAAGTTGAAAAAGCTATATTTTATGCCCAAAAATATCATGGTCAGCAAAAGCGAGATACTGGAGAACTATACTACACACATCAATTAGAAGTAGCTTATATGGTTGCAGACTACAGCTTTGAAACTGATACGATTATTACAGCAATACTACATGATACACTCGAAGACACAACACTAACCAAAGAAATAATAAGTCAAGAATTTGGTAATAATATTGCAGAACAGGTTTTAGACCTCACCAGGATTAAGGATAATAAAAAAATCAGTTCTAGAGAAATGATTCAAACATTTTATAGGCAAAATAAAATAGAACTATTATTAATTAAGCTTTTCGATCGATTCCATAATATTCAAACCATACATATAAAACCTTATGAAAAAAGACAAAAAAATACTCATTGAAACTCAGCAAGAATTTATACCTCTTGCTCAATACCTTAATCTACCAAAGATTGCTGACAAATTAAGTGGATACTGTTTACTTAATACTTATCTGGAATAAATGCTAATTCAAAAGAACAACAATATTTTATTTTTAAATAAAATAGCTGGTTCAAAAAAAAGTAGCATTTTTTTTATTTTGAACATCTGATTCTCTGTACCTTGATTCTAAAAATTAATCAGTTATGATGCTGAGATTGCTTTTTTTAATTTTTTTTGCAAGTTCAGTTGCTAGCTGGTATGCATACACATTATCAGAATCATATTTAATAGCCAGGTCATAACTTTCCATTGCTTCTTGATGTCGCCCCATTCCTTCAAAGCAATTCCTTTATTATAGTAAGATTCTGCATCAGTTGGGTTATATCTAACAAGCTGCATCAAAATTCTCTATTGTTTCTTGATGTTGTCCTAATTCCTTCAAAGACATTACTTCATTATAAGCATCTGCATCATTTGGGCTGTATTTAATAGCTGTATCAAAATTCTCTATTGCTTCTAGTAGCTTTCCAAGATTCTTTAAAGCTATTCCTTTATTATAGTAAGCTGTTGCAAAATCAGGTTTATATCTAATAGCGATATCAAAATTCTCCATTGCCTCTTGATGTTTACCTAATCTGCCTAAAGCAGTTCCTTTATTATAGTAAGCGTTTACAAAATCAGGTTTATATCTAATAGCGGTATCAAAATTCTCTATTGCCTCTTGATGTTTACCTAACTTTTCTAAAGTAGTTCCTTTATTATAGTAAGCTGTTGCAAAATCAGGTTTATATCTAATAGCTGTATCAAAATTCTCTATTGCCTCTTGATGTTTACCTAATTCATCTAAAGCTATTCCTTTATTAATATAAGCTGCTATAAAATCAGGTTTATATCTAATAGCGGTATCAAAATTCTCTATTGCCTCTTGATGTTTATCTAATTCGTCTAAAGCATTTCCTTTATTATAGTAAGCTGTTGCAAAATCAGGTTTATACCGAATAGCAGTATCATAATTTTTTATTGCCTCTTGATGTTTACCTAATTCATCTAAAGCATTTCCTTTATTATAGTAAGCTGTTGCAAAATCAGGTTTATATCTAATAGCTGTATCAAAATTCTCTATTGCCTCTTGATGTTTACCTAATCTGCCTAAAGCTATTCCTTTATTATAGTAAGCTGTTGCAAAATCAGGTTTATATCTAATAGCGGTATCAAAATTCTCTATTGCCTCTTGATGTTTACCTAATCTGCCTAAAGCTATTCCTTTATTAATATAAGCTGCTATAAAATCAGGTTCATATCTAATAGCAGTATCATAATTTTCAATTGCCTTTTGATATTGACCTAACTCTTGAAAAGTTATTCCTTTAGCATAATAACCTTCTGCCAAATCTGGTTTATATCGAATAGTAGTATCAAAAATTTCTATTGCCTTTTGATGTTGTCCTAATGCCTTTAAAGCCATTCCTTTATTAATATAAGCTTCTATACAATCTGGATTACACTTAATAGCTATATCAAAATTCTTTATTGCTTTTTGATATTTTCTTAACTGAAAAAATGAATTCCCTTTATTAAAATATTTGTCTGCTAGCATATCTTTACCCTAAATTGAATACTGTTATATGAGCAGATTATTTTGATGCAATAGATGTAACTGTATTAATAATACTGTCATATATTTCATATGATTTATAAAAATTCCCCTTTAAATTTTTGATTAGCTATGATAATTGCTAAATCAAATGTGCTGTTATCAAATTTTCTTTTTTACAGCCTTATTTTTAACACTATCAGAAATTTCATCAAAATTCTTTATTTTTTTTTATTATTACCATCAGTTATGTTACTCTGGAATTCTTACTCTATATTTTCTATCAGTAGTGATATTGCTAGCTGCGCATATAGTTTGAACTATTATCTAAGACACAAGCTCTAGTTTGCACTGAACATTGAGAAGGCAATTCTTTAAGGCCTCAATGTCCTTAACATTGCCGCACCATTCTTGACGAAAACTGTTCCATTTTAAGCCATGAAGGCGAATGTGGCGCTTAGTGTCTTCATCTGGTTCAGAGGAAAATTTTAAAATCACAGCAGCTTTATTTTGCTGTTCTTTATCAAAAATATCTTTACCGATTGTAGTCCAATGATTCTGAACATTTGGATGTTGTATTAAAGTTTCTTTTAGTGAAACAATTGCACCAAATAAAGTATTTGTTGGTAAGTGATCAAGTTTAGCCTTAGCAACTAGTCCAGCCATTTCGATAAGACGTCTAGTACGCATTTTACGTTCTTTAATTTTAAGGCTAACCTCATCCATGATTAGCTTAGCCTTTTTTTGTTGGAGAGTAATTTTTTGCTGCATAAGATTTGCCATGTTAGTAATTCAGAAAGATAAAAAAATCAGGCAAGAATATATCAAAATAAAATTTCAGTAAAGAAAAAAACCGCACCTGCCAAACCAACATCAAATAATTATAGTCAAAAAAACGTGAATTCAGGTTAGAAGCTTCATTAAAGAATAAGCTTATACGCAATATGTAAACTTGAAAGTTTACTGCTAAAAAATGAGCACTCATTAGCCGATTGAGTGTTAAAAAAAAGAAGTTTGTGCTAGCAAAATCAAAAAAACCATGCTAACTTAAAACTCAGGTGAGAATTGGTGTTGAGATGGCTATACAGTTTGCAATGATTGAATTTTTAAGTAGAAGTAAAGGAGGAGATAGTTGTTGTAAGGCAGCGTATAATGCAAGAACTATTGTTAAAAATGAGCAGACAAATATAAGGTATAACTTCTCTTATAAGAAAGATAACGTATATCATACAGTACTGATACCAGATTATGTAAATCAAAAATTCAAGAATGTCCAAAGATTAATGAATGAGGTGGAACAAACAGAAAAACGAAGAAACAGTAAGTTGTTGAAGGATATCGTAATAGCACTGCCAGACGATAAGGAATTGAATTTAGAAGATAGAATAAAGATTACACATGAAATAGTTGATGCAATGGAATGGGTGCAAAATGGTCTTGGAGTACAGATAGACATTCATAAGCTTCATAGAGGAGATAAAAACTGGCATGCGCATATATTGGTTACTACAAGAAGATTAAAGAGAATGGCGAAGAATTAGGTGGTAAAGCTGTTGACTTGGAGCCTAAATTCAGAACATCAAAAGGTAAGGCATTTATTATTCTAGAAGCTGAGATGATTCATGAAAAAGTGAAGGAAATAATTAATGCATATTTTGCTAAATTAGGCTTAACAAATAGAGTTGATAAGATAAGTGCAGTACCGCAAGAGCATATTGGCCCTACTAGAATTAGGGGTTTAATTAATGAAGTTGCAAATGAAAATGAGTTACGTAAAGAGGCTAATTTAAAAATTATTAAGGATGCTGATGTAATAACGGATTCTCTATAACACATTACAAATCTATTTTTACTTAAGCAGGATATCGAAAAAGCAGTAAAAGATATACCATATATTCAGCGAAAGCAGAAATGAAACTGTTAGTTCAGCAAGTACTTAGTTCAAATAGAATACTAGAGTTATACCATGATGATGGTGAAAGTAGCAAATATTTTACTACAACTGAGGTTCGAAATGAGGAGACGAGAATAATCAGAATAGCTAATAAAATCAATGATCAGGTTTATTACAACGATATTTACAATCTTAAAAGCGATATAGAAGGACTAACAAATGTTAGTGAAGAACAGAAACAAGCTCTAAGACATATTTTGCTTAGCACTAGTGGAGTTAAAGTCTTAAGAGGAAGAGCTGGTACAGGAAAATCTTATGTTTTAGCAAAAGCGTATGAGCTTGCAACAAATTGTAGACAAAAAGTTATTGGCCTTGCTCCCACTCATAAGGCAGTATTAGAGCTGAAGAACAAAGGTTATACAGATGTCTATACAGTAAAGGGATTTTTGTATAATCGAAAAAAATTTTTATGCAAAATAGGTTAATAGTAGTAGATGAAGCTGGAATGGTAGGTACTAAAGCTTAGGCAGAGCTATTTAGAGTAGTTAGAAACAATAATTGTCAACTGATACTCGCTGGGGATGAAAAGCAGTTAGCTTCAATAGAAAGAGGCGGAATGTTTGAGATTCTGAGTAATATTTTCGGTTCACATGTTTTAGTGAATATTCGAAGACAAAGTGAAAACTGGAGCAGAGAGGTAGCAATGAAGTTTGCTGAGAGTAATATTTTAAGCGGTATAACCTTACCTGAGGCAAAATAACTGCGTTAAGTTTGATAATACGTTGCAGGACTCAATGAGTAAGTTAAGATACAACTGGAGTCTAAGCAAGTTTAAGCTACATGAAAAATTGGTAATTACAGTACGTAATAAAGAGGTAGACATTCTTAATTCAAGTATTAGATCTTTGTTAAAAGCTAATGGCACGCTACAAGGCACAGAATATAGGCGTTCAATAGCTGGAAGGAAAGAGTCCTACATGGCTGGAGATCGAATTGTATTTCAAAAAAGCGATAAGGATTTACAAATACAAAATAGTGAATTTGCAACTTTAACTTCGGTTAATAAAAATGAATTTGTAGCTAAGACAGATGCAGGACAAGATGTGAGTTTTGACCCAAGCAAAATACAATTTAAACATGGTTATGCAAGTACTGTTTATAAGGCCCAGGGAGCTTCTATAAAAGATGTATACGTTTTACATAATGGAGTAAGTAATATAAGCAGCTCATACGTAGCTATGACAAGGCATATAGAGAAATTACAGCTATATTGCAATAAGGAAGCAACTAGAAGCATTAACAGCTTAATAAATCAGCTTAGCAGACCAAATGATAAATCAGCAAGCATAAACTTAAAAACTAATGAAGATTTAAATAAAGAAAATCCAACTATTTTAAGTAAAATTTGTGGTTGGTTTAAGTCTATAGTAACTGATGTAGGAGACAGATTTCATAAAAACGCTAAATATTATCAGTACGATAAAAAACCAGAGCAATTAGCTGACATTAAGATCGAACAACCTAATATAGTTAATGATATAAGAAAATCAGAAATAAGTCCAAATAATGAATTAAAGGCTACAAAGACCGCAAACGATATTTCAACTACAGAAAAAATCAACACAAAGCCTGAACAACAAAATCCAAGAATTAGTATTCGAAGGTAAAATGAGCTGCATAGAGCAGCTCAAGGGTAATAAAAATACGACTTTGCTAAGCAGAATGCGAAAGTCCTGAAACTTAGAGAGATTCGTTAACAGAAATACTATCTCAACAATCACTCAGCAAAAATATTATACCATTTAAACGGTAAAAATACAAATAAATTTAGCGAAGGTGAGGTTCTGTATGACTGATAAAATCAATAATTCAAACAATCATAATTTAATGGAAGAATTGAGAAATAAAATAGCTTCTCATGCAGAAACCATAGCCTGTGATTTGCTTGGAGAGCCTAATAAACATTTCTCTAGACGTGGAGAAATACGTTGGGGAGATACAGGGAAAATTGTCGTCAATACTAGTGGCAAGCATGCTGGAAAATGGTATGACTTTAGTTCTGGCGAAGGTGGAGATTTATTTGACTTAGCCAGAAAAGAACGTGGCGGTGATTTTGTTAAAGCCAAGGAATATCTAACAAGCATGGTAGGAATAACAAGTTATAAGCAGAATTACCAACGTAAAGAAACCACTCAAAACGCTGCTCAAAATGAGCTAGCTAAAATTCGAAAAGTTCAATACTTTTATAATCAGTCTTCTCCATTATATTTTACTAATAATACTGAAGTTCAAATCGTAAAAAGATATCTTGAACAACATAGAAGAATTGATTGTTTTACAATGAATTCTGACTTGAGAGCAAGCGTAATTCTTGATAGAGAAACGAATGAAAATTATCCAGCATTTTCAGCATTTGCTAGAAATGCGAAAGGTGAAATTACTGGTGTACAAGTTGTATATTTGAATTCGCAAACGTGCGATAAGGCAGATATTTCAGTCCCTAGGCGAGCTTTTGGCAAAATTTAGCGAATCGTTTGTTAGAATTAGTACATTGGCACCACATGATTCGCCTATAACAATCATAACAGAAGGCGTTGAAACAGCTTTAAGTCTAAAACAAGCAGGAATTAATGGAAAAATTATCGCTGCTGTTGGTATACATAATTTCAAGAACTATCAACCATTTGAAGGAGAAAAAATAATCATAGCGGCAGATAATGATGGACAAAATTCTATAACAATGAATACTGTTGATAAAGCGAAAAAAACACTCGAAAATAGTGGAGCAAAGGTGTTAAAAGTGATGCCAACACAAGAAGGTGATTTCACGACCTATTACAAATTCATGGGGCTGAAGCTATTAGACAGATCATAATACCTGAAATTGCTAAACTTACTAAATTTAATGAAATACAAAGTGAATTAATAACGAATCAAAGTGAGGTTAAAGAATTATATGCAAAATCTTTACCCCTATACGACTATAACAAAAAGGAAAAAGCTAATGCGGAAGTAACAACAGTCAACAAATTTTTAGAAAATCATACAGAAATTTATAGTTCAAAAATCTTTGACAATCCTAATTTAAGAGCAAATATGGTTTTTGATGAAAAGACTCAAAAATCCTGGCCTGCACTCACTATTTTTGTTAAAAATGACAAAGATGAAATTACTGGAGCTAAGATATTAGCCTTGAATTCAAAAACATGTAATAAAGCGGATGCAGCTGAAAATTCTGTTGGTACAATTAGTGGATCATTTGTTGAAATTGCTCAACAAAATTCAGACTACTCTTCTATAACAATTCTTACAGAGAATATTGAAACTGCTCTAAGCATTAAACATGCTGGAGTCGAAGGAAAAATCTTATGTGCCATTGAAGCCCAAAATTTGCAAAACTATAATCCTGCCTCAAAAGAAAAGATCATTCTAGCAGTTAAAAATGACGTAAATACTGAAAAAGCAGAAAAAGTTTTAGATGATAAGGGAGCAACAGTCTGCACAGTCAAAAATGACTTCAATAATCTATTAAAAACTCAAGGGTTATATGCTGTTAGAAATATTATCAGCCATGAAATAAGAAAACTTACTGAAAAGAATGAATCCATACAAACTAATATACAACCAAGATTATGTCTGAAAATTTAAAACACGATGGGCTATTTAAAGATTTAATGAATGAACCAAAAGCAGCTCTGGATTTTATAAATGACTTTTTACCAAATGAAGTTAAAAACGTACTAGATTTAAATACTATAAAAGTTGAGCAAGAATCGTTTGTTGAAGCCAATCTACGCCGTAGTATGTGTGACGTACTATTTTCAGTTAAAACAAAAAATAATAATAATGCATTTATATATGTACTTATTGAGGCAGAATTAAGATCTGATTATTGGATTGCGTTCAAATTATGGCAATACACATTATCAATATTAAAAAGGCATAAAAAAGGACTTAAAAAGCGTAAAAAAGAACGTGGAAAATTACCAATTGTTGTACCAATTGTAGTATATCATGGAGCTGACCGATTTAATGCTACGAGAAGCTTATGGGAACTGTTTGATGATCCTAAATTAGCTAAAGGAGTTGATGAGCTCTGAATACTTATTAATCGATTGGCAAGCAATGCCAGATAGTGAAATAAAAAGAAAAGCAACTGCTGCACTAGTTCATTTTATGAAGTATATTCATAATCAACAGGATATAATAGAGCTATGGGCAAAATTTTTTAATACACTACACGAAATAGCACAAAAAGATAAAGAAAATGGCTTTCTTTACATAAAAGCGTTATTGCATTATACTATAAGTAAGGTTAGTAAAAATGAGCAACCTAGGTTAAAACAATTACTGGACGAAAATTTATCAATTGAGGATAGAAAAAGGATTATGGAAACAATTGCTGCACAATATATTGATGAAGGCATAGCTAAAGGCAGAGCTGAAGCTGCACAAGGGCTTGCAAGGAACTTATTAAACGCTGGCTTTTCAGTTGAATTTATTGCTGAAAATACTGGGTTATCAAACGAAGAAGTGGTTAATTTAAAAGTTAGCATGGATAATTCTTGAATTAATAATTCACTAACTTAAGTTTTTTGAGCAATGTATATCCCCAAACATATGCTATATTTAAGTTTTGTAGCTTCATAGTTAGTTTTGTGATGGGAAAGTTACCAACAAGCTTTACATAACATGTAAGGTCTGGTAGATTCATAATTTCAGATGGCATAACTAAAAGCTTTTTACGCTCAACATTATTCATATTTACTCCATCTCGCATAGTATTTGATCCATATGACAAGTTTTCTTGAGTTTCAATTATCTCTTGCTCACCTAGTGTTAATGCTGATTTATAAGCTGTAACCTGATCGCTAACTCGAAAAATAAATTTACTATTAAACAAATCAAGCATAGAAGCACATTCAGCAGAACCATATATTGCTTCTAATTGATGAATGTTCTGCAACCCAGCAACAAAGCAGCCTCCATACTTTCTACTTTCAGCTAAAGCAACTGGTAAAGATGAAACTTTTTGTAGAGCTGGCAGTTCATCAAGTATAAACCATATGTTTTTGTTATCATGATTAGGATTTCTACACATCAAAGCTTTGATAGCTATACTTATCCATGCTGAAATAAGTGGCTGTAAAGTAGCTCTTTGACTTGGAGTAGCTGTGATAAATAGCCATCCAGTTTCAGCAGAATTACTAAACCATTCCTTGATGCTAAAATTACCTCCAGGCTTTAAATATTGTAGCGAAGTAATATTCTTTCCAAGAGTAGATTGAATTCCCGCAGAAGTTTCAGGCGCGCTTTCGCTTATAATGCCTGATACAGCGGTGTTTCTAAAAGCTTTTACAAATTGTCTATTATCAGAGTAAATGATTGTATGAATTAGTTTTATGATATCTTTGTCATCCTGATATAGCTTCAACGCTTCAGACAAGACTAATTCAGCATTTTTAGCAAAAAAGTCATCAATTTTAGATACAAAGTAACTCGTTTGCGATGAAAGAGAAGCAAACATTGCAATACTTATGGGAATATTATCAACCTTTACTGGCGCACTCATTGATACTTCATCCTTCAGCCAAACAGTAGATTTGGGGGCAAATAACAGCGTAAAAATAAATATCGATGGAAAAAACCATTCCCATAGCAAAGATGCCGATATTTCCTCTAAAAATAGCCCTAGTAGCAGCCCATATGCCACCAATAGTCAAGGCTAAGTGACCCACTGGAGTGAAGTATTCGCTATTTGAAGCAAAGACCTCTGCCTATGCCATTAAACACATGCCATAACAGATCTCCACCACCAAATGTGTATATTACGTAATCCATTAACTTTTCTCCTTCGCTATTAAATGCTGCTCTATTAATCTAGCCCTTTTATCTATTCGACTTGCATCGGTTTGTAGGCTAGTCCATTTTTCATTTGCAAAAAGTTGTACTCGATTCAATTCCTTCAAATATCTTTCTAAATGTTCATTCGAAACTTGCTTAGCACCTAGTGAAGTAACGGCTCTACGTATTTCGGTGATTACTTCCTTCAAATGCTGAACTAATGTATAGCTAGCTATTAATTCTGATGAGATCTCTAAAATTGTGACTCCAGAAATAGCTTCTAATGTGATATAATCATAAATTGGGAAATATACTCTCCAATCCGAAGATAAAAAGGCTATTTCAGAGTTGCTATATTCAGAATTCTTATCAAACTTATTTTTTAGATCAGTCAATTTTTGCTTAGCTTTACCTGCATAAGACTGCTCTGGTGATATTGTGATATTTCGTTGTAGGCTTGGATGCAGGCAACTAACACTATCACAGCTGTAAATTGAAGCTGATTCTCCACCTTTTAAATGACTAATCCAACTTTTTTCATCCTGAGCTAAGGAGTCAAAAAAGTACACATTATTGTTTGTAACCACGATAGTGCCAGTCATAGACATGATTGAATCACGCATATTTGATGGTATTCCAACCTTTGCTGCTGCTTTAGTGAAGATGTTATAATCATCCAGCATAACTCTGAATCCTTATTTTGTGCTTGTCGCAGAGCTTGTTTTTGATCTAAATAATTACGACATTTTTTACCAGCAGCAAAATAATCAAACCCGCTTTGTGACTGTATATCACGGCAAACAGCTTCTCTCATAGCTGAGTTTCTTGGTAAAGCTGTAGCAAATAATGCTTTTGTTAATTTGCAATCTCCCTTAGCAAATTGATTCATCTCCATTGCTAGATTACGTAAGTCTTTGAGAGCATTCTCAATTTGAGGAGCAAAGGTTTTTAATCCTAATGAAAAAGCATAGACTTTAGCTTGAGAACCAATGTTTTTCATCAATTGAACTAATTCTTCTCCAGAAATAACAGAGAAGCTACCAAGATAGGCATCAATACCGCTACAGCTCATGTTTAAAGATGGTGGAGTTATAGCAAATGGCTGAAATGATGTTTGGCTTGTTCTGGCAGATAATCCGCCAGCCGCATAATATCCAGCCGCTTGATCCTGATATGATCCAGCTCTAGTAACATTAACACTCATTCCTTGAAATACGTTTTCGATATTCCAAGCTAGTGATACTGGAGCTTGTAGCAATAATAGCATTGTAATGGCATAAACTCTGATTTTGGTGCTCATGTAGTCTCCAACTTATGATAATATCTATCGATTGCTAGAATATTGTCGATAATTTTATCTTCAGAGATTATGCCTCTAGCTACTGCATATATTTTTTTACCATCGCTAGCTACTGAATATAATACAGGTACAATATGCTTAGGATTTAGTTTATTAAGCAACTCATTATTCTTACTGACAGCTAGCAACTGAAATGCATATTTATTAGCAAAGCACTGAACAATAGGCATAAAGGCCTTACAGAGCAAGCAATCTTGTTTAACTTGCAAAATCAATCCCCAGTTTTTAGCAATGTTTTTGAGTTTGAAATCATTTTTTTGCTCTGATTTTTCTTGATATAGCTTTCTATGTAAGCTATTAGCAGGCTCATTAGCATTAATCAGTTGGTAATCAAGTAGAGTAGCTAGTTGCCACATAGTAGCAAACTTATGAGCCTTCTCCATGATTTGCTTCTGCAATCTTTGAGCTGTAATCACATTTTCGAGCGTTGGATTATCCAGCGCTATACGCTAAGCTCGATTAAATCGCTCCTTTAATTCCTCGATTCTCTGGTCATGAGGCCTACTCATCAACTTAGAATTAGCAGCAGAGTCATCAAGCTCATGACCATGTTTATCATTGTACCATAAAAATCTTGTTGGTGAAGCATCAACAGTGGATAAATGACTAATTAATATCATAAACATTAATAATCTGCTCATTTAGACTAACTTTGTTGCATACGATGAACTTTATCTTTGATTCCTGCAATAATGTCTTTGTTCATGCTGCTTTGAGCCTTAGTGAGTATATCACCAAATAGTTCATCCATATTGATTTTAGTGAAATCAACTTTTTGTAATTCCTCAACTGTAAGGCCTCTACACTTTGGACATTCAGGTGTACCAAAGTTCATTTTTAGCTGTTTTCTTGCTTCTTCCTGAAAAATTCTTGCAAGTTTCGACTGAAAGCAGCAATAAGTAGACTTTCTAGCTAAGCAAATACCTAATATCGGAATTCTTGAAGAACAGTAGGTTCCAATATAGTAGCAGTAACCTTTTTTCCTATATAAAGCTAATTCTTGTTCCTTAGACTTACATTGCGATAAGCCTATATCACGCCCCCAGCCAGTCATTGAAGAGCAGCAATTCAAAAAACTAAATACATCTTTTTTGCATTTTCGATGTTTACCTGAAAATACAGAAACGGGATTTGTTTTAATGTCCTTGCTCATCTGATTTAGCATCGCTAGATGAGCTACTTTAGCTATATCTCTATTTGGTATAATAGTTGGAGTGTTGCAATTACCTCCTAAACAAAAGATTGAGTTATTATGCAACGATGAGTGTAGCATTGTTTGCTTCTCAGTTGAACAGCTATAATCGTGCTGCCATAGTAAACAAATATTTGCTACTGATTTTTGGCAAGTGCTGTTTTTTAATTCACAATTCTGAATTTTAAGGTGTTTGCAGCCATCTTTTGGATCGCTAGTACAAGAAAAAAGAATCTTTTGTTTCCAATATGGACGATTGACTTTAAACTTGTCAAAAAATACTCTATCACCACCATCATAGTTGATTCTATTGACCTCATAGCATTCATTACTCTCAGTTAATTGCTCAAGTTCAGGGTTTAAAACTTGCCAATATTCTGCTACTTTCCTTAGTTCTTGAGTCTTATCTCTGTAGTCATAGTGAAGTATACATATTTTTTCATTTACTTCTAATAAAAAATTTCTACCAATATGGTGTATAGATACACCAAGCCTATTAGCAATAGCCCATTTCATTTGTTTTACAATTGCTTCGGGATCATCTACTAGGCAGTATATTTGTGCACCTAATTCATCATCATAGACATCGCTACGACTCTTAAGCCAATTACTATGATTCTCCTTTATTTCTTCTGTTGCAAATTCCATTTGCCGGTTTTGCCAAGAAAGCCATACATTCTCTAATCTGCACTCAACATTTAATTCTCGAATAAGTTCAATGTTAAAATTACTACCTTCATTACAACTTTGAATAATTTCAGTATTAGTTTTACTTGTTTGAGTTACGAAGTTACTGCTATCAAGGGCACTTAAAGGATCAGATTCAATTCTCATTGAATTAGCTATCATATAATTTTGATCGTTGATATTATGTTGAGTTAAGGCATTGTTTTTACTGTTTTCAGCTTGAAATAACATTGCCCCACTTTCTGTACCAAGCTGATTACGGCCATGGTAGGTTAAATCCTCATCATTGTTAGGATAATTGACATTACTACCTTGATGAAATAATTCTTGTGTATTTGAAGAATTTCCAAGATTTACATTATAGTTGCTAGCTTCATTATAACTGCTTTGCATTGAAGCTAAACAACAGCTAATATTGAGCACTATCAAAAAGTTAATATAGATAATAATCTCATTGAGTATTCTCATTCATAATTTCTAATGCTATTGCTAAAGGAATATGGCCAGTTAATTTCTTGGTTAATCCTCTTTTTTCATCATCTATTACTATCACAGGAACAACATCAATTTTATATTGTTCAAACAAGCTAGGATCTATATCGAAGCTAATACCAAGCTCCATAGTTTTATTCTTTGTTTGTGTAAATGAGTTATTAATTAACCCACGCATAATCAATTGAGCTCCAGCCTTTTGAGATTCAGCAAAATAGCTTTTTAAAGCCTCATCACTCATTGAAAATGAGACAAAAATAAAAGTTTTTTGCTGGCCCAAAAAAAAGCATTAGCATTATTAACAAATAATAAAACCATCAACATCATTACTCGTATAACCATATTCCTCTCTAACCCTTATCAAAGCAAACAACAATCTCTTTTTCGCCAAATCAAGTAACCAAAATCTTCACCATTAACTGGAAATTCTCTTCCAGCCTGCCATGTAGCTTCTGTTTGGCCTATGCTCTTGCAGGATCTGGTTTCTGGAATCGGATAAGTCATTTGTAGTCGATACTGACTTTTCTTCATAATAGGCATGGGATACTTGCCACATAAGCCTTTATAACCATAATATCCCCATAACATCAGTTGCCTATGCATTCTAGCCATAAACTTACTTACCATTAATACAGATGTTCCAACTCCACCATTATGCGCCGCAGCTGTTCCAGTAAAAGGGTAAAGCATTCCTTGACATTCAGCACACCAAAAAGCATAATCACTTGCTAATAAACCAGCGCCACAACTCATGCAATCAGCTATACAT
This sequence comes from Orientia tsutsugamushi str. Boryong, assembly GCF_000063545.1. Lineage (NCBI taxonomy): Bacteria > Pseudomonadati > Pseudomonadota > Alphaproteobacteria > Rickettsiales > Rickettsiaceae > Orientia > Orientia tsutsugamushi. The sequence continues at coordinate 1,260,672 of NC_009488.1, forward strand.
GCTTGATAAGCAGCTACATTTTGAAACAACAGCGTTTCTGGATTTAAAATCGCAGATTTAGCGTCATCACTCCATAATGGATCAAACTCTGTTAAATATGCTATATCGACTGCAGCCATTTCCAGACAAATAAAATCAAGCAAAATTTCCAGCCAATAAATCACAGGATAGACATACCAATGAATGTGATAAAAAGCACTTCCTTCAGCATCATCTTTCATGCCTTTTTGAGTAGCACTTCCAAATGACAAACCTCCAAGACTTACCATACACATTGGCGACTTTGTAACATCTACAAGGCGTACTGGCTCCCAAAATCCTACCGGAATATACCAGGTACAGGTATTGGAATCCCTGGCTTAGGACAAAGACATATAAGTCTACCAGAAGCATTAGTATCAGGCATTGAACTGCTAACTACCTTAAATCCAGCTATAGTAATTGGAAACAAGAACTTCCAACATACATCTGTTATAGGATTTACAAATCTTCCAACACATCCAGCAGCTGCATAACAGTTATTAGCTGTTATAGACATTACTATCGCTAACAAAATTACCAGTTCCTTCACTTACCAGCTTTTCTTGATTATGTATACTTCCTTTTTTTATATTTTCGAAATTTGCTAGCAGTATTTTCTATATCTTTTACACCTGGCACTAAATATGCAGTTTCACCACTCGAATTTACTATCTCCTGTATTTCACCACTTATAAGCGTATAATTGAATATTTTGACTAGATCTTGTTCTAATTGCTGTAATTTCCAACTTTTCATATAAAACCTTCTTTTAAGTTGAATCGACTAGTATATTGAGTTATACTATTTACAGCGTACTTCCATCGTACGTCATATGGTTTTAATAGGTGCTTACTTCGCTAATTTTAAGCACGTTATTTTCTTGCTCTATTATGGCTGGCACAGCTTGTATTTTAAATTTTCTAATCAACATACCAAATTGATCAAAAAATATGTGTCGGCCTAATAGATTGCTCAGTTCAATAGGATTTCCATTAACTAACACTATCTTTCCTGGTCTTGATTTTACCCAAGCGACCTGATCTTCATCATCTCCATCAATTAATATTAGTGGTTCACCCCAATTTATCATCTCTAAAGGATTTATTTTAGTTCCTCTCCTTACTATTATTATACCATTTTTTGTCTTAATGTCATCCTTTTGAACATAGGTAGAATCATATATTCGCGTTTTATTTTCAGTAGCTTTACTCAAATTTTTTACTGGAACTGGTCTCATGATTTTTTGCCTAATTTTTTCCTGAAATTCCAGCTGCATTTGGTTCAACAATCCACTTTTTGATGCAGCATTAAGTTTAGCCATAATCACCTCCAGTAATGATTCCTCAATGATTGGAAAAACATGCCCTCTAGTACCATAATCCTTAATCTCAACACCTATATCAGCATTTAATGAATTAGCCATTGTATCACTTACCTGATAAGCAACAGCAAATAAAGCAAAGAATGCGCCTATACTCATCATTACCTGGTGCTTCATGGAATTATTTCTCGCTCTCTTATCACATAATTAATTGCCTCACTGACATTCATACCCTTAGCCATATGATCTTCTATAGCCTGATAATCTCTAGCATTCGTTGAGGTTAACAGTAGAGTAAATGGATCAATCATTAATCTGCCTATCACACCAGAGACATTAGGGCTATAAATTGCTACTTCGCTATAATATGGAGGATTTGAATGTACAGATTGCAGTAAATTCAGCTTCCAATCTTCATCAACAAAGCCTGCAAGCTTTGGATTAGCTCGCATCGCCTTAAAGGATTCCGAATTTTGCTTCAAAATTATCTTATGCGATGAGTTCTCAAAGGCCTTTTCAGACGCAGAGCCCTCTTGACGAAAGTAATCCGTGAGTTGCTGAGTAGCTAAAGCAATCGATCCATTATATTTTCGAGCTATTCTGCCAGCTTCTTCAATAAACTCTCCTGAACGCTTTCCAGCTAATAGCTTCCAGGCTTCATCTATCATAATTAAAAATGGTCTACTTCTATCTCCCTTGACCATTGTTTGATTAATATGAACAATCATGATTTGAACTATCACTGCTAGCAGCTCTGGTACAGACCTTAAATGATCAGTTTCAATTACTACGATATCAGAGTTCAATGATAACTTAGCTTTACCGCTAAAAAATCTTCCATGTTGACCATCCTTAGTAAAAGGAAAAAGCATATTTCCAAGTTCTTTAGCATATGATTCTTCTCTATTCGATAACCAGTCTGCAATATCGGTTATTTCAGCCTTAGAGCCACTTTTTTGCCAGACTGATATCAAAGCTCTCTGTAAGCATTGGTTGTTGTAAATCGCTTGTTCCATACTGTGGAGCAGCCATAGTAGCTAAAATAGATGGAAAGTTAGATAAAAATCCGATCTAGCTTCTATAGACTTTGCACTATCATCTTCTGGTACTTCGGAAAATGGATTAATTGATACAGGATTTTTCATGTCAAATTCTATGTAGCTGCCACCTAGAATCAAGCATGTACGCTTAAATAATCTTCCGTAATCAAGAACAAAAACTTTACCACCAACTCCTAAAACTGATAGCATTAGTTCTTGCATAAAAACAGATTTTCCAAACCCTGGAACTCCAGCTATACAAAGGTTAAAGTTCTCATTTGGAGCTGCTCCATGCTTATTTAATGCAGGTAATAAAGCTCCACCAAAAGGAGACCAATACATTATTTGGCCTCGTCTGCCAGCTAACAACATACCTGGAGAGCTTAAATCACCTTTCCATTCACCAATTATTGGTAATAATACTTTGCTCTCTACGGAAACAGTTTTTATGCCTCTACCTAAGCTAGAAAGGGCTACTCCAACTCCTGATGTTTTTTGACCCAATACACCTCTTTGACCTTGTTCAACCAATTGCATTGGCAGCGCTGCTAGCAACACGGCTACATGATCATATTTGCATGGAACAAAATACCATCCACTGCGTCTTAACATCGAACAAAAAGCTGATGCAGATTGCTTAGCCTTTTTTGTTTTATCAAACATAATAACATTGAAGTGAATATTAACTACTCTATCACCACTCTGTAAAGCAGCTACTACATCAGCTAAATCTTCTGCTTCTTGCTGTATATCATGAAAAAAATTTACCCATTCCTGCATTAATATTTCTTTCTAGCGCCTCTCTTTTAGTTATGGCTGCAGTTCTTTCCATTGCTTGATTTGGCAACATTTGTAAACCAAAATGAATCAGGAAATTTGATTTTATATATTCATCACGACGCATTTCATTGCCTAAAAACAGATCCATGGCAGATAATTTGCACTCTGCAGGCCTTTTTCGAGCTTCTAGGCTGATAAATATTTGATCATTATTTACATTTACACAATCATCATTCTCAAATAACGAAAAATCTCCACTTAGAATTTGTTCAGACAATATTTCATACTCATTAATATTCGAATGTTCTTCTTCAGGCCAGCCAAATATTACTCTCAGAAACTTTAATAATTGCTGTGCATTCACATTGTCAGTGCTTAATCCAATGGACCTAAACGTATCTTTTAAAGCATCTCGTCTGCGAATCATATCATCGATATTTGCATTTAAATTAGGTATAGTAACTGAAATTAACAATACTACATCCTTTATAGAACCTACTTTTTGAGCTTGATCACGCAAAAACTCTGTTCTTTTGTTGGCTAACTCAATAAATATCTCTCCTTTACGATATAACTGCCAGTTGCTTAAAAAATGTTCGATATTATTACTACCAATCATTAAGACTTGCATGCTACTTTCAGCTGGTAAATTTTCATCACTTTTTAGAAATTCAGCAATTTCATTTTGAGCCGAAACACTAGCTTCAGCCAATGGGCATGCAAGCAATACAAAACCTATTGAACCACGATTAAAGAATAGCTGAGTCTCCTCATCATACGATTCATAGACAAAGTGTTTAGAAAATCTTTCTCGATCAAAATCCTTATGTATGCTTGCGTTCACCTTGACTCTGTTTTGATTTAAATAAATTAATAAGATATTTTTTTGGTTTTTTCGGCGACTTGTGAACAACATCTACACCTTGAACTGCTTTAGATCGCTTACAGTATAGAACACAACGCCTTTTTGATTTAATTTTTGATGTTTCAACTTTCTCAAGATTATTAACGTCAGTTTAGGATAAGGGAAAGTATGAAAGATATAATGCAAAAGGTTTACAAAGGATAATATTTCGTTATGACTTTTAATACATTACATTAAATATAATCTTAATTCAAAACCATTTACTGCTCTAATATTTCTAGTAAATTCGCCTTTGTAATATCAATGTTTAATAACTAGCTATTCTTTATAAGCCTTCTGTATTATGCTTTTCATACTTTTCCTTATCTTGATCTGGCGTTTATAGAACCTAAAAAAGGTGATTTCGTTTATCTTGATCCACCTTACCACCAATCAGGAGAACGGTTCTACACTAGAGTTCAATTTGATGAAAAAGAGCAAATCAGACTACGAGATTTTGTTTATGAACTAAACAATAAAGGTGTTAAAATTATGCTTTCAAATAATAACACTACCTTCATTAAAGATTTATACAAAGATTTTTTCATCACTCATATTGGAGTTACATACTCAATCAATGAACATCGTAATCTCGTTAATGAGCTAATCATTACTAACTATAAAACTTATTAGTTATTAAACGCCAGATTAGGATAATGGGAAGTATGAAAAGCATAATGAAAAAGGTATACAAGAGATACTGTACAATTATAATTATGCAATATATTTAAATATAATTTCAATTAATGACGGTTTATTTATTGCTCATATTTCTACAAAAATTAGTTCATAATACTATCTTGCTAACCTGAACATTGACCATTGTAACACTTCTATATTATCTCTTTCTAACTGTTTTTTATTCTAAATTTGCATTTACAGACATGTGAGCAATAAATAAACTATTATTAATTAAAACTATATTTAAAGATATTACATAATATCTCTTGTAAACCTTTTGCATTATATCTTTCATACTTTCTCTTATCCTAAATTGGCGTTTAAAGATTCAGTATTACTGAATACTACCTTCATGTCTGCTATTTGTCTTTCTACCTCATTTGGAGAAGTAGTAAATAAGAGTTTCGTCACATAAATTGCCCATTCCTTTAAATAGGTTTCATGGTAATTTTTCGATGAAACCGTCATTTTACGATCAGGCTCTATTGCTGGAATTAACAACCACTTTTCTTCTTTGGTAATTGCAGCCATTATCGCAATTATATTAGCTGCAGCTAGCAATATAGTTACTGAAAGTAAGCATTTATTATATTTAACCAGCTCTTGTATAGCATTTTACTTAAAGAGATGATTCATTACTTGCCAACTTTTTTGCCCAAAAGCCTTGGATATCCTAATGGAGCTGGCAATAAACCTTTAGCTACTAAAAAACTTTTTAGCAAAAAATTCTCAGATACCTTCTTAATTTTCTTAAAGCAATAACATAGAGCAATTCCTCCAACCATAAAGGCTAGGCCTAATTTAGCATGCCTGCTGTTTAGTAGTACAATTCCTGGAGCTACTCCAGCTAGCACTACTCCCCATTCGTCAATGCTCAAACCCATATACTTCAACGGCCTCGATAATGCCCAACATAATTTTTGATTTTGTATAATCACCTTCAGCCTCAATTGTAGCATGAGATTTCTCATTCTGCTACTATAATGTTTAAATTAGCTAAATATCTTCAAACACAGATTTTACCTGCAATAATTAGTGTTCATATATGCATGTGCGACATGAAATCGCACTATTCTTACCACAACGTTTATATCAGTCAGATAGTATTATAAATATTATAACTTCTAGCACATTCACTAATTATTTGTATAGCCTTAGACATATACTCTCGTACTAACTCCATACAAGCTATAGTATAAGGTATTGTTGAGTTTGGATTAATATGATTCAATGCTATACTAATTGTCCTCTGACTTTCGCCTGCATCCCCCATACAACTTGCAAACGTCCTTCTTAGATCGTGTATTCTGAAATTTTTTATGCTTGCCTTTTCACAAATTATCTTCCATGCGGTATTTGGATGCGATAAGTGTCCGCTTTCGCTAGTAGAACTTGGTAGTACCCATTTACTTGTAGATATTAATTTCCTTGCTTGCAATATTTCCATTGCCTCATCTGTTAATGGTATATTTTGCGCCTTTCCGTTCTTAGTTTTTGGTATATGCCATATTTTTCTTTCAAAATCTATATTGTCCCATTCCATCTCTAACACATTACTTTTTCTAGCTCCAGTATATAACGCTAGTAATGCAAAATCTCTTATCAATGGACTTGCTTCTCCGCATAATACTTGTAAAAATCTACCCATTTCATCGTAACTTAGACGTCTCTCTCTTGCTTGCAGTTTATGCTGCTCTATCCCTAGAGTAGGATTGTTTTCTATTAATCCCCATTTTATTGCCTTATTAAATATAGTGCGTAAGGTTGCTAGCAATGCATTTGCTGTGGCATATTTTCCCTCTTTGCTGATATCATTGAATATTGGTTCAATATCACTCATTCGAATCTTGCTTATCTTTTTTTCATATAATGCTTGTGCATAAGTATGTACTCTGTCAGCATTCTCTTTCCAGTTTATAGTATATATTTTGGCATACTCTTCAATAGACTTCTTTCGAAACTATACAATGATGTAAAATGGTGTTATAAAAATCTGATTTGAAGTAATAATGAAATTAGATCAGATTAAAGAGTTAAAGGATGAAAAATTTCGTCGATTAACAGTAGTAAGGAAGGGAACATTCTCAAAGATGGTGGATATTTTGAGGAAAGCTGATGGTGTTAAGAAATCAAAAGGAGGGCGTAAAAATAAGCTCAATTTGGAGGAACAGTTATTGATGGCCTTAGAATACCTTAGAGAATACCGTACTTATTTTCATATAGGTCAGAACTATGGGATTAGTGAAAGTTCAGCATATAAAGCTGTAAAATGGGTAGAAGACACCTTAGTTAAACACCCAAACTTTGCTCTTCCAGGTCGTAAAGCTCTAATGAATAGCGATATGAATTATGAAGTAGTCTTGATTGATGCTACTGAGAGTCCAATAGAAAGACCCAAAAAAACAAAAATTCTATTATTCAGGAAAGAAGAAAAGGCATACACTAAAGACTCAAATAGTGGTAGACAAGAAAACACACCAAGTAATATGTACAGATTTTTCTAACGGTAAAAAACATGACTTTAGATTATTTAAGGAATCCAAAATTCTTATCCATCCTAAGATTAAAGCGATTACTGATATAGGATATCAAGGTATACAAAAAATTCACAATAATTCTGCATTACCAAAGAAAAAAAGCAAGAAAAATCCTTTAACTAAAAATGATAAAAAGAATAATCGTAGGTTAGCAGGAAAAAGAGTTGTCAATGAAAACGTTATTGCTATGCTAAAACGGTTCAAAATTATTGCTGACAAATATCGAAATAGACGTAAAAGATTCGGTCTTAGATTTAATTTGATCTCTGGCATTTATAATTTTGATCTACCTTAACCAGTTTCGAAAGAGGTCTATTATACTTTTTTTGATATCAAATTTTTTATACTAATTTGTTCATAATACATATAACTTGAAAATCACTTATCAATCCTAGATTGTATATATTTTTCGATCATTAGATTAACCTCTAGATTGAAAACTGGCCCCAAATTCCCTAAATTTTTTTTCAACCTATTTTCAACCTTTTGCTTTAATTTTTTTGTTATATTGACAAATATTGCAAATACATTTATAGTTAAAGTTGAAGATTAATTATAAATATTAATAAAAGTTAACACAAGTTAATAGTAGGTTCTATAAAGTGTAGAAGTTAATAAAAATTAACTTTTCTTCTTCCTTATATTTGATCTACCTTTGCACTTTTACCTATAGAACATCTTATTGATTTAAAGATATTAGAAGAACAATATAAGGAACTCGATAGCAAGAAAGCGATAGGAATAGATGGTATAACCAAAGAGGATTATGGTAAGAAGTTGAAAGCAAATCTGCTCTCGCTTCTTACTAGAATTTGCAATGGGAAATATCAGGCTAAACCTGCACGAATAACGGAAATTCCAAAAGAAGATGGAGTCAAAAGACCTTTGATAATATCATGTTTTTAAGATAAGATAATCGAGTCTACAGTAAGCAAGATACTAAACTCTGTGTTTGAGCCAATATTCTTAAAGTATTCCTATGGATTTCGACCTAAATTAAATGCACACGATGCTTTAAGGAAGTTAAATAGACTTACGTATAACTTCAATAAAGGGGCTATAGTAGAGATTGATATAACAAAGTGTTTCAATACAATCAAGCATTGTGAGTTGATGGAATTTCTAAGAAAGAGAATATCTGACAAGAAATTTCTAAGACTAGTTATGAAACTGATTGAAACACCAATCATAGAAAATGGTACTATAGTTACTAACAAAGAAGGTTGTCGTCAAGGTTCAATAGTTTCGCCAATCCTGGCAAATGTCTTTCTGCATTATGTTATAGATAGCTGGTTTGCAAAAATCAGCAAAGAAAACTTAATGGGACAAACAGGAATGGTGAGGTACTGCGACGATATGGTATTTGTCTTTGAAAAGGAAACAGATGCGAAAAGGTTTTATGATGTTTTGCCTAAAAGGTTAAATAAGTATGGGCTAAATATCAATGAAGCTAAATCACAAATGATTAAATCTGGTAGAGACCATGCTGCAAATTTAGCCAAACAAGACAAGAAGATCTCAAGTTATAATTTTCTTGGATTTACTTGCTATTGGAGAAAATCAAGATTTGGCACAACATGGAGACTAAAATATACCTCAAGGAGAGATCGTTTTACTGAGAAACTGAAAGGACTGAGAAAATATTTGCGTAGTCAGCTAAACAAGCAAGATAAAACACAAACATTATCACAAGTCATTAGAGTTATTAGGTGAATGGATCAACTATCATGGTATATCGGATAACAAAAGACGAGTAAGTTCATTTATCAACCAAAGTACACGTGCAATATATAACTGGTTCAATAGAATGGGAGGAAAACGTAAGATGAATTGGAAAAGACTAACCGAGATACTTAAAAGAGTAAATTTTCCTAAAATTGGAAAGATTGTCTCAATGTTCTAGACAACAAATAAGGCATAATGCTTATCTTATTTTTGAGAGCTGGATGCGGTAATTCTGCAAGTCCGGTTCTGAGGAGGGGCCTAATTGAGCGATTGGTTAGGTCTACTCACATAGATTTAATTTGATCTCTGGCATTTATAATTTTGAACTACATTAACCAGTTTCGAACGAGGTCTATTCTAGCAATCGATAGACATTATCATAAGTTGGAGACTACATGAGCATCAGAATCAGAGTTTATAGTATTGCAATACTATTATTGCTATAAGCTACAGTATCGCTATCTTGGAATATCGAAGACGTATTTCAAGGAATGAGTGTTAATGTTACTAGAGCTGGATCATATCAAGATCAGGCTGCTGGATATTATGCAGCTGGTGGATTGTCTGCTAGAACAAGCCAAACATCCTGTCAGCCATTTGCTATAATAAACATCAGCTGTAGCGGTATTGACGCATATCTTGGTAGCTTCTCTGTTATTTCTGGAGAAGAATTAGTTCAACTAATGAAGAATATTGGTTCTGAGGCTAAAGTTTATGCATTTTCATTAAGATTAAAAACCTTTGCTCCTCAAATTGAGAATGCTCTTAAAGACTTACGTAATCTAGCAATGGAGATGAATCAATTTGCTAAGGAAGATTGTGAATTAACAAAAGCATTATTTGCTACAGCTTTACCAAAGAACTGGGCTATGAGAGAAGCTGCTTGCTGTGATATACAGTCACAAAGCTGGTTTGATTATTTTTCAGCTAGTAAAAAATGTCGTAATTATTTAGATCAAAAACAAACTCTGCAACAAGCACAAAATAAGGATTCAGAGCTAATGCTGGATGATTATAACATCTTCCGTATGATAAAAATAAGTGAAATTGCAATAAAATAAAAGATTATAGCAATAGCACAAAAGAAAGCTAGTATACAGTTATGCTCCTAAGGCTACTAGCCTGAATTTTAGATAAGTAACTATCTTTTTTAACTAAAAACCGGACGGTATTCTTAGGCAAAAAAGCCTGTATTTACAAGGTTGGTTTTGAGATATTTAACATAAAATTTGGTGATTATGAATAGTATAATTGTAGGAATTGATATTTCTAAAGAGACATTTGATGCCGCTGTGTTAATTAATCATAAAGTTCAAACAAGAAAATTTAATAATAATTCTGAAGGATTTAACAAATTAGTAACATGGTTAAAAAGCAGAGAAACTGGACATGTTTGTATGGAAGCAACATGTATCTACTGGAAAAGCTTAGCGAAATATCTGTACGATTATGGCTATAAAGTGAGTGTAGTAAATCCTGCTCGTATTAAAGGTTTTGCAATGAGTAAACTTAGTCGTACAAAAACAGATAAAGCAGACAGTGTATTAATAGCAGATTTTTGCAAAGCAATGAAACAGGAAGCATGGTATCCACAGCCGCATTATATTCAAGAACTACAGCAGCTGGTTAATCGCCTGAATGTTTTAATTAAGCATAAAACACAAGAAACAAATAGATTAGAAGGAGCTTCTAAAGCAATTGCTAATAATATTCAAATGCACATTGAATTTCTTGAAACACAAATTAAAGAAATTGAACAACTAATCAATGACCATATTAAAAATAACAAAGATCTTCACAATAAAGCTATGTTACTTGAATCAATACCAGGTATAGGAGCAAAAACACAAGCTATAGTTCTGGCTTTTTTAGCAGATATTGAGAAATTTAGTTCTGCTAAACAAGTTGTAGCTTTTGTAGGTCTTAATCCTAAGCATCGTCAATCTGGTAGTTCTGTGCGTAGCGCTAGTAGAATCTCTAGAACTGGTAATTCAGATCTACGTAAGTCTTTTTATATGCCTGCTATGTCTGCCTTAAGACATAATTGTATTATCAAGCATTTTTCTCAACGTTTATCTAACACTGGTAAACCCAAAATGCTTATCCTTACTGCTGCTATGCGTAAGTTATTACATAGAACATCTTATAATCAAAAGTAGGTTCCTTTCTTTTGTATCTCTAAACTGGATTATTTTTCTTCTTTGGTTGGTACTTTTATTTTATTTAATGCTGCTTGTGTAAATTTAAATACTGTTACTGGCATATTTATCACCCTTCATTAATTTAAAATTGAAGTAATTAAATAATAACTTATTAATTTTTAAAATTAGCTTAAACTTATAGTGTGTAGTATGATTTTTATTTAATAGCAAATACTTTTGTAAAAATAAAAAATATTTTTAAGCAACATTGCCAACTGAAGGTTACTCTAAGCTTATCAACTACAAATTCAAGTTGCTTGATTAAAAATCAGCATTCCAATTAGCTAAATATCATACATATATTTGTGTTATATTTGTGCAATTACCATCAAGATATTATTATCATATTGACAAGTAATATTAATACATCTACAGTTAAATTTATATATCAATTTAACGAGAATAAACTACATAGCAGATTTTATAAGGCGTATAAAGCTCACAATAACTCTTCCTTTGACTTATTTTTTCTAGTTAGTTAAATCATCTTAAACATGAAAGGTACTCGTATATTGTGATACATCATAATATGAAAGAGCTGAACGGCTAAGAGTAAGTAAGTTAAGTATACAAAAAGCCATTCAAGAGATTAAATATTACATATAAAAAAGCTTTAAAACATCCGAAGGCAAAAAAGAAGAGAGGTTAAAATTGCAGAATAAGATAAAAAGGTACAAAAATAAAGGAAAAGTTATTGTCTTTACGGATGAGCAGTTTTATTCATAGTACCTAGAACTCACGAATATGCAGCAAAAGGCATGAGATGTTATGGTGTTTATAATTGACATCTATCAAAGAGAGAACTAATATTATAGGAATATTAGTAGATAAATCTCTGTAACAGTATCAATTTTTGACTGCAATGTTAATACTGCTATTTTTATTGGGTAGAACAGGATTTAATTTCAAGATTACCTAGTAATTCTGTAGTTATGATCTATAATGCAAGCTTTCATAAACTTCCTCATTTAATAAAAACTATGATAGAAAAAGATGGATACATATTAGACTATTTACCTCCTTATTCTCATAATTTAAATTCTATTTCACAAAGTATATAACATAACTGTTTTATATAGATTTAGCTATATAGCTCAAGATATGTATCTTATTTTATAAGATACATAATATACTATTGACAATTTTAGTAAAAAACTATCAATGTAAGGTTGAAAAAATGAAAGAAAGAAATTTTGTTTATGAATGGTTGGAACAACATGACTGATAGTACTACTAGTAACATAACGTGTAATTGTAGTCAATCTTGTCAAGAAAATATATACGGTTCGTATTGTCAAGGAATTGATATCTGGCTTGCTTTAGGATATACAGTGGCATTATTGATTTTATGTTTTATAGCATACTACTATAAGAATAAGTGTCAGGACCTAGAAAGAAAAATAAAACATATACCTCAATCTTTAAATGTTATGCCTGGTACTCAAGGTGATTATTATTTTAGTGCTGCAGAAGAAGTAATATCTGAATGTCGTGTTTCTAGTTTAGAATTAAATAATGTACTTAGCCCACGTAATTACAACTGCGAAGAATCTCTTCAGCAAAATCTTAGCTCTAATAATCAAAATAACAATGAAGAGCATATTATTGTTCAGCAAAATCCTACTTATTTTTTTAGAGGCATCAATGCAAATTCTTGCACCTCTATTGATAATAATTTGTTTTCTATAGATGATAGTTCTATGGTTGGAGCAACAGGTAGTATCATGATGGGGACACTTACTGGTAATGTAATGGATGACTTAGAATAATAAATCTGTTTTAGTTTGCCTAGAATAAGATGGTTAATATTATTAATTATTTTATTGATTTGAATATTAAATTATATTAGTTGTTTATATAAGCAAATATAGCCGATATAGCTCAGTTGGTAGAGCAGCATATTCGTAACATGCAGGTCAGGGGTTCAACTCCCTTTATCGGCACCGCAATATCTTTCTGTTTGTAATCAGATTTCTGTAATATTAATTTCCTACTTAAATGACCAATAATTTACACAGTTACTACTTTGTTTCATGATTAATTTTCTTTAACATGCATTCTATAGCATAGCTTATTTTGCTTCCATTATGTAATATCGAATAAGCGCAGTCAATAATATGACAATTAAGGTTTTGTTTAACTGTTAGAGGATATAAGATTTTAGCTGCTTTAATTCCTTCTATTAAATTTGGATTAGTATTATTGATTAGATTAGTATAGTATTCATGTTGCCCTAAATCATAACCAAATTTTGTATTACGAGAAGTAATGGCATAACTAGTTAATATTAGGTCTCCTATTACTCCAAATTGACTAATATCTGGGTTTGTACTGCCAGCTGCTCTAGCAAATGCCACAATTTCCTTTATTCCTTGAGTGATAATAGATGCTTTACAGTTTTGACCATATTGTTTAGCAATAATAATACCAGCAATGATAGCAATGATATTTTTAAATGCGCTTGCAACTTGAATAGTAATAATATCTTCAGTAGTACTAGTTATAACATTAGTACTATGAAATAATGTAGAAATATTGAATTGCACTTCTTTTTGAATAGCAGCAATTGTCAGAGCACATGGCAAACCTTGGGCTACCTCATTTGCTAAATTTGGTCCAGCTATGATGAATAAAGGATTATTTGCTAAATAATCTTTTACTACGTCACTTAATAGTTTAGATTGATTATGATCTAATCCTTTTGATGCAATTCCAATAATGGCATTATTAGATATGCTATGTTGCTTTAAATTTTCAATAGTAGCTCTTACTTGATCTGATGGTGTAACAATAATAATTATTTCATGATCAACAATATCAGAAAAGTTGCTAGTAGCCTTAATGATATTTGGTAATATGATATTAGGTAGGTATTTTTTATTAGTATGCAGCTGATTGATTTCTTGAGTATGGGCTGAGTGTCTAGTATATAATGTTACTCTGTAATTATTACGAGCTAGAAGCATAGCTATCGCTGTTCCCCAAGCTCCAGCTCCTATTATTGCGATTTTCATATTTAAAATAATTTTAGTTATTGAAATAGTTTATTTGATTTTAAAAAGTATAAATTGTTGATTTAATTAACCACTGTTCCAGTCATATGATCATTATCAATACCTGTTAATTTTACATTTACTATCTCGCCTATTGTTTGCCTAGTAGCAATATAAGTAGGAATAAAATTTTCACTGTGTCCAAATTGTTCTTTTTCTACTAACACTTTAACTATCTTGCCTATTTGTTGTTGAAAAAATAGTTGTAGTTGTTTTTTTCCTTCATTACGCAATAATTGAGCTCTTTTTTTTCTGATATGTTTTTGCACTTGTGGCATTTTACTAGCTGGAGTATTTTCTCTTTCTGAATAAGGAAAAACATGTAAATATTGAATTCCAGTTTCTGAAATCAAGTTTAAGCTATTGTTAAACATAATTTCAGTTTCAGTAGGAAAGCCAGCTATCATATCAGCTCCAAATGATGCATCTGGAAGAATTTTGCGCATTTTGTTGCAAAATTCTATTATTTGTTCTCTAGTGTGACGTCTTTTCATACGTTTTAATATCATATTATCACCTGCTTGCAAACTAATATGAAAGTGTGGCATTAAACGTGGTTCATCAGTCATCAATTTAAATAATTCTTGATCTATTTCAGCTATATCTATTGAAGATAATCTCAATCTTGGTAAAGCTGGTACTAGCATTAAAACACGTTTAATCATTTGAGCTAAAGTAGGAGATCCTGGTAAGTCAGCTCCATAAGAAGTTAAATCTACTCCTGTAAAAACTATTTCCTTGTACCCTTGATTGATAAGAAGCTGAATCTGCTGAGTTATTACACCAATTGGTACAGATCTACTATTACCTCGAACATATGGTATTATGCAAAACGTACAGCGATGGTTACATCCATTTTGGACCTGTATAAATGCTCTTGTTTTACCATCAAAATTGCTAATCATATGAGTAGCAGTTTCTTGAATTGACATAATATCATTTACTTGAATTTTATTTTCATCAAATTGATAAAATTCAGGATACAGTTTTTCCTCATTGCCAAGTATCTTATTCACTTGTGGCATTTGATTAAAGAGATCAGGGTTGTTCTGAGCAGCGCAGCCAGTAACAATAATCTTAATGTTAGGATTTTCTCTTTTTGCTTTTCTAATAGCTTGCTTAGCCTGCCTTTCAGCTTCTTGTGTTACAGTACAAGTATTAAATACTATAACGTTATCAAGATTAGCAATTTTAAGATTCTGTTTAATAATCTCACTTTCATATGCATTTAAGCGGCAACCAAATGTTATTACCTTATTAGTGTAAGTACTAGTACTTATTTTATCTTCATTCATTTGAATTGTTATAATTATAGGAGTATTAAGTAGCTTTATTTAATACTACTTTACTAAGATTAGCAAACTATATTACTATATAATATAGTTGATAGTTTTTAACGCCAGATTAGGATAAGTGGAAAGATGAAATGTAGAGAATAAGAGGTATACAAAGAGAGAATGTTAAGTTATAAAAAAAATTTAAATAAACAGTGAATAACCCAACATAAAAAAATGTATTATAACAGTATACTATTTAATAGACAATTTTTGCAAGATATATCAAGAGTGGGAGAGAAAGAGATTAATACCAAGTAGTAATCAAAGGAACAGAGATGGGAAGTTGCCCTTAGTGAGTTATTAACAATAGCGATATATTTTTATGTATCTCCATGCAAGGATTGTAAAAATTACTATCTATATTACTTGAGTCATAAGTATAAAAGATACTTTTGTTTACCAAGTTATAGTAGAATAATACAACTGTGGCCTAGAATGTTACTACCGCTAGATTAATGCATTATCTGAGAGGAGAAGAGACTGGTATATATTACATCGATTCTACAAAGTTAGCAATTTGTCATAATAAACGCACCTCCAGCAATAGAGTTTTTAACAGAATTTCTAAAATTGCTAAGAGTAGTTATGGCTGGTTCTTATGCTTTAAGCTACATATTATAATCAATAATAAAGGCGAAATAATGTCAGTTAAAATTACTAAAGGCAATAAAAACGACCTTATCTGTAGCTTTAGTTTTTTCTAAAGGCTTATCTGGTAAATTGTTTGGTGATAAAGCTACATATCTAAAGAGTTATTTCATCAACTGTTGTCCAATGCTCTACGTTTATTTACTAATCTTCGTAAAGATATGAAAACATATTTATTGCACATAGAAGATAAGCGCTTATTAAATAAACGTTCCTTAATTGAACCTGTCTTTAATGTACTAAAAAAACATATGCATTTAGAGCATACTAGACACCGTTCTCCTCTTAATTTCTTTGTTCATATAATTGCTTCTCTTGCTAGTTATTCTATCTCTAAACTTAATCCCCATCTTATCTCTTCTTCTTCTCCTGACTCCTTATCCTAAATTAACGTTATTAACAAATTACAAAGTTGTTCAGTTAGTATAGTATGATCACTCACCTCTTTAGCAAAATTTTCGTTTTGTTTTTGAGTAGGCAATGAACCATTTAGTAATAAATAACATACCTCTTAAAAAAACTGCAACTAGTAGCTAAGTCTCTAATATCATATCTACGATGCATTAATATACCTTGGTTATCATCTATATAAGTTATTGATGATTTGCATGAAGCAGTTATATAAAACGAGGATCATAAGTACAACAATTACTCTCAGTATATAATTTGGTGATATCTATTATTCATACCCATAGTAGATTTTTTAATGGGAAGTAAAATTATTTGATTTCCAACCTTAAGTTCAGCATAATTTTTATCTGTCATTATCTTCAATTTTAAATAATATTATAAATCTACAAATCAAAAAAACGCTGTTCAGTTAAAGTGCTACTTATTCTCTGTAGGATCTGTTTGCACATTATTTGCTTGAGCACAAGAGCAAGTTGCTGCAACAGGATTTTTAACTTGCATTCTGACTAACTTTAACTCTTTCTCAAGTTCATCTATTTTATTTTGAAGATTACTACAATCTACATTCATATTACTAGCTTTTATTTCTTTTACTTGTAATACTTGAGCTGTTTGATTTTTGTCTAATAATCTAGTAGGAATAATTCTGTTTGGCAGTATTTTAGAAACTTTAGATGGCTTAGAAGAATAACAGGCTGCTTTTCCTAATTTTGTTTTTCTCATTGTTCCTAACTGTTGCTGTTCCATTTCCAGCATTTGCCTATACATTTGCCTATTAATAGCAGCTGCATTTGTTAATTCTTCATCTTCTATATCATTATCATCAATGTTATGTTGACTAACATTTTGTTGAGCTTTACGAATATATTTATAATTGTATATTGGAAAACGCTTTTTCTTGATAAACCCTGTAGCATTAATATTCTTAATATCATTAAAGCTATTAGTTATATTAGCATTCTTACTCTGAGTAGCTCCTGTCAGCATTAATACTAAAACTGCAATAAAAAAAATAAACCTTACCATAATTTACTCAATAAAATTATTTACACAATTGCAATATTATGTAAATATAATATATATTCTTCTAAAAAAACTAGATATGAATTTATCAATTCTGTCTAGAAAAATGTGAGAGTAGTAGAAAGAAAAAATTAAGTAAACAATTTTTTGATGAATTAATGTATTCTCACTATTTTATTACCTTAATTATTTATTTAATTTATCAAAGCTAAATTTAACTAGCAACTATAGCAACTAGTTTTTAGGTTTTACATTAAATACACTTACATAGAATAGTACTATACTAAAGAAAATATACTAATTAATAAGCACTAAATAATGAATAATATATTTGTAAGCATACTGCCTATATTCATTATCACAATGCTTGGTATTATTATTAAGAGAACTTGGATTAGCTCAGAAGAGTTTTGGCGTGGATTAGAAAAATTATCTTATTTTTTATTGTTTCCATTAGTATTATTCAATCATACATCTGCAATAGAAACTAGTTCGCATGATTTGCTTAGATTAATTCTTCTATTAATGTTATCTATTGGTATAGTCTCTATTATGTTGATAATATATAGAAGAAGAACTCAAAGTTGTAAGATGGTTTTTACATCTCTATTTCAGGGATCAATTAGGTTTAATAATTATATCTTTCTTGCATTAAGCAATGGTCTTTTTGGAAGCAAGAAGATGGCTATTGTAGCAATTGTTTCAGTTTATATGGTTATCTATACCAATGTGCTTTCAGTATTAATTTTTAGCATCTATACCAATAATCCTGACAATAACATTAAACCAAATTTTTCCAGTGCAATAAAAAATTTTGTGGCTAATCCACTAATTATTGCAAGTTTAATAGGATTAACTTTTAATTATTTTAATATAGTACTCAATGTTGGTATTAAAAACACTATTGATATATTATCAAATTCCGCGCTTGCAATTGGAGTAATGAGTGTTGGAGCTAGACTGCAATTTAATCTTAATACTAAACACATACATCAAATTCTTATAGCAGTGCTTACGAAGTTGATTATTTTACCTTTAATTACCATAATACTCTTTTTTATTGCTGGTATTACAGGTGATTTAAGAGTAGTTGGAATATTATTTAGTTGTTTACCACCAGCTAGCACATCATACTTACTTTCTCGACAACTACATGGAGATCCTGACTCCATGGCAACAATCATTACTTTTACTACAATATTTTCCTTATTGTCTTTATCAATTATTATGTATATCTTTGCTTAAAATTAATCGGATAATCTTTATGACTAATAACTTATCTAAAAATGATTCATTAATCTCAAAGTTAAGTCTTGAATATCATAAAAAAGATAACATGCCAGGTAAAATAGCTATGGTAACTACCAAACCACTTGCAACTCAACACGACTTAGCGCTAGCTTATTCCCCTGGTGTATCTGCTCCATGTCTAAAGATTTTTGATAATATTAATGCAATTTATGACTACACCTCTAGAGGTAACACAGTTGCAGTAATTTCAAATGGCACAGCAGTTCTAGGGCTAGGCAATTTAGGAGCTGCTGCTGCTAAACCTGTTATGGAAGGTAAGGCAGCATTATTTAAAAAATTTGCTGATATTGATGCTATAGATCTTGAGGTAGATACTGAAGATCCTTATGAAATTATTAAGATTATTCAATATCTTAAATATAATTGGGGTGGTATTAATTTAGAAGATATTAAGGCTCCTGAATGCTTTATTATAGAAAATAAGCTACAAGAACTTGTAGATATTCCAGTATTTCATGATGACCAACATGGTACAGCTGTTGCAGTTACAGCAGGAGTTATTAATGCTGCTGATCTTACAGGACGTCAGAATTTAAGAAATTTAAAAGTTATAATTAATGGAGCTGGAGCTGCTGGCATTGCTTGTGCAGAATTATTAAAGTCTATAGGTATAGAAAATATAATATTATGCGATAGCCAGGGCGTAATTTATAAAGGACGAACTAAAGGCATGAATGCATGGAAAGAGGCTCATGCTATCGATACTAAGTATAGAACTCTCAAAGAAGCAATAATTGGTGCTGATTTATTTTTAGGGTTATCAGTTAAAGGCACTTTAACACAAGAAATGTTAGCTACTATGGCTGATAAGCCAATTATCTTTGCCTTAGCTAATCCAGATCCTGAAATTATGCCTGATGAAGTTAAGTTTGTACGTCCAAATGCTATTGTTGCTACAGGAAGATCTGATTTTAGTAACCAAATAAATAATGTAATAGTGTTTCCTTATATTTTTAGAGGGGCATTAGATGCTATGGCAACAACAATAAATAACTCAATGAAAATAGCTGCAGCTAAGGAAATAGCAGCGCTTGCTGCTTGTCCAGTGCCAGAGTTAGTTACTAAAGCTCATTTAGGTCGAAAAATGGAATATGGCTTCGATTACATTCTTCCTTCACCATTTGACCCAAGGCTACTTTATACTATTCCACCATTAGTAGCTAGTGCAGCAGTAAAAACTGGAGTAGCTAGAAAAAATATTGATCTTCAAAAGTATAAAAATTATCTTTTTGATAAAGCTGCATTTGCTGAGTAAATAGTTATATAAGTAGCTATAATAACGTAGATAATAGTAAAGAAGGTGGCAATTTTTTTTGTACACATCTAAACTTTGCAAATTCTTAAAGCTATTTAATCTTAAGTTGCTTAGAACTTAGTCGTAAAGTTAGCAAAACAACGACATGCATTAACTCAAGCTTGATATAAAACATGCTAAAACATAGGAAAAACAAGGATTATAGGACTTTTATGCTTATGTATAGTCATTTACAATGAGGTTTGAGTATAGAAAAAAGCGATAAAAATTAATAGAATCATTGGTTATAAAGTTATTTTTTTGATACCTTATTCTCCAGATTTAAATCTATAGTCATTTACAATGAGGTTTGAGCATAAAAAAAGCAACAATAGCATCATAGATTTACCAACAGGATATTTTATACGCAAACTTCATTGTAAATGACTATATCATTTTTTGCCACAACTATTTCTTACTAAAGTCTTCTATGTGGAGTAGAAGAAAGTTATATGAGAATACAGGATTATATAATGATTACCAAATTTGATACTGGAATTTTATTTTGATATATTCTTGCCTGATTTTTTTTTATCTTTATGAATTACTAATATAGCAAATCTTATGCAGCAAAAAATTACTCTCCAACAAAAAAAAGGCTAAGCTAATTATGGATGAGGTTAACCTCAAAATTAAAGAACGTAAAATGCGTACTCAACGTCTTATTGAAATTGGTGGATTAGTTGCTAAGGCTAAGCTTGATCACTTACCAACAAATACTTTATTTGGTGCGATTATTTCACTAAAAGAAACTCTAACACAACATCCAAATGTTCAAGATCATTGAACTACAATTGGTAAAGATATTTTTGATAAAGAACAGCAAAATAAAGCTGCTGTGATTTTAAAATTTTCCTCTGAACTATAGTCATTTACAATGAAGTTTGCGTATAAAATATCCTGTTAGTAAATCTTATGATGCTATTGTCGCTTTTTTTATGCTCAAACCTCATTGTAAATGACTATAGACAAAGATACCAAGTGCTACATTCGTCTTCATGGCTTAAAATGGAATAGCTTTCGACAAGAATGGGCAGTTATGTTAAGGACATTGAGGCCTTAAAGAATGACCTTCTCAACGTCAATTTAGGATAAGGAGTCAGGAGAAGAAGAAGAGATAAGATTGGGATTAAGTTTAGAGATAGAATAACTAGCAAGAGAAGCAATTATATGAATAAAGAAATTAAGAGGAGAACGGTGTCTAGTATGCTCTAAATGCATATGTTTTTTTAGTACATTAAAGACAGACTCAATTAAAGAACGTTTATTTAATAACCGATTATCTTGTATGTCCAATAAATATGTTTTCATATCTTTACGAAGATTAGTAAATAAACGTAGACCATTGGAGAAGAGTTAATGAAGTAATAATTTAGATATGTAAGCTTTATCACCAAACAATTTACCAGATAAGACTTTAGAAATAACTAGACCTCTTTCGAAACTGGTTAAGGTAGTTCAAAATTATTGCTGATAAATATCGAAATGGACGTAAAAGATTCGGTCTTAGTTTTAATTTGATCTCTGGCATTTATAATTTTAAACTACCTTAACCAGTTTCGAAAGAGGTCTATTATAATTTTTAATAACATTGTTTAATATTCCTTCTAAATAAAGTCTTTCTTTCTTTGCTTCTACAAATGATTCAGTTCTTCCTGTCAACAGTTTATATGCAGTCTTAATATACATTAATACTTCGCTATAACAGTTTAAGTGTTTGCTTAATATTGATTTTTTATTTTCTGTTATTTCGGACTGAAAATTTCTAACTTCTTCTGGCTCACTTTTGAGCTGTTTGAACACATCTATTATATTTAGGTTTAGTGTTTTAAGTTGATGTGTAAGTTTTAAAAGCTCTTTATCACCAGCTGCTAGATGTCTTAGTAACAGTTTTGACTGTATATTTTTATTAAATATACTTTTATTTTTCTGTTGACCTTCGTTTCCAAGAGACATAAAATTCCCCTACTGTTTTTGTTTGAAAAATGGTTTCTGAAGATTAAAATAAAAAGCGTCATACCTTATTTCATTTAATCTTCAGCTTAGTATCATTAAAGTTTTGAAACCTAGATAATATAAGGTATAGAGTAGCATTATAATTTTTATCAGTCTATTAAAATCTTTTAATTTTCAGGCTAAATTTTTGCATAATAATTTAATGTTGATGTAAAATTATTACATTCCCTACTTATTGTTATAATAAATCTTATTCAAAAATGATGCATAAAAAGCCTTGTAAGCGTTATTTTTACTAGCGTTATGAGCTATTTTCTGGTATAATCTCAATAGAGATTCAACTAACAGAAATTAATTAAACTTCCTGTGTCAATAGCTGTTGCTAATAAGTCTAAACCTTTCCTTCATTGGATTGGTAGTAAACGAAGAATTGTTAATAAATTAATAGAACATCTTCCTCAAGGTTCACACTATAATTATTATGAACCATTCCTTGGTGGAGGTGCTTTATTTTTTCAAGTTAGGCATCTTTTTAAACAATGTTTTTTGTCTGACATCAATCTTGATTTAATTACTAGCTATAATGCTGTTAAAAATAATCCTAATGAGGTCAATAGATTACTGAGTTTATATCACAAACATCATTCAAAGGATTATTATTATAAAGTTAAAAACAAATATAGTAATAATCCGAATGAGATTACCGCAAAATTTATATATCTTAATAAATACTCTTTTAGGGGAATTTATAGAGTCTACAAAAATGGACAATCTGCTCAAACATTTTCTGGTGAATGCTACATTAAACTCCACATTGCATCTAGAATAAACCAATGCAGCAACCTTCTATATGGTGTATCAATTTATGCTACAGATTTTTCATTTATAGAGCCTCAACAAAATGACTTTGTTTATTTCGATCCTCCTTATCATAAATCTGGAGAACGATTCTATACTAGACTTCCATTTGGTGAAAAAGATCAAATTAGATTACTGGATTTTGTCCAAAAATTAACCAGCAAAGGTGTTAAGGTTATGATCTCAAATAATAATACTCCTTTTATTAGAGACTTATACAAAGATTTTAATATCAATATCGTTACAGTCGTATACTCAATCAATGAACAACGCAATCCTGTTAATGAGCTAATAATTACTAACTATAAAACTTATTAGTTATTAAATGTGAACCCGCCATTCAGCACGTATATGAATAGGAAGTGGTCTATAGTTAGCCGTTGTGCTGCATTCAATATCTAAATATGTATCTCTTGATAAGTTTATTGTTGTACCAACTCCCAAGTTTATATGAGTATTACTAGAAGACTTGTGAGCTGATATTAGTCCACCTGTAACAAACATTGAGGCTTTGTTACCTTCAATTATATTGTAATAATAATTAACTCGAGTATAACTATTTATACAGTTATCATAATACAAAAATCCTAATCTTAAATCTATTCTATGATGCCTAGCTACTCTATAACCAATGCCTGTTTCTAATGTAATGCCATGGTCAATAGCAACACCAGGTGAAAATTTTATATATAATGGTGAAGAATCAACACTATCTTCAGAAGCATTAAAGTTTACATTATTATTTGCTGTACATATTGATGGTGAAAATAATACAACAGCTGCTAACATAACAGCATAACACGGTTGCAAAAGTGATTTCAAAACATTCATAGCAGTATCTATTTAATTAGAATATTTTTTATGAAGTTTAATATTAATTATATTCTGAGTCAATTTTCTTTATTAGTATTAACATATTGGTTGAAAATTAATACCATGGGACTGATTGTTCCGTTAGAAAGTTGAATACATCTGCATTACCGCTTTTAGCAGCATAATCTATAGGATTCATGCCGCGTTATCATCTTTTGCATCAATATCTGCTCCATAATCAATCAAAAGCTGTATAACATCTATGATTTCATTACGAACAGCAATATGTAGTAGTGTTTCTCCTTCATCATATTTTTTATTAATACTAGTAGAATTATGTTTTAGCATAATTGCTAAAGGTTCTATACATCTGCATTCAACAGCATCAGATAAAGGTGTATTACCTTGATTATTCTCGATATTTACATCAGCGTTATATTTTAGCAGTAATGCTATATGATCATTGCAATATGTAGGATATTTTTCGAAAAATTCATAATATACTTGAATTCTGTCAACGACAAAATGTAAAAGCAGTGTGCCCATCATTATCTTGTGCGTTTACGTTAGCTCCATTGTTCAGCAAAATCTCAGCAATAGGTAGATTCTTATATTTTAAAGCAACAGATAAAGCTGTAGTACCATCTTTATATTTTGAATTGACAAGTGTACTATCCTTATTAATAAGCTGCTTCACTTTTTCAATATCACCATCTTGAATAGCGCTATGTAAGGTATATTTAGCCTTAGATTTGAATATCATATATTAGACTTCTTTCGAAACTATACAATGATGTAAAATGGTGTTATAAAAATCTGATTTGAAGTAATAATGAAATTAGATCAGATTAAAGAGTTAAAGGATGAAAAATTTCGTCGATTAACAGTAGTAAGGAAGGGAACATTCTCAAAGATGGTGGATATTTTGAGGAAAGCTGATGGTGTTAAGAAATCAAAAGGAGGGCGTAAAAATAAGCTCAATTTGGAGGAACAGTTATTGATGGTCTTAGAATACCTTAGAGAATACCGTACTTATTTTCATATAGGTCAGAACTATGGGATTAGTGAAAGTTCAGCATATAAAGCTGTAAAATGGGTAGAAGACACCTTAGTTAAACACCCAAACTTTGCTCTTCCAGGTCGTAAAGCTCTAATGAATAGCGATATGAATTATGAAGTAGTCTTGATTGATGCTACTGAGAGTCCAATAGAAAGACCCAAAAAAAACAAAAATTCTATTATTCAGGAAAGAAGAAAAGGCATACACTAAAGACTCAAATAGTGGTAGACAAGAAAACACGCCAAGTAATATGTACAGATTTTTCTAACGGTAAAAAACATGACTTTAGATTATTTAAGGAATCCAAAATTCTTATCCACCCTAAGATTAAAGCGATTACTGATACAGGATATCAAGGTATACAAAAAATTCACAATAATTCTGCATTACCAAAGAAAAAAAGCAAAAAAAATCCTTTAACTAAAAATGATAAAAAGAATAATCGTAGGTTAGCAGGAGAAAGAGTTGTCAATGAAAACGTTATTGCTATGCTAAAACGGTTCAAAATTATTGCTGACAAATATCGAAATAGACGTAAAAGATTCGGTCTTAGATTTAATTTGATCTCTGGCATTTATAATTTTGAACTACCTTAACCAGTTTCGAAAGAGGTCTAATGAATCGAAATCAAAGTTTTTATATAAGATCAAGTGCGATAAGAATAGTATTTTCATAGGCTATAGTTATCAAATACAGCAAATACTACATCAGTTAATAGATAATGCTAATCGCTTTAATAAAAACAGCAAAAATAAAGAAGTAGTAATTACAGTAGAATTATTACCTCCTACAATTTCAGAAAATACAGAAAGAATACTACAATTTACTGTTCATGATAATGGACAAGGCATATCAAAAGAAACTCTACAACAAATCAATAATGATTTTAGAGATATAAGTCAGAATAGTGAAGCATTAAGATTAAGCTTAACGTTTGTTAAGCTGATGCTTCAAGAAATACGAGGGGAAATTACTATGAAAAGTGAAGAAAAAAAGTATACGGAAGCCATATTTCATATACCAGTCAGCTTAGCTAATTGTTAGCTAAGCTTGCTATTTTAAATTTCTAAAAAACAAAGTTAATAAACTTAACCGTAGGAGAATAATGTGGAAAATAACAATATTAGACCTCTTTCGAAACTGGTTAAGGTAGTTCAAAATTATAAATGCCAGAGATCAAATTAAATCTAAGACCGAATCTTTTACGTCTATTTCGATATTTGTCAGCAATAATTTTGAACCGTTTTAGCATAGCAATAACGTTTTCATTGACAACTCTTTTTCCTGCTAACCTACGATTATTCTTTTTATCATTTTTAGTTAAAGGATTTTTCTTGCTTTTTTTCTTTGGTAATGCAGAATTATTGCGAATTTTTTGTATACCTTGATATCCTGTATCAGTAATCGCTTTAATCTTAGGATGGATAAGAATTTTGGATTCCTTAAATAATCTAAAGTCATGTTTTTTACCGTTAGAAAAATCTGTACATATTACTTGGTGCGTTTTCTTGTCTACCACTATTTGAGTTTTTAGTGTATGCTTTTTCTTCTTTCCTGAATAATAGAATTTTTATTTTTTTTTAGGTCCTTCTATAGGACTCTCAGTAGCACCAATCAAGACTACTTCATAATTCATATCGCTATTCATTAGAGCTTTACGACCTGGAAGAGCAAAGTTTGGGTGTTTAACTAAGGTGTCTTCTACCCATTTTACAGCTTTATATGCTGAACTTTCACTAATCCCATAGTTCTGACCTATATGAAAATAAGTACGGTATTCTCTAAGGTATTCTAAGGCCATCAATAACTGTTCCTCCAAATTGAGCTTATTTTTACGCCCTCCTTTTGATTTCTTAACACCATCAGCTTTCCTCAAAATATCCACCATCTTTGAGAATGTTCCCTTCCTTACTACTGTTAATCGACGAAATTTTTCATCCTTTAACTCTTTAATCTGATCTAATTTCATTATTACTTCAAATCAGATCTTTATAACACCATTTTACATCATTGTATAGTTTCGAAAGAAGTCTAATGAAGTTTGCGTATAAAATATCCTGTTAGTAAATCTTATGATGCTATTGTCGCTTTTTTTATGCTCAAACCTCATTGTAAATAACTATAGTTTATAATTCTAGAATAATAAAACATTCTTAGCTTATGAACATCTGATTCTCTGTGCCTTGATTCTAAAAATTAATCAGTTATGATGCGGAGATTGCTTTTTTTAATTTTTTTTGTAAGTTCATTTGCTAACTGGT
Organism: Orientia tsutsugamushi str. Boryong; assembly: GCF_000063545.1. NCBI lineage: Bacteria > Pseudomonadati > Pseudomonadota > Alphaproteobacteria > Rickettsiales > Rickettsiaceae > Orientia > Orientia tsutsugamushi. The sequence goes on from NC_009488.1 coordinate 1,287,907, forward strand.
ATGCGTATACATTATCAGAATCATATTTGATAGCCAGGCTACAACTTTCAATTGCTTCTTGATGTCGCCCCAATTCATTCAAAGCAATTCCTTTATTATAGTAAGCCTCTGGAAAATCTGGTTGATACTTAATAGCCAAATCAAAATTCTCTATTACCTCTTGATATTGTTCTAGTATACATAAAGCAGATCCTTTATTATTGTAAGAGCCTGCGTAATTTGTGCTGTATCGAATAGCTTGATCATAATTGTTAATTGCTTCTAGTAGCTTTCCAAGATTTTTCAAAGCATTTCCTTTAGCATGATAAGCTTCTATCAAATCTGGTTTATACTTAATAGCTACATCATAATTTTTTATTGCTTCTTGATATTGCCCTAGTTCGTATAAAGAAGTTCCTTTACCAATATAATAGTCTGCATCATTTGGATTGTATTGAATAGCTGTATCATAATTCTTTATTGCCTCTTGATATTGTCCTAGTTCGTATAAAGAAATTCCTTTAGCATAATAAGTTTCTGAAAAATCAGGTTTATATCAAATAGTAGTATCAAAAGTTTCTATTGCTTTTTGATGTTGCCATAATGCCTTTAAAGCCATTCCTTTATTAATATAAGCTTCTATACAATCTGGATTACACTTAATAGCTATATCAAAATTCTTTATTGCTTTTTGATATTTTCTTAACTGAAAAAATGAATTCCCTTTATTAAAATATTTGTCTGCTAGCATATCTTTACCCTAAATTGAATACTGTTATATGAGCAGATTATTTTGATGCAATAGATGTAACTGTATTAATAATACTGTCATATATTTCATATGATTTATAAAAATTCCCCTTTAAATTTTTGATTAGCTATGATAATTGCTAAATCAAATGTGCTGTTATCAAATTTTCTTTTTTACAGCCTTATTTTTAACACTATCAGAAATTTCATCAAAATTCTTTATTTTTTTTTATTATTACCATCAGTTATGTTACTCTGGAATTCTTACTCTATATTTTCTATCAGTAGTGATATTGCTAGCTGCGCATATAGTTTGAACTATTATCTAAGACACAAGCTCAAGTTTATACTGAACATTAAGAAGGCCATTCTTTAAGGCCTCAATGTCCTTAACATTGCTGCACCATTCTTGACGAAAGCTATTCCATTTTAAGCCATGAAGGCGAATGTAGCGCTTAGTGTTTTCATCTGGTTCAGAGGAAAATTTTAAAATCACAGCAGCTTTATTTTGCTGTTCCTTATCAAAAATATTTTTACCGATTGTAGTCCAATGATTCTGAACATTTGGATGTTGTGTTAAAGTTTCTTTTAGTGAAACAATTGCACCAAATAAAGTGTTTGTCTGTAAGTGATCAAGCTTAGCCTTAGCGACTAGTCCACCCATTTCGATAAGACGTCGAGTACGCATTTTACGTTCTTTGATTTTGAGGTTAACCTCATCCATGATTAGCTTAGCTTTTTTTGTTGGAGAGTAATTTTTTGCTGCATAAGATTTGCCATGTTAGTAATTCAGAAAGATAAAAAAATCAGGCAAGAATATATCAAAATAAAATTCCAGTAAAGAAAAAAACCGCACCTGCCAAACCAACATCAAATAATTATAGTCAAAAAAACGTGAATTCAGGTTAGAAGCTTCATTAAAGAATAAGCTTATACGCAATATGTAAACTTGAAAGTTTACTGCTAAAAAATGGGTGCCAATTAGCCGATTGAGTGTTAAAAAAAGCAGTTTGTACTGGCAAAATCAAAAAACTCATGCTAACCTGAAACTCAGGTGAGGATTGGAGTTGAAATGGCAATACAGTTTGCAAGGATTGAATTTTTAAGTAGAATCAAAGGAGGAGATAGTTGTCGTAAGGCAGCGTATAATGCAAGAACTATTGTTAAAAACGAGAAGACAAATGTAAGTTATAACTTCTCTTGTAAAAAAGATAACGTATATCATACAGTGCTGATACCAGCTTATGTAAATCAAAAATTCAAGAATGTCCAAACAATTAATGAATGAGGTTGAACAAACAGAAAAACGAAGAAACAGTCAGCTATTGAAGGATATCGTAATAGCACTGCCAGACGATAAGGAATTGAATTTAGAGCATAGAATAGAAATAACTCATCAAATAGTTGATGCAATGGGGGAATGGGTGCAAAATGGTCTTGGAGTACAGATAGACATTCATAAGCCTCATAGAGGAGATAAAAACTGGCATGCGCACATATTGGTTACTACAAGAAGATTTAGAGAAGATGGAACTGGTTTAGGTGATAAAGCAGTAAATTTAAACCCAAAATGCATAACATTAAGTAATGGCAAAAAGTTTGTTATTCGAGATTCCGAGATGATTCATGAAAAAGTGAAGGAAATAATTAATGCATATTTTGCTAAATTAGGCTTAACAAATAGAGTTGATAAGATAAGTGCAGTACCGCAAGAGCATATTGGCCCTACTAGAATTAGGGGTTTAATTAATGAAGTTGCAAATGAAAATGAGTTACGTAAAGAGGCTAATTTAAAAATTATTAAGGATGTTGATGTAATAACGGATGCTATAACACATTACAAATCTATTTTTACTAAGCAGGATATTGAAAAAGCAGTAAAAGATATACCAGACCTAACAGAAAGGGGAATGTTAGTTCAGCAAGTGTTCAGTTCAAATAGAATACTAGAGTTATATCATGATGATGGTGAAAGTAGCAAATATTTTACTACAACTGATGTTAGAGACGAGGAAGTAAGAATAATAAGAATAGCTAATAAAATCAATAATCAAGTTTATTACAACGATATTTACAATCTTAAAAGTGATATAGAAGGTCTAGCAAATGTTAGTGAAGAACAGAAACAAGCTCTAAGGCATATTTTGCTTAGCACTAGTGGAGTTAGAGTACTAAGAGGAAGAGCTGGAACAGGTAAATCCACTGTTTTAGCAAAAGCATATAAAATTGCAACAAATCGTGGACAAAATGTTATTGGACTTGCTCCTACTCATAAAGCGGTATCAGAGCTGAGGAGCAAAGGTTATAAGGAAGTCTATACAGTAAAAGGATTTTTGTATAATCGAAAAAAAAAATTTTTATGCAAAATAGGTTAATAGTAGTAGATGAAGCTGGAATGGTTGCTACTAGAGAATATGCAGAGCTGTTTAGAGTAGTTAGAAACAATAATTGTCAACTGATACTTGCTGGAGATGAAAAGCAGTTAGCTTCAATAGAAAGAGGCGGAATGTTTGAGATGCTGAGTAATATTTTCAGTTCACATATTTTAGTGAATATTCGAAGACAAAGTGAAAACTGGAGTAGAGAAGCAGCAACAAAGTTTGCTGAGAGTAATATTTTAAGCGGTATAACATTACTGAGACAAAATAAATGTATTAAGTTTGATAATACGTTGCAGGACTCAATGAGTAAGTTAAGATACAACTGGAGTCTAAGCAAGTTTAAGCTACATGAAAAATTGGTAATTACAGTACGTAATAAAGAGGTAGACATTCTTAATTCAAGTATTAGATCTTTGTTAAAAGCTAATGGCACGCTACAAGGCACAGAATATAGGCGTTCAATAGCTGGAAGGAAAGAGTCCTACATGGCTGGAGATCGAATTGTATTTCAAAAAAGCGATAAGGATTTACAAATACAAAATAGTGAATTTGCAACTTTAACTTCGGTTAATAAAAATGAATTTGTAGCTAAGACAGATGCAGGACAAGATGTGAGTTTTGACCCAAGCAAAATACAATTTAAACATGGTTATGCAAGTACTGTTTATAAGGCCCAGGGAGCTTCTATAAAAGATGTATACGTTTTACATAATGGAGTAAGTAATATAAGCAGCTCATACGTAGCTATGACAAGGCATATAGAGAAATTACAGCTATATTGCAATAAGGAAGCAACTAGAAGCATTAACAGCTTAATAAATCAGCTTAGCAGACCAAATGATAAATCAGCTAGCATAACTCTGAAAACTGCTCATGATTTGGAGAAAGCACGGACAAAGACAACTGTTTTTAGTAAAATCGAAAACTGGTTTAAGTCTATAATCAATGATATCAATGATAGATCTCATGTGAATGAAGAATATTATCACTTTACTGCTAAACCAGAGCAAGAAGCTAAAGTAGAAAGAGTCCAGCAAGAGAATTGCATAAAGCAATGTACCACCAAAGATATTTCTACTCCATTGTTTATGCAAATCAAAGAACAAAGACAGTACAATTATGATGTAACCATTTTGTCTGCAGAAGGAAAAACGATATCAAGTTTTCAGGAAGCTGGCATTGATAGCAGAATGGTATATAGCTCAAATGTTAATAATTTGAAGTACTATCAACCATTTCAAGGAGAAAAGATTCTTATAGCTGCAAATAATGATAAACAGAATAAAGAATATGTAAGCACTATAAACGATGCTGCAAAAGTACTGAAAAGTAAAGGAGCAATCACTAGCATCGTAGTTCCTTCAGAAGGTGAAGATTTTAACGAAATGCTAAAAAATAAAGGAGCCACAGCTGTTAAGGAGCTTGTGATACCTGAAATCATGAAATTAGTTAATAATCAGAACGTAAAAACAGACCCTGAACAAATTGTAAAAACTGATATATCTCCAAAAATTGGAGTTAGACGGTAGTACTGAAGATAGAAATTACACACATGCCTACGTAAAAATAGTAAATAAACAAATAAAGCTCTAATTTAGTGTCAAATAGTTGAGAAATTTAGACTCCAAAGATTATTATTGAAAAATCTAATCTTACTATGTATTATTAAACTAACTTAGATTTGTAGTGATTAAGTATAGTATACATAATAATTGATGCAACTATAATAAAACTAATATACTCTTCTGTCGCACTATGGCAATAATACTGACCATGGCGTCTTAATCTTGTGTTTAATCTTATAATTGCATCAATTATTGTGTATATCTACGTCTTATTTTTATATCGCAGCTTTAACCAATAAATACTTAATCTAGAATTATACCGTCAGTATATCTTAATACTCCAATTATTGCTACTTCTTTTATTAACTATTCAAGTTAAAGTAATAGATATAAAACATCTCACAGTATAATCTATGTAATTCGCATTATGCCACGCTAAGAGAATACTGAAAGCATTTGAACTTTTGCAAGCTCTACATTTAACAGGAAAACTATCTCAATAATCACTTAGCAATAAAATTATAATTCAAACGGTAAAAATAGCAAATGTTTATACCGCAAAACAATTTAGTGACGCGAAGGTGAGGTTTTATATGACTGACAAAATCAATGATTCAAATAATTTCAATAACATTCATAATTCAAAAACAGAGATAGAAAATTCTAAGGCTAACAGCTGGAACCACAACGTGGCTGTAAAGTTGATAAATGGTGATATTGCTGATGGTATAGTGCTGCTTAGTGATCATAATAGCTTAAAGGCTAATAACACTCTGAAAGAATCAATAAACCAATTAATCAATGATTGGAAAAATAGTAAAGTTGAGCCGCATGACCGCTTGATAATTGCTGGTCATAAGGAAGCTGAAAATATTAATCAACACATCAGAAATTATATGAAGGAAAATGGTGATCTAAAAGGCCCAGAATACAGCATTTTAATTTCAGGAGCTGAATCAAAAAAATATGCTAACTACATGGCTGGAGACAGAATTATTTTTCAAACAAACGATAAGGATTTACAAATACAAAACAGTGAATTTGCAACTCTAGTATCAATTGATGAAAATAAGTTTGTAGCTAAGACAGATACAGGAAACGAGGTAAGCTTTGATTTGAATAAAATAAGCTTTAAACATGGATATGCTACGACAATTTGTAACCCACAAACGGCTTTCAAAAAAGATGTATATGTTCTTCATAATAATGGTGTAGGCATAGAAAGTTCTAACATAAGCATGATAGGGAATGCAGAGCAAGTACGGCTGTACTACAACGTGCAAGCTACGAAAAAATGTTGCTAATCTAATAGAGCAGCTTAGCACAGCTAAGACAGAGTCTATGAATTCAAAAGATGAGAATAATAATGTTCAAGCAAATGAAGTAAGGCAATATCAATCTGCTCAAAACTATAGACAAAACGATTATTATTCAAATAGCCAGGAAGAACTACAAAAATTGAGGGATGCAATAGCTTATAGAGCTGACACTATAGCTCGTGATGTTCTTGGAGATCCAAATAAGCGCCTATCTAGACATGGAAGAATACGTTGGGGAGACACTGGCAAAATACAAGTAACCACCGAGGGCAAATACGCTGGAAAATGGTATGACTTTAGTACAGGACAAAAGGGTGATTTATTATCCCTGGTTCAAAGAGAAAAAGGATACAGCTTTTTTGAGGCAAAGGAATATTTGAAAACTATAGTTGGAATGTCTAATATTAGCCAACGGTATCATAGACAGCTTAGGACTGACGATTCTCAACAATATACTCAACAACCTGAAAGTGTTAAAATCGCAAAAGTTCAAAACTTGTATGAACTATCAAGCAGAATACATGGTTATGATATAGATAAGAATCCACATGCAGAAGTAGTAAACAAGTATCTTGAAAATCGTGGTATTACTTTTGACAAAAGCACTGCAAGTTCAGACTTAAAAGCAAGTATACTGTTTGATACTGAAACGAGAGAAAATTATCCAGCATTTACAGCATTTGCAAGAAATTCAAAAGGAGAAATTACCGGAGTACAGGCTGTATATTTAAATTTGGCAGGAGATAAGGCGAATATTTCAATTAACAGAAGATCTTTCGGTAAAATCAGTGGATCGTTCATAACAATAGCAAAACGAAATGCGAATGACCCTAATATAACAATTATAGCAGAAGGCGCCGAAACAGCATTGAGCTTGCAGCAATCAGGCATTAAAGGTAATATCATTGCTAGTGCAGGAATTTCGAATTTGACAAATTATTCACCATTTCCTGGTGAAAAAATCATCATTGCAGCAGATAATGATAGCAAAAATTCTATAACTAATAATACTGTAATTAAAGCTGCAAAAACGTTAGAAATGAAGGGAGCGATAACTTGTATAGTCAAACCACCAGAAAATGGTGATTTTAATAATCTTCTGCAAACTTGTGGAGACCAGTCAATTAGAGACATTATAGAACCTGAAATTACTAAACTGACTAAGGCAGTTGAAACAACCAAACTTACTCAAACAGAAAATAATAGTATAGCAAAACAAAATGATATTACGAATGTTGCAGTTCATTAAGCATATTAGTTTTACCAGTACCTGTTGTTCCAGTAATAAGAATGTGTAACCTTTCACTATTCTTTACTAATGGCAAGCCTCTAAAACAGATTTTTGAGGCCTTTTTAGCGTTTTTTAGTATTTTAGATAGGCATTGGGATACTCTACAAAATCAGCGCCTCTAATTTTGGCCTTAATAATCGTTTTTTTACCTTGAGCCTTAAAGAAAACAATTGAGATTATTACACCAATAGCAAAAACAATTAATCCTTCTAACAATGCTGAATTGATTAAGAATTCCCATAATTGCTGTATTTTAAATCCATGTTGACCTGTATAAAATTCATGTAGAAAGTCCTGAGCATTGAGGTGTATCCATTTTTTAAACCTTAAACTATAAAATACGATTCCTATTTGATCGATATCATAAAAATGTTCACCAATTGTTAGCTTAAGCTGTACATATCGCTCAATCGCAAAATAATACAAACTGCTCAGAAAAACTTTTTGATATAATCGACATATAATCCAGAATATCGATAATCCTAACCCAATTGTAAAAACATTGGCACTACCTTGCCCAAACATTCTTAACTTATGAGCAAATAACTGCGATCCCCTTGTGAAATTGCCTTGATTCTGAAAATTCATCAAGAGTATTTTTTCAAAATCTGTAGTTTTTGCTCATACTCTTTTACTCCAGTAAAATTCTCTAATTCTGTTAACTTTTTAAACATTGCTTCGTATTCTGCAATGATATTAGGATTATATTTAATAGCTAAGTTAAAATTCTCCTTAGCTTTTGAGTACTGTCCTAAACTTACTAATGAAATTCCTTTTTCAAGATAGTTTTCAGCAAAATTAGGTTTGTACTTAATAGCGATAGCAATGTCAAAATTTTCTATCGCTTTTTGGTGTTTACCTAATTTCTCAAAAATCATTCCTCTACGGTAGTAAGCCTCTGCACAATTTGGATTGTATTTAATTGCTAGATTGCAGCTTTCTATTGCTTCAGAATACCTTTTTAACATACTTAGCACATAACCTTTATTACAGTATGCTGTTGCATCATTAGGATCGTATTTAATAGCTAAATCAAAATGTTCTATTGCTTTCTGAAATTGTCCTAAAAATGCTAAAGTTAATCCTTTATTATGATATGCTTCTGAATAATTTGGTCTGTATCTAATAGCTGTATCATAGTTTTCAATAGCTTCTTGAATGTAGCCTAAATACATTAACGCTATACCTTTGTTATAATAAGCTTCTGGATTATCTGATCTGTACTTAATAGCAATATCAAAATTTTCCAGCGCATCTTCATACTTTCCTAATATAGCCAAAGAAACTCTCCTTTATTATTATAAGCTTCTGCAAAATGAGGTTTATACTTAATTGCAAGATTACAAAGTGTTATAGCCTCTTTATCTTTTTCTAACTTCCCATAAGATGCTCCTTTGTTATTATAAGCTTCTGCAAAATCAGGTTTGTTCTTAATAGCTAAATTATAATTTTCTATAGCTTCTTTCTGCTCTGATTTTTCTTGATATAGCTTTCTATGTAAGCTATTAGCAGGCTCATTAGCATTAATCAGTTGGTAATCAAGTAGAGTAGCTAGTTGCCACATAGTAGCAAACTTATGAGCCTTCTCCATGATTTGCTTCTGCAATCTTTGAGCTGTAATCACATTTTCGAGCGTTGGATTATCCAGCGCTATACGCTAAGCTCGATTAAATCGCTCCTTTAATTCCTCGATTCTCTGGTCATGAGGCCTACTCATCAACTTAGAATTAGCAGCAGAGTCATCAAGCTCATGACCATGTTTATCATTGTACCATAAAAATCTTGTTGGTGAAGCATCAACAGTGGATAAATGACTAATTAATATCATAAACATTAATAATCTGCTCATTTAGACTAAGTTTGTTGCATACGATGAACTTTATCTTTGATTCCTGCAATAATGTCTTTGTTCATGCTGTTTTGAGCCTTAGTGAGTATATCTCCAAATAGTTCATCCATATTGATTTTAGTGAAATCAACTTTTTGTAACTCTTCAACAGTAAGGCCTCTACACTTTGGACATTCAGGTGTACCGAAGTCTATTTTTAGCTGCTTTCTTGCTTCTTCCTGAAAAATTCTTGCAAGTTTTGACTGAAAGCAGCAATAAGTAGACTTTCTAGCTAGGCAAATACCCAATATCGGAATTCTTGAAGAACAATAGGTTCCAATGTAATAGCAGTAACCTTTTTTTCTATATAGAGCTAATTCTTGTTCCTTAGATTTGCATTGCGATAAGCCTATATCACGCCCCCAGCCAGTCATTGAAGAGCAGCAATTCAAAAAACTAAATACATCTTTTTTGCATTTTCGATGTTTACCTGAAAATACAGAAACGGGATTTGTTTTAATGTCCTTGCTCATCTGATTTAGCATTGCTAGATGAGCTACTTTAGCTATATCTCTATTTGGTATAATAGTTGGAGTGTTGCAATTACCTCCTAAACAAAAAATTGAGTTATTACGCAATGATGAGTGTAGCATTGTTTGCTTCTCAGTTGAACAGCTATAATCGTGCTGCCATAGTAAACAAATATTTGCTACTGATTTTTGGCAAGTGCTGTTTTTAATTCACAATTTTGAATTTTAAGGTGTTTGCAACCATCTTTTGGATCGCTAGTACATGAAAAAACAATCTTTTGTTTCCAATATGAACGATTGACTCTAAACTTGTCAAAAAATACTCTATCACCACTCTCATAGTTGAGTCTATTCGCCTCATAGCATTCATTACTTTCTATTAATTGTTCAAGTTCAGGCTTTACAACTTGCCAATATTCTGCTACTTCCCTTAGTTCTTGAGTCTTATCTCTGTAGTCATAGCGAAGTATACATATTTTACCTCTTTTTGATATAATATAAACTTTGTTCCAATATGCTCTATAGATACGCCAAGCCTATCAGCAACAGCACTCCTCATTCGTCTTGCAGCCATTTGGCTATCACCTGCTAACTTGTATATTTTTTCATTATTTTTATCTACGTCATGGAAATCTGCACGACCATTAAGCCAATTACTATGATTCTCTACTATTTCTTCTGTTGCAAATTCCATTTGCCGGTTTTGCCAAGAAAGCCATACATTCTCTAATCTGCACTCAACATTTAATTCTCGAATAAGTTCAATGTTAAAATTACTACCTTCATTACAACTTTGAATAATTTCAGTATTAGTTTTACTTGTCTGAGTTACGAAGTTACTGCTATCAAGGGCACTTAAAGGATCAGATTCAATTCTCATTGAATTAGCTATCATATAATTTTGATCGTTGATATTATGTTGAGTTAAGGCATTGTTTTTACTGTTTTCAGCTTGAAATAACATTGCCCCACTTTCTGTACCAAGCTGATTACGGCCATGGTAGGTTAAATCCTCATCATTGTTAGGATAATTGACATTACTACCTTGATGAAATAATTCTTGTGTATTTGAAGAATTTCCAAGATTTACATTATAGTTGCTAGCTTCATTATAACTGCTTTGCATTGAAGCTAAACAACAGCTAATATTGAGCACTATCAAAAAGTTAATATAGATAATAATCTCATTGAGTATTCTCATTCATAATTTCTAATGCTATTGCTAAAGGAATATGGCCAGTTAATTTCTTGGTTAATCCTCTTTTTTCATCATCTATTACTATCACAGGAACAACATCAATTTTATATTGTTCAAACAAGCTAGGATCTATATCGAAGCTAATACCAAGCTCCATAGTTTTATTCTTTGTTTGTGTAAATGAGTTATTAATTAACCCACGCATAATCAATTGAGCTCCAGCCTTTTGAGATTCAGCAAAATAGCTTTTTAAAGCCTCATCACTCATTGAAAATGAGACAAAAATAAAAGTTTTTTGCTGGCCCAAAAAAAAGCATTAGCATTATTAACAAATAATAAAACCATCAACATCATTACTCGTATAACCATATTCCTCTCTAACCCTTATCAAAGCAAACAACAATCTCTTTTTCGCCAAATCAAGTAACCAAAATCTTCACCATTAACTGGAAATTCTCTTCCAGCCTGCCATGTAGCTTCTGTTTGGCCTATGCTCTTGCAGGATCTGGTTTCTGGAATCGGATAAGTCATTTGTAGTCGATACTGACTTTTCTTCATAATAGGCATGGGATACTTGCCACATAAGCCTTTATAACCATAATATCCCCATAACATCAGTTGCCTATGCATTCTAGCCATAAACTTACTTACCATTAATACAGATGTTCCAACTCCACCATTATGCGCCGCAGCTGTTCCAGTAAAAGGGTAAAGCATTCCTTGACATTCAGCACACCAAAAAGCATAATCACTTGCTAATAAACCAGCGCCACAACTCATGCAATCAGCTATACATGCTTGATAAGCAGCTACATTTTGAAACAACAGCGTTTCTGGATTTAAAATCGCAGATTTAGCGTCATCACTCCATAATGGATCAAACTCTGTTAAATATGCTATATCGACTGCAGCCATTTCCAGACAAATAAAATCAAGCAAAATTTCCAGCCAATAAATCACAGGATAGACATACCAATGAATGTGATAAAAAGCACTTCCTTCAGCCTCATCTTTCATGCCTTTTTGAGTAGCACTTCCAAATGACAAACCTCCAAGACTTACCATACACATTGGCGACTTTGTAACATCTACAAGGCGTACTGGCTCCCAAAATCCTACCGGAATATACCAGGTACAGGTATTGGAATCCCTGGCTTAGGACAAAGACATATAAGTCTACCAGAAGCATTAGTATCAGGCATTGAAGTGTTTGTAAAGTACAGAGATATAGTAATTTAACCTATATTATCACATAAATCATTTTTAAGTTGCAATATCACTCATTTTTGGTTTTTTAGGTGAAGTGTTAACAACAGCTACACCTTGAACTGCTTTAGATCGCTTACAGTATAGAACACAACGCCTTTTTGATTTAATTTTTGATGTTTCAACTTTCTCAACATTATCAGGGTCAAAAACTCCTTGAGCAGCCATTTTCTTTATTTCATATAAAGACTTACATTTTTGCCCTTTAGGAATTTTACAATCAAAATTACTTTCGAAAAAGAAGCTTGTTAGGCTCATACAGCCCAATAGCAATAATAAAAACTTCATTATAAATGCTCCTCTAACTTTTGTGATTGGTCGAATTTATTATGCAAATTAACTTTTTCATTGTTAGTTGATTGTGAATAAGTTAAATTATGTGGCTTCTTCTTGTGCTCACGTAAGTCAAAACCTTTTTTAAATACAACATCGATGACTCTACCTGACGCAATAAGAACGACTGGGCTCATAGAATCAGCTTGTTTTATAGCAAAATCAGCTAGCTTATCAAAAGCATTACTAGCTCCAGAGTAAGCTCCAGACTGAAGCGCATCTCCAATCTGAAACTCTTGTTGTTGATGACCTCCAGCTACTAGGTTTAAAGTTGGTAGCATATCAGGTTTAATAGCCTTAGCTTGTAGAAACTTAGCAATATTGCTAAATACTCCATTTAATGCAGCCATGCTTGCTATGTTAGACGATTTATCTACCACGATTCCTTTAATTCCAGAACGTCCATCTTCACCTATCAACCAGCCTTCCGCCTTGTTTTCAATAATATCTCCATAATGAAATTTTACTTTGAAGCAGTTTTAATATGCTTGATGCTGAGCTTAACAAGCTTTAAAGTAAAAACTAGCATTTTAAGCTAATTTTATTTTTCCTTTTGAATTATCCTTTTCAGCTTCTTCTGTAGCAGCATTAATAAGCGTTACATGGCTTGGAGTTTTTGGAGTAAAAGTTAACATTAAATCTTGAATTGTTTTGTGTTCTCCTATTACTGTTAAATAAAGCTTCTTTTCTTCTTCTCGTGGAGCAATAAACAAACATCCAGACTCATGAACTACAACTTCGGCTGCATTTTGAGGATACATAAAAATATCATTGATTTTTTCATCTTTAAGATTAATTCTTGTTGGCCCACTATCAGAAATCTCAAGCTTCAGCAAATTATCAACTTCTAACTCATATTCTACCGCATATACATCACTAAACTTGACTAAAGCAATAAACCCTATCATAAACCTCAAAATTCTAATACTCATTTTTTTATTCCATTCTCTTTAACGCCAGTTAACAACAAAAGGTAATTAGGACTTCGCTTGTAAGTCAAAAGGTAAGTCTTATCGACAGCTATATGTTTACTATCGCTAAACCAATAACGAAGCGTTCCACTAATTAATACTCCATCCTTTATCACTTCAACCTTCTTCGGAAAAAAGACTGAAGACACATTTGAGCCTTTAACAAATTGCAAGTGATCATGAAAAAATTTATTTAAAGATTCAGTATTACTAGATGCAACTTTCATGTCTGCTATTTGTCTTTCTACCTCATTTGGAGAAGTAGTAAATAAGAGTTTCGTTACATAAATTGCCCATTCCTTTAAATAGGTTTCATGGTAATTTTTTGATGAAACCATCATTTTACGATCAGGCTCCATTGCTGGAATTAATAACCACTTTTCTTCTTTGGTAATTGCAGCCATTATCGCAATTATATTAGCTGCAGCTAGCAATATAGTTACTGAAAGTAAGCATTTATTATATTTAACCAGCTCTTGTATAGCATTTTGCTTAAAGAGATGATTCATTACTTGCCAACTTTTTTGCCCAAAAGCCTTGGATATCCTAATGGAGCTGGCAATAAACCTTTAGCTACTAAAAAACTTTTTAGCAAAAAATTCTCAGATACCTTCTTAATTTTCTTAAAGCAATAACATAGAGCAATTCCTCCAACCATAAAGGCTAGGCCTAATTTAGCATGCCTGCTGTTTAGTAGTACAATTCCTGGAGCTACTCCAGCTAGCACTACTCCCCATTCGTCAATGCTCAAACCCATATACTTCAACGGCCTCGATAATGCCCAACATAATTTTTGATTTTGTATAATCACCTTCAGCCTCAATTGTAGCATGAGATTTCTCATTCTGCTACTATAATGTTTAAATTAGCTAAATATCTTCAAACACAGATTTTACCTGCAATAATTAGTGTTCATATATGCATGTGCGACATGAAATCGCACTATTCTTACCACAACGTTTATATCAGTCAGATAGTATTATAAATATTATAACTTCTAGCACATTCACTAATTATTTGTATAGCCTTAGACATATACTCTCGTACTAACTCCATACAAGCTATAGTATAAGGTATTGTTGAGTTTGGATTAATATGATTCAATGCTATACTAATTGTCCTCTGACTTTCGCCTGCATCCCCCATACAACTTGCAAACGTCCTTCTTAGATCGTGTATTCTGAAATTTTTTATGCTTGCCTTTTCACAAATTATCTTCCATGCGGTATTTGGATGCGATAAGTGTCCGCTTTCGCTAGTAGAACTTGGTAGTACCCATTTACTTGTAGATATTAATTTCCTTGCTTGCAATATTTCCATTGCCTCATCTGTTAATGGTATATTTTGCGCCTTTCCGTTCTTAGTTTTTGGTATATGCCATATTTTTCTTTCAAAATCTATATTGTCCCATTCCATCTCTAACACATTACTTTTTCTAGCTCCAGTATATAACGCTAGTAATGCAAAATCTCTTATCAATGGACTTGCTTCTCCGCATAATACTTGTAAAAATCTACCCATTTCATCGTAACTTAGACGTCTCTCTCTTGCTTGCAGTTTATGCTGCTCTATCCCTAGAGTAGGATTGTTTTCTATTAATCCCCATTTTATTGCCTTATTAAATATAGTGCGTAAGGTTGCTAGCAATGCATTTGCTGTGGCATATTTTCCCTCTTTGCTGATATCATTGAATATTGGTTCAATATCACTCATTCGAATCTTGCTTATCTTTTTTTCATATAATGCTTGTGCATAAGTATGTACTCTGTCAGCATTCTCTTTCCAGTTTATAGTATATATTTTGGCATACTCTTCAATATACTTATAACACAGCTCTTTGAATGTAATATCGTTAGCTTTTCTTTCTCTTTCTTTTATACGATTCTCATTTTCTTCTATCTGTTGTTGATGTTTTACTGCTCTTGGATCTATTCCGTTCGCCATTAATGTCTTTAATTCTCTTGCTATTTTTCTAGCTTCTTTAATAGATAAATATGGAAATTCCACTATCCTTATTTTTAAACTCTGGTTTTTATATTTTTGTTCTAAAATCCATGTTTTTCTTACTATTCCTCCACAGACTGTACATGAGATTTTCAGTTTAAGTCCTATTATATCTGGATCGTGGATAATTAATAATTTTTCTCCCTTAGGAATTTTAATTTTACGTAGTGCTCGATTTATAAACTTTGATGATATTGAAGTCATAATCACCCCACATAATATTAATATTTATTATTAAAGTATTACGTTTAATTAAACAGATGATCTATATTATACTTTTTATTTGATAGCAAATTTTTATACTAATTTGTTCATAATACATATAACTTAAAAATCACTTATCAATCCCAGGTTGTATATATTTTTCGATCATTAGATTAACCTCTAGATTGAAAACTGGCCCCCAATTTCCTAAATTTTCTGTCAACCTTTTGTCAACCTTTTGCTTTAATTTTTTTGTTATATTGACAAATATTGGAAATATATTTATAGTTAAAGTTGAAGCTTGATTAAAAATATTAATAAAAGTTAACACAAGTTAATAGTAGGTTCTATAAAGTGTAGAAGTTAATAAAAATTAACTTTTCTTCTCCCTTATACTTGATCTACCTTTGCACTTTTACCTATAGAACATCTTATTGATTTAAAGATATTAGAAGAACAATATAAGGAACTCGATAGCAATAAAGCTATAGTCATTTTCAATGAAGTTTGCGTATAAAATATCCTATTGGTAAATTTTATAGCTATTGTCGCTTTTTTCTATGCTCAAACTTCATTGAAAATGACTATATAAGAATAGATGGTATAGCTAAAGTACTATAAAACAGTTATGTTATATATTTTTCAAATTTATAAACTTATATTAACTAAATATTGATTCTAAAAGAATAGTGTGATATATAGTACTCAATTAATGCATATTATAACCTTTCTAAAAAGCAACGCTTAGTATTGCAAAGCTAAATTATATAAGGAGCCTAGAACATGCGTTGCAGAAGCACTACGCAACTTAATATCCAAGCAATGGACAGCATTAAACTATGTCGTATGCTTAAAGATAGAAAGATATTATCTGAAACTATTATAACAGAGATTTTAAATAGAGCTTTGTTTTTACTACAAACTGAAGATACAAGATACAATAGACTGCAGTTTGATGCCAGAGGTTTAGCAACAATTGTATACCAATTGGCAAAATTAGACTATGGTATAAGTACTGAATTTCTTCATGCTTGGACAAATAAAGCTATAAATCTAATTGAGGATTTTATACCTCAAGGGTTAGCTAATTCCATATGGGCATTTGGACATTTAGGAATAAAACCATCAGCTCAATTCATTAGACCTTTTTCGAAACTGGTTAAGGTAGTTCAAAATTATAAATGCCAGAGATCAAATTAAATCTAAGACCGAATCTTTTACCTCTATTTCGATATTTGTCAGCAATAATTTTGAACCGTTTTAGCATAGCAATAACGTTTTCATTGACAACTCTTTTTCCTGCTAACCTACGATTATTCTTTTTATCATTTTTAGTTAAAGGATTTTTCTTGCTTTTTTTCTTTGGTAATGCAGAATTATTGTGAATTTTTTGTATACCTTGATATCCTGTATCAGTAATCGCTTTAATCTTAGGATGGATAAGAATTTTGGATTCCTTAAATAATCTAAAGTCATGTTTTTTACCGTTAGAAAAATCTGTACATATTACTTGGTGTGTTTTCTTGTCTACCACTATTTGAGTCTTTAGTGTATGCCTTTTCTTCTTTCCTGAATAATAGAATTTTTGTTTTTTTTGGGTCTTTCTATTGGACTCTCAGTAGCATCAATCAAGACTACTTCATAATTCATATCGCTATTCATTAGAGCTTTACGACCTGGAAGAGCAAAGTTTGGGTGTTTAACTAAGGTGTCTTCTACCCATTTTACAGCCTTATATGCTGAACTTTCACTAATCCCATAGTTCTGACCTATATGAAAATAAGTACGGTATTCTCTAAGGTATTCTAAGGCCATCAATAACTGTTCCTCCAAATTGAGCTTATTTTTACGCCCTCCTTTTGATTTCTTAACACCATCAGCTTTCCTCAAAATATCCACCATCTTTGAGAATGTTTTCTTCCTTACTCCTGTTAATCGACGAAATTTTTCATCCTTTAACTCTTTAATCTGATCTAATTTCATTATTACTTCAAATCAGATTTTTATAACACCATTTTACATCATTGTGTAGTTTCGAAAGAAGTCTATTAATGCTTGGATACATCAGGCTACTACAAGCATAGATAAGTTTATACCTCAAAATTTAGCTAATTCCATATGGGCATTTGGACATTTAGGAATCAAGCTAACAACTCAATTCATTAATGCTTGGATACATCAGGCTACTACAATCATAGATCAGTTTAATACTCAAGAGTTAGCCAATTCCATATGTGCATTTGGACATTTAGGAATCAAGCCAACAGCTCAATTTATTAATGCTTGGATACATCAGGCTACTACAATCATAGATCAGTTTAATACTCAAGTGTTATCTAATTCCCTATGGGCATTTGGGCATTTAGAAATCAAACCCATCAGCTCAATTCATTAATGCTTGGATACATCAGGCTACTACAATCATAGATCAGTTTAATACTCAAGGGTTAGCTAGTTCTATTTATGGAATATTTATATTAAATATTTTATGCAACTCTAAAATTAAAGTACCACAGCCATTTATTGATACTGTTAATAAAAACATTGCACTGGTTGATGAGAATAATGAGAATATTAGTCAAATTTTAAAAGCGCATTATTATTTTGGTAAACAAGGTGTAGGAATATTAACTTCACAAAATCGCCAACTTTTTGAAAAGAAGTGTAAAACTAATTTTACACATTCCCATACTTCAAATCTACAACTAAATGTACTGAAGGTAGTCAAAAAAGTAGTAGCACAACATACTGTTAAAAGTGAGCATTATATTAAGCAGATTACTTCCAGAGTTGATATCTTTATTAAAGAGGAAAATACAGTAATCCAAGTAGATGGGCCAAGTCATTTTAACGACAATAATGCTCCTAACGTTTCGACTAGGCTGAATACTGAATTATTGAAAAGTTACGGATACACAGTACATAGAATTCCATATTGGATTTGGGATAAGTTAAGAACAGATACTGACCAAGGACAATATATATGTAAATTGATATGTAATGATAAATCTGCTTCTAAATCAGATATGTTAGAGGAAATATTCTATGATGCACAGGAGAATATACCAGAGCAATCAACAAGTGAATTTCTACCTCATTCTGAATTATCGATATCAGAAGATGTATTTTATGATGCATACGAATATATTCTACCAGATTCATTAACACATGAATCTTTATCTCATTAGACTTCTTTCGAAACTATACAATGATGTAAAATGGTGTTATAAAAATCTGATTTGAAGTAATAATGAAATTAGATCAGATTAAAGAGTTAAAGGATGAAAAATTTCGTCGATTAACAGGAGTAAGGAAGGGAACATTCTCAAAGATGGTGGATATTTTGAGGAAAGCTGATGGTGTTAAGAAATCAAAAGGAGGGCGTAAAAATAAGCTCAATTTGGAGGAACAGTTATTGATGGCCTTAGAATACCTTAGAGAATACCGTACTTATTTTCATATAGGTCAGAACTATGGGATTAGTGAAAGTTCAGCATATAAAGCTGTAAAATGGGTAGAAGACACCTTAGTTAAACACCCAAACTTTGCTCTTCCAGGTCGTAAAGCTCTAATGAATAGCGATATGAATTATGAAGTAGTCTTGATTGATGCTACTGAGAGTCCAATAGAAAGACCCAAAAAAAAACAAAAATTCTATTATTCAGGAAAGAAGAAAAGGCATACACTAAAGACTCAAATAGTGGTAGACAAGAAAACACACCAAGTAATATGTACAGATTTTTCTAACGGTAAAAAACATGACTTTAGATTATTTAAGGAATCCAAAATTCTTATCCATCCTAAGATTAAAGCGATTACTGATACAGGATATCAAGGTATACAAAAAATTCACAATAATTCTGCATTACCAAAGAAGAAAAGCAAGAAAAATCCTTTAACTAAAAATGATAAAAAGAATAATCGTAGGTTAGCAGGAGAAAGAGTTGTCAATGAAAACTTTATTGGTATGCTAAAACGGTTCAAAATTATTGCTGACAAATATCGAAATAGACGTAAAAGATTTGGTCTTAGATTTAATTTGATCTCTGGCATTTATAATTTTGAACTACCTTAACCAGTTTCGAAAGAGGCCTAATATCAATCTATCCCTGTAACTCTTATTCTACTTCTATCGAACTCGGAATATATTTTATAAAGTTATTATATACTAAATAAGCAAATATTCAATCTTAAATTGATTCATATTTTAACTATTTTTATATGTTTCTTATTTTGTAAAAGAAAAGAGAAAATAGTTATAAGTATACAAGTTAGATATAAAAATATGCTAAAACACAGAGAAATAAGTGTTACAGATCTTTTTATGCTTATATATTAAGCTATTTGTTGATATTTGCACTTCAGATTATCTCATCACCATATCTAATTCAACATAATTTACTATATTCCAAACCTTGGTTACTATAATATTAACTAGACAATTTCACTTTGACAAACTCAACTCTATTTAAATTAGAGCATAAAGTTAAGTGAATATCTCCATTATTTATAGCAGTTACTTTAGCTACTGCTATCCCATATGGATAATATTGCCCATCACCTGATGTAACAAATATTTCTCCAAGTTGGACCTTAGTATTTTCATCGAGATATAAAGGCTTTACAGCATAGTTATCACTTCCTCCGCCAACAAGGATAGCTCTTTCTTGAGAAATTGAAGATATCACTGGTATTTTTGAATTTGAATCAGCCAAAAGGAGAATTTTAGAGTAATTATTACTTACCTCAATTACTCGGCCAATTAATCCATGATTATCATATACAACATTATTTTTCTCAATGCCTTGATTAAATCCTGCTGATATAATTCCTAATTTATTATAAGGTGTAGAGCTAATTGATAATAGCCTTGTAGTAATTGAGTTATTAAGCGCTTCACCACTAAAGCTGATAAAATTTTTTAATCTTTGATTTTCAGCATTTAATATAACTAGTTTTTGCTCAACATCTTGTAAATAAGATATTCTTGAGTTTAATTCAGCATTATCTCGTTTTAACTGATCCAGTGGTTTAAAATATTGCAATAAATTAGCATAGGCATTACTAATATAATTTAGAACTGATAAAGAAGTCTCAAGTATTTGACCAGTATTTTCAAGTACAATAGCCTTGACATGTGTAGTATTAGAAAAATGCATTGTACACATAGACACGATAATTATAAAAATAGCTGTAACTAGGCGAAATTTTGTTAATACAGTTACTAAATGTTTAAGTATATTTTTGCTCTGGTACTTATAACGATTTTCTAAAAGTGCCATAGAAAATTAGTGCTGTTTAAACAGTACATGCTTTAATCTGTCAAAGTCTTCTAAGATTTCGCCGCTCCCTAAAGCTACGCAAAATAAAGGATTTTCAGCAATGAATACTGGCAATTGAGTTGTTTCTTTTATTAATAAGTCTAAATTTTTAATTAAAGAGCCTCCACCGCTTAACACTATACCTTTATCTGCAATATCTGCAGAAAGCTCTGGAGGTGTGCACTCAAGTGTAGCTTTGATTGTTTCTATTATCTGATTTACTGGCTCAACTAAACTCTCAGCAATTTGTTGTTCAGAAATTGTAATTCCTTTTGGTACACCATTAATTAAATCTCGACCTCTAATCTGGATAGTTTTAGCTTCTGTATTTGTAGAAACATAAGCTGTTGCAATTTCCTTTTTTATTCTTTCTGCTGTAGGATCTCCTATTAACAAGTTATGATAGCGCCTGATATATGAAGATATTGCTTCATCCATTTTATCACCACCTACTCGCACTGATTTTGAATATACAACTCCACCAAGTGATAGTACAGCTACTTGCGTAGTTCCACCTCCAATTTCTACTATCATTGATCCAGTTGGAGATGTAACAGGTAATCCAGCCCCAATTGCTGCTGCCATTGGCTCTTCTATTAAAAATACTTCACGCCCTCCAGCGCTTTCTGCTGCCTCTTGTATGGCACGCCGCTCAACTGGTGTTGAACCTGAAGGTACACATATAATTATTACTGGTCCAGCAAAGCTTCTACGATTATGTACTGAATGAATAAAGTGCTTAATCATTTCTTCAGCACTTTTAAAATCAGCAATAACACCATCTTTCAGTGGTCTTTTAGCTTCAATATCTGATGGAGTTTTACCTAACATCATTTTAGCTTCATGCCCAAATGCATAAGGTTTATAAGATCCTCCTTCTCTAATCAATGCAACAACCGATGGTTCATTTAATACTATTCCTTTGCCCTGTACATAGACAAGTGTATTAGCTGTACCTAGATCAATAGCCATATTAGAAGAATAAAAACTTAGTATTTTTTCTTTTGCTTGTTTAATATATTTCTTTAAAACCATAATCTATATAGAATAAAAATATAAGTTAACAAATATAATATAGCTGCACTTGTTTTTAAGTAAACGTAAAATATTCATTACGTAATAAATTAATTAACAATTATACTAACATTATCATTGGATTTTCTATGATTTCTCTAAAAATATTTAAGAACTTTGCTCCAACTATACCATCAACTACTCTGTGATCACATGAAAGTGATATATCAATTACTCTAGCAACAGTAATTTGATTATCAACAACGACTGGCATCTTAATAGCAGCTCCAATACTAAGTATACAACTTTGAGGAGGATTAATTATTGCATTAAATTGCTTAATACCATACATACCAAGATTAGAAATAGTAAAACTACCCCTTGAAACTTACTATGGTTAAATTCATTAGCTCGAGCACACATAATCAAACTTTTTGCCTCATTAGAAATTACAAATAAAGATTTTTTATCAGCATTTCTAATAATAGGAGTTAATAGGCCATCTTTAACAGCAACAGCAATACCAATAGCAATATCTATTGAATCATATTTTCTAGTACCACACTCTTCCCAGCTAGAGTTAATTATAGGTACTCTAACTAAAGCTATAGCAGTAATCTTGATCAGCAAATCGTTAACTGATATTTTTATTTCTTCATTAAACCTCGTTCGAAACTGGTTAAGGTAGTTCAAAATTATTTCTGATAAATATCGAAATAGACGTAAAAGATTCGGTCTGTGCGTCAAGAAAAGGTGAATTAATCTTACTGGTGAAAGTCCAGTTATGGAAGGAGAAGCTAGATCCACCATATAGCGAGTCTTGTGCTGCTGAAGGTAACGACAGTAGTAAAGCGTAGACAGTGAAACATTCGAGCCGAAACCAAATGGTGAACGTGATAGCCCTGAAAGTGAGATGTAGTGGAAGCCGATATGTTCTAGCACATAGTAGGCAAAAGAAGATTGGAGGTCAAACTAGTAAAAATCCAAAAATTTTCAACCACCGGGGTCGCAGGCGTCAGCGAGTTTGTAAAGATTAATGACACAACTTGAGAAGTCCTTATAACTCTTACGTAATTAAGTAAGTATTCAAAGTACAAGTGATGAAACATAAGGCTTTGGAGATGGTGTAAGGATGGCTGAGTTAGCCATAGTAGTGATGAAACCTAGTAATGTGGGTGGAGCAAAGGGTTAGCAGAAAAGTAAGAATGCAAGAGGGAAACAATGGCTGTACACAGCATAGACAGAAATACATGGTTAACGAAACTTGAGCGTATAAAGTTGCTATCATCGAAAAATCAAGACATAAAGTTTAATAATCTAAATCAAGACATAAAGTTTAATAATCTTGGACATATCATTGATTTAAAGATATTAGAAGAACAATATAAGGAACTCGATAGCAAGAAAGCGATAGGAATAGATGGTATAACCAAAGAGGATTATGGTAAGAAGTTGAAAGCAAATCTGCTCTCGCTTCTTACTAGAATTCGCAAATGGCAATATCAAGCTAAACCTGCACGAATAACAGAAATTCCAAAAGAAGATGGAGGCAAAAGACCTTTGGTAATATCATGTTTTGAAGATAAGATAATCGAGTCTACAGTAAGCAAGATACTAAACTCTGTGTTTGAGCAAATATTCTTAAAGTATTCCTATGGATTTCGACCTAAATTAAATGCACACGATGCTTTAAGGAAGTTAAATAGACTTACGTATAACTTCAATAAAGGGGCTATAGTAGAGATTGATATAACAAAGTGTTTCAATACAATCAAGCATTGTGAGTTGATGGAATTTCTAAGAAAGAGAATATCTGACAAGAAATTTCTAAGACTAGTTATGAAACTGATTGAAACACCAATCATAGAAAATGGTACTATAGTTACTAACAAAGAAGGTTGTCGTCAAGGATCAATAGTTTCACCAATTCTGGCAAATGTCTTTCTGCATTATGTTATAGATAGCTGGTTTGCAAAAATCAGCAAAGAAAACTTAATGGGACAAACAGGAATGGTGAGGTACTGCGACGATATGGTATTTGTCTTTGAAAAGGAAACAGATGCGAAAAGGTTTTATGATGTTTTGCCTAAAAGGTTAAATAAGTATGGGCTAAATATCAATGAAGCTAAATCACAAATGATAAAATCTGGTAGAGACCATGCTGCAAATTTAGCCAAACAAGGCAAGAAGATCACAAGTTATAATTTTCTTGGATTTACTTGCTATTGTGGTAAATCAAGATTTGGCACAACATGGAGACTAAAATATACCTCAAGAAGAGATCGTTTTACTGAGAAACTGAAAGGACTGAGAAAATATTTGCGTGGTCAGCTAAATACGCAAGACAAAACGCAGGCATTATCACAAGTCATTAGAGTTATTAGGTGAATGGATCAACTATCATGGTATATCTGATAATAAAAGACGAGTAAGTTCATTTATCAACCAAAGTAAACGGGCAATATATAACTGGTTTAATAGAATGGGAGGAAAACGTAAGATGAATTGGAAAAGACTAACCGAGATACTTAAAAGAGTAAATTTTCCTAAAATTGGAAAGATTGTCTCAATGTTCTAGACAACAAATAAGGCATAATGCTTATCTTATTTTTGAGAGCCGGATGCGGTAATTCTGCAAGTCCGGTTCTGAGGAGGGGCCTAATTGAGCAATTGGTTAGGTCTACTCACATAGTTTTAATTTGATCTCTGACATTTATAATTTTGAACTACCTTAACCAGTTTCGAAAGAGGTCTAATGTAGGTAATCATATTTATTATAGATAATATTAAGTATATCACCTATTCCATAAAGAGTTATGTTTAAAAGTAATGGAGAAATTAATCCACATTATGGAGTATAAGTTGTTGTTTTGATAATCCTGCATTACACCATATTTAAGCCATGCTTGAGCCCAATTACGAATAGAAAAATTTCCTATAATTTTCAAAAGAAAATTATGATCAATATTATCAAATGCTCCTTTTACGTTTGATACAGGTTAGAGGTATCAAACGCATAAAACATCTACAGTGCACTATAAAGATGAAAAATCTAACTTGCTGGAACGATAAATGTTTATTTTCTTTCTGCTACTTGAGCACGTTCTGTAGTTATATGGTCAACTAATCCAAACTCTTTTGCTGCTACTGGATCCATAAAGTTATCACGTTCCATACTTTCCTCTATTACCTGTAATGGTTGATTAGTATGATGAACATACAAGTTATTAATAATCTTTTTCATTTTAAGTATTTCCTGTGCATGAATTTGAATATCTGTAGCCTGCCCTCGAAATCCGCCTGATGGCTGATGAATCATGATTCTGCTATTAGGCAAACAATGACGCATACTCTTCTGGCCTGCTGCAAGTAGCAATGATCCCATTGAACATGCTTGTCCAAGGCATAATGTTAATACAGGTGACTTAATATATTGCATTGTGTCATATATAGCCATGCCTGCAGTTACTGCTCCACCTGGGGAATTAATATACATAAAAATCTTTTTATCAGGTGATTCAGCTTCAAGAAACAATAATTGCGCTACAACCAAATTTGCCATATGATCCTCTATTTCACCACAAACAAATACAATTCTCTCTTTAAGTAATCTAGAGTAGATGTCATAAGCTCGCTCCCCACGATTAGTTTGTTCGACAACCATAGGTACATATAAAGAGGTTTGATTATTATTCATAAAATATCCTTAATTTGTATTGAAAATTATTATAGATAAATTTTAGCTAAATAAGTATTAGCAATTTTTACATAATGCGCGTGATTGTCAAGGGCTGATGTTATAATATTCTGAAATGAAGAAGCGATATGATATAAAGATATAGAAAAATATTTAATAGACCTCTTTCGAAACTGGTTAAGGTAGTTCAAAATTATAAATGCCAGAGATCAAATTAAATCTAAGACCGAATCTTTTACGTCTATTTCGATATTTGTCAGCAATAATTTTGAACTACTTTAACCAGTTTCGAAAGAGGTCTAATGTAAGAAAAAGAACTAAAATTAAGATTAAGTAATATATAGCTAAACTAGTATAAAGCAATTATAACAATAAGATGTAATGAAAAAGTAATTAGTATGACATATTCTATAGATTTTTGGAGAAAAGGGCTAAGCATAAAGACAAGATAGAAAATTAGTTTTGAAAAAGCATCTAAACGTTTTGTGACAGAAAAGAATACATTAGACTTCTTTCGAAACTAGACAATGATGTAAAATGGTGTTATAAAAATCTGATTTGAAGTAATAATGAAATTAGATCATATTAAAGAGTTAGGTGATGAAAAATTTCGTCGATTAACAGGAGTAAGGAATGGAACATTCTCAAAGATGGTGGATATTTTGAGGAAAGCTGATGGTCTTAAGAAATCAAAAGGTTGGCGTAAAAAAATAAGCTTAATTTGGAGGAACAGTTGCTGATGGCCTTAGAATACCTTAGAGAATACCGTACTTATTTCCATATAGGTCAGAACTATGTGATTAGTGAAAGTTGAACATATAAAGCTGTAAAATGAGTAGAAGACAGCCTAGTTAAACACCTAAACTTTGATCTTACAGGTTGTAAGGCTATAATGAAGAGTGATATGAATTATGAAGTAGTCTTGATTGATGCTACTGAGAGTCATACAGAAAGATCCAAAAAAACAAAAATTCTATTATTCAGAAAAGAAGAAAAGACATACACTAAAAACTCAAATAGTGGTAGACAAGCAAACACACTAAGTAATATATACAGATTTTTCTAACGGTAAAAAACATGACTTTAGATTATTAGACTTCTTTCGAAACTATACAATGATGTAAAATGGTGTTATAAAAATCTGATTTGAAGTAATAATGAAATTAGATCAGATTAAAGAGTTAAAGGATGAAAAATTTCGTCGATTAACAGTAGTAAGGGAGGGAACATTCTCAAAGATGGTGGATATTTTGAGGAAAGCTGATGGTGTTAAGAAATCAAAAGGAGGGCGTAAAAATAAGCTCAATTTGGAGGAACAGTTATTGATGGCCTTAGAATACCTTAGAGAATACCGTACTTATTTTCATATAGGTCAGAACTATGGGATTAGTGAAAGTTCAGCATATAAAGCTGTAAAATGGGTAGAAGACACCTTAGTTAAACACCCAAACTTTGCTCTTCCAGGTCGTAAAGCTCTAATGAATAGCGATATGAATTATGAAGTAGTCTTGATTGATGCTACTGAGAGTCCAATAGAAAGACCCAAAAAAAAAATTCTATTATTCAGGAAAGAAGAAAAGGCATACACTAAAGACTCAAATAGTGGTAGACAAGAAAACATACCAAGTAATATGTACAGATTTTTCTAACGGTAAAAAACATGACTTTAGATTATTTAAGGAATCCAAAATTCTTATCCATCCTAAGATTAAAGCGATTACTGATACAGGATATCAAGGTATACAAAAAATTCACAATAATTCTGCATTACCAAAGAAAAAAAGCAAGAAAAATCCTTTAACTAAAAATGATAAAAAGAATAATCGTAGGTTAGCAGGAAAAAGAGTTGTCAATGAAAACGTTATTGCTATGCTAAAACGGTTCAAAATTATTGCTGATAAATATCAAAATAGACGTAAAAGATCGGTCTTAGATTTTAATTTGATCTCTGGCATTTATAATTTTGATCTACCTTAACCAGTTTCGAAAGAGGTCTAGTATTTTTTTTGGTATAAACTTCTTTCCAAATCTTATCTTTTACCATCTCATTCCTGATACATTATTTTTACGAGTTGCAGTTAATAAACCTATAAATGTAAAAATTTTTCCTGGTTTGTGCTGATAACTTTTGTGATTCTGTTGATTGACTACCTTTCTTCTCTTTCAGCACTTCTATAAATCTGTCCATCTCTTTCTCTGTCACATATCTATTTCTTGATTCTTCCTTATGATTTTTCATTCTATGAATAGGATTTCTATCTACTATAGTCATTTACAATGAGATTTGAGCATAAAAAAAAGCGATAAAAATTAATATAATCTGTGGGTTATAAAGTTATTTTTTTGCTACCTTATTCTCTAATTTAAATCTGATAGAAAAGTTTTGAGCTAATATGAAGATGTGGATTAGAAATCAAATTACTCAATTACTAAAAATACGTTTATTATAACAAATTGCTAACTTTGTAGAATCAATGTAATATATCTAGTCTAAGTATAATAATAGGTTAATACTATGTTTACTAGTTAAATAAAGTCATACTTTTGTAAAACTATTAATATAACTAAGATCTTCCTCACTGCGTAAAGTCAAAATTTCAACTCCAGCATCTGCTACTAATAATGTATGTTCATATTGTGCTGATAAAGAACGATCTTTAGTAACTGCAGTCCAGCCATCAGATAAAATTGTTGCATAAGGTTTACCAACATTAATCATAGGTTCAATAGTAAACGTCATACCTACTTTCATATATTGATCTTCACAACTTGCATCATCATAATGCAAAATTTGTGGATCCTGATGTAACATTTTGCCAATACCATGTCCACAAAAATCTCTTACCACGGAGTAACCATATTTTTTAGCATTATTCTGAATAACTCTACCAATATTTCTTATACTTGCATTGGCCTTTACCTGATTGATACCATAATATAAACATTCTTGTGCACATTGAACTATCCTTTTTGCCATTACTGATGGCTGACCTACAAAATACATTTTACAAGTATCCGCAAAAACGCCATCTTTACTTAAAGATATATCAATATTTAGTATATCTCCATTTTTCAACAATTTATCATTAGGTATACCATGACAGATTACATGATTAACTGATGTACATATTGATTTTGGAAACCCTTTATATCCTAAAGGAGCTGGAACTGCTCCATGCGATATAATGTAATCGTGGCAAATTTTATTTAACAGATTACTCGTTACTCCTGGCTGAACATATTTTTCAATCATTTCTAAAGTAGATGCTGCAATCTTGCTAGCAGCTCGCATTTTTTCTAGAAAATCACTTTGTTGTTGAACCAATCGCATATCATTAACCATTCAATCAAGAATTGCTAAATTAGCAAAACTGAAACTTAAAACCAGTACACCAAATCAATTATCATTAACAAAAATTACAATTTATAGATAACCTTATATTGTTCCATCTACAATAGGTTACTTTAACTTGTAATATAGACTTCTTTAAGCTTCAAATTATATAAGGCAGTGATTCAATTAATCATAAGCCCAGATCAATTAACTTTTTGTTATTTACAAGCAATGACTTGTCTTTAAACTTCTGACAACATTTGTGCATGCAATTTTATTGCGCGTGCTGATTTTTAGTTTTTTATCTTATCATTTTACCATATTTGTTTTTAATTTTCCAATTTAAAAAACATAACCTCAACAAAAATATCAAAATAATTACTTTATAATGTAAAAAACAAATCAGAATCGACGCTCTCTGCAATAATCCTGATACAATCATAAATGTTTATCAATTGTTAATGGTTGAATTACACCAAATCTTTTTCTTTAAATTTTTTGAAAAACTTCGACGATATAAAAGTTGAAAAGAAATAAAAAGAGATACATTTGAAAAAGAAATAGAAATTTTTTATGTTTCAAAAAATGTAGAGAAGACATTATAGTTATCCACAATGAGGTTTGAGCATAGAAAAAAGCAATAAAATAGTTAATATAATCTGTTGGTTGTAAAGTTATTTTTCTGCTACCTTATTCTCTAGATTTAAATCCGATAGAAAAATTTTGGGCTAATATGAAGCTGTGTATTAGAAATCAAATTACTCAATTTGGTAAATTTTATGAATCTATTATCGCTTTTCGCTATTCTCAAACCTCATTGTAAATGACTATAGTGTGAAAATTCATAACAGATCACAGATCTATGATGAGTATAATCAATATAGAAAAGATGTTTTAACTAACCATTAATAGTTTCTATAATATGCCCTTTGTTAAGAAGTAAAGATTTATAGAAGTCTAAAACAAATTTTATAAAAAAGTGAGTTGCTATCAACGTAAGAAAGAGAAGTAATTATATAAACCAAGAAATAATTAATTAGAAAACAGTATCTAGTATGCTTTAAATGCATATGTTTTAGGATTAAGACCTATAAAAGCTACAACTTGTTTAGCAGAACTAAATTTCTCAATATTTGCTAAAAAAGCAAGAACTATAGCTTGTGTTTTTGCTCATACACATGGTATTGATGTAAGTAATGCAGCTTTATTAAGAAGATCTTTGTTATTTTTAATATGACCATTTCTCTAGTTTGTTTTTCAAGGAATTCAATATGAATGTGAATGTTATCAGCAATTGCTTTAGATGTGTCTTCTAATCTACTTGTTTCTTAGGTTTTATGTTCAAAAAACATTCATGTGATTAACTAGCTGCTGCAGTTCTTAAATATGAACTGGCAGTGATACTATCTGGTTTCAGTACCTCGCAAAAATATGCTATCAGTTGTTTGCTTTATCTATTTTTGTATGACTAAGTTTACCCATTGCAAAACCTTTCATACAAACATGTCCAGTTTCTCTGCTTTTTAACCATGTGACTAATTTGTTAAACTATTCAGAATTATTATTAAATTTTCTTGTTTGAGCTTTATTATTAGTTAACACAGCTGAGTCAAATATCTCTTTAAAAACGTTAATTCCTACAATTATACTATTTATAGTCACAAAATTTTATGTTAAACTTAATACCTCAAAACCAGCCTTGTAAATACAGGCTTTTTAGCCTAAGAATACTGTCCAGTTTAAAAAAGCTAGTTACTTATCTACAACACACGCTATTAGCCTTAGGCTTAATATATGCTAGCTTTCTTTTGTGCTATTGCTATAACTTTTATTTTATTGCAATTTTACTTATTTTTATCATACAAAGATCCAATTAAAATCACTTTTTTGATTTGATCAGTTTTATATTCATCATAAAGAATAGCTGTATCTACTAGCTGCAGAACGATTGGCTCTTGTGATGAAGGCTGTTAGCCACTGTACCTACGACGACTCCAGTAAGCAGCTCAGCTCTAGCAGAACTATCGCTAGTAACATAGTGCTCAACATTCTTTTTTGGTTCAGCTTCAGCTCTCCTAAGATTTACAAATGATTTTACTACTACAGGAGCTTACTTTGTTTTGTCATCATGGCTGGAATTTGAAATATGATATTAACATCAGCACTAAACCCATTGCTATCATTATTATAGACCTTGCTTATGCTGATTCTCAAATATCTCAAATTTTTGGTTAAAATTATTAATTTTTGTAGTAGTTTCTAAATATCTGCTCTCTATTACACTTTCTAATCTATCTTATAATGTTTTGACTTCACTAAGTATTCCATCTGTCTATTTTGCTCTCAAGTCTACAGCTTATTCTACTCCAAAAACCTCTTCTCCTGACTCACGATTTTCTGTAAAAGTTATAGATTCTTTCGTTTTTCCACTTTCAGATAAAAAATACGACACAAGCATTATTGTGATGCTTATAAAAGAAAAGTTAAGGCAATTACTGGCTTTCAGCGAATAATACTCGCTAATTCTGATAACTTGCTATTAGACCTAACATCAGATTCAGACTTTTTGGTTTGTCATTTAGCTCTAAATCTTCTTCTTTTGTATTCTCATTGTTTGAATTGTCCTGTTGCACTATTCCTCTGCTTTTTGAACGCGGAATGATATTTTCAATAAAGTTATAAAATATTGTTGCATTAGACCTCTTTCGAAACTGGTTAAGGTAGTTCAAAATTATAAATGCCAGAGATCAAATTAAATCTAAGACCAAATCTTTTACGTCTATTTCGATATTTGTCAGCAATAATTTTGAACCGTTTTAGCATACCAATAACGTTTTCATTGACAACTCTTTCTCCTGCTAACCTACGATTATTCTTTTTATCATTTTTAGTTAAAGGATTTTTCTTGCTTTTTTTCTTTGGTAATGCAGAATTATTGTGAATTTTTTGTATACCTTGATATCCTGTATCAGTAATCGCTTTAATCTTAGGATGGATAAGAATTTTGGATTCCTTAAATAATCTAAAGTCATGTTTTTTACCGTTAGAAAAATCTGTACATATTACTTGGTGTGTTTTCTTGTCTACCACTATTTGAGTCTTTAGTGTATGCCTTTTCTTCTTTCCTGAATAATAGAATTTTTGTTTTTTTTGGGTCTTTCTATTGGACTCTCAGTAGCATCAATCAAGACTACTTCATAATTCATATCGCTATTCATTAGAGCTTTACGACCTGGAAGAGCAAAGTTTGGGTGTTTAACTAAGGTGTCTTCTACCCATTTTACAGCTTTATATGCTGAACTTTCACTAATCCCATAGTTCTGACCTATATGAAAATAAGTACGGTATTCTCTAAGGTATTCTAAGGCCATCAATAACTGTTCCTCCAAATTGAGCTTATTTTTACGCCCTCCTTTTGATTTCTTAACACCATCAGCTTTCCTCAAAATATCCACCATCTTTGAGAATGTTCCCTCCCTTACTACTGTTAATCGACGAAATTTTTCATCCTTTAACTCTTTAATCTGATCTAATTTCATTATTACTTCAAATCAGATTTTTATAACACCATTTTACATCATTGTATAGTTTCGAAAGAAGTCTATTATTGCTACTGTTATTATTAGCAATAATGCAATTATTGCTTGCAAAATTACGCAATTTTTGCGCCATTTCTAACCTCTAAAAATGTCAGATATAGCAGGTGGTTCAAGCGGTTTTTGCTTTCAAAAACCACGTTTTTATACCGCGTAAATATAGCAATTTAGTAGCCATACTCGAAATTTAACACTCTGAAAGACTTATAATAACACATTAGTCTTAAATATTAAAATAGATCTCTTTCGAAACTGGTTAAGGTAGTTTAAAATTATAAATGCCAGAGATCAAATTAAATCTAAGGCGGGATCCTTTACGTCTATCATTTATCATCAATAATTTTGAACTACCTTAACCAGTTTCGAAAGAGGTCTATTGCATAATTATATTGTATATTATCTCTTGTATACCTTTTTCATTATGCTTTTCATATTTTTTCGTATCCTAATCTTGCGTTTTAAGTATGGATTCTTATCTTCTTTCACTGCTGCTAGAATTTTAGCATTTCTTCTAGAGTTATATATAGTCATTTACAATGAGGTTTGAGGATAGAAAGAAGTGATAATAGATTCATAAAATTTACCAAATTAAGTAATTTGATTTCTAATCCACGGATTTATATTAGTCCAAAACTTTTCTATCGAATTTAAATCTAGAGAATAAGGTAGCAGAAAAATAACTTTACAACAACAGATTATATTAACTATTTTATCTCTTCTTTCTATGCTCAAACATCATTGTAGATGACTATATACTGATTCTATCTGCCTTATAAGATAAATTTTACCTATAGACAAGGTTTTAGAGTAAAACTAGCAATCTCTCTATGATGATTAATAATTATATGTAGCTTACATTAGACCTCTTTCGAAACTGGTTAACGTAGTTCAAAATTATTGCTGATAAATGTCGAAATAGACGTAAAAGATTCGGTCTTAGATTTAATTTGATCTCTGACATTTATAATTTTGAACTACGTTAATCAGTTTCGAAAGAGGCCTATTCAAAAACCATCCTGTAGAACTCTTACAAATTTGTACTATACTTTGAAATGTTTTATGTTTATAAATTCTCAAATTATCACATACAGGAAGCTTTGTTGAGTCACTGTATTATACCAAATAATATTTTTTCTGTTTCTTTGTTCTGACATGGATTGTAAAATAGTACCATAGGCATTAACTCTATAAATCTGTTATGGCTTACTATCTTTGAAAACTCCTTTTTATAATCTTGATACATACAATTATAAATAAAAAATTTTTAATTGTCATATTACCATTATCGTAATGATTTCCGATAGGATCATATTACAACTCCTTTTATATTTGTTGGAGGGTTTGATATTACATATTTTTTTATTCCTTCTTCAAAATACTTGCAAAAATTATCTGTTATGCAGAAAATCTCTACCAGAGAAATCATATTAACTTTTCCTTTTTTATTCTTGAGATCTTTATACTTTCTCATATATTTTTCTATTACTTCTATCATATATTTCTATTAATCTATTCTTGTAATCCTTATTTCAAATATATTCCAACATTTTTCCTTATATCAAACTCTGGTTTATATCCTGAGTTTGATATAAGGAATAGGCTAAGATGTAGGAAGAACAATTGTTATCGATCTTAATACATATTATAGTGTTAAACATATGTTTTTATTAAAAATGTGGTAGTTATAACAATTCTTTTATGCTTATTTTTTTACTTTTTAGGTTTGCACTATTCCTGTAATTATTACTCTTCTTAATAGTAAAGCATATTCTCTTATATCAAACTTTGGTTTCTATAAAGTCTTTCTGCATATTGAATAATTTATCATTGCTATGTTTACATTATTATAGTAGTTTCAATAATTTTAATTTTGGTGGCAAAATTAAAATTATGATTTAAAAGATAGTAGTTGACAATCTAAAGAGTATAGCATATTAATAAGCTTAATTAAACTACATACTTTTGAATCTATTAATTTTAGAAAAAAGTATAGCTGTTTGGTAAGTAAATAATTAGACAAAGGTAGTGACAAGTACATTTTTCGCAAAAAGTGCGAAATTAAGTTCATGTCTCGTCAAAACATAATAAATAAGTTGAGACAGATTAAACTTTAAGTATCAAACTTAAGAGTTTGATCCTGGCTCAGAACGAACGCTGGCGGCATGCCTAACACATGCAAGTCGAACGAATTAATGCTGAGCTTGCTTAGCATTAATTAGTGGCAAACGGGTGAGTAACACGTGGGAATCTGCCCATCAGTACGGAATAACATTTAGAAATAAGTGCTAATACCGTATGCCCTCTATAAGGAGGAAAGATTTATCGCTGATGGATGAGCCCGCGGCAGATTAGGTAGTTGGTAAGGTAATGGCTTACCAAGCCTGTGATCTGTAGCTGGTCTGAGAGGACGAACAGCCACACTGGGACTGAGACACGGCCCAGACTCCTACGGGGGGCAGCAGTGGGGAATATTGGACAATGGGCGAAAGCCTGATCCAGCAATGCCGCGTGAGTGATGAAGGCCTTAGGGTTGTAAAGCTCTTTTAGTAGGGATGATAATGACAGTACCTACAGAAAAAGCCCCGGCTAACTCCGTGCCAGCAGCCGCGGTAAGACGGAGGGGGCTAGCGTTGTTCGGAATTACTGGGCGTAAAGGGCGCGTAGGCGGTTTAATAAGTTAGGAGTGAAATCCCGGGGCTTAACCCTGGAACTGCTTCTAAAACTGTTAGGCTAGAGTATGGTAGAGGATGATGGAATTTCTAGTGTAGAGGTAAAATTCTTAGATATTAGAAGGAACACCAGTGGCGAAAGCTGTCATCTGGGCCATTACTGACGCTGAGGCGCGAAAGCGTGGGGAGCAAACAGGATTAGATACCCTGGTAGTCCACGCTGTAAACGATGAGTGCTAGATATTGGGGGATTTTTCTTTCAGTTTCGTAGCTAACGCATTAAGCACTCCGCCTGGGGAGTACGGTCGCAAGATTAAAACTCAAAGGAATTGACGGGGGCCCGCACAAGCGGTGGAGCATGCGGTTTAATTCGATGATCCGCGAAAAACCTTACCAACTCTTGACATGGTAGTCGCGAAAAATGGAGACATTTTTCTTCAGTTTGGCTGGACTACACACAGGTGTTGCATGGCTGTCGTCAGCTCGTGTCGTGAGATGTTGGGTTAAGTCCCGCAACGAGCGCAACCCTTATTCTTATTTGCCAGCGGGTAATGCCGGGAACTATAGGAAAACTGCCGGTGCTAAGCCGGAGGAAGGTGGGGATGAGGTCAAGTCATCATGGCCCTTATGAGTTGGGCTACACGCGTGCTACAATGGTACCTACAGAGTGATGCGATACGGTGACGTGGAGCTAATCATTAAAAGGTATCTCAGTTCGGATTGCACTCTGCAACTCGAGTGCATGAAGTCGGAATCGCTAGTAATCGCGGATCAGCATGCCGCGGTGAATACGTTCTCGGGCCTTGTACACACTGCCCGTCGCACCATGGGAGTCAGTGGTACCTGAAGTTGGTGAGCTAACGTAAGAGGCAGCTAACCACGGTAGAACTGGTGACTGGGGTAAAGTCGTAACAAGGTAGCCGTAGGGGAACCTGCGGCTGGATTACCTCCTTTAAAGACAATTCTATTACCTTAATTTTCTTTAAAATTAGTGTAATAAGTTAAATTTTAGTCACTACCTTTGTCTGATTATTTACTTTATTTGTTCTAGCAATAACATTAGAGTTTTTCAGTTTTGATGATAAAAATTTTTAGCTGTAGCAAAGATTTTTTTAGTTAATGGAAAGGCTTTTAGCAAAGAAGAGTAGAAAAAAATAGTGTTTAACATGTACATAAGTAAAAAAAATCTATAATTTATACTTTTCATGCTTTCTATTGCTATCTTTATATTGTTTCCAGAATTTTAATAAAGAGGTTCTACTCTTCCTAAATGTAAAGAGCTAATTGAAGAGTGGTGTTGATTATAAAGTGGTGTTTGTTGATATAACTGTGAAATTCATAATATTTGCAACTAAAGCTTTTTATAGTAGGTAAGAAGTAGCATAAACGGTACAATAGATAATGTTTTTTGCTTAAAAAATATATAAATCTTATTTATTAAATGTTATTATCTCACTCATATCCCTCATTTTAACTATAGTTGAGTTTATATTTTTTATCAATGCAAGTATTCATGCTTAAAAGAAGCAGAGCATATACAGCGTAAGTATGGTATAAACTGAGTATTAATTCTCAATTTAATAACTAGAACATAACTTCAATATAGCTAAGAGTTTAAAGAGTTTAAGTCGTACTTTGTAAATATTAATACATTTTACAATTTGGTGTAGTTTTTTTGATTTAAACTGCAATTCTTGATTGTCTTATAAAGAAATAACTTGATTTTATGATAAGTTCATGAGATTATACGTTAAAATTAATCTTTAGAATTATGTTATAATAACGCTCATGAGGCAAAATAAATGCGTGTTCTACTAATTGAAGATGATCCAGCACAAGCATCATCTATTGAGCTATCTTTAGCTAATGAAGGTATCATTGCTGATAAAGCTCATTTAGGTAAAGATGGAATTGAGATCTCAAAATTATATGATTATTCTCTTATCATATTAGATTTAATGTTACCAGATATAAGTGGATATGAGGTTCTACTAAGCTTAAGATCGCAAAAAATCCAAACTCCTGTTTTGATTTTATCTGGTTTGTCAACTATTGATAATAAAATTAAGGGCTTGTCATTTGGTGCAGATGATTATATAACTAAACCTTTTGATTCTGATGAGCTATCTGCTAGGGTAAAAGCTATTATACGTCGATCAAAAGGGCATTCAGAAGCGGTAATTAGAGTTGGACATTTATCAATAAATCTTGATACAAGGTCTGTTTCTATGTATAACAAAGATAAGCAAAAGAATATACCTATACATTTGACTAATAAAGAATATAAAATCCTTGAGCTTTTAGCGATTAAGAAAGGTACTGTTTTAACTAAAGAAATGTTCTTAAGTCATCTTTATAGTGGTATAGATGAACCAGAAATTAAAATTATTGATGTATTTATATGCAAGCTGCGTCGAAAACTTGAAAAAGCGTCTAATGGTATTAACTTCATTGAGACAGTATGGGGAAGAGGATATATATTTGCAGAATTTAAGTCTAACGATGATAGTTATAGCTTAAATAATGTTGAAGAAGAATAGTAATTATATAGTGAATATTAATAATATATATATTATTTTTAGATAATAATATTTGCTCTTAATGCTATAATCAAAAATGTTCTTAACAAAAAAATTATTACTACCTATTTTTAGTTCAATAAACTCAATTCTATAATGTCAAATAATCTAGATCAAAGTAATAATGAATCAATAAATTCATTAATTCAAACAGATAAATTAGTGTTTATTCCAATTGGTGGATGCAACGAAATAGGTATGAATGTCAATATCTATCATTACCAAGGAGAATTTATAATGGTAGATTGTGGTGCAGGCTTTCCTAGTGATTTTACACCTGGAGCTAACATGTTAATAACAGACCTAAGCTTCATCAAAGCTAGCGGAAAAAAATTAGCTGGGTTGATACTAACACATGCTCATGAAGATCATTTAGGAGGAGTTCAGTACCTTCTTCAAGATCTGGATTGCCCTATCTATACTACTAACTTTACAGCTAATTTTTTGTCACTTAGATTAAAAGAGTATGACCCAACTTGTCAAGTTACTATTAATAAGATTACTCCTGGTCATAGATTTAATATTGGGCCATTTGCCATTGAGATGTTAACTCTAACTCATTCCGCACCAGAAATGCAAGCATTAATGATTAGAACTGATGCTGGTACTATTTTACATACTGGAGACTGGAAATTTGATGATGATCCTATTATTGGCAAAGAATCTGATAAAGCTTTATTGCAAAAATACGGAGATGAAGGAATAACAGCGCTAGTGTGTGATTCTACTAATGTATTTTATAGCGGTTTTTCAGGATCAGAAGGTAATCTGCAAAAAAGTTTAATTGATATTATTGGCAGTGCATCAGGATTAATAATTACTACAACATTTGCTTCAAATTTAGCTAGATTGCAGTCATTAATTGTTGCTGCTAAGCATGCTGGTCGTAAAGTTATACTTGCAGGAAAAAGTTTGCTACGGATGATGCGTGCTGCACAAGATAGTGACTATCTGAATGATGTGAACGAGCAATTATTAGACATCAAAGAATTTAGTAAATATCCACGTGAAAAATTAATGATTATCTCAACAGGGTGCCAAGGTGAGCCGTTAGCAGCAGTTAATAAGATAGTAACTGGAAGTCATCAACATATTAAACTACAGGCTAAAGATACAGTTATCTTTTCATCAAAAATTATTCCTGGTAATGAAAAAAGAATATACAAACTATTTAACCAGTTAACTAGAGCACAAGTTAAAGTTATTACTGAAAAAGATAATTTTGTACATGTATCAGGGCATCCTGCAATTGAAGAACTGAAAGCTATGTATAAGCTAACACGACCTAAAATATGTATACCAGTACATGGAGAGCCAATACATATACATGAACATGCTAATTTAGCCAAAAGTTGTGGAATTAAGAATGTTGTTGAACTAGAAAATGGTTCCATTCTACAAATTAACTCAGACTCACATAAAATTTTGGGAAAAATAAAAGTGCAATATCTAGCAATAGATGGCAATTATATACTTTCAGCGAATTCTGATATTTTTTATAAGCGTAGAAGAATGCAAGAAAATGGTATTGTTATTGCTACTTTGATTTTTAACAATAGAAATATTTTAGCTATTGAGCCAATATTATCATTTCCTGGTCTTCTAGATCCTAATCCTAAAAATGAACATGATCCTGATTACTCTATTGCTACACTAATCAAGCAAGAGCTTCAGCAAATATTATCAATTAATAACAGCACTAAAAGATCCATTAAACGAGATAAAATTGAAGAAGTTACAAAAAGCTGTATAAGGCGTATTATTAAACAAGAAGTTAATAAGAACCCAATAATTATGGTCAATATCCATAAATTATATCAACAAAAAAATTAGCAAATAACGCGTAATTACTAACATTGACTTAGCTGAATTGTTCAGATATATTACCATTATTCCATAGTACAATTAGTGAATTATGATATCTATAAATGAAGTACAATTAATTGCTAGTTACTGCAAGTTGAGGTTTAATAACCAAGAACTAAATCATATGGTTAACCAACTATCCAGTATAGTGGAAATGATGAACAAGCTGGAAAAAATTGATTGTACGGGTGTCCCCCCTATGAGGCACTTTGAAGAAAATAACAGAATGCGAAAAGATCAAGTTGAGCAGAATATTACAGTGGATCAGTTATTATCTAATGTACCACAGTCATCAGCAACTATAGCTAAAAACACAAAATATTTTGTTGTACCAAAGATAATAGAATAATGAACAATCTAGTAAAATTAACAATTTCTCAAGCAGTTAGTGGGCTAAAAAATAAAGAGTTTACTGCTACTGATCTAGTAACTGCGCATATCAACCAAATGGATAAGTATAGGTATATTAATTCTTATATTACTGAGATACCAGAACTTGCTTTACAGGCAGCTAAAAAATCTGATTTTTTAATTCAAAATAATCAAGCTCGGCCAATTGAAGGTATTCCAGTTTCTATTAAGGATCTTTTCTGTACTAAAGGAATATTAACTACTGCTGCATCAAAGATGCTACAAAACTTTACTCCTGTTTACGATGCTACTGCATATAGTAAAATCATTAATGCTGGCGGCATTATGCTAGGAAAAGGTAATATGGATGAATTTGCTATGGGATCAGCAAACATTAATAGTTATTTTGGTAATGTAATTAATCCCTGGAAGGCTGAAAGTGATGATGTAGATTTGACTCCTGGTGGATCTTCAGGTGGATCTTCAGCTGCCGTTGCAGCATTTATGGCAATGGCAGCATTAGGTAGTGATACTGGAGGATCTGTTAGGCAACCAGCATCTTATACTGGAACTGTTGGTATAAAGCCAAGTTATGGACGATGCTCAAGATGGGGTATGATTGCATTTTCATGCTCGCTGGATCAACCTGGAGTAATTACTCGTACAGTTGAAGATGCAGCAATTATGCTAGAAATCATGATGGGATATGATGAGAAGGACTCGACAAGCTTAAATGCAGAAGTTCCTAACCTAAGATCAGCTGTTAATCAACCTATTAAAGGTATGAAAATAGGTATACCTTATGATTTAATGGAAAATAGGAGCTTAAGTAGTGAAATTATAACAATGTGGCAAAACACTATAAATTTGTTAAAAGATCATGGTGTAGAAATTGTATCTATTGGCTTGCCATATATTAATTATGCATTACCAGTATATTATGTGCTTTCTTCTGCTGAAGCTTCATCAAATTTAGCAAGATATGATGGAGTAAGATATGGGTTAAGGGTAGAGGGAAAAGATTCAAATATTAATGAAATTTATGAACTTTCCAGATCAGAAGGATTTGGAGCTGAAGTTAAAAGAAGAATTATGATGGGTACATATGCACTTGCATCAACAAATATCAATTCGTATTATATTAAAGCTCAACAAGTAAGACGATTAATAGTGAATGACTTCACAAATAGTTTTAATAAAGTAGATTGTATATTAATTCCATCTGCGCCTACTGCAGCTTTTCCACTTAACTCTAATCAAGATGATCCAGTTACTATGTATTTAAATGATATATTGACAATACCAGCAAGTTTAGCTGGGTTGCCATGCATTTCAATACCAGCTGGGTTTTCAGCTAACAAGTTGCCATTAGGTATGCAAGTTATTGGTTCTCGCTTAGATGAGTATAATATTATTAAAATATCATCAGCTATTGAAAAAGCACTCAATCTCAAATTTATTCCAAAAGGTTTTTAAATATGACATTTATAGAAGGCAAAACTGAAAAATGGGAATATGTTATAGGACTTGAAATTCATGCTCAAATAAAATCCAATGCTAAGTTATTTTCTAGTGCTTCAACTGAATTTGGAAGTTCTCCAAACTCACAGGTCGAATTGTTAGATGCAGCTATGCCAGGATCTTTACCAGTATTAAATGAATTTTGTGTGCATCAAGCTATAAAAACTGCTCTAGGAATTAATGCGAAAATAAATAAATTATCTATTTTTGACCGTAAAAACTACTTTTATGCTGATTTACCAGCAGGTTATCAAATTTCGCAATTTTATCATCCAATTGCTCAAGGCGGTTGGATAGAAATATTAGATGAAAATGGTAATATTAAGTGCATTCAGATTAATAGGTTGCATATAGAACAAGATACAGGAAAAAGTACCCACGATCAATCGGACACTTATAGCTATATAGATCTTAATCGAAGTGGTATAGCATTAATGGAGATAGTTTCTGAACCTGATATTTCTTCTCCTATGCAAGCAGCCGAATATATCAAAAAACTTAGAGCAATATTGAGATATTTAGATAGTTGTAATGGTGATATGGAAAAAGGGGCTCTAAGATGTGATGCTAATATATCAGTAAGAAAGCCAAATAGTGAATTAGGAACTAAATGTGAAATTAAGAACCTTAATTCAATTAAATCAATTGTTAGAGCACTAGAATTTGAAGGTCAAAGGCAGGTCAATATATTAGAATCTGGTGGTACAGTTAAACAGGAAAGTCTTCTATTTGATGCTACACTAGGCAAAACATTTCCAATGAGATCTAAAGAGAATGCTACCGATTATAGATATTTTCCTGATCCAGACCTACCTCCAATAATATTAGATCAGTCATTAATTGACAATATTGCTAGTAGTTTACCCGAATTACCAGATGCTAAAATTACAAGATATGTTAATGAAATCAAGCTTAGTGATTATAATGCTCAAGTTTTAGCAGCTGATAAGGATATTTCCTGCTTTTTTGAAGAAGTTATTAAAACTGCAAATCCTATATTAACTGCTAACTGGATATTAAGTGAGTTATTTGGATTAATGAATAAAGATGGTATTACTATTAACGAATGTAAAATTACTGCTAATCACTTTTCTGAATTAATACAGTTGATTAGTTCCAAAGCAATATCTAGCAAAATTGCAAAAACAGTCTTAAAAGAAATGTTTGATAGTGGAAAGAGTCCAAAGATAATTATGCAAGAAAAAAATATACAGCAAATTTCAGATCCTAATCAAATTGCTGATATTATTGATGATGTACTTAAGGATAATTATCAGTCTGTTGTTTCCTATAGAAATGGTAAAGACAGATTATTTGGATTTTTTGTTGGCCA
Organism: Orientia tsutsugamushi str. Boryong; assembly: GCF_000063545.1. NCBI lineage: Bacteria > Pseudomonadati > Pseudomonadota > Alphaproteobacteria > Rickettsiales > Rickettsiaceae > Orientia > Orientia tsutsugamushi. The sequence continues at coordinate 1,330,807 of NC_009488.1, forward strand.
AGTAATGAAGAAAACTGCTGGTAATGCAAATCCTGAGCTTATCAATGAAATATTGCATACAAAATTAAAACAATTTCAAATTTAAATTTGTTTTCTAATCTAATAAAAGTCTAACATCAATAAAACAGTTTATTTGTTTTGATTTTTTATACAATCTCTTATCCATATATTCAGCAATTACCTCAACTGATAATTCAGATTTCAGTAATTTTATTGCAAAATCTTTTTTTGCTTCGGCTTTACCTTTAGCCTCACCGAGTTTTATGCCTTCAGCTTTAGCTCGTTCGAGTTTATAATCTTCAACTGCTTTATTATCCCATATACACTTTAACTCTTGTTCATAGGTTTTAGTTCGTCTTCGCTTCAATTAAACTGATCTAATGCCTTATACGCTCTTTTTATTATTAAATCTTCACCTTTATTAAAGATTTATACAAAGACTTTTTTATCATTCATATTGGAGTTACATACTCAATCAATGAACAACAAAGTCTCGTTAATGAACTTCTAATTACTAACTATAATTAATCAGAGTTCGATATAAAAAATAGAAAAAAGATAAGAATAAAAAATCCATATTAAAAACTACTAGATTCAACAAAGAAAAAAGCATAACTGTTATGCTAACTCTAGTAAAGATTTTATACTTAATAGAAAGCACATTATCAAGAAAAAATAATGTTTAACACTATCCATAAAAGCAAAAAATCCTATAATCCTTATCTTTCATATATTTCAACACCTTTCTTATATCAAACTTTGTATTTAATAAGTTTAATATACCTTTTAACTAAGTCAAGTTATTTTACAAGTCTTTTATAAATCTACACTACTTGGCTCCATTTCTACATTACCGATAATGACTGCCTCATTACAAAACTCCCTCACATTGTCATACTCTTCAAATAATAAAGCATACTTATCTTGATATTATTTAAGTAATAGCTCAAGTGGAGTAATATTTAAACATTTTTTTAATTTCATACATAAATTAACAGAGTCATGAATAACTAGATTTGCCTGTGTTAATTCTAACATTACTTGCGTTAATTTATTAAAACTCTCCTCTTTAGCTTTTTTGTCTTTACAACGAATGATAATATCTACCAACCATGGCATTTCTTCAGCTTTTGATTTCATATTTGCATATGCATTACTTAATCCTTCCTCTTGCTTAGATAACTTGTCTTCATCATAAGCGATATCTAACAACATCGACATTGGCTCAAATGCTTCTGGATGATTTTTATAATACTCAGTAATATTATGGCCCAGATACTCGTCTGATGATAATTCTTCTAATTTATCATCATTAGGAATACGATATGTATTTGGACAACTGAACAATTTTAGGTTATTTTTAATTAAGCTTTGTTTTTCATAATCAATATTTACTATTTTTGAATTAGTATTATTTAAACTTAAAAAATCAATGTCCAATGGAAGCACTACTCCATCTGTTAGTTCTGCAATTTTAGTTGCTAAGCTAGAAACTTTTGTTTTAAAACTATCTTCTGTTGTTTGATAGAGTATAGATTTAAGAGCCTTATTAGCTTTATCTTCTAGCATATTTTCATTCAAGAACTCTTCAAAACGTGTTATGCTGTTACATTTATTCATAAAATATTCTATGAAGCTATTGCATACATCTATAGCTTCTTCATCAGTTGTAACGGATAAGATAATTTTATTACTAATAAAGTTTGCTAAAGCTTCAATTTTCCTGTTTTTCAAATTCTTGAGCATTATCTTTTTTCCTTAAATAATCTATTCTATTTAATACTACATCTATTGTAATAGGTAAATCTTCGTGTGAAATATGAAAATCTTCGTAATCTTTAGCATGTTTTATCGCAGAAATAATACTACTAACTTTAGTAAGCTGTAATATTTTTTCTTAGTGGATTCCAATATGACTACACTGCGTAATTTTCCATGCATTTTGCGATTAATAAATACATCATATGAATCTATTGTAGTATAAGGAGAAAATGGTCGTAGATACTTATGAGGAAGCTATGACTTCAATAACTCTTTAACATTATTAGGTAGGTTTTTAAAGTACGAATTATAATCCTCTGGATTCATGTTCTCGCAGAATAATAGAATAAGGCTATCATGTATAGATGCTAAATTTTCAACGTATGATTCATATTTTTGTAAATCAATTCCAAATTTTATTAGTATCTTTGCAACTAATACATGAATATCATGGTAAACCCTACTTCCATACTGTCCAATAGATTGACTACTTTGCAAATTTTTAAAGTTAGGCCGAAAATGCTCATATGCAAAATATTTCGTATAGAATTTTTCTTGAAAGAGCATCTCTGCTAAATTATTAGCACACTTTGAGTTTTCATCTATTAGATTCAAATGTTTTTCTAGTAACAATTCTACATTTCTTACTTCAGTACTAGTTAAGTTACCGCTAGACATTCTAATGGTACCTGCTATAAAGCTTTCAGCTATCTCATTTTGATTATTAAGTTGAAAGTTTTTAATAAACCATTCTGCAGACTGTACTAAATTTCTCTGTATAATTTTTGTTAGTATAGTAGTATGATCATATCCGTCATTATTACAATGTACTGAAAACTTACCTTTGGCGCCGTTTAGTAGAAAATTAGTGTATTTATCTGAATAAGATTTAGCATTTTCTAGAGAAAGATATTTTTTTGATATACGTAATGCAGTATTATCGTACTCCTTAGTAGTTAAATCAGTACGTTCAGTAGCATAAATCCACATTGTAGCAGGCATACCATGCTTATCTTTAGCACTGATATCAGCTCCAAGAATCAATAGGTCTTCTACGATGTTCTCTCTTAGATACTTAAACGCTCTTATGAGTAGTGTATCATTGTTTGCTTGAGATCGTATATCAACTAATTCAGAATGCAAGGCTGTTAATTTTAGAAGAGCTGCCTTATTACCTGCTTCTACATATCTAAAGGCATCTCTTCGTATTTCATCTGATATCATATATTTGATAATTCTTAATTTATGTTTAAAGTTTTATATTAAATGTATAACTGTAAAAATTGCTAAAATCAATTAAGAAAATTGTAAAATATGATAAAGCAACAGGAAAAATGAACAAATAGCTAACTTAATAAATTCAAGTTGGCTATAATAATCAGAGTTTGATATAAAAAGTATGCTAAACTATATGAATAGAACACCAATCATAGAAAATGGTACTATAGTTACTAACAAAAAGAAGGTTGTCGTCAAGGCTCAATTGTTTCATTAATCTTGGCTAATGTATCTCTGCATTATGTTATAGATAGCTGGTTTGCAAAAATCAGTAAAGAAAACCTAATGTTACAAACAGGAACGGTGAGGTATTGCGACGATATGGTATTTGTCTTTGAAAGGAAAGCAGATGTGAAAAGGTTTTATGATGTTTTGCCTAAAAGGTTAAATAAGTTGTGCTAAATATCAATGAACTAAATTACAAATGATAAAATCTGGTAGAGACCATGCTGCAAATTTAGCCAAACAAGGCAAGAAGATTATAAGCTATAATTTTCTTGGATTGACTTGCTATTGGTGCAAATCAAGATTTGACGCAACATTGAGACTAAAATATAGCACAAGGAGAGATCGTTTTACCGAAAAACTGAAAGGACTGAGAAAATATTTGCGTGGTTAGTAAAATTAGCAAGACAAAACACAGATATTATCATAAGTCATTAGAGTTATTAGGTGATGAATCAACTATCATGGTATATCCGATAACGAAAGACGAGTAAGTTCATTTATCAACCAAATTACACTGGCAATATAACTGGTTTAATAGAATTGGAAGAAAACGTAAGATAAATTGGAAAAGACTAACTGAGATACTTAAAAAGGCCAGTTTAGGATAAGAGAAAGCAGGGAAAGCATAATACAAAAGGTATACAAGAGATAATGTGCAATTATAATTATGTGATATATTAAATATAGTTTTAATTAATAGCCATTTATTTATTGCTCGAATGTTTGCAAATGCAAATTTAGAATAAGAAACAGTTAGAAAGAGATATATATACAAGTGTTACAATGGTCAATGTTCAGGTTATTAAGTATAGTATTATGAACTAATACTTGTAGAAATATGAGCAATAAATAAACTGTTATTAATTGAAATTATATTTAAATATATCGCATAATTTAATTGTACATTATCTCTCATAGGCCTTTTACATTATGCCTTCCCTGCTTTTTCTTATCCTAAACTGGCGTTTAAAAACACCAGATTAGGATAATGAAAATTATTAAATGTAGCAAATAAAAGGCTTCTGCTGGAAAATGCGGAGTAGAAGAAAGTTATATGGGAAGATAGAATTATATAATGATTACCAAATTCGATATTATAGATCTTTGAAAGCAATAACTTCAGATAGGCTATAGGCAATGATATGACGTTATCAGGAAAGTGTAATACTTGAAATCCATACATTAAGTTTGATGTGGTTGGTGATGGAAACGAAGATAACTAAACTACTGCGTTTTCATTCAACTCTACTTTATGTGACAAAGAAAATAGCAACATTTGCTTTGTTGGCCAGAGAGATACAAATATTATCGCTTCTTGATATGCTTAAACCTCATTGCAAATGATTATATTATCTCTTTATAACTTTTTCTTATTATAAATTCAGTGTTTAAAAATCAAGAACTATTGCAAAGATATTAATTTTTTTTAGTTATTATGTCTATAACTTAAAAAATAATTTACTAATCATTGATTTTATCGTAATACTTGCAAGAAGTTTATAGTTTATAAAATACATTAATTATAAAAGAAGGTAATTATTTTATGGAAGACTTTTTAAATATTACAGAAGCTAATATAGAAAAGCAGAATTTTTGCGTAGAAACTGATGAAATTTTTTATAAAGGTAGAGCTATGAATAACATTTGTCATAGCGTGTTTACTAGCACTACAAAAGAAATTAGCATAGAAAAAACTTTTTACTCTTATCGAGAATGTAAAAGAAGTTATAATGAACTGGACTGCAGTAATGCAACAAGCTTTCTAGGTGAAATTATAGAATATAGTTCGAAGTTATGGATTCAATTTAAAAAAGATATACCTATTTTTTTTGAAAATATATGTAACCCAGGTGAAATCAAAGTTTGTATTGATGGCAGAGTACTAGATAACGATGCTGAACAAATCAACAATACAGATAATAGTGATTTATGGAAGATAAGTATACCAACTGTAATTATTTTAACATTAACATTAGGAGTAGTAACATTTTTGATTAAAAAAAAGTATAGAAGCAGCAATACTACAAATAAAAGTGATGCTGATGTTGAATCAGAAACGCCTTGCCTTGATAAATCTCATATAAAAGAAGCAACTAAGCAAGTTAGCAATGACTCTAATGATAATATCATTCCAGCTGTTGATAACATTCAAGTATGTAATACTTTGAATGCTGGTTTGGAAGCTCAAGAAGAACATACTATACAAGGAAAATTATCTTATTATGAGAGCGATATATAACACAAGTTTGATATAATGAGAATATCAGCGAAGAGTGAGACACAGCTAAGATTTTAAAAATTATTATCTATATTAAGTGCGTTATAAACGCCAGATTAGGATAAGTGGAAAGATGAAATGTAGAGAATAAGAGGTATACAAAGAGAGAATGTTGAGTTATAAAAAAAATTTAAATAAACAGTGAATAACCCAACATAAAAAAATGTATTATAACAGTATACTATTTAATAGACAATTTTTGCAAGATATATCAAGAGTGGGAGAGAAAGAGATTAATACCAAGTAGTAATCAAAGGAACAGAGATGGGAAGTTGCCCTTAGTGAGTTATTAACAATAGCGATATATTTTTATGTATCTCCATGCAAGGATTGTAAAAATTACTATCTATATTACTTGAGTCATAAGTATAAAAGATACTTTTGTTTACCAAGTTATAGTAGAATAATACAACTGTGGCCTAGAATGTTACTACCGCTAGATTAATGCATTATCTGAGAGGAGAAGAGACTGGTATATATTACATCGATTCTACAAAGTTAGCAATTTGTCATAATAAACGCACCTCCAGCAATAGAGTTTTTAACAGAATTTCTAAAATTGCTAAGAGTAGTTATGGCTGGTTCTTATGCTTTAAGCTACATATTATAATCAATAATAAAGGCGAAATAATGTCAGTTAAAATTACTAAAGGCAATAAAAGCGACCTATCTGTATCTTCAGTTTTTTCTAAGGGCTTATCTGGTAAATCGTTTAGTGATAAAGCCTACATATCTAAGGAGTTATTTCATCAACTGCTGACCAATGGTCTACGTTTATTTACTAATCTTCGTAAAGATATAAAAACATATTTATTGGACATACAAGATAATCGGTTATTAAATAAACATTCTTTAATTTAGTCTGTCTTTAATGTACTAAAAAAACATATGCTTTTAGAGCATACTAGACACCGTTCTCCTCTTAATTTCTTTGTTCATATAATTGCTTCTCTTGCTAGTTATTCTATCTCTAAACTTAATCCCAGTCTTATCTCTTCTTCTTCTCCTGACTCCTTATCCTAAATTGATGTTTAAAGAATGGTGAAATATTTAGCTTTCTTATACTTGATTTTAGATGATTAGAAACTAAGCAAAGTAAAATTTGGATTCTCAGAAGACGCAGGGAATGAGAGCGTAAACTGTACTTCTGGAAAGACCAAAAGAAATGTTCAGCCAGTTTATATTGCAACCAATAGATAGATATATATTATTAACCAGATATTACATGATAGATAAATTACTTTATGATTGGTAACTCTATCAGTTGTTTTGGATATGCAAGGTACTTTGTGAACAAGGAAGTAAGACACAACTTAATGAAATCACGTGGATTGAAAGGCTTCATCTTGAAATTGAGGATTAGTAGAGAGTTGTATGTAAAAGTAAAATTATATTGTGATTACCAAATTTGATATAGCTATACTACTATAAAACAGTCATAATAGTTTGGCTATCACTATGACTTAGATATGCCTTTCAAAAAGCATATAATCTAACTGTTTTAACGTCAGTTTAGGATAAGAAAAAGTATGAAAGGTATAATAAAAAGGTATACAAGAGATATTATGTAATATCTTTAAATATAGTTTCAATTAATAACCGTTTATTTATTGCTCATATGTTTGTAAATGCAATTTTAGGATAAGAAACAATTAGAAATATGTAATATACAAGTGTTATAATGGTGAATGTTCAGGTTATTAAGTATAGTATTATGAAAGAATATTTGTAAAAATATGAGCAATAAATAAACGGTTATTAATTGAAACTACAGATAATATATAATTATACATTATCTCTTGTATACCTTTTACTCATTACCTTTCATATTTTCTCTTATCCTAAATTAGCGTTTTTATAGTAGCTTAGCTATATTAGACTTCTTTCGAAACTAGAGAATGATGTAGAATAGTGTTATAAAGATCTGATTTAAGGTAATAATGAAATTCGATCATATTAAAGAGTTAAAGGATGAAAAATTTCGTTGATTAACAGTGGTAAGGAAGGGAACATTCTCAAAGATGGTGGATATTTTTAGGCAAGCTGATTGTCTTAAGAAATCAAAATGTGTGAAAAATAGCTCAATTTGGATGAACAGTTGCTGATGGTCTTAGAATACCTTAGAGAATACCACACTTATTTCCATATAGGTCAGAACTATGGGATTAGTGAAAGTTGAGCATATAAAGCTGTAAAATGGGTAGAAGATACCCTAGTTAAACACCAAAACTTTGCTCTTCCAGGTCGTAAAGCTCTAATGAAGAGTGATATGAATTATGAAGTAGTCTTGATTGATGCTACTGAGACTCCTATAGAAAGACCCAAAAAAACAAAAATTCTATTATTCAGGAAAGAAGAAATGGTATACACTAAAAACTCAAATAGTGTTAGACAAGCAAACATACCAAGTAATATGTACAGATTTTCCTAACGGTAAAAAGCATGACTTTAGATTATTTAAGGAATCCAAAATTCTTATTCATCATAAGGTTAAAGCGATTACTGATACAGGATATCAAGGTATACAAAAAATTCACAATAATTCTGAATTATCAAAGAAAAAAAGCAAGAAAAATCCTTTAACTAAAAATGATAAAAAGAATAATCCTAGATTAGTAGGAGAATGAGTTGTGAATGAAAACATTATTGGTATGCTAAAACGGTTCAAAATTATTGCTGACAAATATCGAAATAGACGTAAAAGATTCAGTCTTAGATTTAACTTGATCTCTGGCATTTATAATTTTGAACTACCTTAACCAGTTTCGAAAGAGGTCTATTATAGATCTTTGAAAGCAATAATAGTAAACACAAGCTATAGACAATAATATGAAGTTATCAGGAAAGCATAATATGTGAAATCTATACGTTACGTTTTGATGAATTGCGCTATAGAAACTTGGATAACAAAACCATCTGATTCTATATTTAAGAATGGAAGAAGTGCTAACATCTCTTCTATTACCTGATTTAAAAAACTGAAAATATATTTTTATACTCCTAACATAATATACAAAACCAACTCAAAGTTGTTTTTTTAAGATTTTAGTTTATAATTAAGTTAATTTTTTTAGTTAATAGGAAGGTTAAATATATGTTTGTTATAAGCACTTTAATAGATGAATTAAAGGACATAGAGAAATATACTGATATACTTGATGATAATATTCTAACTACAGATCAGTATATTAAACAGATCATTGATATACTTAATATTAATAAAATAAAATTGGATAGTGAGTATAATACTAGTAGTGAGCTACTTAATAATTTAATTACTAATGTTGGTATTGATGAGCCAAATAAAACATTTGAGTTAAGTGATAAAGAAATTAATGATTTAATTGATGAAATAGTTGGAAGTAATAATGGTAATTATTTGGTAATAAAAATTATAGATTATGTAACTGATCTAATAAATATTAGAAATGAAGTAATAAAGTTTGTCAAAAAATATAAAATAGCTGAAGCACAGCATTTGATTACATTTCAAACAAAAAATGATAATTTAAGTGATTTTATACGTAAGATGCAAGTTATGCATATAGGACTTAAGTATGCAATTGAAAATCAAGATCCTGAATTGTTTAAGTTTTTCATTCAAAATAGTCATGAACATATTAAGTATATTACTTATTTCAATAATCATCATAATGATATAATAAGATTAGAAAATATAATTGTTTGCTGGATATTACAGCATATAGTGGAAGCTACAAATACGTATAGTTTAAGTAATGTATATGCAGCCAAAATGCTTGATGATATGTTCAGTGTTTTTTCATCTCTTAACTTTGATTTTGATCCATGTATTACACGTTGTAAGTTAAGATTTGACACTGATAAGACATTGGTAAATGCACTAAATATCGTTATTAATAGTAACAAGGTAGTCCCAACATTAGAATTGTTAAAAATTTATAATGGAGATAATACTAAGCTTAAAGTCTTTAATAATAACATTATCTCTACTGAGATAATGTTATTATTAAAGATAAATGATTTTGTTAATTATCAATGTTGTAACAGTAGCATCTTGCAAGAAATGTTTTCATTCGAGAGTTCTATCAACCTTTTGCAGCATAAGCTTCCACATAAAGAATTTTATGAACTTAAGGCTGCAGCAGACTCTGTTAAAGCAAGTAAACAAATTGATCTGCAGAAGTTACAAACTATAAAACTAGATAATATTTGTGATGATGATAGTAGTATCAATAATGAAAGTTATGACTATGCGAAATTATTTAAAAAGCTTCTCTTTAGAAGTAATTCTTATAAGTTACAAAAGTGTGAGCGTAGTAATCATCAAGAAGTTATAGTTAGACAAAGTGGATATGTACCCACGCATGAGAAGAAAGACAATTATTATTCTGAGAAACAACTACTACATGAAGTTACTTTAGAACGTCATTATGATGACAATACCACATTTGATGTTGATTCAATTTCAATAGGAAATGATATACAATATACTACAATAACACTTTAATAAAGCTAGAGTTCAATAAGCTGCTAGGTAAGTATGAGAGCACTTTTCCTCCAAAAGAACAGTACATGATAGTCACATCATACAGCTCAAGCCTCTTTAAGGCTAAGTTTTTTAGAGCTAGCTTCAACATTGAATATCAGATTATGTATCTGCTTATTGTAGTTGATGTGTAACAACATCAAATTTGAGTTTCTATTATTACCACCTTTGGACTTTAGAATAATATAATGTGTATCCAAATCTGTCTCTAATATAATGATTTGCTTGTAATTTGGGCATTTATAGCCATTTACAATGAGGTTTGAGCATAGAAAAAAGTGATAATAGATTCATAAGATTTAGCAAATTGAGTAATTTGATTTCTAATTTACGTTTTCATATTAGCCCAAAACTTTTCTATCGGATTTAAATCTAGAGAATAAGGTAGCAGAAAAATAACTTTACAACCAACAGATTCTATTAACTATTTTATCGCTTTTTTCTATGCCAAACTTCATTGTAGATGACTATACAACTATATTTGCATCAACTTTGCTATATATTATCTGAGTATTCTTTGTCCAATATACTATCATCTAGAGTGATAATTATTTCTCATTTACTCCACTTACACACTAAATCTTAGAGTTAATTTTGCTTTCATTAGATATCTTCTTATTATGTCATCACTTATCTCATCTACATATCTTGCTAAATTTGTAATTGCATAATTTTTTTTGCTAGATAGCTCTACTAGGAATATTTTTTCTTGTCATCATTTTTTACCTAAATCTATTATTTCTTAATAATAGCATTCTTTGACATATTTTCATCGTTTTGCTGAAGGTACTGCATGTACATTATAATCTAACTATAATTTAATTTTAGTAATACATACTTTTACATTATAATAAAATTAGCCATGTTATTTTCTAGATTTTTACTGTTGTATTTTCAGTAAATTAAAAATTTTGTCTGTAGAATATATGGTATTGTCTGCTATAATTCCAATATACACATCATAGTTTGATTATTCATTTCGTTCAATAATATATAAAAGAACACAATGTTTTTAAATATCAATGCAACTACCGTTATAGCAATTATATTTTTAATGCTCAACATTATTGTAAGTATTTACTATAGAGGTAGTACTAACAGCATTCAAAAATATGCTTTAGGCAGAAGAAAATTTGCTACTGTAGCTATTGCTACTAGTATTATAGGCACATACTTTAGTGGTAACATTTTTCATTATGCTTTGCTATATACATTGCAGCCAGGAATACTGAAATTATCAATGCTAGCAACTGCTGTAAGTTTTATAATTCAAAGCTTAATATTGGCACCACGTATACAAAAATTTCTAGGAAAATTATCAGTAGCAGATGTTATGGGAAGCTTATATGGTAATCATATTAAAGTTATTACTGCTATTGGATCTATTGTTATTTCTTTAACCATTAGTGCAATGGAAATAAAGTTATTATACAACATTATTCAGTATATAAGTTACAATGGTTTGTTCATTATTGCTATTACAATCATTATTTATCTAGCCTGTATAGGAATTAGAGCAATAGTATTTACTGACATGTTTCATTGCTTTACTATAATCTTCTTGTATGCCGCATTGTTTGTTTTTTTTAATAAAGTTGCTGATTTAAGTACAATAATTACTACGCTTACAACGAATCAAATTTTTGATTTCAAAGGATTCATTGACTATACTAATCCACTAATTATGCAATATTGGTGGGTACTAGCTTTTAATATCTTGCCAATAGTTAGACCATTAATGTTTTATAAGTACCTAATAGTAACTAACTCTCGGCAAGTTGTTAATGTTCTTAATACATTATCTGTTGTAATATTTGCAGCTACTATATTATTGATCATCTTCGCAACAATATTATTACCTATAGATATTAGAAATGCTAATCCTAGCGACATATTAACAGAAGTAATAAAACGTTGTTCAGACCTTGAATTTACACAGTTAATGATAATTGTTATGATAGTTATTACAATCTCAACTGCTATCTCGCATATTAGTATGGCTGCTGTTATTTGTTTCAATGACTTATGTAATCCACTAGGAATATTGAAACAGTATTCTCCCAAAAATGAGCTAAGAATTGTTAGAATATTTGTTATACTATTTACTATAGCTTCTGTATTGATATCTTTTACCAATCAAGAATTATGGAATATGCATATTCTTGGAGAACATTTTTACAGTCCAATTATAGGAGCACCATTATTAGTTACTGTTCTAGGATTTAGAAGTACTAGTAAAGTAATATTATTTGGTATGCTATCAGGAGGAGTATCTCTACTATTACTGGATTGGTATAACCAATCAGTTACTGAGATCTATCACATAGTTTTGGCTATCATTATCAACTTTACAGTAATGATGACAATGCACTATGGACTTCAAGAGCCAGGAAGATGGGAAAACTATAAAATAGTTTCAAAATTACATGAAGCATATTGCAAGAGAGAGAATAATGCTATTAACTGGCTTAGAGCATTGCTTCAATACTTTGAATGGAACAGAATATTAGCATACAGTTCAGATATGTTAAGACATCAACATTATTGTTTATATACATCAATATTTACCATTTTATCGCTATCAATAATGTCAGTTTTAAGTATTAGTTCAAATTCATTGGATAATTCTCAAATTATTAATATCCTATTACTTTTATCATTTGGCCTTACAACAATATTTACTGTTTATCAATTTTTATCACTAACACCAAACAATAATAAATATTTAGGATTGATTTGGCTTATATTTATATTTTTTGCATTAATTTTAACTAATACCGCACTATTAGTTGTAAGCGAATTTCATAAAGTATCGTTAATTTGTTTTATAGTGAACTTAATTGTAGTTGGTATTCTAATTAGATGGCAAGTTGCTCTAATTATGATTATTAGTGGAGTTATAATAGCAATAGAAATCTTAAGCATTTTTGAACCACAAATTAGTTTAATACCTCCTACAGATTCTGGACTTATTCCAACCACACTTATGGTTAGCAGCGTATTATTAATGTTTATAAAAATTAAGCAAGAGGAATACATTCTTGAACAAAACATGAGAAACAAAGCTGAAAACAAGATAAAAAGTATGAATATTCGGCTTAACATAAAAAAAGAAATATTAAATCACTTAAGTCATGAAGTTAGAACTCCACTGCAAGGTGTTAAATCTTGTATTGATTTACTAATAAAGCACTGTAATGAATACAGTAACAGCGAACAATTGTTAGGAATAGTAAATCGAGTTAATAGCAGTGTTGAAAGGGTATGTAATCATATTGATAATTTATTAGATTTATCAAAAATAGAAGCTAATAAAATGGCATTTAACATTCAACAGTGTAATCTTCGAACATTATTAAATGAAATAGTATTTGATTTTAATACTTTACAAGTTAGCAAACAACATAAGATTGATATAAACTATCCACAGCAAGTAACTGAAGCAGTAGATTGTGACAGAGGGCGTATCACGCAGGTAATGCTTAATCTAATATCTAATGCAATTAAATATTCTAAACCAGGACTAATCTTAATTAGCGTTAAGCAAGATAACGAAAATATTTATGTATCAGTTAAAGATAATGGAGATGGTATTCCTAAACACAAACTTAATACTATATTTCAGCCTTTTGAACAATGTGGCTACGATAAATTTAGAATTAGTAGCACAGGACTTGGTTTAAATGTATGTAAGGAACTAATTACTAAACATAATGGTAATATTTGGGCTGAAAATCAAAGTCATGGGGGTGGTAGCGAATTTTGTTTTTCTTTACCACTTTACAGATATCATAAACAGCATAGTCATGCTAATAAACCAAAAATCAGCTTACCAATGTTGAATAAAAAAATGACAATTCTTATTATAGATGATGATCAAATAATCTTAGATTCTATGCATCTACTTATCGATACGATAAATTATCAAATTACTACTGCAAACAATGGTGAAGATGCTATTAATTTAATTAAAAGTAATCCAGCACTGTATCAAGTTATTTTACTTGATATTTCTTTACCAGATAAAAACGCTGACATGGTGCTAAAAGAAATACAACCAATCTTGAAACAATATAATATTCCTGTTGTTATTCAGTCAGGTTATCTACACGATGATAAATCACAGCAATATTTACTTAGTCTAGGAGCTACTGCATTTATTACTAAACCTTATTCTCAAGATGCATTGTTTAGCGTTATAGCTGATATTACACGTCAGAATAGCATAAACTATGTGAGTAGACCTAACCAATCGCTCAATTAGGCCCCTCCTCAGAACCGGAGTTGCAGAATTACCGCATCCGGCTCTCAAAAATAAGATAAGCATTATGCCTTATTTGTTGTCTAGAACATTGAGACAATCTTTCCAATTTTAGGAAAATTTACTCTTTTAAGTATCTCGGTTAGTCTTTTCCAATTCATCTTACGTTTTCCTCCCATTTTATTGAACCAGTTATATATTGCACGTGTACTTTGGTTGATAAATGAACTTACTCGTCTTTTATTATCAGATATACCATGATAGTTGATCCATTCACCTAATAACTCTAATGACTTGTGATAATGCCTGCGTTTTGTCTTGCGTATTTAGCTGACCACGCAAATATTTTCTCAGTCCTTTCAGTTTCTCAGTAAAACGATCTCTTCTTGAGGTATATTTTAGTCTCCATGTTATGCCAAATCTTGATTTTCTCCAATAGCAAGTAAATCCAAGAAAATTATAACTTGCGATCTTCTTGTCTTGTTTGGCTAAATTTGCAGCATGGTCTCTACCAGATTTAATCATTTGTGATTTAGCTTCATTGATATTTAGCCCATACTTATTTAACCTTTTAGGCAAAACATCATAAAACCTTTTCGCATCTGTTTCCTTTTCAAAGACAAATACCATATCGTCGCAGTACCTCACCATTCCTGTTTGTCCCATTAAGTTTTCTTTGCTGATTTTTGCAAACCAGCTATCTATAACATAATGCAGAAAGACATTTGCCAGAATTGGTGAAACTATTGATCCTTGACGACAACCTTCTTTGTTAGTAACTATAGTACCATTTTCTATGATTGGTGTTTCAATCAGTTTCATAACTAGTCTTAGAAATTTCTTGTCAGATATTCTCTTTCTTAGAAATTACATCAACTCACAATGCTTGATTGTATTGAAACACTTTGTTATATCAATCTCTACTATAGCCCCTTTATTGAAGTTATACGTAAGTCTATTTAACTCCCTTAAAGCGTCGTGTGCATTTAATTTAGGTCGAAATCCATATGAATACTTTAAGAATATTGGCTCAAACACAGAGTTTAATATCTTGCTTACTGTAGACTCGATTATCTTATCTTCAAAACATGATATTATCAAAGGTCTTTTGCCTCCATCTTCTTTTGGAATTTCTGTTATTCGTGCAGGTTTAGCCTGATATTTCCCATTGCAAATTCTAGTAAGAAGCGAGAGCAGATTTGCTTTCAACTTCTTACCATAATCCTCTTTGGTTATACCATCTATTCCTATCGCTTTCTTGCTATCGAGTTCCTTATATTGTTCTTCTAATATCTTTAAATCAATGATATGTCCAAGATTATTAAACTTTATGTCTTGATTTAGATTATTAAACTTTATGTCTTGATTTAGATTATTAAACTTTATGTCTTGATTTAGATTATTAAACTTTATGTCTTGATTTAGATTATTAAACTTTATGTCTTGATTTAGATTATTAAACTTTATGTCTTGATTTAGATTATTAAACTTTATGTCTTGATTTTTCGATGATAGCAACTTTATACGCTCAAGTTTCGTTAACCATGTATTTCTGTCTATGCTGTGTACAGCCATTGTTTCCCTCTTGCATTCTTACTTTTCTGCTAACCCTTTGCTCCACCCACATTACTAGGTTTCATCACTACTATGGCTAACTCAGCCATCCTTACACCATCTCCAAAGCCTTATGTTTCATCACTTGTACTTTGAATACTTACTTAATTACGTAAGAGTTATAAGGACTTCTCAAGTTGTGTCATTAATCTTTATAAACTCGCTGACGCCTGCGACCCCGGTGGTTGAAAATTTTTGGATTTTTACTAGTTTGACCTCCAATCTTCTTTTGCCTACTATGTAGTCTAACATATCGGCTTCCACTATATAAGCCTTTCGGGGATATCACGTTCACCATTTGGTTTCGGCTCGAATGTTTCACTGTCTACGCTTTACTACTGTCGTTACCTTCAGCAGCACAAGACTCGCTATACGGTGGATCTAGCTTCTCCTTCCATAACTGGACTTTCACCAGTAAGATTAATTCACCTTTTCTTGACGCACGGACTATTGCTCTAATTCAAGAAAGTAGTAACAGCAATAATAGACTTCTTTCGAAACTATACAATGATGTAAAATGGTGTTATAAAAATCTGATTTGAAGTAATAATGAAATTAGATCAGATTAAAGAGTTAAAGGATGAAAAATTTCGTCGATTAACAGTAGTAAGGAAGGGAACATTCTCAAAGATGGTGGATATTTTGAGGAAAGCTGATGGTGTTAAGAAATCAAAAGGAGGGCGTAAAAATAAGCTCAATTTGGAGGAACAGTTATTGATGGCCTTAGAATACCTTAGAGAATACCGTACTTATTTTCATATAGGTCAGAACTATGGGATTAGTGAAAGTTCAGCATATAAAGCTGTAAAATGGGTAGAAGACACCTTAGTTAAACACCCAAACTTTGCTCTTCCAGGTCGTAAAGCTCTAATGAATAGCGATATGAATTATGAAGTAGTCTTGATTGATGCTACTGAGAGTCCAATAGAAAGACCCAAAAAAAACAAAAATTCTATTATTCAGGAAAGAAGAAAAGGCATACACTAAAGACTCAAATAGTGGTAGACAAGAAAACACACCAAGTAATATGTACAGATTTTTCTAACGGTAAAAAACATGACTTTAGATTATTTAAGGAATCCAAAATTCTTATCCATCCTAAGATTAAAGCGATTACTGATACAGGATATCAAGGTATACAAAAAATTCACAATAATTCTGCATTACCAAAGAAAAAAAGCAAGAAAAATCCTTTAACTAAAAATGATAAAAAGAATAATCGTAGGTTAGCAGGAAAAAGAGTTGTCAATGAAAACGTTATTGCTATGCTAAAACGGTTCAAAATTATTGCTGACAAATATCGAAATAGAGGTAAAAGATTCGGTCTTAGATTTAATTTGATCTCTGGCATTTATAATTTTGAACTACCTTAACCAGTTTCGAAAGAGGTCTAATATATAAGAGAGGCAATGGTCAGCGAAAGCAATTAAAAGAGTTACCATAAAAATATTACATATAACTTAATTTAGGAAGGTAGTTACATATTAGACTTCTTTCGAAACTAGAGAATGATGTAGAATAGTGTTATAAAGATCTGATTTGAGGTAATAATGAAATTCGATCAGATTAAAGAGTTAAAGGATGAAAAATTTCGTTGATTAACAGGAGTAAGGAAGGGAACATTTTCAAAGATGGTGGATATTTTGAGGAAAGCTGATGGTCTTAAGAAATCAAAAGACGGGCGTAAAAATAAGCTTAATTTGGAGGAATAGTTGCTGATGGCGTTAGAATACCTTAGAGAATACCATACTTATTTCCATATAGGCCAGAACTATGAGATTAGTGAAAGTTCAGCATATATAGTCATTTACAATGAAGTTTGAGCATAGAAAAAGCGACAATGGCATCATAAGATTTACCAACATGATATTTTATACGCAAACTTCATTGTAAATAACTATAAAGCTGTAAAATTGGTAGAAGACACCCTAGTTAAATACCAAAACTTTGCTCTTCCAGGTCATAAAGCTCTAATGAAGAGTGATATGAATTATGAAGTAGTCTTGATTGATACCACTGAAAGTCCTACAGAAAGACCTAAAAAAACAAAAATTCTATTATTCAGGAAAGAAGAAAAGGCATACACTTCAAATAGTGTTAGACAAGAAAACGCACCAAGTAATATGTATAGTCATTTACAATGAAGTTTGAGCATAAAAAAAGCAGCAATAGCATCATAAGATTTACCAACATGATATTTTATACGCAAACTTCATTGTAAATGACTATACAGATTTTTCTAACGGTAAAAACCATGACTTTAGATTATTTAAGGAACCCAAAATTCTTATTCATCCTAAGGTTAAAGCGATTACTGATACAGGATATCAAGGTATACAAAAAATTCACAATAATTCTGAATTACCAAAGAAAAAACGCAAAAAAAATCCTGTAACTAAAAATGATAAAAAAATAATCGTAGGTTAGCAGGAGAAAGAGTTGTGAATGAAAACGTTATTGGTATTCTAAAACGCTTCAAAATTATTGCTGATAAATATCGAAATAGACGTAAAAGATTCGGTCTTAGATTTAATTTGATCTCTGGCATTTATAATTTTGAACTACCTTAACTAGTTTCGAAAGAGGTCTATTGTAAAACATCAGATTAGGATAAGGTATAGAAAGAGAAAGAAGAGAAGATTAAATTGGAATTAAGTTTGGAGATAGAATAAGTTGCAAAAGAAGCGATTATATGAACAGAACAGTGTTTATAGTCATTTACAATGCAGTCATAAGATTTACCAACATGATATTTTATATGTAAACTTCATTGTAAATGACTATAGTATTTTTAAATTCAATCATTCTTTAGCGCTAGCATAAGGGTTTAAAATGCAAAAAATATACATAAAGTTAGTATACTCATCATATGTTCGTAAAAAAAATAAAAAATTTCTGCTATAGCTGGCATCTTAGGAGATAATTTATGCAATCTATAGTAAAAACATTTACAGTAAATAGTTGCAGAATTATAAAAAACTATGATTGCAATAATGCAGCTGTCTTTTATCGTTTTGTTGAAAATTTTAGTCTAGCAGAATGAATATAGTCATTTACAATGAGGTTTGGGCATAAAAAAAGCAACAATAGCATCGTAAGATTTACCAACATGATATTTTATACGCAAACTTCATTGTAAATGACTATAAAGCTAACTTGAGATAATGGAAAAGCATTAAGTAAAACCTCTAAGCAGCTTTTGTCATTCATAGTATTTAGACTACAGATCTATTACAACAAAGATATAGATGAATTACAAGACAGTTGTTACTTCTTTTGAAAATGAGTTGCAGGTTTGTCAACACAAGGTTTTATGCAATGGACATTATGTAACCTAAAACTGTCTTTAATTATTGCCCTACTTTCAACTTCAATAAAAACTGCGTCTCTTAATTCTATTAAGAATTTCCTAACTATATGTTAACCAACATCTAGCTTATCATCGAAAAGATGATAACTTTCCTGTAATTCATCTATATCTTTGTTGTAATAGATATGTAGTCTATATACCATCAATGACAAAAGCTGTTTAGATGTTTTGCTTAAAGCTTTAGCATTATCTCCAATCAGATCTTTCCATTCTGCTGGAACAAAATTTCCAATAAAACGATAAAAGACAGTTGCATTATTGCTACTGTTATTATTAGCAATTTTACAATTATTGCTTGCCAAATTACGCAAATCTCGCACCATTTCAACCTCCAAAAATGTCAGGTATAGCAGGTGATTTAGGCAATTTTTGCTATCAAAAACCACATTTTTTTTAGCATAAATGTAGCAATTTTGTAGCTATACTCGAAATTTAACACTCTGAAAGGCTTATAATAACACAGTAGTCTTAAATATTAGACCTCTTTCGAAACTGGTTAATGTAGTTCAAAATTATTGATGATAAATATAGAAATAGACGTAAAAGATTCGGTTTTAGATTTAATTTGATCTCTGGCATTTATAATTTTGAACTACATTAACCAGTTTCGAAAGAAGTCTATTGAAAGGTATATATTACATCGATTCTACAAAGTTAGCAATTTGTCATAATAAACGTACCTCCAGCAATAGAGTTTTTAACAGATTTTCTAAAATTGGTAAGAGTAGTTATGCCTGGTTCTTAGGTTTTAAGCTACATCTCGTAATTAATAATAAAGGTGAATTAATGTCAGTTAAAATTATAAAGGCAATAAAAGTGATCTATCTGTAGCTTCAGTTATTTCTAAAGGCTTATCTGGTAAATTGTTTGGTGATAAAGCTTACATATCTAAAGAGTTATTTCATCAACTCTTCTCCAATGGTCTACGTTTATTTACTAATCTTCTTAAAGATATGAAAACATATTTATTAGACATAGATGATAAGCGGTTATTAAATAAACGTTCATTAATTGAGTCTGTCTTTAATGTACTAAAAAAACACATGCATTTAGAGCATACTAGACACCGTTCTCCTCTTAATTTCTTTGTTCATATAATTGCTTCTCTTGCTAGTTATTCTATCTCTAAACTTAATCTCCATCTTATCTCTTCTTCTTCTCCTGACTCCTTATCCTAAATTGACGTTAATAAATTAATAGAACATCTTCTTCAAGGTCCACACTATAATTACTATGAGCCATTCCTTGGTGGATGTACTTTATTAGACCTCTTTCGAAACTGGTTAAGGTAGTTCAAAATTATAAATGCCAAAGATCAAAATAAATCTAAGAACGAATCTTTTACGTCTATTTCGATATTTGTAAGCAATAATTTTGAACTACCTTAACTAGTTTCGAAAGAGGTCTATTTTTTATTTAAAATGTTTTTCTGACATCAATCTCGATTTAATTACTAGCTATAATACTGTTAAAAATAATCCTAATGAGATCAATCCTCATTATAGATGACTATATATCTGTTTCTTCCCTTTTCAGATAATGCATTAATACAGCTAGTTGCAGCAACACTCTAGGCCATAATTGTATTATTCTGCAGTTAACAAACAAAAGTATCATTTATACTTATAACGCAAGTAATATAGATAATAATTTTTAAAATCCTTGCATAGAGACAAATAAAAATATATCACTATTGTTAATAACTCAGCTAAGGATAACTTTCCATCTCTGTTTCTTTGATTATACTTGGTATTAGTCTATTTCTTTCCCGTTCTTGATATATCTTGCAAAAATTGCCTATTAAATAGTATACTACTATAATACATTTTTTCATGTTGTGTTATTTTATTTTTATTTAAATTTTTTTTATAACTCAATATTTTCTCTGTGTATACCTTTTGCATTATGCCTTTCATATTTCTACTTATCCTAATCTGACTTTATTAAAGTTGTTAGAAGTCATCAAACGCGTATCGTAAAGAGATAATACAGGTAAATAGATATGACAAAGTAAAAGCTTTGCAACGTTTGCTTATCAATTCTTTTAGCTGTAAAGTAATTGCAGTTAGAAGAGTAACGAAAAAACTATGAAAAAGAATATTGGAGCTAATTGCTTTAGGCAAATTTCATATTCCAATACTAAAGTTTGAAACCTGGACAATAAAAATTAGCCTTAAAGATGCTTAAGCTGTATATTGGAGACCATCATGTACAGAGTTCTTAGTGTAGAAGATAACAGCAACATTTCTTTGTTCATGTAATTGCTTCTTTTGCAAGTTATTCTTATCTCCAAACTTAATTCAAATTTTATCTACTCTTCTTTTTACTTATTCTATTCTTGTTGTTACAAAATATGGTAATGACTTAATTTGAACATTACAACTATTATAATAATTTCTGAAAAATAATTTCATCGTTAGTTTTACGCCACAATAATTGCTTTTTTGCATATTTTTCAACTAATTCAATATCCTCGCTCTTTCTACAAGTTAAAGTAAGGTATTTTATTATTTCTTGATCGATTGGAAAATAAGCACAAGTTGCTCCAAATTCAGGACACATATTACTAATAATAGCTCTATTAGGCAAAGATAAATTATCTACTCCTGTTCCAAAGAACTCAATAAATTTACCTACTACGCCTTTTTCACGCAGTATTTTAGTAACTGTAAGTACCAAATCTGTAGCATTAACTCCTTTTCTTAGAGAGTTGGTTAGCTTTACTCCTATGATCTCAGGTAGGACAAGTGGTATCATTTGTCCTAGCATAGCAGCTTCTGCTTCAATGCTACCTATCCCCAACCAAAGCGCACCTAATCCATTAGCCATAGTTGTATGACTATCTAGACCAACTATGGTATCAGGATAAGCATAAAGCTGACCATTAATATTGTTAGTCCATACTACTTTGCTAAGATATTCTAGGTTAACTTGATGACAAATACCAGTTCCAGGTGGAAATAGACGAAAATTTTGAAACGCATTAGCTCTCCATCTTAAAAATTCATATCTTTCAATGCTGCGTTTAATTTTTAATTCAGTGTTTTTTTGTTTAGCATCGTTTGTACCATAAACATCTACTTGTATAGAGCGATCAATAATCAAGTCAATTGGAATTAACGGATTAATTTTATTTATATCTCCACCAATATTGTGCTACAGTATCACGCATAGAAGCTAAGTCTACTAATGCTGGAACACCTGTATAATCCTGCATTAAAATAGCTGGCATAAATTCAATTTCGCTTTTAGCTGCTTTAGGGTTCGTTAGCTAATTTGAAAAACTGTTAATAGTTTCTATTACATTGTTATTATTATGGCTATGTCTTAAGATATTTTCCAAAAGAATTCTTAAGCTATAAGGCATTTGCTTAAGAGAGATGTTAAAATTTTTAGCAGCTTGTACTAAACTGAAGAAAGAATATGTTTTATTATTAATCTTTAATTTCTTTACAATATCTAAATTCAATTTATTTTTGTAAATGATTTTCATATAATTTACTAAATTCACAAGTTTTAAAACCCTAATACTATAAAATTATTACTAGTATTTTGAATTAATTAAAAACTAATCAATATAGCTTATAGTGCTCACTTGTCAAAATATATCACTTATATCATCCAATAATACAGTAATATTTGCCAATCTAAGCATTACTTTATTACCTCGAGCCATAGCAATAATAAGAGGGAAAAATGGTGCTGGCAAAAGTTCATTATTAAAGATAATAGGTAACATACAATCTCCAACAGCAGGCGAAGTATATATTCATAATATTCAAACTAATAAATTACAAAAGCCTTTTTTAGGGTACATAGGGCATCAACTAGGGTTAAAGCTTGACTTAACTGTGGAAGACAATTTAGTTATGTGGGCAAAATTTTATGATTCTGTAACTTTAATTCCAGCGGCCGTAACATATTTTCGATTAACAGATTTCTTATCAGAAAAAGTATATAAATTGTCTAGCGGTATGAAGAAAAAAGTAGCACTAGCACGCCTAATGGCATGTTACTCTAAAATATGGCTTCTTGACGAGGTCGAAACTAACTTAGATGAAGAAAATCGTAAATTAGTTTACAATTTGATAGCCATACACACTAATTCTGGTGGTATAGTCTTGTGGGCGTCGCATTCTCCATCACCATGGCCAAATGCACTGGAAGTTAATTTAGAGCAGTATAAAAAATGAATAGACTATTACTTTTATTAAAGCATGAAATATATATCTACCATAAAGTTTATACTATACCACAATATGTATTTATTCATGCTATAACAGCAATTTTAGCACTATCAATGATTACAGCGCCGCAAAATCTTTCAACTTTTGGCACATTACTAACACTAATAGTATATATCTTAGCAATATTAAATCTTTCAGTTTTTGGTATTAAAAAAGATTTAGAAGACGGTAGCTTAGATAATTTATTGATTGTTGAAAATGCTTACCATATTACTGTCGCAAAAATAATAGGTTTATTTACTGTAGTAATTATACCATTTATTTTAACTATACCAATAATAGCAATATTGTATAATTTAACTTGTGATCAAATTGCAAAACTTCTTTCAAGTTTATTATTATTTCTTCAAATTTCTAGCATAACTACCTTAACATCAATTATTCAATCATATTTTTATGTTAACTCCTATCTGATTTCAGTAATTATTATACCATTAATTATTCCTGGGCTCATTATTACTGGCTTAATTATTGAATATGCTAACAATATTGAAAATTTTTTACCCATCTTAGTAGGAATTACGTTGTTATTCTTATCAATTTCTGTACTATTAGGAGAGTATCTTATCAAGAATATTTATAATATTCAGTAAAAATCTTAAGAGAGAAAGAAATTAATTTATAGAATACTCAAACTATTTTAGTTAAGTTGAAAAAAGGTTAAGTTTAACATGCTAAAATATAAAATGATATGATATTTTAACTGCTAGAAATATGAAATTAATTAATTTAATTAAATAATACTAATGTGGTTTTACTATTTTACAGAGCCAATACTTAGATATGTTGGTCGAATTTTTAAAAATCCAATGGCATTGGTACCTTACATTTTTATCAAAAAGTGGACTCTAGCTATCTATACAACTAGCATAATAGTAATATATCTGATTTTTACAAATCAGGCAGTACAAGAAAAATTATTGTTTTTTACTCAAATAATGAATTATGAATTAGGAGAGGCTAAAGCAATTGCTAAACATTGCACTTCGCATCTTGCTAATGGTCAATGGTCTGAGCTATGGAAGTGTATTGGAGATCATCCTAAATATGAATCTACAGAACATGATCAAATTCTTGAAGAAGGAGATGCTCAGGAAATAAATAACGATCTTGAACAAGTAGAAAGGTATCAAGAAATCATAAAAAAAAAAGATCAACGTAATTATAATGATTCTTGTTCAGAATTACTTGCTACCATTAATGTACAGAGTAGCAGAGCTCAGACATTAAGAGAAGAGCGTGAAACATTCAAGAATGAATGTCAAGCATATCGGGCTCAATCAAACAAAATTACAAGTACTGCATTATCTACTGATTCACAAGTGTTAGCACGACAAGAAATATCATTACAAGCAAAGCGACAAGTTATACTACAAAAACAAACAAAGCTAAACACAGAAATGATGGAAACTAAAATGAGAATTAATAGTTTAATTCCATATATTCGTAGTAATATGCGTTCTAGTATTGATCATGAATTTGTTAAGAAACTTCATCAACTAAAAGGATCATTGGATGAAAAGTTAGTAGAAGGTTTGGTCTATGAAAGCAATGAGTTAGAGTGTCAAGAAGGAGAATTATTAGATCATGAGCAGGAAACTAAAGAGAAAGAAACTGCAGTAGAAGAAGAATTTCAGCAAAATAAGCATGAAACTGAGGTCTTAGAAGAAACATTAAAAGGAATTATAGAAAATAATAATGATTTTGCTGAAAAGAATAGAATAGAGTTACGGCTAAAGCAGATATCAATACAGCAACAAAAATTAATACAAGAAAAAAAATTATTACATACTAAAATTACTATGTTACAAACACAAAAAGATGAATTATCTCAAAAAAAAGCTGACTTAAAAGCAAGAATAGAAATATTTAATCAAATAAGTTAATAAACAATAGAATTAGATAATAATTTTGCTAAACTGATAAGTTATTGATTTTTTCTAGTAATGGAGTAATATTATAGCAATAGGTTGTTATTAACGTTACTAACTATTAAGATGAGTAATATTGATAAAAATATCGAATCTGCAAAATCTATTGCAGAGGCCAATATTGATAAACGTAGTACAAGGCAAACACAAAAGCTAAATAATGTATCTCTAAATCAAACTTTGAGTTCAGATCTAAATTTATCAATAAGTAATGATGACTCAAATACAAAAGTAACTAGAAGAGATTTTATGGTACTTACAGCCACCAGCATGGCTAGTATTGGAGCAGTTAGCAGTTTATGGCCATTTATTGATTCATTAAATCCAGCAGCAAATGTTTCAGCTTTATCATCTGTTGAAGTGGATATTGATAAAATTCAGTGCGGACAAGCTATAACAATAAGCTGGCAAGGTAAGCCGGTATTTATTAAGCATAGAACTGATGAGGAAATAAAGGAAGCAAGAGCAGTTAACTTATCTGAGTTAATTGATCCAGAAGAAGATAATACTAGAGTAAAGTCTGGATACGATCAATGGTTAGTTATAATAGGAATATGTACGCATCTTGGATGTATTCCTATAGATCGTAGTGGAGAGTATAATGGATGGTTTTGCCCATGCCATGGGTCACATTATGATACTTCTGGGCGAATAAGAAAAGGACCAGCTCCTAAAAATTTAGAAATTCCTCCTTATCAATTTATTACTGATAAAAAAATTAAAATTGGTTAACTTTGGTTAGCTGTTGTTTTTTAAGTTTACACTCATAAAAGTCAACTTTTTTAAGAAAATATGATGATATACAAAAGTTACTTAGTAATTATAAGTTAAAGTAAGTTAGTATTATTTCAAAATATACCAAGCTAGAGGAGAGGAAATAAAATTAATGCAGCATAGTAGTAAAAAGCCTAAAAGTTCAATAGTAGAATGGATTAATTATAGATTACCAATGTTTTCATTTTTTAAGCATTTGGCTTCTTATCAAGTTCCAAAAAATCTTAATTACTTTTGGAATCTTGGGTCTATTGCTGGTATCGCGCTACTAATACAGATTATTAGCGGAATTTTCTTAGCTATGCATTATACTCCTCATGTTGACCATGCATTTGATAGTGTAGAAAATATTATGCGAAATGTAAATTATGGTTGGTTAATACGCTATATGCATGCAGTAGGAGCATCAATGTTTTTTGCTGTAGTATATATTCATATAGCTCGTGGTTTATATTATGGCTCATATAAGGCACCTAGAGAATTATTATGGCACATTGGCATTGTGATTTTTTTATGCATGATGGCTACTGCTTTTATGGGATATGTTTTACCTTGGGGCCAAATGAGTTATTGGGGAGCAACAGTAATTACTAATCTTTTTTCAGCAATTCCATTAATAGGTAAGAGTATTGTTACTTGGTTATGGGGAGGATTTTCAGTAGCTAATCCAACCTTAAATCGCTTTTTTGCTTTGCATTATCTACTACCTTTTGTTATTACTGCTTTGGTAGGATTACATTTAATAGCGCTTCATGTTCATGGTTCTAATAACCCTACTGGAATTGATATTAAATCTAAAAAAGATACTATTCCTTTTCACCCTTACTATACTATAAAAGATTTTTTTGGTTTTGGGATTTACTTTTTAATTTTTGCTGCTTTTATTTTTTATCAGCCTAATTATTTAGGCCATCCTGATAATTATATTCCAGCTGATCCATTATTAACTCCACATCATATTGTTCCTGAGTGGTATTTTTTACCATTTTATGCAATCCTAAGAGCTGTTCCTTCAAAACTTGGAGGAATTACATTAATGTTTTCGTCTATTTTATTACTGTTTTTCTTGCCATGGTTAGACTACTCAAAAGTGAGAAGCTGTAATTATAGACCTATATATCGTATTGCTTTTTGGTTATTTATTATTGACTGTTTAGTTTTAGGTTATGTTGGTGGCAAGCCGGCCGAAGAACCTTATTTGACAGTAAGTAGATTAGCTGCTACATATTATTTTTTACACTTTTTGGTACTAGTACCTTTTATATCTCGTTATGAGCAGACTTTACCTACTCCTAGTAATATTATCTAAGAAAAAATGTTGTTATTGAACCTAAGTTGGATATAATTAAGAGATCAGAGCTGATATAAAGAAAGTGAAAAATAATTCAAACTTGAAAAAAGAAACAAAAATTTTGTTATGCTTAAAAACATAAGCAAGAAATAAAGCAATGATATTAGTTTGAAAATACATAACACAGACCTATGGTGATTATAATCAGTATGGAAAAGATGTTTTAACTAATTATTAATAGTTTCTATAATATGCTTTTTATTAAGAAGTAGATATTTTATAGGATGAATTACTTTTTCTTTCTTGTTGAACCTAATTTTTGTGATTAGCTCTAAGCTTTACTTAGCAAGTGATACAGCAAGTTTTTTTACTAATAAATCAACTATCAGCAAATATCACCATTTACTTTTACGTACTAAATATTTTGCTACTATTCTAGTATCAATACTACAAGTAGTAAGAGTAAAACCTTGTCTACTGATAAATCTGCAAATATATAGTCATTTTTCAATGAAGTTTGGGTATAACGCCAGTTTAGGATAAGAGAAAGCAGGGAAAGCATAATACAAAAGGTATACAAGAGATAATGTGCAATTATAATTATGTGATATATTAAATATAGTTTTAATTAATAGCCATTTATTTATTGCTCGCATGTTTGCAAATGCAAATTTAGAATAAGAAACAGTTAGAAAGAGATAATATACGAGTGTTACAATGATCAATGTGCAGGTTATTAAGTATAGTATTATGAACTAATTCTTGTAGAAATATAAGCAATAAATAAACTGTTATTAATTAAAACTATATTTAATATTTCTCGCATAATCATAATTGCGCATTATCTCTTGTAGACCTTTTGTATTACGTCTTTCATACTTTTTCTTATCCTAAACTGACGTTATAGAAAAAGCGACAATAACATCATAAGATTTACCAACATGATATTTTATACGCAAACTTCATTATAAATGGCTATATATAGAGAAGAGTATTATTTATCTAGATCAGAACCAGATCCTGGTACTGCAGAACACATAGAATAGAATGGAAAGCTAGACGAGATAGATCTCATAACACTGCTGAAATAATTGTTGCTGAACACTGTAATGGACCAGTTGGTACAGTATAGCCAAATTTTTTCATGTAATAACTCTCTACCCTTATTGAAATTCCAAAATGTTTTCCTGCTTGTGCCAGAGTTAGATTTGGATTTAGCGAAATATATTTTTTCTATCTTATCTATTTTCCCCTTTTTGCCAAAATGAGATTTTTCTTTATAATAACCTTCTAAAAAGTACAACTTAAAGTTGACTATATTTCTATACCCTATATGTTAATGCTGAACTTTTCATTAAAAATAGACCTCTTTCGAAACTGGTTAAGGTAGTTCAAAATTATTGCTTACAAATATCGAAATAGACGTAAAAGATTCGTTCTTAGATTTATTTTGATCTTTGGCATTTATAATTTTGAACTACCTTAACAATGTAAGCTATATAACTAAAGTTTTTAATGATTTGTACTTATTTTGAAAAATCTTAAATAAACTTACAAACGATTAATCACTTGAGACCTGAACAGCCTAAAATACTAACTAATACGTGTAATCTAGAAGAATATCTTAATCATAATGCCGAAGTAAAAGATATGCTGGAAAAACTTCCAGCAGTTAAGAAGTATATTCACAATATTCTTAAAAGTCATCGTTATTTTGAACCAGATTTTACGCTTCTATTTGCTAAAACAGGTAATATCTATACAAGTATAGAATATGTTAAAATACTGATACAACATGGTACTATTTCAGCATCTAACATTTCTAGTCTCTTACATAATCATACAACAGCAACAGTAAAAATATTAGCACTGCTATTACCTAAATTAGCAGATTCTAGAGTAGAATGCCTAAAGAAATATGGTATCCCTTTTTCTAGCATTGTCAGTATTTTAAGAGATGAGTTACATAGTGATCTACTAAATAGTTTAGAAAAAATATTAGATACATTATGCATCCTAAGACCAGATGGCACTTATACAATATCAACTCAGTTAACAAAAATGTTAGAATGCTGTAAGTGTCAATTTTCTAGTATTACTGTTATCTTACGTGGAATGCCCCATAATACTAGCGATGCTTTAGAAAAGCTATTAAAGGTATTAGAAGGCCCTAGAATACAACAACTAAATGATCAGGGAATTCGATTTTCTAATATTAGTAGCATCTTAGCTGGAGCTGGTGCAGCTGGCCCACAAGCTTTAGAAAAGCTATTAAAGGTATTAGAAAGTTCTAGAATACAAGAACTAACTAAGCTTGGAATTCAATTTTCTAATATTAGTAGCATCTTAAATGGAGCTGGTGCAGCTGGCCCACAAGCTTTAGAAAAGCTATTAAAGGTATTAGAAAGTTCTAGAATACAAGAACTAACTAAGCTTGGAATTCAATTTTCTAATATTAGTCACATCTTAAATGGAGCTGGTGCAGCTGCAGCAGAAGCTTTAGAAAAGCTATTACAGATATTAGATAAAAAAGCACTTATGTTACTGCAGAAATATGAAATCAAATTTTCTAATTTTTGTACTATTTTAAGTAGTGCTAGAGCTAAGATAACAGAGACTGTTCAAGAGGTATTAGAAATATTATCAGATCAGCAAATAAATAAGATCGGTAAGAAACAATTTTTTCAGAATATTGCAAAATTTGCTAAAAGCGGCTCTAAGGCTCCGGCTATCTTCAAAAAATTTTTGTCATCATTATCATATGATGACACTACACAACAAACAGAAGAAGATACTGATACTACTAATCAGCTTGAACAACAAGATGATGATATACAAGAATTGCCAAGTACTTCAACGAAAGAGTCTAGTACTAATATTGAGATGATGGAATCTGTGGCTATATCTTCATCAGATTTAGAAGAAGGGCTTAAGTTAGTTACGGATGTTATAAGTCAAAATTGTGGATCTTCTTCTAGCATTACAGCAGATATAAGTCCTAATATTTACATGGCAGAAGAAGAATATATTAATAGTATTATTCCAGATTTGGAGCAACAAAGTAGTAATATATTACCTGATCCTGATTATTATACAGCTTATAATGAAGGCATGAAATTTGGACTAAACCATAGTTATGCAAGTATCTATGCCTCTATTGTTAGCAAGCATATGGCTCATGGAATAACGGAACATTCTGCCAAATTTTTTGCTCAAAGCTATATTGAAGGTTTAAGTTTGTCTATTGAAATTCATCAAAAGGGAGAATGTTATGCTCACAACTATGCTGAAGCTTACGCTGATTGTATAAGTAGTGGTAAACAACCAGAGTATGCTAAAAACTATGCTGAACTTTTTGCTGATGCTATAGCAAGTGGAAAAGATCCTGATTATGCTCGAAACTATGCTGAAGATAATGCAGATTTTATGTTTTTTGAACAATCTGAAGCTACTCAAGAGCATATTTTGGAGCAAATGAGTGCTAATGTTGATAGTATTATTCCAGATTTGGAGCAACAAAGTAGTAATATATTATCTGATCCTAATGATGATTATTCTAGAGCTTATAACGAAGGCATGCAATTTGGACTAAACCATAGTTATGCAAGTATCTATGCTTCTATTGTTAGCAAGCATATGGCTCATGGAATAACGGAACATTCTGCCAAATTTTTTGCTCAAAGCTATATCGAAGGTTTTAGTTGGTCTATTGAAAATCATCAAAAGGGAGATTGTCATGCTCGCAACTATGCTGAAGCTTACGCTGATTGCCTAAGTAGTGGTAAAAAACCAGAGTATGCTAAAAACTATGCTGAACTTTTTGCTGATGCTATAGCAAGTGGAAAAGATCCTGATTATGCTCGAAACTATGCTGAAGATAATGCAGATTTTATGTTTTTTGAACAATCTGAAGCTACTCAAGAGCATATTTTGGAGCAAATGAGTGCTAATGTTGACCATACTGGAGGTGGTATTTTTAATAATAATGTTGAACAATAGATTAGCACTACCAACAAAGATATAATTTTCAATCTTAGCTTGATATAAGAAAAATAGCAATAGGAATAAGTATTAACCAGATTATGTAACTGTTACTCATCTACAAGATGATTAATTTTTATAATACAAGGGTAAAATTTACTATTGTTTATTTGCAATAATTACATTGTAGTATAGCTTAATTTATAAACACTTGATAAAGTTTTCTATTACATAGAAAGTCTTTAGTTAGCTAGATAATAATAGTTTTATTTGTTTTTTTATGTACATTTTTATTTTTTAGCGTTTAACTAACAGTTGTAATACTTGCTCTGTTTATAGTTTGAAATTCTACTCGTATCAAACTCGGGTTATATATAGGTAAACTGGTATACCAGTAGTAATAAAAAATAAAGATGATAATAACATATACCAGCCTGATCCTAGCATAATCCATATACAAAATGTTAAAGCAATAACACTAATAATAATGCTGCTATAGTTAATTTGTTTATGATTTGAAATAGATAGAATTTTTAAATAGCTAATAGTGCAAATAGCATAAATCCATAAGAATGCAACAACAGATATGTTAATCACGAAATTTATTTGTTCAGCTAAATTTGAATTTATAGTACAAAGTATTAATACTATCATTCCTAATGATGAGATAATGATTCCCCATATTGGAGCTCCTTGTTGATTTGTTTTTAAAAAAAGTTGAGGAAATAATTGATCCTTAGCAGCTCCTAATGCTATTTGGCCACTAGTTAAAATCCAAGCATTTAGAGTACTTAGGCAGATTATTATTGCTGTAAATGCAATAATTTTATTCCAATGACCTCCAAGAATGATATTTGCAGCTTCAGCAAATGGGGCTGTAGATACTTTCAAAATATTATTTGGAACTGTTCCTAATATTGCTATGTTCGACAGTAAATACATTGCTATGACACAACTAGTACCAATAATAATTGCTCGCGGGATAGTTTTAGTTGGATTTATAACAGCTTCAGCTGGTGCTGTAGCTGTTTCAACTCCAATAAATCCCCAAAATGTTATAAAAGCCGCTGCTTGTAAAGCTTGTAGATAGGAGTGTATGGTATAATTTTCGTTAATGAAAAAATAGCTATAATTAATTGAAGGTATACAAATAAGCGGTAAAATTACTAAGGAAGGTATTTTAAGTAAGGTAAGCGCAAAATCTAACCATCTAGAAGCATATAATCCATTAAGGTTTAATAGCATTGATATAATTGTTATTGCGACTTTTAATGTTATGGTAATATATATGTTGTGGCAATCAAATATGTAACTGATATAGCTAACTGCAGTCAATACAAGTGCTACAGAACTAATCCAAGATATTATCCAGTAAGTCCAAGCAGTAAAAAATGCTGCTTTTATTCCGAAAGCTTTATAAACAAAAGCATGAGGCCCTCCTGTCTTAGTGAATTGTCTGCATAAATTTGCAAAAATCAGTGCTAAAAGTGTTGCACATAAGCCAGTTAACAGCAAGCTTAGAATTCCAATATAACCAAATGGCGCTAAAGTGCTTGGTAAAAGAAATATACCAGAGCCAACTTGGCTGCTTATTACAATTGATAAAACTGACCAAAAACCTATTTTTTTTACTGTTGACATAAAAATTAAAGTTATATTAAATTTATAGGATAAAAATATTTTTATTGAATATTAATAATAGTAACTTTTTTAAATAGTGTAACTAAGAATTTAGATATAAGAAGCTATTGTTTCTGCTATAAGTTTAAAAAATATTACTATAAACCAACACGAGTTTGATATATTCATAGGCGAGTAAAGAAATAGAAAGATGATTTAAACTTGAAAAAGAAACAGAAATTTTATTAGTTTTAAAAAGATAAGCAAGCAATGTACAGAGAGGAGATTAGTTTGAAAATTCATAACACCTATGGCGAGTACGATTAATATGGAAAAGATATTTTAACTGATTATTAATAGTTTCTATAATATGTCTTTTGCTAAGAAGCAAAGTTTTTATATGATGAATTACTTTTTCTTTCATGTTGGATCTAATTTTTATGATTAGCTCTAAACCATGATTAGCAAGCAATACAGCAAGTCTTTTACTAATAAATCCGCGATCATTAAATAGCCATCCTTTAAGTTTCGTACCAAATGTTCTACTACTGTTCTATCATCAATATTATCATGAGTTAGAATAAAAGCTCACATTCAAAAACAATTCTGTAGAACTCTTACCAATTCGTACTATATTTTGAAATGTTTTATGCTTATAAATTCTCGAATTATATATTATTTATTGTGTTGTGAAGAATAATTCTTCAGTTGATGCTAATGTTTTAATTGCATATCAGAAAAAATAATTTTATAAAAACCTGCATTTTTTTTATAAAATTATTTTTTCTTTTCTTAATTTTTAACACAGTATCTTTTGTGTACTTAGTATAACTTTTATTTTATTGCAATTTTACATATTTTCAACATACAAGGATTAATTTTAAAACAAATAACTTAAATTTATAGTTGATAAACTTAGAGTAAGCTACAAAGGAACCTACTTTTACAGCCTCATATAGCCTAAACTATTATAAACAAGAATGCGATGGAAAAAATAAGCTTTTTGGAAAAAATATAGCGTATACCAAAAACTAAGAGTAAAAGTGGAAAAACAATATTTGAATACTTAAAGCAACACTCAATAGTAAATTGGTATTGCTAAGTCTAATAGACAATGGCAAACACTTATCACATTCAGCAGTACACAATGCATGGAATACAATTCCTAAAAAAGCTAGAATAAGTAGTATTAAATCAACGGAAGTTTATGCACGAACTAGTGTAAATATAGTAACAGTGTATACAAATGGAGTTATAAACAAGATGTTGACTATAGATTATTCAAATGTTCATCTAAATAAGATCATATCCGAAATCTTAGTATAATTAGGTTGTGAAGAAGAAAGATTGACAATAAAATAGCTTAGCTAAAAAGTAAAGCCTGCTATAAGGTAGATTTTGCATGCATTACACAAATGGTATAAGTAAGCTAGCTATTGAAAGAATAGAGATGTGAAAATACAAGCCTAACATACCAAGTGTAGAGTCTTGAGTAGATTGCAGTAATGTAATAGACAAAGCATAGGTAGGCAGAGCTGTGATAGACAGTATGATAGGTTATCATTTCCAACTTTGTTCTTTTCTTTCAACAGCTAGCTCATATATACTTCATAGTACATATCAATTACCATTAGATACATACAGTTTATATTGTAATATATTTTTGTAATATGAATTGTTGTATTTTTAGCAAATCAAACCAGCAAGCTTTTTTTTGTAAAGGCTGTCTTAACATATATGCTGGGTGAAAAATTGCAGTAATAGGAATCGAGAAAGTTAGATAACAGTTTTTGTATAAAAAATATTCTTGTCTTATTTTGGAAATTTTAACATGATCTCCTAACATGCTTGTTGCTGCAGTACTTCCAACCAAGATTATCAGCTTGGGGTTGATTATAGCAATGTGTTTTTCAACAAATGGCCTGCAAATTACTAACTCATCAGATGTAGGTCTGCGATTAGCTGGTGGACGCCAAAATACTGTATTAGTAATATATACATTTTTAGTGCGTGATAAATTAATGGATTGTAACATATTATCAAGTAACTTACCACTTTCGCCGCAAAAAGGAATACC
Organism: Orientia tsutsugamushi str. Boryong; assembly: GCF_000063545.1. Classification (NCBI taxonomy): domain Bacteria; kingdom Pseudomonadati; phylum Pseudomonadota; class Alphaproteobacteria; order Rickettsiales; family Rickettsiaceae; genus Orientia; species Orientia tsutsugamushi. The sequence goes on from NC_009488.1 coordinate 1,366,046, forward strand.
GTGTTTATCTTCATTTTGCCCTGGAGCTTCACCTATAAGCATAATTGGAGCTGATGGAATACCATCTCCAAATACTGTATTTAATGCTGTTTTTTTGAGCAAGCAGCCATCAAAAGAAGTGACTGATGATTTTAAATCTTCTAATGTATGCACACTATCTGCAAGTTGCCTTGAATCTGATAATACAGCTAAATGTGTGTTTTGATTATTATTAAATCCAGCTGAATTTTGATCTATTAATGTTTTAGCTTTGCTAATACTAATAGAATTACATTGATCAAAAGATGCTGTACCATCATAAATTATGTTATCATCAATACCCATGTAGCTATACCATTTTAATGCTTTAACTGCTGAAATGAATTTATGATTCATGAAACATTACCTTAATAATTTTATCAAAAATATCACTAAGTTTTTAGATTAAACATTACTTATAAAAATGAGCTTAAAGCATTTTAACACTTGAATTAAATAAGTATATAAAAATTTTCAAACAAAGGACTTAACTTGTATAATAGACCTCGTTCGAAACTGGTTAATGTAGTTCAAAATTATAAATGCCAGAGATCAAATTAAATCTATGTGAGTAGACCTAACCAATCGCTCAATTAGGCCCCTCCTCAGAACCGGACTTGCAGAATTACCGCATCCGGCTCTCAAAAATAAGATAAGCATTATGCCTTATTTGTTGTCTAGAACATTGAGACAATCTTTCCAATTTTAGGAAAATTTACTCTTTTAAGTATCTCGGTTAGTCTTTTCCAATTCATCTTACGTTTTCCTCCCATTCTATTGAACCAGTTATATATTGCACGTGTACTTTGGTTGATAAATGAACTTACTCGTCTTTTATTATCAGATATACCATGATAGTTGATCCATTCACCTAATAACTCTAATGACTTGTGATAATGTTTGTGTTTTATCTTGCTTGTTTAGCTGACTGACTACGCAAATATTTTCTCAGTCCTTTCAGTTTCTCAGTAAAACGATCTCTCCTTGAGGTATATTTTAGTCTCCATGTTGTGCCAAATCTTGATTTGCCCCAATAGCAAGTAAATCCAAGAAAATTATAACTTGCGATCTTCTTGTCTTGTTTTGCTAAATTTGCAGCATGGTCTCTACCAGATTTAATCATTTGTGATTTAGCTTCATTGATATTTAGCCCATACTTATTTAACCTTTTAGGCAAAACATCATAAAACCTTTTCGCATCTGTTTCCTTTTCAAAGACAAATACCATATCGTCGCAGTACCTCACCATTCCTGTTTGTCCCATTAAGTTTTCTTTGCTGATTTTTGCAAACCAGCTATCTATAACATAATGCAGAAAGACATTTGCCAGGATTGGTGAAACTATTGATCCTTGACGACAACCTTCTTTGTTAGTAACTATAGTACCATTTTCTATGATTGGTGTTTCAATCAGTTTCATAACTAGTCTTAGAAATTTCTTGTCAGATATTCTCTTTCTTAGAAATTCCATCAACTCACAATGCTTGATTGTATTGAAACACTTTGTTATATCAATCTCTACTATAGCCCCTTTATTGAAGTTATACGTAAGTCTATTTAACTTCCTTAAAGCATCGTGTGCATTTAATTTAGGTCGAAATCCATAGGAATACTTTAAGAATATTGGCTCAAACACAGAGTTTAGTATCTTGCTTACTGTAGACTCGATTATCTTATCTTAAAAACATGATATTATCAAAGGTCTTTTGCCTCCATCTTCTTTTGGAATTTCCGTTATTCGTGCAGGTTTAGCCTGATATTTCCCATTGCAAATTCTAGTAAGAAGCGAGAGCAGATTTGCTTTCAACTTCTTACCATAATCCTCTTTGGTTATACCATCTATTCCTATCGCTTTCTTGCTATCGAGTTCCTTATATTGTTCTTCTAATATCTTTAAATCAATAAGATGTTCTATAGGTAAAAGTGCAAAGGTAGATCAAATATAAGGAAGAAGAAAAGTTAATTTTTATTAACTTCTACACTTTATAGAACCTACTATTAACTTATGTTAACTTTTATTAATATTTATAATTAATCTTCAACTTTAACTATAAATATATTTCCAATATTTGTCAATATAACAAAAAAATTAAAGCAAAAGGTTGACAAAAGGTTGACAGAAAATTTAGGAAATTGGGGGCCAGTTTTCAATCTAGAGGTTAATCTAATGATCGAAAAATATATACAATCTAGGATTGATAAGTGATTTTCAAGTTATATGTATTATGAACAAATTAGTATAAAAATTTGCTATCAAATAAAAAGTATAATATAGATCATCTGTTTAATTAAACGTAATACTTTAATAATAAATATTAATATTATGTGGGGTGATTATGACTTCAATATCATCAAAGTTTATAAATCGAGCACTACGTAAAATTAAAATTCCTAAGGGAGAAAAATTATTAATTATCCACGATCCAGATATAATAGGACTTAAACTGAAAATCTCATGTACAGTCTGTGGAGGAATAGTAAGAAAAACATGGATTTTAGAACAAAAATATAAAAACCAGAGTTTAAAAATAAGGATAGTGGAATTTCCATATTTATCTATTAAAGAAGCTAGAAAAATAGCAAGAGAATTAAAGACATTAATGGCGAACGGAATAGATCCAAGAGCAGTAAAACATCAACAACAGATAGAAGAAAATGAGAATCGTATAAAAGAAAGAGAAAGAAAAGCTAACGATATTACATTCAAAGAGCTGTGTTATAAGTATATTGAAGAGTATGCCAAAATATATACTATAAACTGGAAAGAGAATGCTGACAGAGTACATACTTATGCACAAGCATTATATGAAAAAAAGATAAGCAAGATTCGAATGAGTGATATTGAACCAATATTCAATGATATCAGCAAAGAGGGAAAATATGCCACAGCAAATGCATTGCTAGCAACCTTACGCACTATATTTAATAAGGCAATAAAATGGGGATTAATAGAAAACAATCCTACTCTAGGGATAGAGCAGCATAAACTGCAAGCAAGAGAGAGACGTCTAAGTTACGATGAAATGGGTAGATTTTTACAAGTATTATGCGGAGAAGCAAGTCCATTGATAAGAGATTTTGCATTACTAGCGTTATATACTGGAGCTAGAAAAAGTAATGTGTTAGAGATGGAATGGGACAATATAGATTTTGAAAGAAAAATATGGCATATACCAAAAACTAAGAACGGAAAGGCGCAAAATATACCATTAACAGATGAGGCAATGGAAATATTGCAAGCAAGGAAATTAATATCTACAAGTAAATGGGTACTACCAAGTTCTACTAGCGAAAGCGGACACTTATCGCATCCAAATACCGCATGGAAGATAATTTGTGAAAAGGCAAGCATAAAAAATTTCAGAATACACGATCTAAGAAGGACGTTTGCAAGTTGTATGGGGGATGCAGGCGAAAGTCAGAGGACAATTAGTATAGCATTGAATCATATTAATCCAAACTCAACAATACCTTATACTATAGCTTGTATGGAGTTAGTACGAGAGTATATGTCTAAGGCTATACAAATAATTAGTGAATGTGCTAGAAGTTATAATATTTATAATACTATCTGACTGATATAAACGTTGTGGTAAGAATAGTGCGATTTCATGTCGCACATGCATATATGAACACTAATTATTGCAGGTAAAATCTGTGTTTGAAGATAATTTAGCTAATTTAAACATTATAGTAGCAGAATGAGATTTCTCATTCTGCTACTGCGATTTTCAAAAATTTACAAAATCTAATGTAGAGTAACTACTTAGCTAAGTTGTTGTCAATTTTTCTTCTCCGCAACTTAATTATGGCACTATTCCAGATAGTATCTCGTTCAAACAAACATTGGTACCGAATATACTCAGCATATTTTCGACAACTTTATTTGTAGCAATTGTTGCCTTATCTAAACTATGTATAGTATAAATTTTAGTTATATTAGTATTACTATGTCCTAATATTTGAGATATTGTATCTAGTGTTTCACCATTATTTTTCATCCAAGTTGCAAACGTTCTTCTAAGATCATGTATTGTTACATTCTGTATTCCGGCTTTTTTTCGAATCTTAGCCCATGCTCGATGCATTGTTGAACTTGATATGTGTTTACTATTGTCTGCTGAACTTGGCAATACCCATTCACTTTTTGAGCATAGTTTTCTGGTTTGCAATACTTCTATTAATTTATCAGCTAACCCTATATATAGAGTTTTACCATTTTTACTCTTAGTTTTTGGTATACACCATATTTTTTCGCTAAGGCTTATCTCGTCCCATCTCATTCCTGATACATTACTTTTACGTGCTGCAGTGAATAAACTTATAAATGTAAAAATTTTTCCTGATCGTTCTGCTCGCTTTTGCGATTCTGTTAATTGACTATTTCCCTTTTCTTTTAGCACGGCCATAAGTCTTCTCATTTCTTCATTTGTTACATATCTAGATCTTGATTCTTGTGCTTGTGCCTTTTTATTCCACATACAGGATTCTTTTCTAATAATCCCCACTCTATAGCCTTATTAAATATAGGGCTTAACAGTTTTAGAATACTGTTTGCTGTTACATAGTGTTTCTTTGCTGTTTTTTCGTCAAAAAGCTTCTGAATATCTTCTTTGGTAATCTCAGATATCTTTGTATTGTATAAAGATTCTAGATATCTCTTTACTCTTTGAGCCATTATTTTCCAACTTTTATGATAAAGACTACTATATTCAGTATATTTTACATGCACCTGTCCGAATGTTAGTTCATTCTTTAATTTAAGCCTCTTCTCTCTTTTTTCTCTTCTTTCTTTATTTATCTTCCGTCTTTCATCCATTGGATTTATTCCTTTAGCAATATCACTTTTTAACTGCTGTATCTTTTTTCTAGCTTCTGCTACCGTTAGATCTGGAAAATCTCCTATTTTTATTTTTTATAATACATGCCATTAATGTTTATTCATAAATATAGTCTTCTAAATCCAGTATATGATATTATAAACAGTAAGTTCCTTTGTGTTATATCTCTAAACTTGATTATTTTTTCTTCTTTGGTTGGTACTTTTATTTTATTTAATGCTGCTTGTGTAAATTTAAATACTTTTACTGGCATATTTATCACCCTTCATTAATTTAAAATTGAAGTAATTAAATAATAACTTATTAATTTTTAAAATTAGCTTAAACTTATAGTCTGTAGTATGGTTTTTATTGAATAGCAAATACTTTTGTAAAAATAAAAAATATTTTTAAGCGACGTTATCAATTGAAGGTTACTCTAAGCTTATCAACTATAAATTCAAGTTGCTGGATTAAAAATTAGCACTTCAACTAGCCAAATATTAGACATAAATTTACGTTATATTTCCGCAATTAACATCAAGATATTATTGTCATATTGACAAATAATATTAATACAGCTACAGTTAAATTCATGTATCAACTCAAACGAGAATAAACTACATAGCAGATTTTATAAAGCTTATAAAGCTCATAATAGCTCTTAATCTAACTTATTTCTTCTAGTTAGTTAAATCATCTTAAACATGAAAGGTACCTACTAGGATACACTTATAAAAAAACTCATCTTCATTCCAAAAGGGATATTGGGTTAAGGAATGAATTTATAGAGAAGATAAAGCAATTTTCTAAAGAAGGTATAGTATTCATTGATGAGTTAGGAATAGAGGATAATGCTTGTAGAGAATATGGATGGAGTATAAAATGTACTAGATGTTATGGAAATAAAGCTTATCAACATAAATCCAGGTTCAGTATGATAGCTGGGCTTTGTAATAATCAAATTATAGCACCAGTAATATTTGAAAGATATTAGTATGGCTTTAGATTATTTAAGAAATCCAAAATTCTTATCCATCCTAAGGTTAAAATGATTACTGATACAGGATATCAAGGTATACAAAAAATTCACAATAATTCTGAATTACCAAAGAAAAAAAAGCAAGAAAAATCCTTTAACTAAAAATGATAAAAAGAATAATCTTAGGTTAGCAGGAGCAAGCGTTGTGAATGAAGCCGTTATTGGTATGCTAAAACGGTTCAAAATTATTGCTGAACAAATATCGAAATAGACGTAAAAGATTCTCTCTTAGATTTAATTTGATCTCTGGCATTTATAATTTTGAACTACCTTAACCAGTTTCGAAAGAGGTCTAATATAATTGGTAGCTATAATTTAACTTCTATAATATTATCAGTATTATTAAAAAGACCTTCAATTAATGCATCAGGTATGGCTGAGTTTATGATTCTTACTCTCTCTACATAATTATTTAAAGCTCCATCAGTTGCTTGTACAATAGATTGATCAATACAACTATTTTGATTATTTTCATAAGATTTTTTAAATTGAGATAAGCTATGATCTTGAAATTGTATATTCTGCTTAAAATCAGTTAAAAACACTAAACATTTAGCTGTCATACTAGCTGCAATTACTGAACTTGTTATATTTACATCAAGTAAACAGGTTGAATTATTTGGTCCAATTGATACTGGCGAAATAACAGTTACTAAATTTGCATCTTCTAAGCTAATTAAGATTTCTGGATTAACCATTGCAGGACTAGTCGAAAATTGCAAATCAATAACTGATTTAGATTTTGTTTCATCATTTGAATAGGATATTCCTGATTTTTTTGCTTCAATAAGATTAGCACTTTTGCCTGAGATACCCATTGCCATACATCCAACATTACATAAACTACTTACTATTTTTGGATTAATATGTCCAACTAATACCATTTCAATAATCTGAGTAGTCCGATAACTAGTAATATTATTTTTATATTTCAGATCTTCAGATAATCCTAATAATTGTAATGTTGAATCTATGGCTTGGATATAATCATGAATAATAATAACATTTATCTCCAAAATTGTTAATAAATAAACATTTTCAGAAAAATTTGCTAACTGAGCATCATCATTTATTATATCCGCTGAAAGTTTTATAACTACAGTTTCTCCTTTTAGATCAACGCCTTGAGCTAGCAAAAGTTTTATTGCTTTAGGATTTAAATTACAATTACTACTTTGTAAATTATTAGTACTAATATTAAGTTCTTTTTGAGTATTTGAGTATATTATACTGAATTTCCTGCGTACCATTCTTATTCCTAATACTTGTAAATATTATTTTATCATTATAATCAAGCAAATTTTTGCTTGTAGCTATTAAACTATTTTTTTCTAAATCTGAAATCTTATCTTCCTTAGTGAAAACAATTTTCATGGTATAATTAAAGTGATGTACTAAATTTATTACAGCAAGATCATTATCCTTTATACCTCGTCTAGCATCAATTAATACATATATTAATCTCAGATTTTTTCTATCCTCTAAGTAGCTTAAAATTAATTTTTCCCAATTCTTACATGTGACTACTGCAGTTTTAGAATAGCCGTAACCTGGCAAATCTACTAGAATTAATTTGTTTGCTATTAGAAAAAAGTTTATTTCCCTAGTTCGGCCAGGAGTTTTAGAAACCCTGGCAAGACTGTGCTTATTACATAATAAATTAATTAAGGAAGACTTGCCTACATTTGACTTACCAACAAATACAAACTCTGGTAAATTTGTAGCTGGGAACTGACTTTTATGGCTTGCTCCAAGCAAAAACTTAGCATCAAGAAAAAGCTTTAACTTATTTGTTGAGTTTTTACATATAACTTCTTTCATTTATTATTAATCTTATTAATAATAAATTGTTGTACAATGGATAATATATTATTCCATGTCCAATAAATTAGCAACCCAGCTGGAAAATTATTAAACACTATTAAAAGAATTAATGGCATAAACTTTAATACTTGAGCTTGAGCAGGATCAGCAGTAGGAGCTGGATTTATTTTTTGCTGCAGTATCATTGTTGCAGATGTTAAAACTGGTAAAGCACCAATATTTAAAAACCCAGGTACATGAAAAGGTAGCAATCCAAATAGGTTAAATATACAAGTTGGATCAAGAGCTGATAGATCTTTGATCCAACTTAAAAAAGGAGCATGCCTCATTTCTATAGTCACATGTAAAACCTTATATAGCGAAAAGAAAATAGGAAGTTGAATTAATGACTGCAGAAAGCTTCCAGCAAGACTTACTTTTTCTTTCTTATATAGAGCCATTATTTCTTGGTGAAGTTTAATTTTATCATCTCCATATAGTTCTTGAAGACGTTGAATTCTAGGCTGTAAGTCGCGCATCTTTTTCATTGAAGAGTAAGATCGATTAGAAAAACTAAACATCATTATTTTTATTAATATAGTAACAATTAAAATACTTACACCAAAATTACCACAGTATTTATAGAAAAAACTCAAAGTATAAAAAAGAGGCTTAGTAAGAATATAGAACCAACCAAAATCAATTGCTCTGTCAAATAGCTTAATATTGTATTTTTCAGCATAATAGTCTAGTAATTTTACTTCCTTAGCTCCAAGAAATAGATGATGTACAACCGATAAACTTCCGCCATCGGAATTTACTACTTCTTTAGGAGATAAGAAACTAACTTGGTATTTTTCAAATCCAGCTTTACCATACATAAAACTTGTAGAATAACGATATTTAACGTCAGGAATAAAAGATGTTAGCCAATATTTATCACTTATACCTAGCCAATGAACAACATTAAGATTATAATCAATATGTTTTTTTTCCTTTAATTTATTGTAAGTTACCTCATTTAAGTAACTATCAATAGATGCTATAGGCCCTTGAAAAATGTTAGCAGAATTTTCATTTTCTGCTAAATTGCGATGTATTAGACCATGAAATTGAACAGCAAGTTGTTGCTTGCTGTTATTAACAATCGATTGGTTAATTGTAAACATATAATTGTCATCTATTGATACACTAACTATAAACTGTACATTATGTTTATTAGTCCAGGTAAAAGTTGTTGTATCATTAGCTTGTAGTATAGACTTATCAGTTTGCCATAATGTATCGCTATTTGGAAAATCAGAATCTGCATTTTTAGCACAGTACCAGCCAACTTCAGCAAAGTAAGCTGTTGCTGTTTCTGAAGGAGATAATAGTTCAACATCAGGACTATTTTCTAGAACATCTTGTTTATAACCTACAAGTATCAAGTCATCAAATCTTAATCCTTTTAATGAAATTGACCCATGCAGCTTATTTGTCATAATTTTTACTCTGGTACTATAGTCAATTATATCTACTTTATCTTTAATTTTTAATGCAGATTCATGTAGTAAATATTGATTAGTACTAGAACGCTTGTTATACTCTATTTTTTCTTTCTGGGCATTAGACATTTTTATTAAGCGTGGTTTTTCATAAAAGAAGTGCCATCCTAAAATAATTGCCAATGACAAAGTTATTGCTAAAATAAGATTTAGCCTATTATCACTATCCATTACTTAAATTTTAATTTTTATGATTCCGTTAACTTTGTTTCTATAGGATTTATACAAAATAAGCAATAAAAATTGTCCTACTACTATGCTCTATTGACAAAATATGTTCAGTAATAGAAGAGATGTTACCATGTCTTCCATCCACTAAGGTGTGCTTCAAGTGATGATGGTGAGGTGATTTTTTCAACTCTAGTTTCTATCACAGGCCTTATCAAACGTAATGTATGGATTTTCAGCAATTACCTGCACTTTCCTGATAACTTTATATCATTGCCTATAGCTTATCTGCTGTTAAAGGTCTATAATATCGAATTTGGTAATTATTATACAGTCTCATCTTCTGATATAACTTTCTTCTACTATACCTTTTCCAGTCTAAGCTATTCGATGATCCACATGATTGCATTAGATGGTGTGTGCATCAAGATAAGGTGAATTAATCTTACTGGTGAAAATCCAGTTATGGAAGGATAAGCTACTTCCACTATATAGCGAGTTTTGTGCTGCTGAAGGTAGCAACAGTAGTAAAGCGTAGACAGTGAAACATTCGAGCAGAAACCAAATGGTGAACGTGATAGCCCTGAAAGTAAGATGTAGTTGGAAGCCGATATATTCTACTACATAGTAGGCAAAAGAAGATTGGAGGTTAAACTAGTGAAAATCCAAAAGTCTTCAACCACCGGGGGCGCATGTGTCAGCTAGTTTGTAAACGCCAGATTAGGATAAGGGAAAGCATGAAAAGCATAATGCAAAAGGTATACAAGAGATAATGTACAATTATAATTATGTGAGATATTAAATATAGTTTTAATTAATAGCCATTTATTTATTGCTCGCATGTCTCTGCAAATGCAAATTTAGAATAAGAAACAGTTAGAAAGAGATAATATACAAGTGTTAGAATGGTCAATGTTCAGGTTATTAAGTATAGTATTATGAACTAATACTTGTAGAAATATGAGCAATAAATAAACTGTTATTAATTGAAATTATATTTAAATATATCGCATAATTTAATTGCACATTATCTCTCGCAGGCCTTTTACATTATGCCTTCTCTGCTTTTTCTTATCCTAAACTTGCGTTATTATACATAAGAGTAAAAAGCTATAATCTTTACTTTTACTACTTTCCATTACTCTCCTTATATCAAACTCTGGGTACTTTATCTTTTACTATAAGTCTATAATGTTCAATGGCATTGAAATCTTGAAAATAAGTTGTAGATATAATAAATTACATCTTGCAGATTCTATCAAGACTTAAAATCACTTCACCTTATAGAAAACTCTTATATTATCTAATATTACTGTTTGTCCAGGCATTAACTCCTTGATTAATGCAGATTCTACATAAACATCAAAAATACTTTAATACTTTTATTGCAATCACCCTAAATAAAAAAGTAGCAATACTGTCCTATCTTTTGTAATTATATTAATTAATGCTATAAACACATTAATTAATATATGCTTCATTTTTGGATGATAAAAATTTTTTTATAGCTATATCCAAGTTTTCTTGATTGCCATTAGTATTGAGCTACTCAAAATCTTTCCAGCATACAAAACATATAAATTCTTTGCACTGGTTTTATCTGTAGTATTCTATACTCTACTATTACCTTATCTCGAACTTGATTAATAAAAGCTTTTTGGTTGGTGGGCGATAGAGGATTCGAACCACTGACCCTTACGACGTCAACGTAATGCTCTAACCAACTGAGCTAATCGCCCTATTAATATCTCATTGCTTGCTCTTATAAGCTAATGCTTGACAAGATTGTTTTGCATAGTAGAAGATAAAATATAATACCAATACTAATATCATCCAAGCAATAATTATTTTTCCAGTATCAAGTAAATTACCATCTTCATCAAGAATTTGCTTAAACAACAAATAAATACAAGATACTAATGATATCGGAGCAACAACAAATACAGCAGGGCACTTAAATGCTCTAACAGCATTAGGCATTTTGATTCTAAGCAGCATTACTATTACAGATACTACCATATAATCAATAAGCGCCCCCATACTTGATAGCTGAGCTACTGTTTGATAAGGAAAAAAACCTCCAATTAAGGCTACTATTACCGCAAAAAATAAAATAGCAACGTATGGACTATCATATGTAGGATGTACTTTTTGAAAAATTTTTGGCAATAATCCATCTCTAGCAATAGCAAAGAATATTCTTGATTGCCCATAAATATTTAGCATTAAAACTGTAGTCATGCCACTAATTGCTCCAATTGCAACAATTGCTGATCCAATAGTACTACCGTTAAGTTTTAAAGCATAAGCTAACGGTTGAGCGTTATCAAGCTGATCAAATGTGGCCATACCAGTTAATAATCCAGCAATAACAACATAAACTATTGTTGAGATTATTAGAGAGCCTATGATGCCTACTGTCAAATCCTTTGTAGGATTTTTACATTCTTCAGCAGCTGCTGCTAATACACTAAATCCAGTAAATGCAAAAAACAAAATAGATGCTCCAACCAAAGTACTATTAACTGTAAAAGGCATAAAATTTTTCCAATTCTCTGCTTGAAAATGTGGAGCTGCAACAATTATAAAAATCCCAACTGATAAAAGCTTAACAATAACTAAAATTATATTTAACCTTTTGCTATCACTTGTTCCTAAATATAAAATAAAGCTAGCAAAAGCAACAATTAGTACTGCTGGTAGATTTATAATGCCACCTTCAAATGGAGTAGCAGCATATATTTTTGGTATAATTATTCCACCTGCTTCTAATATACCCTGAGTATAAGCTGACCAACTAGCTGCTACAGTAGCAGCACCAAATGTTAATTCTAAAATTATAACACTAGCCATTATCCAAGCAAATACTTCCCCAAGCGCTATATAAGAATAAGTATAAACGCTACCAGATGCAGGAATCATAACTGCAAGTTCAGTATATGCTAAAGCTACTAATATACAAACAACTCCAGCTATAATATAAGATATTGTTACTGCAGGTCCAGAATATTTAGCAGCTACCATACCAGTTAACGAAAATACTCCAGTACCAATAATAGCTCCAAGCCCTAACAATATTAAGTCAAAAGCAGTAAAGCTTTTTTTTAAGTTGTTGCTACTCGTCGTAGACTTAGCTAAGTCAAAATTTTTTTTTCTGAATATACTCATACATTATACTAAAATTAAATGCACTACATTTTTTTATATCAGCATTTCTAAAATTCTAAGAAGAATTTACGAGGTATTTTAAGGACTAAATTTTAAAATTATAAATTACTTTATCTAAATAACTCTGCTACATTATATACAAATTACTATGCTTTGCAAGAATTAAATTTTTAATACTATCTATCACAAATAATACACATGAAAAACTACATTTGACATTAAGCTGCAAATTTAGTACTTTTTGTAAAGTTTTTTTTATAGATTTCATGGATAATTTTAAGGAGTAGAAATATGTTGTCACAGATTTTACCAGTATTATTATTTGGCTGCATTCTAGGATTAAATATAACAAATAAGCTGATAGTATGCTCTTTCTTGTTTATATTATCAGTCTTAATTACTAATCTTATGGCAAAGTTATATCATACAGCTAATGCAATTAGTATTGCAATGTTATGTGTATTGGGAAGCCTTGCCTTAAATTGGTATAACATCAATATTTTGTTTATAGGTTCATCTGCTGCAATTACCATATCACTATTTTGCAGTACAAATCTATTTAATATTCTTGATAAGAAATTTGCGTTGTCATTTCCAATTAGCAATTTAATTAGTTCTGCTATAGTAGCCATAATAGATAGTATTATTGTTTCTATTGCTTTGTTAAACAAATTTCAACTTAATAAAGTTGTAGAAATATGTCTTAAAGATTGCGTTTTTAAGCTATCGTATGTATCAGTAATAACTATTTGTATATATGCAGTACTATATTTTATAGAGCATTTAAGAAAAACAAATGTCGCCAGTAAGGCATAATTTATAATGCCAGCAAAAATTATATTTATTTATACATCTAAATTATTAACATTTAAAGCATTAGCTTGAATGAATTCACGTCTAGGCTCTACTATATTGCTCATTAAAGTTGAAAATACTTCTTCTGCTTCATCAAAATCAGTGATTTTTACCTGCAGTAGAGTTCTGTTCTCTGGATCTAATGTAGTTTCCCAGAGTTGATCAGAATTCATCTCTCCCAACCCTTTAAACCTTTGAATGCTCATTCCATGCTTACCAATTGCTAATAATTTATCCAATAAAGCCGATGGTAAACTGATATTAATTTCTTCTGATTTATGCTTTAATGTTAACCGATTTTCAAATAGTTCAGATAATTCTTGGCCTAACCTTATCAAACTAACAAACTCAGGAGATTCCAATTGGCTTTTGAAAAGACTTTGAGCTTTTTTTATCCCTCGTACAAAACAATAAAATTGCATATAATCATCATGAACTTCAACTTGCCAATTAGTTTTATCTAAAGTCTGAGTTGGAAGCGTTTTTTGTATAAGAGATGATAATTTATCCTGATAGATAGAGTTAAAAGTATCTGCAGAAAGATTTTTGGTAATAGCTAAAACCTCAGCAATATATTTATTCAGTTTATTACCTACTTTATTTAAAACAGCAGTTAACTTTCTAATCGAAGCAACAATTGTTGTTAACTTGGCATTCGATATTCTATCACCAGAAGATTTGATTACATCAATCTCATCAATAGCTATTTTTAATAAATAATCATATAATGCTTGATCGTTTTTAAGATACAGCTCATTAGCTCCACGCTTAATTTTATATAAAGGAGGCTGAGCAATATATAAATAACCTTTTTCAATAACTGTGGGCATATAACGATAAAAAAATGTCAGAAGCAATGCTCGAATATGAGATCCATCAACATCAGCATCAGTCATAATAATTACTTTATGATAACGTATTTTATCAATAGCAAAGTCATCACTTCCGATTCCGGTTCCAAGGGCGGTAATTAAAGTGCCAATTTGATCAGATTGTAACATCTTATCAAATCTAGCTCTTTCAACATTTAATACTTTACCTCTTAGTGGAAGAATAGCTTGAAACTTTCTATTACGTCCTTGTTTAGCTGTGCCTCCAGCTGAATCCCCTTCTACTATAAATAACTCAGATTTCTCAGGAGCTCGTTGTTGACAATCTGCTAATTTACCTGGTAGATTTGCTACTCCTAATGCTGATTTACGTCTAGTTAATTCTCTAGCTTTACGGGCTGCTTCGCGTGCAAGCGCTGATTCAGTAATTTTAGCAATAATCTTCTTACCTTCACTAGGGCGATGTTCTAACCACTCTACAAGTTTTTCATATACTATACCTTCAACTATAGCTCTAGCTTCCGGACTAACCAACTTATCCTTAGTTTGTGAAGCAAATTTAGGATCAGGCAATTTTAATGATAACACACAAGATAGCCCTTCTCGAATATCATCACCATTATAATTGATATTATTTTTAGGAAAATGATCTTTAGTGTATTTAGTGATAGCTCTAGTTACTGCTGATCTATATCCCTGTAAATGACTTCCACCATCTCTTTGTCTAATATTATTAGTAAAACACACTATATTTTCATAGAAAGAATCATTCCACTGCATAGCTAACTCTACAGTTGCTCCATGAGAATCAGTTTGATGAAAGCTTATAGTCGAATGCAATGCTGCCTTAGCTTTATCAATATATTGCACATATGATTCTACTCCACCAGTATAAAAAAATTTAACATCTTTTACTTCACTAGAACGCTCATCAGTTAATGAAAATTCAACAGAAGAATTTAAAAATGCTAATTCTCTTAATCTATGCTCTAACTCTGAAAAGCTAAACTCAACAGAAGTAAAAATTGCAATTGAAGGATAAAAAGTAATTTCTGTACCTTGCTTGTTCGGAGCTTCTCCGACTATTGATAAAGGATTTTGAGGTTCTCCATTATTGAAACGCATAAAATGTTCTTGGTTGTTTTTCCAGATACGTAATTCTAACCAATCTGATAACGCATTAACTACTGATACTCCAACTCCGTGTAATCCTCCTGACACTTTATATGCATTTTGATCAAATTTTCCTCCAGCATGCAACTGAGTCATAATTACCTGAGCAGCAGACACTCCCTCTTCTTGATGAATGTCAACAGGTATCCCTCTACCATTATCTCTAACTGTTACAGAGCCATTTTTATTAAGAATAACCTCAATTTTATTACAATCACCAGCTAATGACTCATCAGTTGAATTATCAAGAACCTCATAAATCAACTGATGTAATCCAGATCCATTACTAATGTCACCAATATACATACCAGGACGCACTCTAACTGCTTCAAGACCGCGTAAGATCTTTATTGAATCAGCATTATATTGATCTGATTTTGTGTTTGTTGGCATATTTAAACTTGATGACATAATATTTGCAACTTTATAATGGATAACTTAGTGGAAAAACCTATTATGATAACATATAGTATAATCTTTAAGAAGTCAAAAATACTTAAATCAATATTACACAGCGAGAAATTAAAATGTATAAATATGAAACTCCCATTAACTTATCTGATATAGTCAAAAATTATGAAGTCATATTATTTGATATATACGGAGTATTGCTAGAGAATAACATTCCGTATACTAAAACAATAGAAGTGGTTAACAATCTATCAAAAAGTATAAAAATATGTTTTGTATCTAATACTCCTCAGCCAGTTCAGCATTCTAGTAATAGACTTAATACTTATGGAATCAATGCCGCTCCACAAAATGTTTATACTTCTGGTGAAATAGCTAGAGAAATATTAAAGAATTCAGGTAAAAATCTTAAAATTGATAATCCTATTGTATTTCATTTAGGGCCCGACTTTAAAAAAAATGTATTAGAAGATCTCCCTATTAAAACTACTGAAAAAATTCATGATGCTAATATATTACTTTTAACAGCATTTGAGGATTATGAAGAAAAGTTAGATCAATATAATTCTATGTTTCAAACTGCTATAACTAACAAAGCAATATGTCTTTGCGCAAATCCAGATATTATAAATCCATTTGAAAACAAAAATAGATATTGCGCTGGATATTTTAGTGCTATTTATAAATCTATGGGAGGAAAAGTAGTATATAGCGGTAAACCACATTCAGAAATTTTTCAAGCTGTATTAAATACCTTAGCACAAAATGTCAAAAAAGAAAAAATACTAATGATAGGGGATACTTTAGAAACAGATATTCTTGGAGCAAATAACATAGGCATAGATTCAGCTCTAGTGTTAACAGGAAATGCTTTTAGAATAGCTAAAACTTCAAATGTTCCTGATCAAATTAATATACTTAAAAATGCATTTAAACTAAAAAATATTTATCCAAAATACATAATTAACATCATTTAACCAGTTTCGGATAATAAAAATGACAGAGAGTAGAGCAAGTAAGTATTTCAGCAATAGTTAAACGCTAAAAAATATAAAAAAGATAAGAATAAAGAAGTAATTATTAAAAACATAAAAAGAAACAAGAAAAACGACTATGATGTCTATAGCAAAGATTTTTTGTTAATAAGAAGGCTTATAGCAAGTGAAAGCAGAAAAATAATATTTAACACTATTATACATAAGAGTAAAAAGTCTATAATCTTTACTTTCTACTACTTTCCATTATTCCTTATATCAAACTCAGAATATGTTAGCCTATACTTAGCTCTTGCATAATACAAAATTTAATGTATAAATACTTTTATATTTATTTATAAGGCCCCTTCGTCTAGCGGTTAGGACATCACCCTTTCACGGTGGAAACACGGGTTCGATTCCCGTAGGGGTCACCACTTAGGCTTTGACTTGGCTCGCTTTTTCCTGTTTGTTTGCAAAACTGCAGCTGCTATTAATACTTGATTATAACCGGCATTTAATAGTACAATATTATTTAGATAAATAATATTTATTCCAGTTACATATGCTTCATATTTTGATTAACAGTTGTGGCTTCTTTTTTCTATCCTGCGGGTTATTCTTCATTATCTCAAGTGTAGTTGGACTAAGCAGATTTCATGATTTTTATGCTAAAGTACATGCTGCAGGAGTATCTGATAGTTGTGGGATACCGATGTCATTAATTGGCTTAACTATCATTAATTATCAAAGCATTAGTATTTTTAAAATCTTAATTTTAATCACTTTAATATATATTTTAGGGCCAACAGCTGCTCATATATTGCTTAAAACATGGTATAATTGTAATAGTCAGTCTGAATCTACAAAAATTAATACAGATTCAAACACATGATGCTATCTGCTAATTATTTTCCAAATTTACCTCTAGAATTTAATATTGCTAACATATTTTTATACATGTTCTGTTTTTTGTTAATTGTAGTAAATATACATTTAGCACTAAGCTATAATTTGCTAAAATCTATATTGTTAATGTCATTATCTAGCTTAATTATTTGCATATGCTACTTATTAATGGATGCTCCAGATGTAGCAATGACTGAAGCATCTCTTGGCGCTTGTCTATCAACTGCAATATTATTAAAAATAGCTAAGAAACTACAACTTAGTTTTAACTCAGCAGAAAAGTTACCAGTATATAAAAATATACTTTGCAGCTTACTATGTATACTGTTTGCAGTATGCTTTATGTTAGTTTGTTATGACCTACCTGATTTTGGTCAACTATCAACTCCAATGCATCAACATATTTCAAAATACTATATTAATAATACTACAGAACAAATTGGCATTCCATCATTTGTAGCTGCTATACTGGCTAGCTATAGAGGATACGATACTTTAGGAGAAACTACAGTAATCCTTTGTGCTGGAATATCAGTAATTTTAATTTTTGCTAACAAAAAAACTAATCAATAATAAATTGAAAACAAGTTTCTATGCAAAATAATAATATTATCGTAGCTTCAATTATTGCTAAAATTATTACGCCATATATATTGCTTTTTGCATTATATATTCAAATTAATGGTGAAGTTTCTCCTGGAGGGGGTTTTCAAGCAGGATCTATACTTGCTTCTGCAGTAATTGGGTATGATATTATCTATCCACAACAACTAATTAAATATAACCTAGCAATTCTACCACTTAGTATTATGGGTGCTTTAGGAGTAATGATATATGGATTAACAGGGTTACTAGCACTATTTTATGGCAAGAATTACTTAAATTATTATGTAATATCCTGTACCAAGTATAGTCAGTCATTAGGTATTTTTATTGTTGAATTAGGTGTAGGTATAGCAGTAACCGCTAGCTTATTGATTATTTATTATGTATTTGTAATTAATAATGATTATGATACTAACAAGTAAGTTAATTTATTTTTGTTCTGCAGCATTGTTATCCTTAGGGTTATATATAATTCTTAGCAGTTATAATTACATTAAGAAAACCATTGGCTTAGCAGTATTTCAAAACTCTGTCTTGATTTTTTATATAGCTCTCGCAAAAGCTAAAGAAGGAATAGTGCCAATAGATCAATGTTTTAACCAACTATCTCAACATTGTTCATATATCACTTATTCTAGCCCTGTATCACATGTATTAATGCTAACTGCTATTGTTGTAGGTATAGCAACTATGTCTGTAAGTCTTAGTATCATTCGTCAAATTTACCAAAGTTTTAATAGCTGTAATGAAAATGATATTCTATTAGAGCTACAAAAAATGGAGTTAAAGCCAGATGAGTAATATTTTTCAGGCTGTTAAAGACCATTTTGTGATATTAGAAGTTTTAATACCATTTTTTGGTAGTTTAATAGTAGTATTATATAAAAAAGTTGAGTACGCACTAATAGTATCACGTTTATGTGCAATATTAGGAATAATATTAGGAATATATGGGGTATTATCAATGATAAATTCACCTCCGTATTTTTATGCAATTGGTAATTGGCAGGCACCGATAGGTATAGAATATCGAGTTGATCATGTTAATCAAATAATTATCGTTTTTAGTTATTTTATTCTATTTTTATTACTAACATTTAATTCTCAGCTCATAAAAACAAACTTATTATCATCTCTTAATCCATCTCGATCTCATTTACTATATTCCATCTTACTATTATTGCACACAGGATTTTGTGGTATTATTCTTAGTAATGATTTATTTAATATTTACGTTTTTATAGAAATTGCTTCATTAGCAAGTTACACTTTGGTTTCTCAGGGAGTTGATAAACGAGCTTTAATTGGTAGTATTAATTATTTAATACTTGGTACTATTGGTGCTACTTTTATACTTATTGCTATAGGATTCATATTGAGTAATACTGGCAGCTTGAATATTACTGATATAATTTCCAGGTTACCACAACAACATACAAAAACCTTAATTGCAGCAATAATGTTTTATATTACTGGATGCTTATTAAAGGTAGCTATGTTTCCTATGAGTTCATGGCTTATTAGTACTTATAAATATACTTCTTCAGTAATTTTATCATATTTTGCTCCAATTTCATGTATGGTTGGATTTTATATTCTACTATATTTTGTCTATCAAATTATTGGAATTACTAATATTAATACCTTGCATTCATATTATATAATCAATGCCCTAGGGTTAGCAGGAGCAATTTTTTGTTCTTGTTATGCTGTGCAACAAAGCAACCTCAAATCAATTATGGCATATTCTGTATTAGCAGAAACAAGTTACATATCTCTAATGGCATTTAACATACAAAGCTCCACTATTGGTGCGCAAATTATTGTTATACTGTTAACTAGTTGTATACTTAAATCCATAATATATTCTTTAATTAGCAGAATAGAAGTACATTATCATGATAGCGAGCTTAAACATATTGCAGGTATTGGATCGACTTATCCAGTGTTTGGTATATTATTTACATTAGCTTTAATAAGTAACTTGGGATTACCGCTGACTATTGGCTTTGTTAATAAATTAAACATTTTTTTAACGGTTTTACAGTCACTTGGCTATTTTGGTATAATAATCTTGGCTATTAGTAGCTGCATGAGTTTTAATTATCATTATAAAATTTTTCATTATCTATATTCTACTCAGCAAACTTCTCATAGCAGCTTTACACTTAATGGTAACAACAGTGTAGCAATAATTTTAACTATTATCAGCTATTTGATGCTAATATTTTACAATCACTTATTAGTATACTTAAAGCCGTTTTTTCTACCAAAAATCATGTGAGTTTTATAAATGCTTAAAAACATTATTTTATTATACAACGACATGATATACTATATTCCATTTACTATAATCGGTATAGTAGGTATATGGAATTTAATTATTCCATTTCTGATTCGCAAAAATTTTATTAAAGAAATATTAATGCTTGCAATATCCATATTGCATGCTATTAATGCAATACTATTGTATTTTAGTTATAAAGCCGGGTATGAGCACTATACTACTATTTTCAGTATCGGAGCATTTGATTTTAGCCTAAGATTAAGTTTATTAGGTAGTAACATACTTTTACTAATAGCAATATTGTGGCCAATATCAATTATATATACTATTGGTTTTTTGAAAGCTCATAGTGAGCCAAATCAGGCTAAATTTTTACTTTGCACTAATCTATGTATATTAATTAGTAACTATATTGTATGTTCTGCTAATTTTTTTACTATGTTGATATGTTACGAACTTTTAACCTTTGCCACAATTCCATTAATAAGGCATGTAACTTCTCATAGAACTAGCAAAGTTTTGAGTAAATACACTCAAGGATTATATTTACCATCTTTACTGTTTTTAATGCCAACCTTAGTAGCTTTGCAATATCAATATAGTACAACAGATTTTGTAGAAATTGCTAACATATTACAATCACGTACTCTATTACAAGTAAGTCCTGTTATTTTTGCATTATGTATACTGTGTGGTACTGCTAAAGCAGCTATTGTCCCTTTTCATAGCTGGCTTCCACCTGCTATGATAGCTCCATATCCAGTAAGCGCAATTTTACATGCTGTTGCAGTTGTTAATGTTGGTATTTTTTGCTTGATAACTGGAATCCTCTCAGTATTAGGAAAGGAAACATGGTTATTAAATTATATACAGTATTTTATAGGATATGGAATTGTATATAGCAGCATAAAGGCATTATTTCAAACTAATATAAAAAGAATTTTGGCTTACTCAACTATATCTAACTTAGGTATAATAGCTTTAACAGCATTTATGAATAGCCATGAATCTTTACTTGCTACTATTACTCACATAATTGCTCATTCAATAGGTAAGATTACAGTATTCTATTCTGCAGGTTGTTTATATACAATTAGTAAATGTACTAATGTTGAAGATTTAACATCAATGTCTTATAAAGCTCCTATAATAACATCATGCCTAACAATAGGAAGTTTATCATTAATAGGCATACCACCATTAGCAGGCTTTTTCAGTAAACATCATATAATCCTAGAAGCAGCAAATGAACATAATTATTTAGTAATCGCTATTACAGTTTTTTCAGGAATAACTTCATGCTTGTATTTATCAAAAATAATAAAAACTGCCTATAGCAAAATAGATAATGAATGTAATATTAACTCTGCAAATAACATTCATTCAGAACATATGATACCTAAACATATGCTTTATAGCACGGTATCATGTGCTAGTTTAGTTGTATTAATTCCTATTATTAATGCTTTAATAATGTAACATGATTGACAGAACTGTCAACTATCAGTATATTGCTATAATATTAGATTGATGGACGAAGATTTAAAATGCAACAATGTTTTCTTACTTTAACTGTATTAATACTATTGATTATCATGACAACTGTATTTAACCCATTGGTTTTTATTGTTAATTATTTCTTTATACCGATGGTGGGCAGCTGTATAATTAGTATTATAGCAAGAATATTTGGTTTTTTTTTTAGAAAAAAACTTGATTCTTTATATGCAAAAACAAATATAAAAAAAGCTATATAGTCATTTACAATGAAGTTTGCGTATAAAATATCCTGTTGGTAAATTTTATGAAGCTATTATCATTTTTTTATACACAAACTTCATTGTAAATGACTATATAGGTCACTCACTTTTAACTTCAATAACCATAGATTGATATAAACGCCAGATTAAGATAGCTGAGAAGCAAAGAAACCTAGTTATAAATCAATCTTTTTAACTTAAGGTTAGAATAATGGAAGAGAAGGAAAAGAATAGGAGATATAGTTATTTGCCTTCATGCTTGGCAAAACAGACTATATGATCAACGGAAGATAGGTATAACCTAACCCATTTATGTTATATAGATAGAACACACTAATCATGTATCTTTTCCAATTGGAAAGGTGATCCGTAAGATAACCTGATGCAGGTGCAAGTATAGGAGAACAGAGAAAGCGAAAGCTATTTTCTAATGATGTAAATAGGAGTTGAAACATCATTCCACATGAAAGTAAGTAAACTTATGTTATGGTCTCTTACTATGAGAGAATTTGATGAAACTTTTAAATGAGAAAAGTAGATGATAGTTGTAAATACAGTTAGTGCATTTGCTGACAATAGAATACATTAGTCCAGTATAGACTGGAGTAAATGTAATAAAGCATAAGCTTTGCAACGTTCACTTATCCATTCTTTTAGCAGTAAGGCAATTGCAGTTAGAAGAGTAACTAAAAGCAAGTGGAAAATTACGTAGAAGTTAATTGCTTTAGATAAGTTCATATTAGACCTCTTTTGAAACTGGTTAAGGTAGATCAAAATTATAAATGCCAGAGATCAAATTAAATCTAAGACCGAATCTTTTACGTCTATTTCAATATTTATCAGCAATAATTTTGAACTACGTTAACCAGTTTCAAAAGAGGTCTATTCTAAGACTAAAGTGTATAAACCTGTTCAACAGAAAATTGGCCTTAAACAACGCCAATTTAGGATAAGTGGCAATATGAAAGGTAGTGAATAAAAGGTATACAAAGAGAGAATGCTGAGTTATAAAAAAATTTAAATAAACAAGGAATAACCCAACATAAAAAAATGTATTATAACAGTATACTATTTAATAGACAATTTTTGCAAGATATATCAAGAGTGGGAGAGAAAGAGATCAATACCAAGTAGTAATCAAAGGAACAAAGATGGGAAATTGTCCTTAGCTGAGTTATTAACAATAGCGATATATTTTTATTTATCTCAATGCAAGGATTGTAAAAATTATTATCTATATTACTTGAGTTATAAGTATAAAGGATACTTTTGCTTACCAAGCTATAGTAGAATAATACAACTATTACCTAGAATGTTGCTACCATTAGCCGTAATGTATTATCTGAAAGGAGATGAGACTGGTATATATTACATCGATTCTACAAAATTAGCAATTTGTCATAATAAACGTATTTCCAGCAATAGACCTCTTTCGAAACTGGTTAAGGTAGTTCAAAATTATAAATGCCAGAGATCAAATTAAATCTAAGACCGAATCTTTTACGTCTATTTCGATATTTGTCAGCAATAATTTTGAACCGTTTTAGCATACCAATAACATTTTCATTGACAACTCTTTCTCCTGCTAACCTACGATTATTCTTTTTATCATTTTTAGTTAAAGGATTTTTCTTGCTTTTTTTCTTTGGTAATGCAGAATTATTGTGAATTTTTTGTATACTTTGATATCCTGTATCAGTAATCGCTTTAACCTTAGGATGGATAAGAATTTTGGATTCATTAAATAATCTAAAGTCATGTTTTTTACCGTTAGAAAAATCTGTACATATTACTTGGTGCGTTTTCTTGTCTACCACTATTTGAGTTTTTAGTGTATGCCTTTTCTTCTTTCCTGAATAATAGAATTTTTGTTTTTTTAGGTCTTTCTATAGGAGTCTCAGTAGCATCAATCAAGACTACTTCATAATTCATATCACTCTTCATTAGAGCTTTACGACCTGGAAGAGCAGCAAAGTTTGGGTGTTTAACTAGTGTATCTTCTACCCATTTAACAGCTTTATATGCTGAACTTTCACTAATTCCATAGTTCTGACCTATATGAAAATAAGTACGGTATTCTCTAAGGTATTCTAAGTCCATCAGCAACTGTTCATCGAAATTGAGCTTATTTTTACCCCTACCTTTTGATTTCTTAAGACCATCAGCTTGTCTCAAAATATCCACCATCTTTGAGAATGTTCCCTTCCTTACTACTGTTAATCGACGAAATTTTTCATCCTTTAACTCTTTAATCTGATCTAATTTCATTATTACTTCAAATCAGATTTTTATAACACCATTTTACATCATTGTATAGTTTCGAAAGAAGTCTAATAGAGTTTTTAACAGAATTTCTAAAATTGGTAAGAGTAGTTATGGCTGGTTCTTAGGCTTTAAGCTACATATTATTATCAATAATAAAGGCGAAATAATGTCAGTTAAAATTACTAAAGGCAATAAAAGCGATCTATCTATAGCTTCAGTTATTTCTGAAGGCTTATCTGGTAAATTGTTTGGTGATAAAGCCTACATATCTAAAGAGTTATTTCATCAACTGTTGACCAATGGTCTACGTTTATTTACTAATCTTCGCAAAGATATGAAAACATATTTATTGGACATAGATGATAAGCGTTTATTAAATAAACGTTCCTTAATTGAGTCTGTTTTTAATGTACTAAAAAAACATATGCATTTAGAGCATACTCGACATCGCTCTCCTATTAATTTCTTTGTTCATATAATTGCTTCTCTTGCTTCTTATTCTATCTCCAAACTTAATCCCTATCTTATCTCCTCTTCTTTTTCTTCTCTCAACTTATCCTAAATTGGCGTTTAGAGGAATTTATAGGCTAAACAGAGACGGCACATCTGCTCAAACATTTTCTGATAAGCAATATCTTAAGCTTCATATTTGCTCTAGAATAAATAAATGTAGCAAACTTTTAACCGATGTATCAATTTGTGCTATGGATTTTTCATTTATAGAGCCTAAAAAAGGTGACTTCGTTTATCTTGATCCACCTTATCACCAATCAGGAGAACGGTTCTACACTAGAGTCCCATTTGATGACAAAGAGCAAATCAGACTACGAGATTTTGTTTATGAACTAAACAATAAAGGTGTTAAGATTATGATCTCAAATAATAATACTGCCTTTATTAGAGACTTATACAAAGAGTTATTCATCACTCATATTGGAGTTACATACTCAATCAATGAACAGCGAAATCTCGTTAATGAGCTAATCATTACTAACTATAATTAACCAGAGCTCGATATAAAAAATAGAAAAAAAAGAATAAAGAAGGCGTATTAAAAACTACTAGATTCATAAAAAGAAACAAGTAGAACTGTTATGATGCATTTAGTAAAGATTTTATACTTAATAGAAAGCGCATTATCAAGAAAAAATAATGTTTAACACTATCCATAAGCAAAAAATCCTATCATCCTTACCTTTCCTATATTTTAATACCTTTCTTATATCAACCTTTGTATTTAATAAATTTAATATACCTCTTATAAAACTAAACCAAGTTATTTTGCAAGCTTTTTTACAAATCTATACTACTCGATTCAATTTCTATATCACCAATAACGCCATGTTCATCATTATGCTCCATCAATACATTGTTATACTCTTCAGATAATAAAGCATACTTATCTTGATACTCTTTAAGTAATAGCTTAAGTGGACTAATATTTAAATATTTGCTTAATTTCATACATAAATTAAGAGACTCATCAATAACTAGAGTTATATGTGTTAATTTTGACATTACTTGCGTTAATTTTAATGGATCTGAACTCTGCTCTTCAGCTTTTGATTTTATATTTGCATAGTCATTACTAAAAGCTTGCTTTTGCTCAGATAATTTATCTTCATCATGAGCGATCTCTAACAACATTGATATTGGATTAAATGCTTCTAGATGATTTTTATAATACTGACACATATCAGGACTATTATACTCTGATGATAATTCTTCTAATTTATCAACATTAGGAAGGCGATATGTATTCGGAAAACTGAATACTTTTAGGTTATTTTTTATTAAGATTTGTTTATCATAATCAATATCTACTATTTTTGAATTAGTATCATTTAAATTTAAAAAATCAATGTCAAATGGAAGTACTATTCCATTTGTTAGTTCTATAATTTTAGTTGCTAAGCTAGAAATATTTGTTTTAAAACTATCTTCTGTTGTTTGATATAGCATAGATTTAAGAGCCTTATTAGCTTTATCTTCTAGCATATTTTCATTCAAGAACTCTTCAAAACGTGTCTTGCTGTTACATTTATTCATAAAATATTCTATGAAGTTATTGCATACATCTATAGCTTCTTCATCAGTTGCAACAGATAAGATAATTTTATTGCTAATAAAGTTTGATAGAGCTTCAATTTCTTGTTTATCAGATTCTTGAGCATTATCTTTTTTTCTTAGATAATCGATTCTATTTAATACTACATCTATTGTAATAGGTAAATCTTCAGCTAAAATCTGAGAATCTTCGTAATCTTTAGTATGTTTTATCTTAGAAAGAATACTACTAACTTTAGTAAGCTGTAATATTTTTTTCTTAGTAGATTCCAATATGACTGCATCTCGTGTGTTACAATATACTTCGGAATTAATAAATACAGTATATGGATTTATTCCTCGATTATAAAAAAAATGTGAATCGCTTCTTGGATTCTCGTCATTATATTTAGCAAGAAGTTCTGGTTTCAATAATAACTCCTTAACATTATTAGGTAGGCCTTCAAAGTATGATTGATAATCATATGTATCGATTTGCTCGCATAATAGCGGAATAAGGCTATCATGTACCGATGTTAAACTTTGAACGTCTGGTTCATAGTCTTGTAAATCAATTCCAAATTTTATTAATATCTTTGCAACTAATACATGAATATCATGGTAAACCATATATCCAAAAGTTCCAATAGATTGACCACTTTGCAACTCTTCAAAGTGACTTGTACCCATTGGGTCAAATACATTACATAATTTTGGTTGAAAGAGCATTTCTACTAAATTACGAGCGCACTGTGAGTTTTTATTTATTAGAGTCAAATGTTTTTCTAGTAAAATTTCTACATTTCTTATTTCAGTACTAGTTAAGTTACCGCTAGACATTCTAATAGTGCCTGCTATAAAATTTTTTGCTATCTCATTTTGATTAAGTTGAAAATTTTTAATAAACCATTCTGCGGACTGTACTAAATTTTTCTGTATAATTTTTGCGAGCATAGTAGTGTAATCATAGTTGTAATTATTACAACATACTTCAAACTTATCTTTAGCGCTTTTAAGTAGCAAATTAATGTATTCATCTGAATAAAGATGAGCATTTTTATCTAGAGAAAGATATTTTTTTGATATACGTAATGCAGTATTATCGTACTCCTCAGTAGTTAAATCAGTACGTTCAGTAATGTAAATACACATTATAGCAGGTATACCATTCTCATTTTTAACAGTGATATCAGCTCCATGAATTAATAGAGCTTCGATGATGTCCTCTCTTAGATACTTAAACGCTGTTATGAGTAGTGTATCATTGTTCAATTTAGACACAAAATAAACTAATTGATGATGCAAGGCTAGTAATTTTAGAAGCTCTTCTTTATTACCTTCTTCCACATGCCAAAAAGCTTTGTTTAGTATTTCATCTGATATCATATATTTAATAATCCTTAATCTCTGTTTAAAATTTTATACTAAATGTATAATTGTAAAAAATATTAAAGTCAATTAAGAAAATTGCAAAATACGAAGCAATAGGAAAAGTGAACAAACAGCTAACTTAATAAATTCAAGTTAGCTATAATAACCAGAATTTGAGATAAAAAGTATGACAAACTGTATGAATAGAAAGTATTGCAACTATAGTGTAACATTACAAAAAAGGTACATAAAAAACCAAGTGAAACTATTATTATCTATCTAGCAGAGATTCTTTCTTAGTAGAAACATGTAGCAAGTATTTTAAACAAAGAATCTACGACGATAAATGTTTAATCTATACATAAGTATTAAAAGAACTATAACACTTATTCTTCCTAGGTTTTGCTATGTTTAGATATCAAATTCTGGTTAACTATAATTAAAATTTAAATATATTAACTTATTGTATCATTAATAGCGCGATGTAAAGAATATCTATATTTAGTCTTAGATTCAGACATCATTTTACTCCTGAAATTATACTATCACTATTGTAATATAATCTCCAGTACAGCTTTGCTTAGCAGCAAAGTATAGAACGATAAATAATTATTCATGAATTTTCAACCTTTTTGAACCTTCGCAATCTGTTAAATGATTATCATATAGCTTACAATATAACAAAAAAATAAATAAAGCACCATAATTTTTCTGAGTAGAATTTTGTATATCACTGCTATTAATCATTAATCTAACTTGCTATAAACTCAACTAATTTCAACAAAAACCCTTGAGCTGCAAAAGCATGCTCTAGAATGTGCTTATAATTTGATTTGATATAGCTATCTGCAAAGCTTGTTAAAGCCTTAATGAATATCTTTTTATTAACATTATCTTCATTTACAACTTCTAATTTACTAAACCATGTTTTATCAATAACTTTCTTATATTCGTAATGTTGAAGTATGTATTTTCGTACTTTGAACAATATAGAGTTAGAACCTAGCTCTTTACTAAGTTCTGAAAGGTAATCTTCATCACTTATTTGTTGCTGTAAAACTGTGGTTTTTTGATACTCCGTTGTGCTATTGGTAACTTGTTTTGATTCATCAAATGGTATAACTTGTAACTGCTCAATATCGTTGCCATGCACAGCTCATACCTCTTGTAGTATCTTGAATTTAATATGATCTGACAGTGAAATATTCTTAATCAACTTGATGTAATATTTGTTTTTAACTGCTGCTCCAAAATCACAAGATGTTAAAATTTGATAAGCAGTATCTGCTTCAAAAACTCCAGCTATTTTACGCTTCAACTGAGCCTTCATACTACGGTCTGTACCAGCTTCAATGTTTGCTATATACTGTTCTTTAAATCTTCCTACGTCATTAAATCGAAAATTTCCACTATTAGCCTGATCAGTAGTTAGTAATTCATTTGCTAACGCTTTTGCCATATAGTTTAGCACTGCTGTCTTATTTTCAAAATGACGTAGTAAATATTTATTTGATAACTTCAACAGTAATTGATTTATAAAGTATATGTTGAAGCTTCTACTAGACATACGTTGCAGTATAACTGCATCTTCTGGTGTTAGTGGATAAATAATCTGCTAGTCTTTTTCTTTTGAGCAAGCATTCATTCTTTTCAACCTCTAAATCCTTAGTAATAGCTGGAGTTGCTAACTCACTATTTTGCTCATAATCCTTGTTTGCTTGCTTTTCATTACTAAAATCACTAAGCTCATAGAAATTCAAATTCTGTTGTTGCTGTTGATCTTCTTTTTCATTTCCTACTAACTCAATTTCTATAAAATCATCAGATTCAGTATATTTAAACTTCAAATTTTGCTGTTGATCTTCATTTTTATTTTGATCATTCTCTACTAACTTATCTTCAGTAGATCTAGATCTATTATTATTTTTTTATTATTATTATATCTATATATGTAGCTGCAATTTTTTGCAGGTTCACCTGCAAATTCTTGCAAATTGATGTGAAAATTTTTTTGTTGTAGAAGGACAATTTTTTCTTCTTTTTTTCTTTTTCAGTGGAACGCTGAAAATTTTTTAGAAGTTTTATACAAGGAACATTACGCAACTTAAAATTGTTTTTAATTATTGTCCTATTTTCAACTTCAATGAAACCAGCTTTTTGTAGTTCAACTAAGCATTACCTAACCCTGCGTTGACAAACCTGCAACTCCTTTTCAAAAGAGTGATAACTGTCTTGTAATTCCTCTATATCATTATTGTAATAGATCTGTAGTTTATATACTATCAATGATAGAAGCTGTTTAGATGTCTTGCTTAAAGCTTTAGCATTATCTCCAATCAGATCTTTCCATTCTGCTGGAACAAAATTTCCAATAAAACGATAAAAAACAGTTGCATTATTGCTACTGTTATTATTAGCAATTTTACAATTATTGCTTGCCAAATTACGCAAATCTCGCACCATTTCAACCTCCAAAAATGTCAGGTATAGCAGGTGATTTAGGCAATTTTTGCTATCAAAAACCACATTTTTTTTAGCACAAATGTAGCAATTTTGTTGCTACACTCGAAATTTAACGCTCTGAAAGGCTTATAATAACTTAAGTAGTTTTAAACTATACATCTATATCGTCTATAGATGTATAGTTTAAGATGATTTAACTAACTAGAAGAAATAAGTTAGATTAAGAGCTATTATGAGCTTTATAAGCTTTATAAAATCTGCTATGTAGTTTATTCTCGTTTGAGTTGATACATGAATTTAACTGTAGCTGTATTAATATTATTTGTCAATATGACAATAATATCTTGATGTTAATTGCGGAAATATAACGTAAATTTATGTCTAATATTTGGCTAGTTGAAGTGCTAATTTTTAATCCAGCAACTTGAATTTATAGTTGATAAGCTTAGAGTAACCTTCAATTGATAACGTCGCTTAAAAATATTTTTTATTTTTACAAAAGTATTTGCTATTCAATAAAAACCATACTACAGACTATAAGTTTAAGCTAATTTTAAAAATTAATAAGTTATTATTTAATTACTTCAATTTTAAATTAATGAAGGGTGATAAATATGCCAGTAAAAGTATTTAAATTTACACAAGCAGCATTAAATAAAATAAAAGTACCAACCAAAGAAGAAAAAATAATCAAGTTTAGAGATATAACACAAAGGAACTTACTGTTTATAATATCATATACTGGATTTAGAAGACTATATTTATGAATAAACATTAATGGCATGTATTATAAAAAATAAAAATAGGAGATTTTCCAGATCTAACGGTAGCAGAAGCTAGAAAAAAGATACAGCAGTTAAAAAGTGATATTGCTAAAGGAATAAATCCAATGGATGAAAGACGGAAGATAAATAAAGAAAGAAGAGAAAAAAGAGAGAAGAGGCTTAAATTAAAGAATGAACTAACATTCGGACAGGTGCATGTAAAATATACTGAATATAGTAGTCTTTATCATAAAAGTTGGAAAATAATGGCTCAAAGAGTAAAGAGATATCTAGAATCTTTATACAATACAAAGATATCTGAGATTACCAAAGAAGATATTCAGAAGCTTTTTGACGAAAAAACAGCAAAGAAACACTATGTAACAGCAAACAGTATTCTAAAACTGTTAAGCCCTATATTTAATAAGGCTATAGAGTGGGGATTATTAGAAAAGAATCCTGTATGTGGAATAAAAAGGCACAAGCAAGAATCAAGATCTAGATATGTAACAAATGAAGAAATGAGAAGACTTATGGCCGTGCTAAAAGAAAAGGGAAATAGTCAATTAACAGAATCGCAAAAGCGAGCAGAACGATCAGGAAAAATTTTTACATTTATAAGTTTATTCACTGCAGCACGTAAAAGTAATGTATCAGGAATGAGATGGGACGAGATAAGCCTTAGCGAAAAAATATGGTGTATACCAAAAACTAAGAGTAAAAATGGTAAAACTCTATATATAGGGTTAGCTGATAAATTAATAGAAGTATTGCAAACCAGAAAACTATGCTCAAAAAGTGAATGGGTATTGCCAAGTTCAGCAGACAATAGTAAACACATATCAAGTTCAACAATGCATCGAGCATGGGCTAAGATTCGAAAAAAAGCCGGAATACAGAATGTAACAATACATGATCTTAGAAGAACGTTTGCAACTTGGATGAAAAATAATGGTGAAACACTAGATACAATATCTCAAATATTAGGACATAGTAATACTAATATAACTAAAATTTATACTATACATAGTTTAGATAAGGCAACAATTGCTACAAATAAAGTTGTCGAAAATATGCTGAGTATATTCGGTACCAATGTTTGTTTGAACGAGATACTATCTGGAATAGTGCCATAATTAAGTTGCGGAGAAGAAAAATTGACAACAACTTAGCTAAGTAGTTACTCTACATTAGATTTTGTAAATTTTTGAAAATCGCAGTAGCAGAATGAGAAATCTCATGCTACAATTGAGGCTGAAGGTAATTATACAAAATCAAAAATTATGTTGGGCATTATCGAGGCCGTTGAAGTATATGGGTTTGAGCATTGACGAATGGGGAGTAGTGCTAGCTGGAGTAGCTCCAGGAATTGTACTACTAAACAGCAGGCATGCTAAATTAGGCCTAGCCTTTATGGTTGGAGGAATTGCTCTATGTTATTGCTTTAAGAAAATTAAGAAGGTATCTGAGAATTTTTTGCTAAAAAGTTTTTTAGTAGCTAAAGGTTTATTGCCAGCTCCATTAGGATATCCAAGGCTTTTGGGCAAAAAAGTTGGCAAGTAATGAATCATCTCTTTAAGCAAAATGCTATACAAGAGCTGGTTAAATATAATAAATGCTTACTTTCAGTAACTATATTGCTAGCTGCAGCTAATATAATTGCGATAATGGCTGCAATTACCAAAGAAGAAAAGTGGTTATTAATTCCAGCAATGGAGCCTGATCGTAAAATGATGGTTTCATCAAAAAATTACCATGAAACCTATTTAAAGGAATGGGCAATTTATGTAACGAAACTCTTATTTACTACTTCTCCAAATGAGGTAGAAAGACAAATAGCAGACATGAAAGTTGCATCTAGTAATACTGAATCTTTAAATAAATTTTTTCATGATCACTTGCAATTTGTTAAAGGCTCAAATGTGTCTTCAGTCTTTTTTCCGAAGAAGGTTGAAGTGATAAAGGATGGAGTATTAATTAGTGGAACGCTTCGTTATTGGTTTAGCGATAGTAAACATATTAGCTGTCGATAAGACTTACCTTTTGACTTACAAGCGAAGTCCTAATTACCTTTTGTTGTTAACTGGCGTTAAAGAGAATGGAATAAAAAAATGAGTATTAGAATTTTGAGGTTTATGATAGGGTTTATTGCTTTAGTCAAGTTTAGTGATGTATATGCGGTAGAATATGAGTTAGAAGTTGATAATTTGCTGAAGCTTGAGATTTCTGATAGTGGGCCAACAAGAATTAATCTTAAAGATGAAAAAATCAATGATATTTTTATGTATCCTCAAAATGCAGCCGAAGTTGTAGTTCATGAGTCTGGATGTTTGTTTATTGCTCCACGAGAAGAAGAAAAGAAGCTTTATTTAACAGTAATAGGAGAACACAAAACAATTCAAGATTTAATGTTAACTTTTACTCCAAAAACTCCAAGCCATGTAACGCTTATTAATGCTGCTACAGAAGAAGCTGAAAAGGATAATTCAAAAGGAAAAATAAAATTAGCTTAAAATGCTAGTTTTTACTTTAAAGCTTGTTAAGCTCAGCATCAAGCATATTAAAACTGCTTCAAAGTAAAATTTCATTATGGAGATATTATTGAAAACAAGGCGGAAGGCTGGTTGATAGGTGAAGATGGACGTTCTGGAATTAAAGGAATCGTGGTAGATAAATCGTCTAACATAGCAAGCATGGCTGCATTAAATGGAGTATTTAGCAATATTGCTAAGTTTCTACAAGCTAAGGCTATTAAACCTGATATGCTACCAACTTTAAACCTAGTAGCTGGAGGTCATCAACAACAAGAGTTTCAGATTGGAGATGCGCTTCAGTCTGGAGCTTACTCTGGAGCTAGTAATGCTTTTGATAAGCTAGCTGATTTTGCTATAAAACAAGCTGATTCTATGAGCCCAGTCGTTCTTATTGCGTCAGGTAGAGTCATCGATGTTGTATTTAAAAAAGGTTTTGACTTACGTGAGCACAAGAAGAAGCCACATAATTTAACTTATTCACAATCAACTAACAATGAAAAAGTTAATTTGCATAATAAATTCGACCAATCACAAAAGTTAGAGGAGCATTTATAATGAAGTTTTTATTATTGCTATTGGGCTGTATGAGCCTAACAAGCTTCTTTTTCGAAAGTAATTTTGATTGTAAAATTCCTAAAGGGCAAAAATGTAAGTCTTTATATGAAATAAAGAAAATGGCTGCTCAAGGAGTTTTTGACCCTGATAATGTTGAGAAAGTTGAAACATCAAAAATTAAATCAAAAAGGCGTTGTGTTCTATACTGTAAGCGATCTAAAGCAGTTCAAGGTGTAGCTGTTGTTAACACTTCACCTAAAAAACCAAAAATGAGTGATATTGCAACTTAAAAATGATTTATGTGATAATATAGGTTAAATTACTATATCTCTGTACTTTACAAACACTTCAATGCCTGATACTAATGCTTCTGGTAGACTTATATGTCTTTGTCCTAAGCCAGGGATTCCAATACCTGTACCTGGTATATTCCGGTAGGATTTTGGGAGCCAGTACGCCTTGTAGATGTTACAAAGTCGCCAATGTGTATGGTAAGTCTTGGAGGTTTGTCATTTGGAAGTGCTACTCAAAAAGGCATGAAAGATGAGGCTGAAGGAAGTGCTTTTTATCACATTCATTGGTATGTCTATCCTGTGATTTATTGGCTGGAAATTTTGCTTGATTTTATTTGTCTGGAAATGGCTGCAGTCGATATAGCATATTTAACAGAGTTTGATCCATTATGGAGTGATGACGCTAAATCTGCGATTTTAAATCCAGAAACGCTGTTGTTTCAAAATGTAGCTGCTTATCAAGCATGTATAGCTGATTGCATGAGTTGCAGCGCTGGTTTATTAGCAAGTGATTATGCTTTTTGGTGTGCTGAATGTCAAGGAATGCTTTACCCTTTTACTGGAACAGCTGCGGCGCATAATGGTGGAGTTGGAACATCTGTATTAATGGTAAGTAAGTTTATGGCTAGAATGCATAGGCAACTGATGTTATGGGGATATTATGGTTATAAAGGCTTATGTGGCAAGTATCCCATGCCTATTATGAAGAAAAGTCAGTATCGACTACAAATGACTTATCCGATTCCAGAAACCAGATCCTGCAAGAGCATAGGCCAAACAGAAGCTACATGGCAGGCTGGAAGAGAATTTCCAGTTAATGGTGAAGATTTTGGTTACTTGATTTGGCGAAAAAGAGATTACTGTTTGCTTTGATAAGGGTTAGAGAGGAATATGGTTATACGAGTAATGATGTTGATGGTTTTATTATTTGTTAATAATGCTAATGCTTTTTTTTGGGCCAGCAAAAAACTTTTATTTTTGTCTCATTTTCAATGAGTGATGAGGCTTTAAAAAGCTATTTTGCTGAATCTCAAAAGGCTGGAGCTCAATTGATTATGCGTGGGTTAATTAATAACTCATTTACACAAACAAAGAATAAAACTATGGAGCTTGGTATTAGCTTCGATATAGATCCTAGCTTGTTTGAACAATATAAAATTGATGTTGTTCCTGTGATAGTAATAGATGATGAAAAAAGAGGATTAACCAAGAAATTAACTGGCCATATTCCTTTAGCAATAGCATTAGAAATTATGAATGAGAATACTCAATGAGATTATTATCTATATTAACTTTTTGATAGTGCTCAATATTAGCTGTTGTTTAGCTTCAATGCAAAGCAGTTATAATGAAGCTAGCAACTATAATGTAAATCTTGGAAATTCTTCAAATACACAAGAATTATTTCATCAAGGTAGTAATGTCAATTATCCTAACAATGATGAGGATTTAACCTACCATGGCCGTAATCAGCTTGGTACAGAAAGTGGGGCAATGTTATTTCAAGCTGAAAACAGTAAAAACAATGCCTTAACTCAACATAATATCAACGATCAAAATTATATGATAGCTAATTCAATGAGAATTGAATCTGATCCTTTAAGTGCCCTTGATAGCAGTAACTTCGTAACTCAGACAAGTAAAACTAATACTGAAATTATTCAAAGTTGTAATGAAGGTAGTAATTTTAACATTGAACTTATTCGAGAATTAAATGTTGAGTGCAGATTAGAGAATGTATGGCTTTCTTGGCAAAACCGGCAAATGGAATTTGCAACAGAAGAAATAGTAGAGAATCATAGTAATTGGCTTAATGGTCGTGCAGATTTCCATGACGTAGATAAAAATAATGAAAAAATATACAAGTTAGCAGGTGATAGCCAAATGGCTGCAAGACGAATGAGGAGTGCTGTTGCTGATAGGCTTGGCGTATCTATAGAGCATATTGGAACAAAGTTTATATTATATCAAAAAGAGGTAAAATATGTATACTTCGCTATGACTACAGAGATAAGACTCAAGAACTAAGGGAAGTAGCAGAATATTGGCAAGTTGTAAAGCCTGAACTTGAACAATTAATAGAAAGTAATGAATGCTATGAGGCGAATAGACTCAACTATGAGAGTGGTGATAGAGTATTTTTTGACAAGTTTAGAGTCAATCGTTCATATTGGAAACAAAAGATTGTTTTTTCATGTACTAGCGATCCAAAAGATGGTTGCAAACACCTTAAAATTCAAAATTGTGAATTAAAAACAGCACTTGCCAAAAATCAGTAGCAAATATTTGTTTACTATGGCAGCACGATTATAGCTGTTCAACTGAGAAGCAAACAATGCTACACTCATCATTGCGTAATAACTCAATTTTTTGTTTAGGAGGTAATTGCAACACTCCAACTATTATACCAAATAGAGATATAGCTAAAGTAGCTCATCTAGCAATGCTAAATCAGATGAGCAAGGACATTAAAACAAATCCCGTTTCTGTATTTTCAGGTAAACATCGAAAATGCAAAAAAGATGTATTTAGTTTTTTGAATTGCTGCTCTTCAATGACTGGCTGGGGGCGTGATATAGGCTTATCGCAATGCAAATCTAAGGAACAAGAATTAGCTCTATATAGAAAAAAAGGTTACTGCTATTACATTGGAACCTATTGTTCTTCAAGAATTCCGATATTGGGTATTTGCCTAGCTAGAAAGTCTACTTATTGCTGCTTTCAGTCAAAACTTGCAAGAATTTTTCAGGAAGAAGCAAGAAAACAGCTAAAAATGAACTTTGGTACACCTGAATGTCCAAAGTGTAGAGGCCTTACAGTTGAGGAATTACAAAAAGTTGATTTCACTAAAATCAATATGGATGAACTATTTGGTGATATACTCACTAAGGCTCAAAGCAGCATGAACAAAGACATTATTGCAGGAATCAAAGATAAAGTTCATCGTATGCAACAAAGTTAGTCTAAATGAGCAGATTATTAATGTTTATGATATTAATTAGTCATTTATCCACTGTTGATGCTTCACCAACAAGATTTTTATGGTACAATGATAAACATGGTCATGAGCTTGATGACTCTGCTGCTAATTCTAAGTTGATGAGTGTGGCTCATGACCAGAGAATCGAGGAATTAAAGAAGCAATTTAATCGAGCTCAGCGTATAGCGCTGGATAATCCAACGCTCGAAAATGTGATTACAGCTCAAAGATTGCAGAAGCAAATCATGGAGAAGGCTCATAAGTTTGCTACTATGTGGCAACTAGCTACTCTACTTGATTACCAACTGATTAATGCTAATGAGCCTGCTAATAGCTTACATAGAAAGCTATATCAAGAAAAATCAGAGCAAAAAAATGATTTCAAACTCAAAAACATTGCTAAAAACTGGGGATTGATTCTGCAAGTTAAACAAGATTGCTTGCTCTGTAAGGCCTTTATTCCTATTGTTCAGAGCTTTGCTAATAAATATGCATTTCAGTTGCTAGCTGTCAGTAAGAATAATGAGTTGCTAAATAAACTAAACCCTAAGCATATTGTACCTGTATTATATTCAGTAGCTAGCGATGGTAAAAAAATATATGCAGTAGCTAGAGGCATAATCTCTGAAGATAAAATTATCGACAATATTCTAGCAATCGATAGATATTATCATAAGTTGGAGACTACATGAGCACCAAAATCAGAGTTTATGCCATTACAATGCTATTATTGCTACAAGCTCCAGTATCACTAGCTTGGAATATCGAAAACGTATTTCAAGGAATGAGTATTAATGTCACAAGATCTGGATCATATCAAGATCAAGCGGCTGGATATTATGCGGCTGGCGGATTATCTGCCAGAACAAGCCAAACATCATTTCAGCCATTTGCTATAACTCCACCATCTTTAAACATGAGCTGTAGCAGTATTGATGCCTATCTTGGTAGCTTCTCTGTTATTTCTGGAGAAGAATTAGTTCAATTGATGAAAAACATTGGTTCTCAAGCTAAAGTCTATGCTTTTTCATTAGGATTAAAAACATTTGCTCCACAGATTGAGAACGCTCTCAAGGACTTACGTAATCTAGCAATGGAGATGAATCAATTTGCCAAAGGAGATTGTGAATTAACAAAAGCATTATTTGCTACAGCTTTACCAAAGAACTGGGCTATGAGAGAAGCTGTTTGCCGTGATATACAGTCACAAAGCGGGTTTGATTATTTTGCTGCTGGTAAAAAATGTCGTAATGATTTAGCCCAAAAACAAGCTCTGCGACAAGCACAAAATAAGGATTCAGAGTTATGCTGGATGATTATAACATCTTCACTAAAGCAGCAGCAAAGGTTGGAATACCATCAAATATGCGTGATTCAATCATGTCTATGACTGGCACTATCGTGGTTACAAACAATAATGTGTACTTTTTTGACTCCTTAGCTCAGGATGAAAAAAGTTGGATTAGTCATTTAAAAGGTGGAGAATCAGCTTCAATTTACAGCTGTGATAGTGTTAGTTGCCTGCATCCAAGCCTACAACGAAATATCACAATATCACCAGAGCAGTCTTATGCAGGTAAAGCTAAGCAAAAATTGACTGATCTAAAAAATAAGTTTGATAAGAATTCTGAATATAGCAACTCTGAGATAGCCTTTTTATCTTCGATTGGAGATATATTTCCAATTTATGATTATATCACATTAGAAGCTATTTCTGGAGTCACAATTTTAGAGATCTCATCAGAATTAATAGCTAGCTATACATTAGTTCAGCATTTGAAGGAAGTAATCACCGAAATACGTAGAGCCGTTACTTCACTAGGTGCTAAGCAAGTTTCGAATGAACATTTAGAAAGATATTTGAAGGAATTGAATCGAGTACAACTTTTTGCAAATGAAAAATGGACTAGCCTACAAACCGATGCAAGTCGAATAGATAAAAGGGCTAGATTAATAGAGCAGCATTTAATAGCGAAGGAGAAAAGTTAATGGATTACGTAATATACACATTTGGTGGTGGAGATCTGTTATGGCATGTGTTTAATGGCATAGGCAGAGGTCTTTGCTTCAAATAGCGAATACTTCACTCCAGTGGGTCACTTAGCCTTGACTATTGGTGGCATATGGGCTGCTACTAGGGCTATTTTTAGAGGAAATATCGGCATCTTTGCTATGGGAATGGTTTTTTCCATCGATATTTATTTTTACGCTGTTATTTGCCCCCAAATCTACTGTTTGGCTGAAGGATGAAGTATCAATGAGTGCGCCAGTAAAGGTTGATAATATTCCCATAAGTATTGCAATGTTTGCTTCTCTTTCATCGCAAACGAGTTACTTTGTATCTAAAATTGATGACTTTTTTGCTAAAAATGCTGAATTAGTCTTGTCTGAAGCGTTGAAGCTATATCAGGATGACAAAGATATCATAAAACTAATTCATACAATCATTTACTCTGATAATAGACAATTTGTAAAAGCTTTTAGAAACACCGCTGTATCAGGCATTATAAGCGAAAGCGCGCCTGAAACTTCTGCAGGAATTCAATCTACTCTTGGAAAGAATATTACTTCGCTACAATATTTAAAGCCTGGAGGTAATTTTAGCATCAAGGAATGGTTTAGTAATTCTGCTGAAACTGGATGGTTATTTATCACAGCTAACCCAAGTCAAAGAGCTACTTTACGCCCACTTATTTCAGCCTGGATAAGCATAGCTATCAAGGCTTTGATGTGTAGAAATCCTAATCATGATAACAAAAACATGTGGTTTATACTTGATGAACTTCCAGCTCTACAAAAAGTTTCGTCTTTACCAGTTGCTTTAGCTGAAAGTAGAAAGTATGGAGGTTGCTTTGTTGCTGGATTGCAGAATATTCATCAATTAGAAGCAATATATGGTTCTGCTGAATGCGCTTCTATGCTGGATTTGTTTAATAGTAAATTTATTTTTCGAGTTAGCGATCAGGTTACAGCTTATAAATCAGCATTAACACTAGGTGAGGAAGAAATTATTGAAACTCAAGAGAACTTGTCATATGGATCAAATACTATGAGAGATGGAGTAAATATGAATAATGTTGAGCGTAAAAAGCTTTTAGTTATGCCATCTGAAATTATGAATCTACCAGACCTTACATGTTATGTAAAGCTTGTTGGTAACTTTCACATCACAAAACTAACTATGAAGCTACAAAACTTAAATATAGCATATGTTTGGGGATATACATTGCTCAAAAAACTTAAGTTAGTGAATTATTAATTCAAGAATTATCCATGCTAACTTTTAAATTAACCACTTCTTCGTTTGATAACCCAGTATTTTCAGCAATAAATTCAACTGAAAAGCCAGCTTTTAATAAGTTCCTTGCAAGCCCTTGTGCAGCTTCAGCTCTGCCTTTAGCTATGCCTTCATCAATATATTTTGCAGCAATAGTTCTCATAATATTACCTTTTTCTTCTTCAGATAAATACTTAGCCAGAATCTGCTCTAATTCTGGTTGCTGATTCTCTAGTAATTTAGTATCAGTATACCATAAAAATGATCTTAGGTAAACATAACCTTTTTCTTTATCAAGTATTAAAACATGTTTGAAGTTTATTAGAAACTCTTGCCAAAGCTTTAACATATCTCGTTGATGAATGTGTTTTAGCATATATTCGAGCATTCCGATATGCTTTTTCCTAATAATTTCATCATTCGACATACTTTGCAAATCGACTAATTGATAGTCAGAGGTCATTAATTGCTTAGCTATCATTGAATCGGTAAATAAATCCCACAAATTTCTAGGTGCGTTGTAGACTTCTTTGCCGTTATAGATCACTAAATTATACACTAATGGTAATTTAGTTTTTTCTTTCTTATGCCTTTCGCACAATAACAATGTGTATCTCCATAACCGCAGAGCTGTCCAATAATCAACGGTTGATTGAGCTTCAATTAATATATAAATAAAAGCATTGCCATGCTTTTTGGTTGCAACTTTATAGACGATATCGCTATATTTTTTTAACGATTCTTCTATATAACTTTCTTGCTCTACTTTTATTTTTGATAAATCTATTAAACTCTTGAAATCACTTGGTAAATAATACTCTAGAAATTCTTGTGCAGCCACTGGATCGCTCATGATTGTCTTTGCCAATGAATCATGCTTTAATTTTTTTGTCATATTTTTCAGCCTATAGTTTTTTTTATAAAAAATGCTGCGTCATACTCTGCCTAGTGTTTCAGACATAATCTTGGTTGTATATTAGTTTGTATGGATTTATTCTTTTCATTAAGTTTTCTTATTTCAGGGCTGATAATATTTCTAACAGCATATAATCCTTGAGTTTTTAATACATTATTGAAGTCATTTTTGACTGTACAGACTACTGCTTCCTTATCCTCTAGAACTTTTTCAGCTTTTTCAGTATTTACGTCATTTTTAACTGCTAGAATGATCTTTTCTTTTGAGGCAGGATTATAGTTTTGCAAATTTTGGGCTTCAATGGCACATAAGATTTTTCCTTCGACTCCAGCATGTTTAATGCTTAGAGCAGTTTCAATATTCTCTGTAAGAATTGTTATAGAAGAGTAGTCTGAATTTTGTTGAGCAATTTCAACAAATGATCCACTAATTGTACCAACAGAATTTTCAGCTGCATCCGCTTTATTACATGTTTTTGAATTCAAGGCTAATATCTTAGCTCCAGTAATTTCATCTTTGTCATTTTTAACAAAAATAGTGAGTGCAGGCCAGGATTTTTGAGTCTCTTCATCAAAAACCATATTTGCTCTTAAATTAGGATTGTCAAAGATTTTTGAACTATAAATTTCTGTATGATTTTCTAAAAATTTGTTGACTGTTGTTACTTCCGCATTAGCTTTTTCCTTTTTGTTATAGTCGTATAGGGGCAAAGATTTTGCATATAATTCTTTAACGTCACTTTGATTAGGTATTTCAGATGATTTATTTTGTATTTCGTTCAATTTAATAAGTTTGGCAATTTCAGGTATTATAATCTGTCTAATAGCTTCAGCCCCATGAATTTGTAATAGGTCGTTGAAATCACCTTCTTGTGTTGGCATCACTTTTAACACCTTTGCTCCACTATTTTCGAGTGTTTTTTTCGCTTTATCAACAGTATTCATTGTTATAGAATTTTGTCCATCATTATCTGCCGCTATGATTATGTTTTCTCCTTCAAATGGTTGATAGTTCTTGAAATTATGTATGCCAATAGCAGCGATAATTTTTCCATTAATTCCTGCTTGTTTTAGACTTAAAGCTGTTTCAACGCCTTCTGTTATAATTGTTATAGGCGAATCATGTGGTGCCAATGGAGTAATTCTAACAAACGATTCGCTAATTTTGCCAAAAGCCCTCCTAGGGACTGAAATATCTGCCTTATCGCACGTTTGCGAATTCAAATATACAACTTGTACACCAGTAATTTTACCTTTCGCATTTCTTGAAAATGCTGAAAATGCTGGATAATTTTCATTCGTTTCTCTATCAAGAATTACACTTGCTCTCAAGTCAGAATTCATTGTAAAACAATCAATTCCTCTATGTTGTTCAAGATATCTTTTTACGATTTGAACTTCAGTATTATTAGTAAAATATAATGGAGAAGACTGATTATAAAAGTATTGAACTTTTCGAATTTTAGCTAGCTCATTTTGAGTGGCTTCTTTATGTACCTGCCGAGGATAAGACTCATTATAAGTTGACATTCCTACTATGCTTGTTAGATATTCCTTAGCTCTAACAAAATCACCGCCACGTTCTTTTCTGGCTAAGTCAAATAAATCTCCACCTTCGCCAGAACTAAAGTCATACCATTTTCCAGCATGCTTGCCACTAGTATTGACGACAATTTTCCCTTTATCT
The DNA here is from genome assembly GCF_000063545.1 of Orientia tsutsugamushi str. Boryong. NCBI lineage: Bacteria > Pseudomonadati > Pseudomonadota > Alphaproteobacteria > Rickettsiales > Rickettsiaceae > Orientia > Orientia tsutsugamushi. The sequence goes on from NC_009488.1 coordinate 1,409,567, forward strand.
CCCCAACGTGTCTCTCCACGTCTTGATAAATGTTTATTAGGCTCTCCAAGCAAATCACATGCTATGGTTTCTGCATGAGAAGCTATTCTGTCTCTCAATTCTTCCATTAAATTATGATTGTTTGAATTATTGATTTTATCAGTCATACAGAACCTCACCTTCGCTAAATTTATTTGTATTTTTACCGTTTAAATGGTATAATATTTTTGCTGAGTGATTGTTGAGATAGTATTTCTGTTAACGAATCTCTCTAAGTTTCAGGACTTTCGCATTCTGCTTAGCAAAGTCGTATTTTTATTACCCTTGAGCTGCTCTATGCAGCTCATTTTACCTTCGAATACTAATTCTTGGATTTTGTTGTTCAGGCTTTGTGTTGATTTTTTCTGTAGTTGAAATATCGTTTGCGGTCTTTGTAGCCTTTAATTCATTATTTGGACTTATTTCTGATTTTCTTATATCATTAACTATATTAGGTTGTTCGATCTTAATGTCAGCTAATTGCTCTGGTTTTTTATCGTACTGATAATATTTAGCGTTTTTATGAAATCTGTCTCCTACATCAGTTACTATAGACTTAAACCAACCACAAATTTTACTTAAAATAGTTGGATTTTCTTTATTTAAATCTTCATTAGTTTTTAAGTTTATGCTTGCTGATTTATCATTTGGTCTGCTAAGCTGATTTATTAAGCTGTTAATGCTTCTAGTTGCTTCCTTATTGCAATATAGCTGTAATTTCTCTATATGCCTTGTCATAGCTACGTATGAGCTGCTTATATTACTTACTCCATTATGTAAAACGTATACATCTTTTATAGAAGCTCCCTGGGCCTTATAAACAGTACTTGCATAACCATGTTTAAATTGTATTTTGCTTGGGTCAAAACTCACATCTTGTCCTGCATCTGTCTTAGCTACAAATTCATTTTTATTAACCGAAGTTAAAGTTGCAAATTCACTATTTTGTATTTGTAAATCCTTATCGCTTTTTTGAAATACAATTCGATCTCCAGCCATGTAGGACTCTTTCCTTCCAGCTATTGAACGCCTATATTCTGTGCCTTGTAGCGTGCCATTAGCTTTTAACAAAGATCTAATACTTGAATTAAGAATGTCTACCTCTTTATTACGTACTGTAATTACCAATTTTTCATGTAGCTTAAACTTGCTTAGACTCCAGTTGTATCTTAACTTACTCATTGAGTCCTGCAACGTATTATCAAACTTAATACATTTATTTTGTCTCAGTAATGTTATACCGCTTAAAATATTACTCTCAGCAAACTTTGTTGCTGCTTCTCTACTCCAGTTTTCACTTTGTCTTCGAATATTCACTAAAACATGTGAACTGAAAATATTACTCAGCATCTCAAACATTCCGCCTCTTTCTATTGAAGCTAACTGCTTTTCATCTCCAGCAAGTATCAGTTGACAATTATTGTTTCTAACTACTCTAAACAGCTCTGCATATTCTCTAGTAGCAACCATTCCAGCTTCATCTACTACTATTAACCTATTTTGCATAAAAATTTTTTTTTTCGATTATACAAAAATCCTTTTACTGTATAGACTTCCTTATAACCTTTGCTCCTCAGCTCTGATACCGCTTTATGAGTAGGAGCAAGTCCAATAACATTTTGTCCACGATTTGTTGCAATTTTATATGCTTTTGCTAAAACAGTGGATTTACCTGTTCCAGCTCTTCCTCTTAGTACTCTAACTCCACTAGTGCTAAGCAAAATATGCCTTAGAGCTTGTTTCTGTTCTTCACTAACATTTGCTAGACCTTCTATATCACTTTTAAGATTGTAAATATCGTTGTAATAAACTTGATTATTGATTTTATTAGCTATTCTTATTATTCTTACTTCCTCGTCTCTAACATCAGTTGTAGTAAAATATTTGCTACTTTCACCATCATCATGATATAACTCTAGTATTCTATTTGAACTGAACACTTGCTGAACTAACATTCCCCTTTCTGTTAGGTCTGGTATATCTTTTACTGCTTTTTCAATATCCTGCTTAGTAAAAATAGATTTGTAATGTGTTATAGCATCCGTTATTACATCAACATCCTTAATAATTTTTAAATTAGCCTCTTTACGTAACTCATTTTCATTTGCAACTTCATTAATTAAACCCCTAATTCTAGTAGGGCCAATATGCTCTTGCGGTACTGCACTTATCTTATCAACTCTATTTGATAAGCCTAATTTAGCAAAATATGCATTAATTATTTCCTTCACTTTTTCATGAATCATCTCGGAATCTCGAATAACAAACTTTTTGCCATTAACTGTTCTGCATTTGGGGTTTAAATTTACTGCTTTATCTCCTAAACCAGTTCCATCTTCTCTAAATCTTCTTGTAGTAACCAATATATGCGCATGCCAGTTTTTATCTCCTCTATGAGGCTTATGAATGTCTATCTGTACTCCAAGACCATTTTGCACCCATTCCCCCATTGCATCAACTATTTGATGAGTTATTTCTATTCTATGCTCTAAATTCAATTCCTTATCGTCTGGCAGTGCTATTACGATATCCTTCAATAGCTGACTGTTTCTTCGTTTTTCTGTTTGTTCAACCTCATTCATTAATTGTTTGGACATTCTTGAATTTTTGATTTACATAAGCTGGTATCAGCACTGTATGATATACGTTATCTTTTTTACAAGAGAAGTTATAACTTACATTTGTCTTCTCGTTTTTAACAATAGTTCTTGCATTATACGCTGCCTTACGACAACTATCTCCTCCTTTGATTCTACTTAAAAATTCAATCCTTGCAAACTGTATTGCCATTTCAACTCCAATCCTCACCTGAGTTTCAGGTTAGCATGAGTTTTTTGATTTTGCCAGTACAAACTGCTTTTTTTAACACTCAATCGGCTAATTGGCACCCATTTTTTAGCAGTAAACTTTCAAGTTTACATATTGCGTATAAGCTTATTCTTTAATGAAGCTTCTAACCTGAATTCACGTTTTTTTGACTATAATTATTTGATGTTGGTTTGGCAGGTGCGGTTTTTTTCTTTACTGGAATTTTATTTTGATATATTCTTGCCTGATTTTTTTATCTTTCTGAATTACTAACATGGCAAATCTTATGCAGCAAAAAATTACTCTCCAACAAAAAAAGCTAAGCTAATCATGGATGAGGTTAACCTCAAAATCAAAGAACGTAAAATGCGTACTCGACGTCTTATCGAAATGGGTGGACTAGTCGCTAAGGCTAAGCTTGATCACTTACAGACAAACACTTTATTTGGTGCAATTGTTTCACTAAAAGAAACTTTAACACAACATCCAAATGTTCAGAATCATTGGACTACAATCGGTAAAAATATTTTTGATAAGGAACAGCAAAATAAAGCTGCTGTGATTTTAAAATTTTCCTCTGAACCAGATGAAAACACTAAGCGCTACATTCGCCTTCATGGCTTAAAATGGAATAGCTTTCGTCAAGAATGGTGCAGCAATGTTAAGGACATTGAGGCCTTAAAGAATGGCCTTCTTAATGTTCAGTATAAACTTGAGCTTGTGTATTAGTTTTTTAATACTTATACAACAAACACAGCTTGATAATTCAGCTAATGTAATTTATAAACCAGGAGTGTAATGCAATTTTAAATATATATGGTGGTTATGCGAATCAGTGATACTAGTGATTCTATTCAAATCTTACCTAACAGCAATAATTTAGCTGAGCTAACAAAATTAGTTTACAATTGTATATTTAACCATGGAGGTTATAATATTTTGTTCTTGCTTGGATGGAATAACAGCACATATCGATGCATTCAAGATAAAATTGTGCAGCTTCGTAATACTGAAACAGAAACAATTAGGGTTATACGTAGTACTCAAGATGATCTTCCTATATCCTTAGAATACTTTTGTGAAGACCAAAGCAAACAAAATGTATTATATACACAAGTAAGTTTTACTTTTAATACACTAAGATTAATAGTAGAGAAGTATTATTATGTATCTCTACGGTTCAAACCTTACAAATCTAGCCTAGCTATTGTATACAATAGTCACAGTGAAAATTTACAGAAACAATTAGATGATTTTTTTACTCAACAATGCATGAATCACAATGAAAGTAGCAAATGCATCCATCACAGTGAAAGTAGCATTAGTGTTTTAGATATTGATCAATTTAGAGATTTTGTAGGTGATATATTATTAATTGATGATCCAGAACGATAGTATATGTATTTCAAGCAGCAATGCTCCATTTTGCAAATATATAATGCTATGTATGCTAGTTAGAAAAAGTTTGCATTCTAACTAGCATAAAGCTCACAGTATTTATTTAGCTCTATGGCAATCTCTGGTAGTTTAAGGTATTGAGCAAGAGGTATAAATTCTTGCTGAGTTTCAATGACGATTTTTTGTCTTTTTTCATAAGGTTTTATTGATACAGTCTGAATATTATGGAATCGATCGAAAAGCTTAATTAATAATAGTTCTATTTTATTTTGCCTATAAAATGTTTGAATCATTTCTCCAGAACTGATTTTTTGATTATCCTTAATTCTGGTGAGGTCTGAAACCTGTTCTGCAATATTATTACCAAATTCTTGACTTATTATTTCTTTGGTTAGTGTTGTGTCTTCGAGTGTATCATGTAGTATTGCTGTAATAATTGTATCAGTTTCAAAGCTGTAGTCTGATACCATATAAGCTACTTCTAATTGATGTGTGTAGTATAGTTCTCCAGTATCTCGCTTTTGCTGACCATGATATTTTTGGGCATAAAATATAGCTTTTTCAACTTTATCAAGATCAATTTCAGTATTAAATCTTACGTTGGTTTCAAACAGCTTATTTAGTAAGCTTTCGCTATAAAAGTCTATCATTTTTCATCTCTAAATAATCTTTAATAAATTATACAATAAATTAAACTTTTTATATACTTCAATCTCAGATAAAAACTGTAAAAGAAGCGAATTAATTTGATTAAAAAAGTTGTACTGGAATATTGCAAGTAATGGTTGTAAACTTGTCTTTTTCACTCTCTATTTCCATTTCTCCATTAAGTTGATTAATAAGGTAATTTACAAACCATAATCCTGATTCAAGCATTAGCGGACAGTCTCTTACCAAGTCAAAATCAGCTAATTTAGCTTTTATATTCCCTAATTTTTCTTTTGAAATACCGCTTCCTTTATCGTGTATTCTAAATTGTAGTATGTTATCGCTTTTTATATAATTTTTTACAGTAAACAAATGAACTGTAATTATAACCTTGTAGCTGTGATTAAATCTAATGACGCTTCCTATTAATTGACTTAATATAGCTTGTAAGTGATCATTATTTCCAATCACAATATCCTTCATTTTGTACTGAAAATTGTAATTGATTTTTATATCTTTCTCTTTTGCAATGTCTTCTAGTCTCCTGACAGCATCCTTTACTAACTTTTGTATGCTAAATTTTTTTAAACATAAATTTTCATTCTCAATTTCGCTTCTAAGCGTGTAAACTACATCGTTACAGTACTCTTGGAGATTTGCTGATCGATTTAATATTGTTTTCAGCTTATCTTTATTTTTTGAATCACTTAACATGATCTCGCTTGCTAGCCTTACAATTTCACTAGTTGCAATATTAAATCTATATTTGATATTCTGTATCAGATTCACACAATATTCTTTCAATGATTCAGCTACCTCGACCTGATACTTAGCTTTTCTTAACTTTGTTATTATCTCTATATATTCATCGATATTCTCCCTTTCTCCATTTACCAACGTAATTAGCATTGAAGGGATTTGTACTATCCATTGGTTACTTATTTTTTTTTCATAACATTCGCCAAAAGAAGAGTTAAAACTAGTTATTGGAACTTCAAATGCAAAAGTTATGTAATTATTTTCCTCTTTTGCTCTTAGCCTTCCTTTTAGCTGATGTATAAGATGTTTAATAAATGCTAATCCTTCTCCTAGTTCTTGATATGTTACCAAATTCAAATTCTCTAGTTCGGAATTTATTCTTTCTAATTTTTCTTTAGAAGGGCTTAGTACTATATTTTGTACTGTAAATTGTAATATTTCTGAATACTGATTGATGTTAATAGTAATCTTGCTATGCTTACTACTATTTATAATAGCACTACCAATTAACTGGCTTATTACTGCTTTTATTCGAAAACTATCTCCAATCAGAACTGTCTTTATATCATTTTGAACATTTAGATTTATATTCTCATTTTCAAAATTTTTCCTCATTCTGATAACAGTATTATTTATTAGTGATTCTATGTTAAATGTTTCAATCCTTATATTTGTTGATGCTATGTATTGTCTAAATAAAAAAATTATTCCATTCAGAGAAGCTATTATATTTATCTTTTTTTTATCATAGTTATTTACGATTCGCCTAAAATATTGTATCCAATCTATGAGTTTTATGCTTACTTGCCCAGATTTTTCCAGCTGACAGTATAGTTTTTGCAATTCTGCATCTACCTGTTTTATTGTTGTGCTATTAATTCCTTCTGTAGATAATTTTTCGGTTAATTTATTGATTTTATTTTGACCTTCGTCTTCAATAGGCATAGAATTCTCCTGCTATTTAAGTTGTTAAATTGCTTCCTAGAGATTAAAAAGAAAATTTTGCGGTTTAAGTTTTAATCTCTATCAGAATATTATCTAAATCTTAAATCTCAGATAATATCAGGTATACAGTATCATTTCGATTTTTATCAGTACATGACTTTTTGTTATATTTATGAAATTTTTTTTCATAATATTACACATTGATGCGAAATTATCGCATTGTCATTTACATCTGAAAAAAGCAAAATATCTTTCAAAATGAGATATACAATTGATCCTGAGTTATAAAAGGACTTTGATAATTTAGTATATTAATTGAAAAAGTTCTGGACTTATCTTATTTGCTCTTAACTTAAACATCAGGTTCAAACACGTCTTTAAAACGACCTATAATATCTAAAATATAAAAATCAAGCGCTGTATTAACTAAGTCAAAATCTTTTTTCTCTATAGAATTAAGACACAAGCTTAGGATAAAGAAAAGTATGAAAGGTATAATCTAACAGTTCTGCAAAGAAAAATATTTTGTTATAACGTTTAATACACTACATTAAATACAATCTTAATTTAGAACTATGCATTTAACATTTACTGCTCTAATATTTCTAGCAAATATGCATTTATAATATCCATTCTTAATAATTGACTGTTTTTTGTATGCCTTCTATATTATACCTTTCATGCTTTCCATTATCCTAATAATCTGGCGTTTAAGAGCTTCTTAAGTTGTAATACTGCTCTGTTAAACAACTGTTTAAATATAAGTTAGGTATAAGAAATACAGCAAAACTTAAGAAGAATAAGTGTTATATCTCTTTTAATACTTATGTATGGCGTAACATATGTATTTTTGTACTTCTTTTGTTTAAATGCTTACTGAAATTCTCTATTAGGAAAAAAACTTAACTATAGAAATCATAGTAGTTCTTCTTGTTTTTTAGAGTTATTCTATCCGTATTTATATTTCTTCTTTAGTTTTATCTTTTTTTATTTTTTTGTAAATCTATCACTGTAACTCTTATTCTTCCTACTTCTCATTATTTTACTTATATCGAACTTGTGATAAATCAGATCCTAATCTTAACATTTCTTAACTTTTTAGTTGCGTTTTTTAATTATTCATAATATATATAAAAAAACTTTAAACTATAAGGTAACGATATATGGCAAATTTTATCCTTGAGTATATAGAAAATGCTCATACAAATATAGAAGCTAAAATTGAACAACAGGAATATGTCCAGCGAAAGTTGTTCATTATGACTCAAACCATAAAAACATCAGACTTTAATATAAAATATGCAATTGCGTACTTAACGCCGTATGATCAGCAACTTGTAAAACAAAAATTAATAACCAAATTAACTCCACTGTTTAAGGAATATTTTACAAAGTATGGTTGCGTTGAAGAAGTAAGCGAAAGAATGGCTGAATGGCTTATAAATCAAGAATCACAGTCTGATAAACCAAAGCTTATAGCATCAAATTTTGCCAACTTTTTTAACGATAATAAATTACAAAAGACTATTAAAAATAATATAACAAAGCTAACAACAGATACTCAGAATCTGTATAAAGGAATTTTTTGCTTAAAAGTTTTGTCACATATAACACAATCTTCACTACAAAATATAACTTCAGGCGCAATCGATATTTTAAAAACAGAATTAACACAGCGATTTGAAGAAGAATACTTGGTTGAATGTTTTATAGAATGTATAAAACCATTTATACACAAATTTGCATGTTTTTTTATTATGCGCACTGAAGGAGATGGACATATTGATATGGCAGATGAGTTCTCAGATGTTAATAGTTGTATAGAAGATATTTACAATTTCAAGTTTGATGAATCAGGCAAAAATGCAGTTACAAAAATGAAATCTGAAATA